>CAZDSF010000039.1:15291-37255 GCA_964508025.1 uncultured Anaerolineales bacterium
TCACAGGAGGTTCCCATGGAGTTGATCACCTACATCATCGCAGCGGTGCTGGCTTTCTTCGGCATCATGTTCGTCGTGGGCATGGAGGGGCAGATTATCCGCCTGGTCATCGGCCTCATTCTCATGGCCGGCGCAGGGGTCATGGTCTACCTCACCAAAATGCGCCCCCGGCGCCAGGAAACGACCATCGTGCAGAAGATTGATCTCAGCGGCGACGTCTCCCTGGAGCAGATGCGCTGTCGCTCATGCAGCGGCGCGCTGAGCAAGGACTCCATCGAAGTGCGCGCCGGCGCCATCTTCGTCAACTGCCCCTACTGCGGCACCAGCTACCAGATCGAAGAAGCGCCGAAGTGGTGAGGAAGTCATAAGTCAACTGACTCGTGAGGCGTGAGGCGTGACCCGTGATGGGTGACTCGCAACTCGCAACCCGCAACTCGCAACTCGCAACCCGCAACTCGCAACTCGCAACTGGTTTCCCATGGCACTCAAAGACTGGTTCAGCGCGCCCGATCCACCTGCGCCGGGACTCTACATCTACCGCCTGGAGTTGCCCGGCGGCAAGCGGCGGCTGCACCTGCGCATCGAAGCCGACGGCGCGGGCGTGCTTTTCGTGGACGCGAATGAGGTCATCCACCTCAATCCCACCGCCGTAGAGATGGCGAAACTCGCGCTGGAAGACATCCCCATCGAGCGCGCCCAACGCTTTCTCTGGCGGCGCTACCGCAACGTGACGCGCGCACAACTCCACGAGGAGCTCACGCGCCTCTACGCGCTCGTCGCCGACCTGAAAACGCCCCACGTCGGCTGCCCTACCTGCGCCATCGCCGACCGGGTGGCCTTCAAGCCGGTGTTCAGCACACCCGTGAACGCCCCCTTCAAAGCCGATCTGGCCCTCACCTACAACTGCAACAACGCCTGCGCACACTGCTACAACGAGCCGGAGCGCTTCCAGATGCCCAGCCTTTCGCTAGCAGAATGGCAGCGTGTGCTCAACCAGCTCGCCGCGCTCGGCGTGCCGCACATCATCCTCACCGGCGGCGAACCCACGCTGGTCCCTGATCTGCTGCCCATCATCCGCCACGCCGAGGGCCTGGGGCTGATGGTGGGCATGAACACCAACGGGCGGCGGCTGGCGCACCGACCCTTCGCCGAGGCGCTCGCCGCTGCGGGCCTCAACCACATCCAGGTGACGCTGGAATCGCACCGCGCCGAGGGCCACAACGCCATAGTCGGCGCCGCCGCCTTCGAGCAAACAGTAGCGGGGATTCGCAACGCCCAGGCGAGCGGCCTGCACACCATCACCAACACCACCCTCACCCAGCGCAACCGCGATCACGCGCTGGAGATCGTAGACTTCATCCACGAGCTGGGCCTGCACACCTTCGCCATGAACGGCATGATCTACGCAGGGGGGGGCGCGGCGACGCCGGAGGCCATTCGCGCCGAGGAAATGGCCGCGCTGCTCCTGGCCATACAGGATCGCGCCGAGACCCTGGGGCTGCGCTTTTTGTGGTACACCGTCACCGATTATTGCCGGCTCTCCCCCTTGGAGCTGGGGCTGGATCCCAAACGCTGCAACGCCGCCGAATACTCCATCTGCATCGAGCCGAACGGCGACGTGCTGCCGTGCCAATCGTACTACCGGGCGGCGGGCAACATCCTCGCCGATCCGTGGGACGCGATCTGGAACGGCGCGCTCTTCCGTAGCTTCCGCGAGCGCGAAACCGATCCGCTTGCCGCCGGGCTGCCAGAAGCCTGCTGGGATTGCCCAGATCTGGAGATCTGCGGCGGCGGCTGCCGCCTGGAGCGCGAACGTCCCAGCGCCGCGCTGGCGCCCGAACGCGGTTGCGGGCGCAGCGGGCGCAACGATCACAACGGTCGCCAGGACTGAGCGCCTGGCATAGTCCCCAACATCCCCACCACTCAAGCCCCTTTGATATTGACGCCGCTCCTCGTCAACATCTTTGCTTTGCGGAACTTCTTCCAGCTTTCCAACGTCTTACAAAAAGCAAGTAGTTGACTATTTTTCGGAGAGGTTAGCAGAGCGGGGGTTTTCATCCTTCCGCCTTCATCCTTCATACTTTGAAAAGGAGAAAATCATGCGAACGATGACCTGGTTACTTGTGCTCATGTTGCTCGTGACGAGCTGCGCCGGCCCCCAGCCGCAGCCCGCCGCAGCGGAGACGTTGCGTTCGGAGCTGCCCCGCGAGAGCGCGCCACAGCTCAGCGAGACGGATCTCCTCGCGTTGACTACGGGCAACACGGCCTTTGCGGTAGACCTCTACCAGCAGCTGCGCCACAGCGAAGAGAACCTGTTCTTCTCGCCGCACAGCATCTCCGTGGCGCTAGCGATGACCTACGCCGGCGCGCGCGGCGAGACGGCGACGCAGATGGCGCAGACGTTGCACTTCACCCTGCCCGATGCCGACCTGCACCGCGCCTTCAATGCCCTTGACCTGCTGCTCACAGCGCAAGAAGGTGCGCAGGACGGCGCGGAACAGCCCTTCGAGCTGCACATCGCCAATTCCCTCTGGGCGGAAAAGACATACCGCTTCTTGCCGGAGTTTCTTGACCTGCTGGCGCAGCACTACGGCGCGGGGTTGCAGCTGGTGAGCTTCATCACCGCAGCCGAAGCGGCGCGCCAAGCCATCAATACCTGGGTGGCGGAGCGGACGGCGGATCGCATCCAGAACTTGATCCCCGAAGGCGGCGTGGATGACCTGACGCGGCTAGTGTTAGCCAACGCGATCTACTTCAACGCGGGATGGCGTCACACGTTCGAGAAAAATCTCACCAGGGAGGGCGCGTTCACGCTCCTCTCCGGGACCACGGTGAACACGCCCATGATGCGGTGGGCCGACCCGGAGCGGGTCCCCTATGCTCAGGGCGAGGGCTATCAGGCCATCGAGCTGCCGTATCAGGGCGGGCACGCGAGCATAGTGCTGATCGTGCCGGATGCCGGGCGCTTCGCGGAGTTCGAGGCGGCCCTCACCGGCGAGGGATTGCAGCGCATCATCACCGGGCTTCAATCGCGCAGCGTGGCGCTCACGATGCCAAAGTTCGAGGTCGAAGCCGAGTTCCGCCTGGCGCAAACCCTCGAGGCGCTGGGAATGCCGGCAGCGTTCGACCCCAAACAGGCCGACTTCAGCGGGATGGATGGCACACGCGACCTCTACATCGGCGACGTGTTCCACAAGGCATTCGTCAGCGTGGATGAGGCAGGCACCGAAGCAGCGGCGGCAACCGCGGTGGTGATGAAACTGGAATCCATGCCCATGATGGATGTGGAATTGACCGTGGATCGGCCCTTCATCTATCTCACCCGCGACACGCAAAGCGGCGCCGTGCTCTTCATGGGGCGGGTAGTGAATCCAAAGTAGGCGTGCTCACTTTTTGCGCTTTTCCATTGCCTGAACTGCGAGCCGGCCTGTCAGAATCGCCATGGGCACGCCCCCAGGACTGTAAGCCCATTGCCCGGCCTGGGTGACATGCGGGATGGCAGTTTTGACCGCATCATTGACCTTGAGCATCTGGTGCGTTACGGGAACAGGCCTCTCGAAGGACCAGCCCACAATAGCGCCATCCGAGTTGCCGAACGTTTTTTCGATGGTGAGGGGCGTTGCGGAGAATTTGAAGCGCAACTTGTCCTTTAGCACCGGATAGAGCGAGGCCGAGAGCACATCCAGCATCCGGTTCTCCACCTCGGCTTTGAAGGCTTCGTACCAACCAGATTCCTCCACCTTCTTGACCAGCTCATAGTCAAAGAGCGTGCTAATGATCAAGCCGGTCTTGCCTTCAGGGGCAGCAGTGGGGTCTTTGAGCACCGGAATGGAAATCTCATAGGTATTGAACTGGCAGAATCGGGTCAGCCACGCCAGCACCTCCGCTTTGGACACGGCCTCCCAGTTCTGTAACATGGCTTGCAGTTCAGAACGATGGATTTCTCCGAGGCCCTGCCTGACAGGCGTGTAGAAAAGATGCCCATTCGAAATAGCCTTGAAGGTTTCCGGGGGTTCATCCACAGCCGCGTAGATGGTGAAGACGGAATCGGCGCCCCGTCCGGCAGCCAGCGCAGCCTCTTGTGTCGCAATTTTAGCGGCAGCTTTTGGCGGCAAGCCAGCCGTGTCGGTGATCCGATATAGGGTTTTCAGATCCGCCGCCCATACCAGATGGTCATAGGCGTAGCGCTGGCCCTGGTGATCAACCAATTGCCGCGCGGCAGCATGAACTTCGGTGACTACGGTTGCCGTCTTGATCTTCCCACCGAATGCGATGGTTTTATCGCGCAGCGCTTGGGACAAACGTCCCGCCCCACCCTTGGGATAGAAATAATCAGTATAGAGATAAAAATAACTCATGGCGAAGAATGCCGGCGTGTTCTTAAAAAAGTGCTGGCTGATGATGTCTCGCAAGGCGCGATCCTTCACGAGGGTATCGAGATACGGCTCGACAGGTCGCTGCATCTGGCTGATCCGCATCAGCGTCACCACGAACTTGAAGAACCACGGCATGTAAACTTTGATAAAGTAAGGGATGTTGGTTCTGAAATCATGGAAAATCGGGTTGCTGACCCCGTAAAGCACGTGCATATCTTTCATTACCCGCCGGATAATGGTCATAACGCGCGCGATATCCGCTTCACTGGCAGGATAGAAGTGGCGCAACAACGCGGCATAGTCCGCCAGGCTCTCCTGAGAAGTGACGTGCATGATGCGATCTTCAATCCCAACAGACACGGTGTTTTCGAGCGTTTCGAGCGCAATGCCGAGTTCTTCCAACATGGGGAAGATGATCCCGGCGCTCAACAGTGCCCGCACCCCCACCTCAAAACGGAAGTCCTCGCGCACAAAGGTATTGACCAGCCCGCCGCAATCTGCGTTCTTTTCCAGCAACAGCACATCCACGCCGGCTCTTGCCAGGTAAACCGCAGCCGTTAATCCCGCAATCCCGCCCCCCACAACAATGGCTTCGTGACGTTCCGTCATTTCAATCCTCCCAGATCCAGGCTGATATCCCATAGCGCTTCGGCGACCTCCCGATCCCGCGCGGGGGGCGCCAGTTCCTCTAGCCGTGTCAGATTGAAGAATTGCGCGCTCGCCCCCGCCAGCGTCGGCGAAACGCCCAGGTAGTAGAGCGCCTCCGCTGAAATATCGGCGGATAGGGATATTCGATTGAGAAAATTGCGTTTATACCATTTGTAAAGCGGGCCGTTATCCGAACCGGTGTTGCTCACCACCATGCCGGGGTGCATAGCGTTGATCGCGACCCCACTGGCGTAAACCTGCTCGTGGAAGAGCGGCATGGTGAGCAACTGGGCCGTTTTCGAAGCGCCATACGCCCGCGTCCCAGTGTAACGGCGCTGCTGCCAGTTCAAATCATCCAGGCGCAGCCCCCACACGGCAAACCGGTACCCCTCTGAACTCACCAGAATGATGCGCGTCCGTTGCTCGGCTTTGAGTTTCTCCCGAATCAACTGATTAATCACAAAAGACGAAAGGAAATTGACCGCAAAGGTCATCTCGATGCCGTCCTCGGTTAGCACTTTTCTGGAGAGGTAAATCCCTGCATTGTGGATCAAAACATCAATGGGCGTTTCCATGAGCGCCAGAGCGTTCCCAACGCGATGCACGTCCGCGAGACGGCTCAGATCTGCGAGCAAATAGTCGCATGTGACGCCGAAATCTCGCTCCCATGACCGGCACAACGCCTCAGACTTCTGCGCGTTGCGGTTAATGGTGAGCACGCTCGCGCCCCTGGACGCATATCGCATGGCAGTGTGATAACCAATACCGGAAGTTGCGCCGGTGATGACCACCCGCTTGCCCCGGAAATCCTCGTCCCAATGATCAGGCGCTTGCAGGCTGTTCCTAACCATCGCCCATACATTCGCCCAACGGTATTGACCCCAATATTTTCTAATCGGATTCATCTTCTCGCCCATCGCTCGCTACCCAAAAAACCGCACCATAAATTTCCGGTACAACTTGCCCAAACCCGGCACATTATCAAAGATATCGCCCCACAAGTCGTAATAATCCCTTTGAGAGATGATTTTCCCTTGCGCGTTCAGGCTCAACCTGCTGGCACCATACACCACCGAGCGGCGCGTCTTGCGGAAGAGGAGCGTCATTTCCCACTCCATGAAGATCGTGCAGTTCTCCATCACCGCGCTGACGATGCGCATCTCCAACTCACTGGAGCGCGCGGTCAAACGTTCGGTCATGCGCTTAAACGCCTCAAGCCCATGAATCTCCTGGATGCTATCCCGAAAAATAACCTGTTCGTCGTAATACGGGAGGATGTGGGCCCAGTCCGGTTTGCCCTCTGTATTATACGTTTTGGACCAGAGCTCCACAAACTGCTGTAGATCCCTTATCACAAATGCATCGTCCATCTTATCCATCCCCCACAAACCCCAGTCAGATTTAACCAAATAATTATATACGAAATTATCAATCTGTCAAAAAGGTCACGCGGTACACGCCAACGAAGAATCACTGGGGCGCAGGTAACTGCAAGAGAGGATAAACCGGTGTGGTCAACGCAAGGCAACAAAACCATGCCTGCTTCGTCCAGGAAATGGGTTTTCGTAGCAGGTCACTGCCCGAAATCCGCCCCCTCACTCCACCTTCAACGCGAGCAGCGGCTCCAAGCGAGCGGCGCGGCGGGCGGGATAGGTCCCGGCGATGACGCCCACCAGCCCGGCGAAGCCCACGGCGAAGAAGGGCAACCACGGCGGGGTATACGCCGCCGCCGAGGGCAGCCCCGCCAGCCGCACCGAGCCGCCCAGGCTCAGCAGCGTGGTGAGCAGCAGCCCCACCGCCACGCCCCCCATCCCGCCCAGCAAACCGATGCCGGCGGATTCTGCCAGGAAGATGAGCGTCACGTCGCGGTGCGTCGCGCCAATGGCCTTCATCAGACCGATCTCCCGCGTGCGCTCGTGGATCGCCATGAGCATGGTGTTGGAGATGCCGAACGCCGCCACGAAGAGCGAGATCGCGCCGATGCTGCCCAAGAAGACCTGCAACGCCGTGAAGAACGCCGCCCACTCCTCCAACTGCTGCCGCTCGGTGTAGACGGGGAAGCCCAGCGCGGTGAGCGCCTCCTCCACGCCGGGGGTGCTGCGCAAATCCACCGCGTTGACGATGACCGCGCTGTAGCCCTGCCGCGCGGGATCGCGGCGCTGCCCGGCGCGACCCGCGTGCATCCAGCTGTTCATATCAAGCACATCGCGCTCCAGCAGGATGATCGCGTCATCGTAGAGCCAGCCTTTCGGCGCGAGCACGCCCACCACTTGCACCCGCACCGCGCGTTGGATGGTGTTTCGCTCTGCGTCGAGCGTGGTCAGCCGCAGGATGAGCGTCTCGCCCAGCAGCTCCGGCGGCGGCGCGGAGGGCCGCGCGCCCGGCGTGCGCTGGCGCTCCACGGGATCGTAGAGCGCGGCGGCGAAGTCCGCGCCGATGATGGCCTCGCCGCGCCCTAGCTCGAGCGTGCCCTGCGCGGCCTCCAGGCCCAGCTGCGGCAGCAGGGCCGGCTCCATCCCCCGCACCACGCTCGATCCGCGCAGCGCGCCAGCCTCGATCTCGGCGGTTCCTAGCAGCATCTCGTAGACGGCGACCCAAGCCACGCCCGGCAGCGCGGCGATCCGCTCGCGCATCGCCGCATCCACGATAGGCATTTGGTCGAGGATGTTCCCGCAGCGGCCCGGCGGCTCGTCGCCGGAGATCAGGCCCTCGAGCTCCGCGCCCTGCACCACCCGGTAATCAATGCGCGGATGAAAGGCGATCTCCGTGAGCGCCGCGCCGGAGCTCAGCTCAGACGAGAGGCGCTGCAAGCCCGCACCCAGCGAGATGAGCACGACGAGCGCCGCCGTCCCGATGATGACGCCCATCGCGGTCAGCGCCGCGCGCCCCCGCATCCGGCGGAGGTTGCTCCAAACTAGCGGTAAGAGATCACGAATGTTCATAGCGAATCAGCGAGTCAGCGAAAAGGCGAGTCAGCGAAAAAGCGAATTAGCGACAAGTTTCAAGTAACCAGCAACCAGTATCCAGCAACCAGCATCCAGCAACCAGTATCCAGCAACCAGCATCCAGCATCCAGCAACCAGCAACCAGCATCCAGCATCCAGCAACCAGCAACCAGCATCCCTCACCCCAACTTGAGCGCCGCGATGGGACTCATGCACGCGGCGCGGCGGGCGGGGTAGATGCCGGAGAGCACGCCGACGAGGACGGCGAAGGCGACGGTGAAAACGGGCAGCCAGAGCGGGGTGAAGGCGCGCAGGGTCATGCCGCCGCCGAACATCTGCTCCAGCAGCGCGGCATCCCCGCCCGCCAGGTTGACCAGCCCGTTGAGCGCCAGTCCCACGCTCACGCCGCCCACGCCCCCCAGCAGGCCGATGCTGCCCGCCTCGCTCAGGAAGACCGTCATCACGTCGCGGTGCGTCGCGCCGAGCGCCTTCATCAGGCCGATCTCTCGCGTGCGCTCGGTAATCGCCATGAGCATGGTGTTGGCGATGCTGAACGCGGAGACGAGCAGCGAGATCGCCGCGATGCCGCCGAGCAATGCCTGCAACTCGGTGAAGTACGCGCCCAGGCTCTCCGCCTGCTCGCGCTCGGAGAAGACGTTGAGGCCCAGGGCCGCCAGTTGCCGCTCAACCCCGGCGGTCTGGCGGACATCGTACACGCGCACCAGCACCTCGGGATAGCCCTGCCGCGCGGGATCGCGGCGCTGGGCGAAGAACCAGGTGTTGAGCTCCAGCGCCTCGCGGTGGGAGATGTAGAGGTTGAAGTCGTAGGCGCTGCCGCGCGGCGCGAGCACACCTGCCGCCTCCACGCGGACGGCGCGCTCGCTGGAGACGCCCGCGTCGCCGCGCCGGGTGAGGTGAAGCGTAAGCCGCTCGCCCACCAGGTCTTGTGCGCCAGGGACGGCGTCCCGTTCCAGAAGCGCGCGCGCCAGGCTCTCCGGGACGCGCGCGCCCAGCACCGCCTGCCCCCGCCGCAGCTCGAGCGCGCCCGCGCCCGCCTCAAAGCCCAGCCGGGCGAAGTCCTCCGGCTCGACGCCCACCACGCGCATGGAGCGAGCGCACAGCCGCCCGGCTTCCACATCGAGCGGCGCCATCACCGGCTCGAAGGCGATGACCCAATCCACGCCGGGCAGCGCCTCGATGCGCGCCAGCAGCGCCCCGTCGAGGATGGTAGAGGCCGCGCCCTGGGGCGCGGACGCGCTACCGTCCATATCCACGCCGCCGGTGATGCGGACCTCCTGCGCGCTGCTGCCCAGGCTCTCCAACGCCTGGCGTTGCAAACCCGCCCCCAGCGAGATGAGCACCATCACTGCTGCCGTGCCCACCACCACGCCGAGCGCCGTCATCAGCGCCCGCCCCTTCATCCGGCGCAGGTTGCTGAGCACAAGCGCGATCAAATCGTGTGTCTTCATAGCGAATCAACGAGTCAGCGAATCAGCAAGTCCAAAGTCCAAAATCCAAAATCCAAAATCTAAAATCCGTCAACTTCCGATTCCAAACAGCCCTCTGAGGATCTGCCCCAGGCGTTGCCAGAAGGTGGGGGCTGTTGCGCCGCTGTTGGGCGGAGGCGTTGCGCCATCCACCGGCGCGACGGGCGCGGGGGCATCTTGCACCTCGAAGGCCAGCGTCCACGAGAGGGTCTGCGTCTGGTTGAAGTCGTCGCGGTAGAGCACGGTGATCTCCAACTGCGCCGGGCCGCCCGCGCGAGGCGTGAGCTCCAGGTCGAAGGGGGCCGCGCCGTTGGCATCGAGCGGGCCACTGAAGGGCTGCCCCGTCGGACGCGCGTCCAGCTGCGCGCTGCTTGCGGTGATCGCCGCGATGTTGACCGCACTGCGCCCCAGGTTGACGATTTCCAGCTCCACCGCCGCCGACTGCCCGACGCGCAGCGCGCCCGGCTCGCGGTAGAAGCGCGGCTGCAAATCCACCCGGCGATGAACGATGAGGCTGATGCGCTGGATCGCGCTCTGGCGCGCGCCGCGCGGATCGTCGTAGGCCACCTCGACGGGCAGGTTGGTGGCTTTGGGCGCGGCGGCCCCATCCACAATGAGCCGCTGCGAGAGGCTGACCACCGCGCCCGCCGCAACCTCCGGGACGAAGAGCACGTTGCCCGCCCCCGCCGCGATGAACGGTTCCAGCGCCTCGCCCTGCGCACCGCCCAGGGAGAGCGTCACCCGGCGCGCGTCGCCGCCGCCCACGTTGGCGATTCGCACGGTGAGCGTGAAGGTCTCGCCGGGCAATAACTGCTCCGGCGTGGTACGAACCTCGCGGATGAGTAACTGCGGGCGATGCGCCAGGCTCGTGTCCACAGCCACGCCGACGTTCTGCTGATCAGTGTGGGCCGCGCCGGTGGTGTCGCCGTAGGCCAGGACGATGCGGAGATTCTGCCGCCCGCCCGCGTCCACCTCGCCTAAGACGAGGGGCAGCGTCACCGTCACCGCCTCGTTGATGGCGATGCGGCTCACGGCGATGGTATCGCTGCCCAGGGCGGGAATCGCCAGCTCCTCGGAGGCGCAGGTGGCGAAGACGTTGAGCGCAGTGGCGTTGCCGCGATTCGCCAGGCGCAGCGTGAGCGTGAACGGCTCGCCGGGGATCAGCGGCGCGGGGGTCGTGCTCGCCGCCTCAATGAGCAGGCGCGGGCGACCCGTCGCTGCGCCGCCTCCGGTCGTACCGATGACCTCGACGGAGAGTGTGGTCGGATACTCGTAGTGGTCGCCCGCAAAGTCGTTGGCGCTCAGGGCGATGCTCAGCTGGTGGACGCCGGAGCTCATGTTAGCCGGGGCGCGCATCCGCTGGCTGACCGTCGCGGTGTGATTGATGGGCAGCTGCCAGAGCGCGTGCCCGTTCTCGCCCACCGGCAGGAAGCTACCGCCAGTGAAAACCGCCAGTGTGTTCTCGCCAGCGCGGCTGCCGTTGTTGTAGAGCTCGATGGTGACGACGAACTCCTGCCCGGCGCGGACGCGGGCCGGCTCGACGCTGAAATTGCGCACAGTGAGGATGGGTCGTCCGGGCGGCGGTGCGGCAGGCGGCGCAGCGGGCGCGCTCACTTCGATAGCGAAGCGATTGCTCACCTGCCCGTCGTTGAAGACCTCGAGCTCGTAGCGGCCCGCCGGCATTCCGGCAGGCGCTTGCGCTCGCAGCCAGTTCGCATTGACGAAGCTCGTATCCAGCAGGCCGTAGCCCACCATCCGCACCAATGTCGTGGTGATGAAGCCGCTGCCGGAGATGCTCAGCGCGGCGCCGGTGGTATTGCTGAAGCTGCGCGGCTCCACGTTCTGAATCTGCGGCGAGGGGAGCAACGGTTGCGCGACCAGCGGCGGTTCGGGCGTCGGCTCCTGCGCCACGGGCGCAGCCCGTACCGGCAACGGCGCAGCCAGCAGCGTGATCAGCAGCGCCCCACACATCACCCCCCACAGCCAGCGAACGACCACAGACGGACGACCAACAATGGGCTTCACCTGTTCAATTAGACGCTTTACCATCACAGCGACCTCCTTCTCCCTCTCACCCCATCACCCTCTCTCCCCATCACCCCATCACCAATTCCCCATCCCGCAGATGCAACGCGCGTGAGGCGTACTCGGTGACGCTGGGATCGTGCGACACCATCAGAATCGTGCGCCCCTCTTCGCGGTTGAGCCGGACGAGCAGCTGCATAATCTCCTCGCCCATGCGGCTATCCAGGTTGCCTGTCGGTTCATCGGCCAGGATGATGCGCGGATTGTTGGCGAGGGCGCGGGCAATCGCCACCCGCTGCTGCTGCCCGCCGGAGAGCTCCGTGGGGCGATGTTCCATCCGCTCGCCCAGGCCCACCAGCGTGAGCAGCACCTCGGCCCGCTCACGGCGTTCGGCGGCGGGTACCTGCGCAAAGACCATCGGGAACATCACGTTTTGCAGCGCCGTCATCGTGGGAATCAGGTGGAAGGACTGGAAGATAAAGCCCACCTCCCGCTGCCGGTAGTGCGCCAGCGCATTCTCGTCGAGCGCGCTGAGCTCGTGTCCGTTGATCCAGATGCGCCCCTCCGTGGGCCGATCCAGCCCGCCGAGCAGGTAGAGCAGCGTGGACTTGCCGGAGCCGGACGGCCCCATCATCGCCAGGAACTCGCCCGCCGCCACCGTCGCCGAAACCCCGTTCAGCGCGCGGACGGTCTGCTCGCCCATCACGAAATGGCGGTGTAGATTCTCGGTGCGAATCAAAGCGGACATGGGTTTTCCTCAACTACTGCTGATCACAAACGACTGATGACGGACGACCGACGACCGACGACAAAAGCGTGCTCGGTGGTCGGTGGTCTGTCGTCATCATCATCGTCCCAGCACCAAATGCAATAGTAACATCGCCGCCCACATCGCTGCGGTGAGCGCGAGGGCTTTGCGGGCGGACGTCTGCGTGAAGGCGGCGAAGCCCCAACCCGTGAGTAGCCCTTGCCAGACGGCGAAGAGGTCCACGCCGCGCAGCAGCATCGCTGCGGCCCATTGGGCGGCGGAAGGCGTCACATAGCGGAACGCCGTCAGCGGCGGGGGCGTGGCGTTGTAGACGAGGCCAGAGAGGCCGGGATTGTAGACCGGCGCGCGGGCGAGCGTCACGAAGGCGAGCTGCACCAGCCCGCGCAGGATGAGCGGCAGCCAGCCCCAGAGCGTCACCGCGAGGGTGTCGCGCCAGGTGAGCCGCCGCTCGGCGAAGAGCGCCGCTGCGAGCAGCGCCCCTGTCCACAGCGCCCAGCGCAGCGCCAACGCGCCGAGCGCGTGCGCCGCCTGGATCGCGGTCGTCGTGAAGGCGACGGGCTGCAAGGTCGGCGGGTTGCCCGTCGCCTGCTGCGCGTACCAGTCCAGCGCCAGCCGGTAGCGGTAGTGTGCGTCGGCGTTCGCAGAGACGAAGACCAGCAACGCCGTGAGGAGCGCCATCGCCAGGGCGGGAAGCCACACGCGGCGGCGCGGCGCGGCCTGGAGCGCGCGCCACGTCGCCTGTGGGTGGAGCAGCAGCCCTACAACGGTCTTGGGTAAAGTGAGCGCCTGTGCTTGCATCGTCATTACCTCTTGAGGTGCGTCGCGCTTCGAGAAAGTGCGACGCACCTGCGCAATTACTCGAACGTGACCGTACCGATGATTTGCTCGATGCGCGCGCTCACCTCTTCATGTCCCGCGAGCCGATCCGGGAAGCCGCTCAGCATATCCTGGCAGATCAGCCGCACCTCGCCGTTGGCGGGATGGGGGATGATGGTCGAGGCGATGAACATATCGCCGAACACATCCAGGGCCTTCACCGCCGGATTGCCGTTGACGAGCACCTCTTCCACATCGGCGGGCATGGGAAAGAAGGCGGCGAATTGCGCATCGGCGCCTTCCGTCACCTGGATGCTCAAGGGCGCGGCGATGCCATCCCAGCCCTGCGGTTGGAGAAGCAGCGTGTACTTGCGCGCCCGTTCGCCGTCAGGAACGTTGCCGCTCATGGGTGGGATTTCCTGCGTTTCCCAGTCGGCGGGATACCACAGCCGGAAGCCGAACGTCGCATCCTCGAACAAAAGCCAGTCGGCGGGGATCTCCGCGACGGGCGGCGCGGCTGCCGGGACATCGGTGGGCGCAGGCGCGGCTGCTTCCTCGGTAGGGGCAGGCGTCTCGATCAGCACCGGCTGGGCGGGCGCGGCGGGCGCGTTAGTCTGCTCGCCCGGCGGCGTGCAGTGGATGGCAATGATCTGCCATTCCCAATCCACCAGCCGCACATCCACATAGATGGGCTGCCATGCCTCAACGGTGACGCGGGTGAGCTCCGGCGTTCCCTCAGCCTCGAGCGCAAGGATATGCTGCGGCCGATCCTGCGCGCAGATGAAGGGGTCGAAGCCCCCGCCGCCCTGCTGCTCAAAAGAATCCACCAGCGCATCCAGCTCCTGGATGTACTCCGGGCTGAGGTAAGGACTTTCGCGGTAGCCGCGCCCTCCCAACAGACTGCCCTCGTAGCTTTCGAGCCAGGCGTAGAAGTCGGCCACGGTCTGCAACGGCGATCCGGCTGTCTGTGGCGTCGGCGCAGCGCAGGCTGCCAGCAGCGCCGTCAAGACAAAAAGTACCATCATCAACAAGCGTGTGCGATTCATGTCATATCCTCCTTGTGAAAGACATATTTGGGATCATACGGTGCGAATATCCAGGCTTTCGTTCATTGATACTTCCATTTTGGCACAGTCTCGCGGCAAAGTCATCACCTGGACGAACAGAAATATACTATCCCATCGAACAGGTTCAAAACTGGCGTATATGCGAGGTTTGTTAGCACAGAGCACAGCTTTATGTTGTCAACTGAAGGCTTGATGGTACACTTGGCCTTACGCGAACCGCGTTGCAAGTCACGCGACCGACGGCAGAACAAGGACGAATCAACCATGGATACACCTCACGACGCAGATGCAAATGGCGCGCGCCTTCCACCGCTGTTGTTGACCAAGACACACGCCCCTCTACCGCGCCCCAACGCAATCCGGCGTCCCCGTCTTACCGCGCGGCTGAATGCGGGACTCAGCGGCAAGCTCACGCTGCTCTCCGCGCCGCCCGGCTTCGGCAAAACCACCTTGCTCGCCGAGTGGCGCGCAGCGTTGCCCGAAGGCTGGGTGCTGGCATGGGTCGCCCTCGGCCCGGAAGATAATGACAGCACGCGCTTTTGGAGCTACGTCATCGCAGCCCTGCAAACCGTCCAGCCGAACTTCGGCGCGGAGATTCTGGCGCGCCTGCACTCGCCGCAGCCGCCACACACCGAGAACGCGCTCGCGCAACTGCTCAACGCGCTCGCCGCCCTGCCGCAGCGCGTCATTCTCGTTCTGGATGATTACCACGTCATCCAGGCATCCACCATCCACCAAGGACTCGATCAATTTCTGGAATACCTGCCGCCCACCCTGCACCTGGTGCTCGCAGCGCGCCAGCAACCGCCCCTGGCGCTGGCAAATCTCCGCGCGCGAGGGCAACTCACCGAATTGCGCGCCGAAGATCTGCGCTGCACTGCGCCAGAAACGGCAGAACTTCTCAACATCGCCCTGGATCTGCACCTCGACGCCGCCTCGGTGGAAGAGCTGGCAGCGCGCACCGAGGGTTGGTTCGCCGGGCTGCACCTGGCGGCCCTTTCCCTGCACAACCGCAGCAATCCGGCGACCTTTATCCGGGCCTTCACCGGCAGCCATCGCTACCTCCTCGATTATCTGGGCGAAGAAGTGCTCGAGCGCCAGTCGCCCGAAATCCGTGATTTTCTGCTGCATACGGCCATCCTGAACCAGCTCTGCGCGCCCCTGTGCGATGCCCTGCTCACGGTAAGCACACAGGCCCCCCCCACAGAAGACGCAAGATCACAGGATGAATTAGCGCCCCAGCTCTCGGCGACCCATCAGCCTTCAGCCCTCATCCTTCACACTTTGGAACGCGCCAATCTCTTCATCACGCCGCTGGATGATGAACGCCGCTGGTATCGCTACCATCCACTCTTTGCGGAATTCCTCCAGGAACGGCTGCGACGCCTGTTCCCGGAGCGTGTGGCGCAGCTCCATCGGCGCGCGTGCGCCTGGTACCGCGCGCAGGCGATGACGCGCGAAGCCGTGGAACATGCTCTGGCGGCAGAGGATTTCGAGAACGCCGCGGCGTTGGTGACAGAGGAAGCCGAGTTCTTGCTGCGGCGGGGCGACGCGGGCACGGTGCTGGGCTGGCTCGACGCTTTGCCGCTCGCGCTGGTGCGCAAAGCCCCCATCTTGGGGCTGCTCCGCGTCTGGATGTCATTGCTCACCGTCGAAGTGGAAAACGCCGCCCAACAGCTGGCGGCTGTGGCGCACAACCTGGAAGCCCTGAACGCCGAACCGGCGCTGTGGGGCCGCTGGCACACCGCCGCCGCGTATCTCGTGCGCGTCCAGCAAGCTGACTTCGATGCCAGCGCCGCGCATGTAGATCAGGCATTGGAACTGCTGCCGGTCGAAGATCAGCTGTGGCGCAATATGGCGCTGATGAACCTGGCGCTGATTCCCCTGCTGAAAGGCGACGCCAGCACATCCGCTCAACGCTTCGAGGCCATCGTCGCCAACACCACGCCCACAGACGATCTCTACAGCAAGATGATGTCCCTCACCTTCCTGGGACGCTGCCAGATTGCTTTGGGGCTGTTACGACAAGCGGAGAGCACACATCATCGGGCGTTGACCCTCGCAGAACGGCATGGCGCGGCCCACTGGCCCAACCTGGGGTACATCTATCTGGGTCTGGGGATGTTGGAACGCGAGCGCCAACACTTTGCCGCCGCCTTGGAGTGGACAGAACGGGCCGCCGCTCTGGGCGCAGAAGTCAACAACCGTGAGATCCAGCTCAACACTGCCATGTTGCTGGTCAACCTGCGTTTGGATGTGAAGGATTTCACGGGCGCGGAGGAGGGGCTGGCGTTGCTAGCCCAGCACATTTCAGACCTGGGGCCGGCGTTCCGCGCTTTATACGACGCCCTTCAGACGGCAAGCGCGCTGGCGCAAGAGGATTTGCCTACGATCCGTCGGTGGGTGGAAACCTGCGGTCTGGCGCTCCCGCCCACACCGGACGCGCCCTTGCCGCCGGGGTTGACTTTCAGCTCCTATGAGATGCTCTACTTCACGCTAGCGCGCGCGTTGCTGAGACTGCACCGACCCATCGAGGCGCATGGTATCGCCGAGACATTGCGCCAAGCAGCCGCGTCGAGCGCGCGTACCAGCAGCATGGTGAAAACACTGGCGCTGGAAATCGCCGCTTTGCAAGCGCAAAACCAAACCGCAGCGGCGCTGGCGCTCCTGGAACCGCTGCTCGATCTGGCTGAGCCAGAAGGACATCTCCGCAGCATCACCGAAGTGGAGCTGCCAGGGCTGCCACTGCTGGCGGATGTGCTGCGCGGCTACAGCACACAACATCCGGCGCGAGACTACGTTCGACAACTGCTGACGTCCTTTCCAGAAAACGCAGCCACGCCCTCGCCGGCAACTGCCCCCTCTCCCACGCCGTTGTTGGCGCCGCTCACCGAACGGGAGCTGGAAATCCTGCAACTCCTGCGCACGGAGCTCTCCGCGCCAGAGATCGCCGAGCGCCTCTACGTGGCGCCAAGCACCGTGCGCAGCCACATCAAGCGCCTCTACGTCAAACTGGATGCTCACAATCGCGGGGAAGCCATCGCCCGCGCGCAGAGCTTGAGCCTGTTGTAGATTTGTGATCCGTCCAGCCGATTCGCACCTATCTGGTCTCAAGAAAACCTGGCGTTGCCGCGCCAGGCGCGGCAACGCCCAGACGTTTACTCATACCGCAGCGCGTTGATAATATCCATCCCGGCGGCCTGCCGCGCCGGGATGAGCGCGCCGCCCACGCCGAACAGTAGACCCACGCCTACGGTAAGCGCAACCCCCGCCCAGGGGAAGAAGTACGGCAGGCTGAACCCGCCCACGTTCAGCGCGCCCACCAGCAAATAGCTGAGCCATACCCCGGCCAGCAATCCAAAGCCCGTCCCCGCCGCCGCGAGCAGCAACAGCAATAACGCTATGCCGTGCTTTCGAGCGCAAACGAGAATCCCTTACCCGCTCCTACCCTCCGACCTATCTTTCGATAGGTGACAACCTGACTTCCTAACCGTTATACTACCTTCATGCTTTCCAGAACGGAAGAGCGATTTTGAGATTTGCCGATTTGTAGATTTTCACGGGAGGATCAAGATGAATTTCAGAGTATGGATTTTGCGAGTATGGCGCTGGTTGTTGGTTGTGGGGCTATTGTTGGGAACGGGACTGCGTGTTGCCCCGACGCGCGCCGCCGACGCCCCACTGACGCCGGAGGCGCTGGCGGCGTTTTTCGATGCGGCGCTGACGGAGCAGCTGGCGCAAGAGCAGCTGGTCGGCGCGACGGTGGCGGTGGTGCAGGGCGATGCGCTGCTGTTCGCGCAAGGCTACGGCTATGCCGATCTGGAAGCCGCGCGCCCGGTGGAGGCCGACCGCACGCTGTTCTACATCGGCTCGGATGGCAAGCTCTTCACCTGGACGGCGCTCATGCAGCTGGCAGAGCAAGGGCGCGTGGATCTACACGCAGATATCAACCGCTACCTGGACTTCGAGATTCCCGCGACGTTTGCCGATCCCATCACGCTGCACCATTTGATGACGCACACCGCCGGCTTCGAAGAGCAGCAGGAGGCGCTGTTTGTGGCGGACAAGGCGGATGTGCCGCCGCTGCGCCAGTTCGTGATACGGACGCTGCCGCAGCGCGTTTACCCGCCCGGCGCGGTGATGGCGTACTCCAACTACGGCACGGCGCTGGCGGGCTATATCCTCGAGCGCGTGTCCGGCGAATCGTATGAAGCATACATCACCGCACACCTGCTCCAACCGCTGGGGATGACGCACAGCGCCGCCGTGCAGCCCTTGCCCGCCGCGCTCGCCCCGGAGATGTCCCTGGGCTATCACTACCGCAACGGCAGCTACGACGCGCTCGCGTTCGAGTGGGTCGCCGCCGCGCCGTGCGCCGCCGTCCGCGCGACGGCTACGGATGTCGCCCGCTTCATGCGCGCGCACCTCAACGGCGGCTGCGTGGAGGGCGCGTGCATTTTGCGGGCCGCTACGCTCGCCGAGATGCACCGACAGCAGTTCACCCATCACCCGGCGCTCACGGGGATGGCTTATGGATTTGTCGAGTCGCGCTTCAACGGACAGCGGGTGCTCTGGCACACCGGCGAGAGTGCGCGCTTCCGCACCGTGCTCGCGCTATTGCCCGAAACAGGCGTGGGACTGGTGATCTCGTACAATACCCCGCCCGCCGATGTCCGCACTATTCTGTTCCGCTTTCTGGATGCGTTCTATCCGGTGGAGCGTCCCGCGCGCGCTGCGCAGCCGACTCCCGATTGGGCTGCCCGGGCCGCCGCTCTGCGCGGGACCTACATTCCGGCGCGTTCAGCGCACAGCAGCGCGCAGAAACCCGTCACCTGGATAGAAGCGCTGCCCGTGCAAGCAGCGACAGCAGGCGAACTCGCGCTCGGCCCACAGCGTTACATCGAAACGGAGCCGGGGGTATTCCGGCAACAGGGCGGCGATCGGGCGTTGACCTTTCGCCAGGAACGCGGGCGCACCTGGTTGTTCTGGGGGCCGTTCGCCTACTTCAAAGCGCGCTGGTACGAAACGCCCTTGCTCCATCTGGGACTGTTGGCCGCGAGCGCGCTGCTCTTCAGCGGCGGCTGGATCGGTTGGCCTATCGCCGCGTGGCGCAATCGGCGGCGCGGACTGCCGGCAGAGGTGCGCCTGGCGCGCTGGCTGGCGGCAGGACTGGGGCTGCTCGTGTACGCGCTGCTGGGCTGGTATGTTCTCATCATGCTGAATTTCGGGGCGACATATATCTTCCCGACGGCGCAAGCAGCGCGCATCACCCGCCTGTTATGGTTGAGCGTGCCGTTGACGCTGGCGGTGCTCATCCTGGCGGCGCGGGGCTGGTCCCGCCGTGAACAGGGCTGGGGCTGGCGCATTCACTACAGTCTCACGGCCCTGGCGTCGCTAGCGCTGCTCTGGTCGCTCCACTTCTGGAATCTGCTGGTCTTCTGAACGTATGACAAATTCATCTCGTAGAGCGCAGAAAGCAGTGAGCAGAACGCAGTTTGATGTGCCCAGACTGCTCACTACTCACCGCTCACCCATTACTATTCCCAAAGGAGCGATACTGATGAACACGTTACGGATAAAGAAACTCGGAGGCCCAATGCTTTTCCTGCTCATCGTCATGATGGTGTTGCTTGGGGTGACGCTCGGCTCGCAGTGGATGGCGCACACGCCGCCAATTCTGGGCGCGGATGGCAAGCCGTTGCCCGGCAGCATCGCCGCGCTGGAACAGGTCAAACTCGGCGGCGTGAACCAGTGGCTCATCCTTCGCGGCCACGATGTCAACAAGCCGGTGCTGCTCTTCCTCTCCGGCGGGCCGGGCGCGAGCGAGGCCGGGCGCGTGCTGCGCTTCAACGCCGAGTTGGAAAAGCACTTCGTTGTGGTCATCTGGGAACAGCGCGGCTGCGCAAAATCGTACCTGTCGCGCCAGCCCCAATCCGCCCTGACCGTTGAGCAGTATGTGGCGGACCTCATCGAACTGACCGATTTGCTGCGCGCCCGCTTCGACGAGGAGAAGATCTATCTCGTCGGCCACTCATGGGGCACGATCATCGGCGCGCGGGCGGCGCAGGCGCGGCCCGATCTGTTCCATGCCTACATCGGCGCGGCGCAGATGGTGAACGTGCGTGAGACCGATCAGATGATCTACGAGATGGTACTGGCGCACTCCCATCAAACCGGGGATGCCAGGTTTGTGCAGACGCTCGAAACGCAAGGGCCGCCGCCGTACCTCGGCAAGAATCCCATCCGGCCCTACGCGACGCTCTTTGGGCGCGAATACCAGCTCTTCGAGGTTCCCAACATCAAGAACGCCGAATATCGCCGCGATGGGGATGCCATTATGCTGATGCTAAAACAGCCGGAGTACGGCTGGCTCGACCGGGCTTATTACCTGCTGGGGCTGATGAACACGTTCAACGTGGTTTATCCGCAGTTGCAGGAGCTGGACTTGCGCCACGACACGATCCACTTCGCGCTGCCCGTGTACATCGTGTTGGGACGGCACGACATGAACAATCCTTCCGCGCGGCCCGAAGACTACTTCAACCGGCTGGAAGCCCCGCGCAAGCAGTTGATTTTCTTCGAGGACTCCGGGCACGGCATGATCTGGGAGGAGGCCGACCTGTTCCATCGCCTGATGGTGGAGACCGTTCTGCCCGAAACCTATCCAAGCGCGGGGCCTCTAGCGGCAGATTGACTTGTGTAATACACACAAATCGGTTATAATATACACATAAAGGCGTTGCTTCTACCAGCAGGAGGGCGAGATGGCTGAAATGGTGCGTACTAATATCGTGTTGGATGAAGCGCTAGTGAGCGAGGCGCAGGCGTTGACGGGGCTGAAAACCAAGAAAGCCGTCATCGAAGAGGCATTGCGCGTGCTCACGCGCCTCAAGCGTCAGGAGCAGGTGCGCGCACTGCGAGGGCAGCTGCATTGGGAAGGCGACTTGGATGCAATGCGCGCCGGGCGGGTGCATGATGTGGCTGGTTGACAGCTCCGTGTGGATTGACTACTTCAATGGCGTCGCCACGCCGCAAACCGACCGCCTTGATGCGGCGCTGGGCTACGAATCCCTTTGTCTGGGCGACATCATCCTCTGTGAGGTGTTGCAAGGTTTCCAGCGGCAGGCGGATTTCGAACAGGCGCGGGCCGCGTTGCTGACGTTCCCCATCTATCCCATCGGCGGCGTGGAGCTGGCGCTGCGCAGCGCCGAGCATTACCGTTTCTTGCGCCAGCGAGGCATCACCATCCGCAAAACGATTGATTGCCTCATTGCCACCTTTGCGATTGTCAACCGGATGGCGCTGCTTTACAGCGACCGCGACTTCGATCCTTTTGCGCAACACCTGGGACTGGAAATTGTGCAGTGATTGGGGGAACCAGGCAAATTGAGCGGCAATGGTATAATGGGGTCATCCGACCGTGAAGCGGAATAGTAAAATCGCATGACCGCAACGCTCTTACAGACCAAGCTCTACCGCCCGACGCCGCGCCCCGATGGGGTATCGCGCGCGCGCCTGCGCCAACAGTTCCTTGCCGGGCTGTGGACGGGGCAGGCGTTCGCGCGCAAGCTCACGCTCGTGGCCGCGCCCGCGGGTTTTGGCAAAACCACGCTGATTGCCCAATTCAAGGATGAAGGCGGAAGGATGAAGGATGAAATTCCGCCTTCCGCCTTCATCCTTCCGCCTTTTCACTTCGTCTGGCTGGCGTTGGATGAGGCCGACAACGACCCGGCGCGCTTCCTGCGCTACGTCGTTGCGGCGCTGCAAAGCGCGCTTCCGGAAGTGGGCCGCGAGGCGGCGGCGCTGCTGGAACTCGGCGCGGCATCTGCCC
>CAZDSF010000040.1:0-2050 GCA_964508025.1 uncultured Anaerolineales bacterium
CCTCGAAGCGCGCCGAGCACATCGTCCGAATGATGCGCGACGAGGGCGGGTACTGCCGCTTCTCGATGCCCGCCAGATCCGCCCCGGCATACGAGCACCAGTTGCAGGTGAAGACTAGCACCTTCTCGCCCGCGTTCTCCGCCAGCGCGGCGTCAATCTGCGCCAGCACTTGCTGCCGCGTGAAGTAGGGCATATCAATGGCCTGCGTGGGACACTCCGCGGCGCAGTTGCCGCAGCCCATGCACGCCGCCTCGGTGATGTGGATCGCGCCGGGCTTGCCGCGCTCGCCCACTTGCGTGATGGCGCTGAACGGGCAGACCTTGACGCAGCGCAGGCAGCCGATGCACTTCTCTGGATCGTACTTTGCCGTGAGCGGCTCCTTCTCGATCGCGCCGCGCGCCAGCAACGCGCCCGCCTTGCCCGCCGCCGCCATCGCCTGCGCCATCGTCTCGCGCACATCCTTCGCGCCCTGCGCCACACCCGCCAGGTACACCCCCTGGATCGCCGTTTGCACCGGGCCGAGCTTGGGATGCAGCTCCATGTACGAGCCATCCTCGCTGCGGGCGAGCTTGAGCTGCTCGGCGAGACTATCCTCCGGCGCGCGCAGCCCCGTCACCAGCACGAGCAGGTCGGTGGGGAGGCGTAGTTCCGCGCCCAGCAGCGTGTCGTACAGGCGGACTTCGCCATCCGCGAAAGCGACCACGTCTTGCGGGGGCCGGTCATCGGCATAGCGGAAGAACTGCACGCCCGCGCGCATCGCCGTTTCGTAGAGCTCCTCGGCCTGGCGGCTGTAGGTGCGGATGTCTTTGCTCACAATGCGCACCGTCTTCCCCAGCCGCCGCAGCGTCAACGCCTGGTGGATCATCGAAGTGCAGCAGTACCGCGCGCAGCCGATGTTGCCCTGGCGAGAGCCGACGCAGGAGATGAAGGTGATGCGCTCCGCGTCGGTTAAAAGTTGCAGGTTGAAAGTTGCAAGTTGTTCTTCCGACAACCTGGAACTTTCAACTTTCAACTTGTAACTCAGCAACTTCTCTAACTCCAAGTTTGTGATTACCGCCGGGTTTACGCCATATCCAAACTCTTCCGGTTGATAGGGAACTCCGCCGGTGGCGACGATGATCGCGCCGATGGTGAGCTCTGCGCCGGTGCTGAGGCGCGCATGGAAGCTGCCCACGAAGCCGCCGATGGTCTCGATTTCGGCGGGGGTGTGCAGGTGGACGCCGGTCTGCGCCAGTTCGCGCTTTTTGGCGTTGATGACGCTCAGCGCGGCCAAATCCGCTGGCGCGAGGCTGTGCAGCTCCGCGAGCAGGCCGCCCAGCCGCCCGGTCTTCTCGACCAGATGGGTCTCGTAGCCCTGACGGGCCAGCGCCGCCGCCGCCGTCATCCCGGCGATGCCGCCGCCGATGACGAGCGCGCTCTGCGTGAGCGGCAGGTGGCTGGCCTCCAGCGGCGTGAGCAGGCGGGCTTTCTCCACCGCCATCGCCGTCATCTCCATCGCCTTGACCGTCGCCGCTTCCTTCTCGAACTTATGCACCCACGAATCCATGTTGCGGATGTTCGCCATCTCCAGCAGGTACGGGTTCAGCCCGGCGCGGATGAGGACGCCGCGGAACGTGCTCTCGTGCGTCTTGGGCGAGCACGCAGCGATGACGACCCGCGTGATACCATGCTCCTTGATAGCAGCTTCAATATCGAATTGCGTGTTGCCCGCGCACGAGAACATCTGGTGATCGGCGAAGACCACGTCGGGCAGGGTGCGGGCGTAGGCGACCACGCGCTCCACTTCCACCACGCCGGCGATGTTGCTGCCGCAGTGGCAGACGAAGACGCCGATGCGGGGCGTCTCCACGCCGGGGATGGGTTCGACATCGGGCAGTTCGGGCCAGTAGCGCTCGGTGAGGTGGCCCAGCGCGAGCGCCGCCGCGCCGCTGCCCTCGGCCACGCTGTCGGGGATGTCCTTCGGGCCGGTATCGCAGCCCGCCGCGTAGATGCCGGGCCGCGTTGTGGCGATCAGGCCGCCCGTGAGTTCCTCTGCCTTGAGGAAGCCATC
>CAZDSF010000040.1:2150-9817 GCA_964508025.1 uncultured Anaerolineales bacterium
ATTTTGTGCGGATGCGCGCCATCGGAGGGGCGGATGATCTCGCCGCCCGTCGGCCCGGCGGAGTTGACCAGCCGCTCGAACTCCAGCGCCGTGAGGATGTCGGGATGGGTGCCGTAGCCGTACTCCCGCAGCTGGTGTGGATCGAGCATATCATAGCCCACCGCCACGATGATCGCGCCCACCTCGCGGGTGAGCCGCTGCTCCGGCGGCATCAGGTAATCCACCGCTTTGGGCGGGCACGCCTCGGCGCAGCGATTGCAGGGCAGGTAGTTGGGCGGATCGTTGAGGCAGGCGGCCATGTCAATCAGGTAAGGGCCGGGGGCAGATTGGGGGATGGGCGTGTAGATGGCTTTGCGCGCCGCCATGCCGGAGTCATACTCGTTGGGGAGCACTTCGGGGCAGACGAGCGCACACTCGCCGCAGCGGGTGCAGGCGTCGGTGACGTAGCGCGCGCGCTGGCGCACCGTCACGCGGAAATCGCCGGGGCCGCCCTCCACACGCTCCACCTCTGCCAGCGCGAGAATCTCGATGTTGGGGTGCAAGTCCACCTCCGACATCTTGGGCGCCTCGATGCAGATGGAGCAATCAAGCGTGGGGAAGTTCTTGTCGAGCACGGCCATCACCCCGCCGATGGTCGCCTCGCGCTCCACCAGCACCACCTTCGCGCCCGCTTCCGCCAGATCGAGCGCCGCCTGAATCCCCGCGATCCCTCCGCCGATGACCATTACGGAATTGCTCATGGTGTGTTGCTCCGTTTAGAGTTGCGAGTTATGAGTTAGGAGTTGCGAGTTGAAAGTTGGAAAGTTATAGGTTGAAAGTTGCTTGTTGCTTGTCGCTACAACCTGCCGTTTTGCTCTCTCAAAAGTCAGAACTATGACAAAAGATAGCTCGTCACGTCTACTCTACCTTTGCCTTTTTTACGATCCAAAAGCCACCGGGATTCTTCAAAATGAATCCGTATATGCCAATAAATACGCCCGTCTTTCTCAGTTGTCCAAAGATCATCGAACCATTCACTCAAAACTGAGAACGGTATCAACAGTACATGGACTTCTGAACCGCAACCCAAAGCTAGATATGCCGTATCTGCTTGTGCAATGAAGTCTTTTTGATGAGGGTGGAAAGCAAACCAGTAGGAGCGATGTCCGCCGCGTGTGTGTTCTTTGGATACGGAACATATCACAGCTGTCTGCCCATCGGAAGAGGAATAACCGCTTCGGACACGGCGCACCAGAGTAGTGTTCAGATGTTGCTCTACACGAGCAATACAACCCTCATGGAAGGCTTTAGGAGTTCCCCGTGTTGTCGGTTCACCATTTTCGAGTTCCTCATCTTCGGCAGCGATAGTGGGTTCTTCTTGTTTGACCTCTTCCGCAGCCGAAAATAGGATTTCTACAATCTCATCTTACTTGGTAAACTCGCGGGGGATGAGAATATCGTAAATACGGCGGATAGTCTGCGGATCTTCAAGACTTTCTTTGAGGAACAATAGACGTAGCAATGCATCAATACTAATCAGGCGCATATCCCAGGCGTGCCGCGACCCGCGAATTTGCGCCTCCAAATTATCGGTATCCTTACGCCCTACCACAATCAGGATAGAAGATGCGTCTTCAGTAATTTGATTGGCGGCAATCAACGCCCGGCGATATCCGGCAATGCGATTGAGATCAATGCTGTACGCATCGGTTGTCTTGACTTCCAATACGATGGTATGCCCACTGGGGAAACGCCATAACCCATCAAAGCCAATAGTCTTGCTGGTGCCGCGATAACGCCCTGCTTCCACTTCAAAGCCTAGCCGTGCGCCAGCCTGATTGATAATATCTTGTAATGCAAGCCCTGAATCTTTGAATGCATCTTCAAGACATTGGCTGGCGTAATCGCGCAGCACCTCGGATGGCACATTCGCCAAAAACTCACGGAACTCCTGCGAGGCTGCATTTCCATCCAACAACTGCCCATCGCCTGCAAATGCGATGATTTGCTGAACGTGCTTCCCCTTCAACTGCCCTCGTGATGCTTTCCATAAATCGGTAAGACTCACTGTTGCCTCCTCGCTTGCTCGCTCACAACAACGCCCCCGACTGGAATGCCGTCGAGAGGATCTCGTGCGCTTGCAACGTCGCGCGGGCATCCACTGGCAAACTCGCCAACGTCTCTTCGAACAAGTTTTGCGCCATCTGGGCGCCGATGACCATAGCGATGTGTTGCGCCGTTTCGCGCATGAGCTGTCGGTATACGTCTGTCGCTGCGGTCAGGGAGGAGAAGATCTGAACGTCATCCACGGCGTCGGGTCTGAATTGTATTTGCCAGCCGTTACCGATGGCTTTGCGCCCCAGCTCCGAAAGCAATGTCTGCGTCAACCCCGCGCCCACCAAACGGGTGTAATCCGCGCATAGTCGCATCAGCATGGCGGAGAACGCGGCGCGAAGCGGCGCGATGTGCGCCTCTGCCAGGGTGGGCAGTTGTGGCGCCCGATACCATGCGACGGTGCAAGGCGCATCGGGATGTATGTAGATGGCATCCAAACCGGCTTTGCCCGTCAGCAGTTTCCCATTGCTCGCGTACAGGACGATTTCTGATGGCAAGGTTCCGGTCAGCAGCATGAAGCTCTCCGCACCTGCCCACGTGATGCGCAGCACACTGCTGCCGGGGACTGCGCCCCACTGCTGGATCAACGCCGGCAGGTCGTGCGTCTCACAAGCTCTGGTCTCCACGGGCGGGTGCCAGTCCAGAATGGCTTTGGCGATACGCACCCCTTCAGCCGGCAACCAGGCCGTGCGCACTATGCTACTGCGACTGGGCAGCAGCGCCGAGAGCTGTGCTAGCTCGACCGGCTCGCGGCTTTCGTGCGCCAGATGGCAGCTGTAGATGATCATACCTTCGACCAACAACATCACAATCTGCGAATCCTCTGGCCCGCCCAACCACAACACGCCGCTGGCGCCATCCACCTGATAATCGCGCAGCAGCGTAGGCACCTGCGTGGGGCGAACCATTTTCTGGGTCACGGGAACGTGGGTAAATAAGTGAATCATCTCACACGCTCCTTTACGCTTCGCCGCCAAGATGCTGCGTCGGGAGTGTTTTCAGACGCTGCCATCGCGGGCCATACAGGAGCAGGAATTCCTGCGCCTGGCAAACCCACCCCAGCAGCAGATAAGCGCCCAGGTACAAGACATCGGTCAAGGTTGTAAGCGCGTTGCTGCCGCCCACTATCACGTAAGTGCCTTCCGAAACCAGCCAGGTGTACAGCGCATCAGAAATACTGAACACAAACAGCGCATACCAGGGGCGAGCGAACTGGCCCTGCCCAAAATATCTGGCAATGACCAGCGCCCCCACCGCTATCAGTAAATCGGAGAGCGGATAGAAGACCAGGAGAAAGAATTCCCCGCGCGAGATTTCCGTTGCCAGCAGTGGGGGAATGAGCCATGTCGCGCCGCCGCTGAGCAACAGCAGTCCGCCGAATGCTGCCGCCAGGAACCAGCGCAATTGAGGCGCGGACCAACGGTACAACAAGCGATACTGTAACGCCAACGCCACGATCAGCACCAGACTGCCCGCCACCCAGGCCAGGTCGGCGATGGTGGCTACGGGCAACGCCTCGCCATATAAAAAAGCCATCAACGCCCACAGGAGTTCTGCCGCCGTCCAGCACCATAGCCCCATGGCGAAAAGATGCCAGACCCTTCTTGGAGCATCCGTCGGCGCAAAGCGTCGCCACAAGCGGCTCACACGCCACGCGCTCCAGCCCGCTGCCAGCGCGAAACCGAGGTTTAGTCCCAACTCTTGCCATGATTGCCCAGTGAACTGGAATTGCATCAGTAAGGTGTACAGTATCACTGCTATCAGAATGATGACGCCGCTCCCCCCCCACCGCACAACTGGTCGTTTGAAGTCTGGCATCATTCCCTCCTCTCTTCCCGCTCCATTTCCACGTTTTGTCTGCCCTTTTGTGCTCCCTCACGGGTGATACTCATACCCCGTAGCGAATGCCTTGAGATTCAGTGGCACGAGTTTGGGCCGCAGCGAATCGGTCAACGCCTGCTCCATTGCTGTGCGACTCACCACTTCGGCCTGGCGCGCGAAAAAGCCCAGCATAATCACATTCGCCACGATGCGCCGCCCCAGCTCCTCCGCCAGCCGCGTGGCGGGGATGGCGCGCACCACATCATCCTCAAAGGGCGTCACCAGATCGCCATCAATCAGCACCAGCGCGTTAGGCTTCGCCGTGGGGCGAAACTTGGTGTACGCTTCTTGCGACATCGCCACGAGGATGTCTGGCTGCTGCACGAATGGGTAGTCAATCGCGGCATCGCTCACCACCACGTTGGCGCTCGATGCCCCCCCACGCGCCTCCGGGCCATACGCCTGCGTCATCACCGCCTCCTTGCCATCGAAGAGCGCCAACGCCTTCCCCAACAAAAATCCTGCCAGTCCAATCCCTTGCCCGCCAAAACCGGAGAGCCGAATTTCCTTGTACATACACACTCCTTTTACTGCGTAAGGCGCAATCCGAAATTGTCATGCAGTACGCATTACGAATGATGCACTACGGGTGTATACACCGGCAGATCCCGCTCCACCAACGTGCCCACATAGATGGGCTGCTCGGAACGCAGGTCAATGCCCATCTCCTCCAGGGGCACATTCCGCGCGATGACGCAACGTTCCCGATACAGCTGCATTTCTTCCAGCCCGTCGGGGATATTGTTGGATTTGCCAAAGCCAACGGGGCACGCTGAGAGCACTTCAAGGAAGGCGAATCCCGGTCTGACAAAAGCGCGCAGAATGTCCTGTTTGAACTGGCGGACATGCAGCGTCGTCCAACGTGAGACAAAGCTGGCGCCCGAGGCCGCCAGCAGATAGGGTAGGTTGAAGGGCTGTTCGGGATTGCCGTACGGCGAGGTGGTCGCGCGCGCGCCCAGCGGCGTCGTTGGCGCGCACTGCCCACCCGTCATCCCGTAATTGAAGTTATTCACGCAGATGACTTTGATATCCACATTGCGCCGGGCTGCATGGATCAGGTGATTGCCCCCGATAGCCGAGAGGTCGCCATCGCCGCTGAATACGGTGACAGTGAGCGCCGGATTCGCCAGCTTCAGCCCCGTAGCGAACGGGATCGCGCGGCCGTGGGTGGTATGATAAGAATCTATGTGCATATAGCCCGCTACCCGGCCCGTGCAGCCAATGCCGGAGACCACCACATGGCGCTCCTGCGGTATGCCGGATTCCAGAATGGCCTGGGCGTAGCAGCGCATCGCAATGCCAATGCTGCAACCGGGGCAGAAAATATGCGGCATCCGGTCTGCGCGGAGAATGGCGTCTAACGGATGGGAATCAGCGAGGATAGCTTGTGTCATAATCGCTCCTTTTCACCACAGAGCCGGCAGAGTCAATGATCGCCTGCAAGATTCGTTCTGGATGAATCATCTCGCCGCCCGCGTGATGCACGCCCCATGCCGGACGCCCGATGCAGCGCTCGACCTCCAGCCGCGCCTGCCCCAGATTCATTTCCGCCACGATGAAGGCATCCACGCGCTGCGCCAGCGCGCGCAAGGTTGCCTCTGGGAAAGGCCACAGCGAGACGAGCCGCAGCAATCCCACCGGAATGCCCCGCGCCCGCGCCTCGCGCACCGCCCACCGCGCCGACCGCGCCGTGCAACCGAATGACACCACCACGATGCGGGCATCCTCCATGAAGTATTCCTCCAGGCGGATGATCTCCTCCGCGTGACGGCGGATCTTCTCATTGAGCCGCGTCACCAGCGCGTGATGCGTTTCCGCAGACATATCGGGATAGCCGCGCTCGTCGTGGGTCAGGCCGGTGAAGTGTACCCGATAGCCCTCCCCCGCATGCGGCAACGGCGGAATCAGATCATCAGGATCGGGCGCAAAAGCCGGGTATGGCCCCGTTGCTGGCGGGGGCGTCGCCGGGCGTTTGCGCTCCCACCGCGGAATCTCCTCGGCGGGCGGGATCACCACTCGCTCCACCATGTGCCCGATGACCTCATCTCCCAACAGCAACACCGGCGTGCGGAAGCGATCCGCCATGTTGAAGCACAGCACTGTGAGATCGAAAGCCTCTTGCGGCGACCAGGGCGCGTAAGCGATGATGCTGTAATCCCCGTGCGATCCCCACCGCGCCTGCATCACATCCGACTGCCCCGCCATCGTCGGCAGCCCTGTGGAAGGCGAGCCGCGTTGAATGTCCACAATCACGCAGGGCAGCTCCAGCATCACGCCGAGGCCCAGATTCTCCAGCATCAGACTCAGACCTGGCCCAGAGGTCGCCGTCATCGCGCGCGCGCCCGCCGCCGAAGCGCCCAGCACCGCCGCGATGCTCGCCAGCTCATCCTCCATCTGGATGAAAACCCCGCCCATCTCCGGCATCCGCTGCGCGAAACGCTCAGCGATCTCCGTCGAAGGGGTGATGGGGTAGCCGCCAAAAAAACGACACCCTGCCGCAATCGCGCCTTCGGCGCAGGCATCGTCGCCGTTCATGAAGTGCTTACCGGTAAGAACCTCGCGTCCGCTCAACTTCTAACCTCCTCCTGAACAGTAATGGGTGAGCAGTGAGTAGTGCGTAGTTTGCGCGCGGCGAACCGCGTCCTGCTCACCACTCTCTACGAACTATTTTAAGCCATAGGGCTGTACCGCTACCCATTACTCGTCTCCCCGTTCTTCCGTGTAAATGGCAAACTCAGGGCAGATCATGGTGCAAAACTGGCAGTGGATACAAGCGCCCTCTTTTCCTGGCGCGAGCTCCGGGTAATGATAGCCTTTGGCGTTGATCTCTGTTGCTTCTTGTAATACCTCGCGGGGACAAAATTCGATGCAAAGATGGCAGCCTTTACAACGCTCTGGGATGATGTACACTTGTCCCCTGGGAACAATCATCTTTTGCAGATTTAACGGTGTGCGTGCAAATACCTTCATACTGGGGTCTCTCCTTGGAGCATGGGGCGTGAGCCGCATAACGCGCAATACACTACCTGCGTCTGCCTATCGGGGCTGCGAGGCAATAATGCCATCGAAACGCGCTCCCTGGTGCAGTTTGAAAGCGGTCAGAGTTTGTTATACCAACGTCCGCTATCCATTATATAGCCAATCCCAGAAGAATGTCAAATTGGATTCACGGCGGTAACTGTTCAGAGTTGCGTCGCTGGGCGTCAATTCCGGGCTGAAACCCTCTAAAAGGCTAAATATTTGGCTTTAGCCGCTTGTTGTCGCGGCAAACGGGATAACGCTTTACAGTTACTTCACGGCAGTCTGTCGCCGCCGAGATGCGGGCGGCTCTCTGGTCGCGTTGCCGGAAGTTGTGACGTTTGTCTATTGACCTTCTGGCGATTTCTTGCTACACTGTAAGATACGCACAGAAAAGCGAACTTCTTGCCGGCATTGCGCGATCCATGCGAATTGAAGCATTGCCTTCCACGTCTTTCACTGGAGGAATCGTTCCTGCACATGACAGGTTTTCGTTTCGGGACTTGCTGGCTCTCGCCACCGCCGGGGCGCCCGATTTGCATATACAATGGGGTTTGCCAGTAATTGTATACAACTTGCAGATACTACCACGATTCTGCAACACAACCCGGTCTCAATGCTGCCCATCATTACGCCAACAGAGCTTGACTGTCGGCGATCAGTGGTGTTGGCCC
>CAZDSF010000040.1:9827-36438 GCA_964508025.1 uncultured Anaerolineales bacterium
TGGAGCTGTCATGCGCCTGTACAAGCATGTCCATTACACACCACTGTCGTAACGTAGTTTCACGTCGTTGTACATTGTGATCGCACAGGAAAAAGGAGGTGTGCCCAACACGAATGCCAGCAACTTTTTAACTGTGTACTGTCATTACATCTGAAAGGAGATAATCATACCATGTGGAAATACCGTCTTCTCACCCTGTTGTTGATCGTTGCGATGGTCATACCCTTCGCTCCGACCACAGCACGGAATACCGTTGCAGCGCCGCTGCCAACGACCGACACAATCGTGAATTTCACGGTTCTGCACACCAATGACTTTCATGGCAACCTTGAGGCTGCGGGTAGCAATCCCGGCATAGCGCGCACGGCGGCGGTTATCAACGCCGTCCGCGCTGATGTGGGCGAGGCCAACGTGCGTCTCTTCGATGCCGGTGATATTATGCAAGGCAGCTTGCTTTCCAACATTCAGCAAGGCGCCCCCACCATTGACCTGTTCAATTTCGTGGGCTACGATGCCGCCACACTAGGCAACCACGAGTTCGACTGGGGGCAAGCTGTGTTGGAACAGCGTATTGGTGAGGCGAACTTCCCCTTCCTCGCTGCCAACCTCACATTGAAGGTGGGCGATTCCTGCGCCGGCTGGGACCATCCCACCTACATCGAACCCTGGCAGCTCATTCCCGTGGGCGCGCCGGGCGCTGAAGCGCAGATCGGTCTCATTGGCATTACGTCCATCGAGACGCCCTACATCACGGTTGCTGCGGCTACCGAAGGGCTGTGCTTCAAGGATCCTGTTGAGGCTGTTGCCGAATACTATGATGACGTGGTCGCCGCCGGCGCCGATGTCATCATCATCCTTTCCCATCTGGGAAACACCGATGGCGGTTACGGCTACGGCTTCCCCGTTTACGGCGATCAGACGTTGGCGCGCCGCCTGGTGCAGACCGGCAAGCCGGCGCACCTGATCATCGGTGGGCATAGCCATACCGACCTGGCTGCGGCGCAGAACATCAGCGGCACGCTGGTGGTGCAGGCGCACTACGCCGGACGCAAGGTTGGCCGCGCCGACTTCACCGTCAACCAGACCACCGGCGATGTGAGCGTCAGCTGGCAACGCCTCATCGTGAGCACAACGGGGCCAGTGGATGCTCCTACGCAAGCGCGCGTGGATACCTGGGTCAACGACCCGGCCTATCAGGCGCTCATCAACCAGGTTATCGGCTTCTCCAACGTAGACCTGATCCGCAACTACAATGGCGACTCGCTGATGGGTAAATTCATCCAGGACGCGATCTATGGCGATCTAAACAACGATCTCGAGCCATTGAACGACGTGGATATGGTCTTCAACAATCCCGGCGGTATTCGCGCCGATTTGATCAGTCCCACCAAACCCTTTACGCTCACCTACGGGATGCTGTTCAGCGTATTGCCCTTCGGCAATCAGACTGTAGTGGGCGATATGACCGGCGCGGCAATTCTGGAGCTGCTCAACCAGAGCGCCTCGCTCTTCAAGGGCGCGATTCAGGTGGGCGGCATTCGGTACAAGTTCTACTCCTACACCGATGCGAATCCCGGCCCGCAGCCATGGGCTTGGGGCGCGTATGATGTGGAGGTCTATGACCGGACTGCTTCTACGTGGGAGCCCCTGGAATTGGATCGCACCTATCGGGTGGCGACCAACGAGTTCCTCGCGCCCGCCGGGCAGGATGGCTTCACCGCCTTCAAGTACATGACCAACATCTCGTACTGGGGCGATATGCTCAATGGCGTCAATCGCTGGGTGGCGGCTAACTACGGCACCACGGCTACTGCCTACAACGAGGGTCTGGATGGGCGCATTACCCGCGACGGCGACAACTCCGGCGGCAGCGTCATTCCGGTGACCATCCTGCACAACAACGACTCGCATGGTTACTTCAGTAACTACTACAAGTTGGCTAGCGCCATCAAAGAACAGCGCCTCCACAATCCCGATCGCACGCTCCTGCTCAACGCTGGCGATCAGATTCAGGGCGATTCGATGATGTACTACTTCAAGACCGCCGGGCTGGGCTACAGCGCCGACGGACAGGCTCTGCCCATCACCATGACCACGCATCCGATGATGGCGCTCATGAACGCGCTGGATTACGATGCGATGACGGTCGGCAACCACGAGTACAACTTCGGGAACACGGTCTTCACGGCCACGCTGTCCCAGGCAGAGTTTGCTGTACTCCAGGCTAATGTCTATGATGATGGCCGCTATGGCCTGGATGAAGTGCCCGTGGAACCGCACGCCACATTCACCCTGCCGGTTAGCGGCAATCCCGACATCAAGGTGGCGGTATTGGGCATTGGCAACCATCGCGTCCCCAACTACGAGCTGCCGAGCAACATTGCTGGTCTCACCTTCACCAATCCGATTGCTGAGACGCAGATGCGGGCGCCGGCGCTCAAGGCCGCGAACGACGTGGTCATCGCGCTGACGCATATCGGCTTCACTGAGAACCCCGCCAGCGTCGAAGTGGATACCAACGTAGACACCAACTTGGCGCGGCAGACCACTGCTGTAGATGCGATCATCGGCGGACACAGCCACACCTATCCTGCGGTCGGCTTCGGCGACACCAAGTATCTGCCCACGATCCTCCCCAATGCCGACGGCGACCCCGTCATCCTCAACCAGGCTGGACGTCGAAATGATCATCTGGGCGTGGTGGTGCTGGGGTTGCTGCCCGATGGCGGCGGCTACCAGGTTGTGAGCCGCAGCGGCCGCTACATCGCCACCAGCGCTTACCCGCCAGATGCGGATGCTAAAGCGGTTGGCGATCCCTACACCGCGTTGCTCAACGTCTACAACAACACCGTTATCGGTCAGACCACCACGCCAATTGATACGCTGTTAGCCTACACCCAAGAGACCAACGGCGCTAACTTGCAGGCTGATGCCTCCGTGTGGGAATTGGCGCAGAACGGCATTGACGTGGACTTCCACCTCTCTGGCGCCATGACCAGTGCTAAGGTCGCGGCCTCGGCTACGCCGGCCGATCCCGTTACCTTGAAGGTCTCTGACATGTTCTCACTGATGCCTTACGAGAACTCGTTGGTGGTCATGCAGATTAACGGCCCGCAGCTCAAGGCGATCCTGGAGCGCAGCTATCGCAACTATTACTACTACAAGTACGTGCCGGCTGCCGGCGGCTACTCCTACTACACCACCTGTATGCTGGATGTCAACTTCGGCAACCAGATCACCTACCGCGACACCTATCCCTTGCTACCCAACGGCAACAACGTGGTCTCGCTGGAGGTGGACGGCCAGCCGGTGGACTTCACCGATGCCAACACCTTCTACACCGTTTCCACGGTTAACTACCTGGCTGCGGGATCGTGTAACTTCAACAATGCCGGTGAAAGCCTCTGGCCGCTGGATAACATTCTCTACGATACCCAGTATTACGTCCGCGATGCGGTCATCAACTACATCACCGATCAGGGCTTGATCTCGCCGGCCATCGAAGGGCGCCTCGTCTTCGATCCCTTCATGCAGACGCCGGGATTGACGCTGGCGCCTCTCGCCAATGCGAAGGTGGGTGGGGCCAACACGGTAGTGGAATACACCCTCCACATCACCAACACCGGCAACATGGCCGATACGTTCCTGTTCTCCTATACTGGAGACTGGCTCGCAGCGATGCCGGCAAGTGTGAATGTTGCAGCGGGCGCTACCGCCGCCGTGACCGTGCAGGTGATGATACCGGCGAGCGCTGCGCCAGGAGATGTGGGCGCCACTACGGTAACGGTCAAGTCGCAGGCGGCGCCTACGACGACCCAGGCGCAGGCCGTGTTGACGACGACTGTGGCTTTCGAGCTCACGCTCCTGCACACGAACGACTTCCACGCGCGGGTGGATCAGTACAACCGCAACGGCGCGCGCTGTACACCGGCGGATGAAGCCGCCGGACTGTGCATCGGGGGCGTGGCGCGGTTGGCGACGAAGATCGCCGAGATTCGCGCGGAGAAGGACAATGTGCTGTTGCTGGATGCGGGCGACCAATTCCAGGGCACGCTCTTCTTCACGCTCTTCGGCGCCGATGTGCTCACCGATACGATGAACGCGCTGGGTTACGACGCCATGGCGATCGGCAACCATGAGTTCGACAGCGGCCCAGCGGAACTGGCGCGCTTCATTGGCGGCGTCAACTTCCCGGTGATCAGCAGCAACATTGACGCCAGCGCCGAGCCGTTGCTGGCCGGCATGATTCTGCCTTACGCCATCATCGAGCGCGGTGGGGAGCAAATCGGGATCATCGGCCTGACGACGCCGGACACCGAGAATATCTCCAGCCCTGGGCCCAACATCGTCTTCAACCCGGTGGTTGAGGCCGCGCAGGACACGGTGGACGTGCTCACTGCCCTGGGCGTGAACAAGATCGTGGCGCTCACCCACCTGGGCTACACCTTCGACCTGGAGCTGGCGGCTGCGGTCAGCGGTATTGATATCATCATCGGCGGGCACAGCCACAGTTTCCTCTACGACCCGCCCAATCCGATCTCCTTCTCGCCGCCCACGTTCCCGCAATTCGGGCCGTTGGTCCCGGAGGGGGCTTACCCCACCGTGGTTGCCAGCCCGGCGGCTGAGCCGGTGCTGGTGGTGACGGCGTATCAGTGGGGCGCCTTCCTGGGCGCCTTGGATGTGGGCTTCGTTGATGGGACGGTGGCTTACTTCGATGGCAACCCCATCTATATGGCCGCCAACATCGCCAGGGATCCTGTCCTCGAAGCGTTGCTGGATGAGTACCGCCCGGCTCTCGCCGATCTGATCGCTACGCCGGTAGGCACAACGACGGTGGATCTGCTCATCAATGTTGGCGGGCAGCAAATCTGCCGCCTGGGCGAGTGTCTGATGGGCAACCTGGTGGCGGATGCCATGTTGTGGAAGGCCAATCAGGCGGAACCGGGCGCCAACTATCAGATCGCGTTCCAGAACGGCGGCGGGCTGCGCGCGCCGATTCTGGCGGGCACGGTCACGATGGGCGACGTGCTGGAGACGCTACCCTTCGGCAACGCCATCGCTACCTTCCAGCTCAAGGGCGAGTACGTCATCGCCGCGCTGGAGAACGGCGTGCGCCTGGCGCCTGCCGCCAACGGTGGCTTCGCCCAGGTAGCGGGCTTGCGCTACACCTTCGATCCCCTACGCCCGGCATGGCATCGCATCGTGGATGTCGAGGTGTGGAACGGGACGGCCTACGAGCCGCTCGACCCGGATGCCATCTACAACGTCGTCACCAACGACTTCATGCGTCGGGGCGGCGACAACTATCTCATGTTCCGCGACCACGCCATCAACCCCTACGACTTCGGCCCCGCCCTGGATGAAGCGCTGGCGGATTACTTCGGCGCTTTCTCCCCGGTCACGCCGCAGATCGAAGGGCGCATCGTCAAGCTCCCCTCCGTTGGGATTCCGGTGACGCCGCTAGAGGGTGGAACGCTGATTTACACGACCACCCAAAACCTGCAACACATCGTTGCGGCTCCGGCGGGCGCCGTCACCGAAACCATCAACCTGGTGTACACGGCGCTGACGACGGTCAGCAGCGCGCCGGCGAATTTCTTCTTTGCGGGCGCAGCCTTCGAGCTCAACGCCTATCGGAATGGCGTCCCGTTGCCGGGCTTCACGTTCGAAGTTCCCGTGATGGTGACGTTGCACTACTCCGATGCCGATATCGAGGGCCTGGATGAGAGCACGCTGACCCTGTACTACTGGACGGGCAGCGCCTGGGAGGATGCCGCCTGCGGGCCTTACGAGCGCCATCCCGAAGAGAACTGGCTGAGCGTGCCCATCTGTCACCTCAGCCGCTTCGGGTTGTTCGCGCGCGTCGAACCTTCAGCGGTAACGCTCGTTGCGTTGGACGCGGAGGCTCCCACGCTTTGGGGCATGGCCCTGCTGGGGGTGTTTACGCTCAGCGGCGGTCTCTGGCGGCGCAGACGGCGCTAAGCCATCGCGCTCGCGCTCCGGTTTCAAGGGGCGCTCATCACTCCGGGGCCGACGGTATCCGTCGGCCCCGGGCTGTTGTTTGTGGGCTGCGCGATGTGGGGCAGCCACGTTCAGCGTGAATACGCTATCAACCATCAGCGGCGCGGAGGGGGAGTCCTCCGCGCCGCTGATGGTCACATTCATCGGAGGGTGTTACTTGAGCAGGCTGACGCTGATCACGTCGCCAGGCTCTGGTTCATCCCCAATGGTGCCTCCGCAGCTGCTAAAACACTCTGGATGCAGTTGCCCATCCTGACAAGGAATTTCTGCAACAATGACCTTCATTTTTGCTGGCGTTACATCATTCCTCAGGCGATTCAGCACAGCGCTTCTCAGCACTCTGGCGCAACCAAAGTTGGAGATGTAGAAACGCAAGTTTCCGCACGTGTTGCCAGGGTCGTTGGACATGGTACAGCCCATGGTATCATAAAGAGGGAACGTCACAATTTTGTTGGTTTGACTTCCAGCGGTGTCCCAGGCGCTCGCGGCGACGCCTGATCCGGTCGCCCCCGGAATACAGGTATTCAGTTCGATCCAAGAGATACAAGTAGCACCCTTGTTATCATAACCTCTTAACCTGTATGTAAGTTCGCTTGCGCCGCACCCTGAACTGTCACAGGGGTCATCAACTCCGGGGGCAATCGCCGCCGAGAAATCCACCCAGGCGCGTCCCAGCATCGGAATGTTGGTAATGGCGCCGAGATCGGCCAGCACGCTACAATCATAATCCATGCACGGATTGCGAGACTCACCGTAAACCAGAGGGTCGCTATCCCATAGGACAACCTTATCCCCACATTGCGCTTGTTCCCAATTGCCTTTGGCAAAAGTCAACGGCCACAAACCACAAGCGCCGCGAGCACGCCCGCACATGGCCGCTGCCTCAGCCCGCACCTCTACCGTGCGAAAGCCGATGATGCCAGCAAAATAGGTATTGACGGCTCTTGCTGCTGTCACTTCCGCCGTTTGGCCCTCGATGGTGATTTCGCTCAGGTCAAGCTCCGCGCCGTTCTGCTGGGCATAGAGCTGCGCTTGTTCTACCGGATCAGCATCCCGGGCGCAGATCGCGCGCGCGCCCGCCAGCGCTGCGGCGTCAGCGGCATTTTGCATTCTACGTCGCTCAGCCATGAGGTTTCCGCCGTCAATTGCTAACGCGACCAACGCGATCAGCGCAAACAACGCTAACGCCACAATAACCAGCGTTTGGCCTTTTGTCCCATGCAAGTGTTTGAGTTTCATCGGTTGTCTCCTCTTCGTGACCATTAATTCAAGCCAAAGATCACCATCTCCGTGGCCCGCCGCATGGGGATGGTGTTTACCCCCAAGACGCCGATCATCAGCGGTTGGAAGTCATAATCAATCTCAACCCGAATCCTGTTTCCGGAGCCCGCGTTGATGGCGGGATCGGTGATCACCCTGATTCTGTTGGCATCCAACTGAATGCCGCTGCCAGCCGCTTCTTGAACGGCGATGTTCTTGATAGGGTTTATGCGGTCGGTATCGGTTGACGACCGTGGCGGAAACCGCGATCCATACCGCGCCCCTTCCCGCGAGGCGTTGGTGATGACGATGTAGCTGTGAAAGGCGCGCCCCAAATCTACCACGCCCGCCAGGAGCAGCAGGAGCAGCAACAATACCAACGCGAATTCCACCAGATTTTGGCCGCGTTCGCTGGTAATCCCCTCTCGGCTTCGTATACGTTTCATGGCTTCCTCACGGCTTGAATTGCGAGTCGTTGTGCGCCGCCAGTGTCCGGTATGCCGAACACAAGGCGTAACACTGCTCACTGATAAAACCGTTAGAAGCGAGGAAATGTAACGGGGATTATGTAGTCAAATGGGGAATCAAATTGATGAAAAAACCTATCGCAGCAAATACAGAGGCGTGCGGATAGGTCTGTGTCAGGCTGCTGTTGCAGTCTGCACATTATAACAGGGCAGGCTACTGTTCGACACTCACACTCCCGTAGACGCCTTACTCCCGAACCACTTTCTCGTCAATCAACCGCTCGCGCACGAATCGTCCCTCGGCCAGGATATGGAAGTGCGCGGCATTCATTGCATATTCCATATCCACCGTGTGCCGTCCCGCGCGGTTCTTCTCGACGCTCATCACCACCCAATTCTTCATCGCCTCCGCTTGTACAAGGTTGTACACCAGATGTTCGCGGCTTACGATGGCGTGTTTGTTGTTGAGCACCAATCCCACATCGGCCTCATATTGCAGGGCCGAGCTGCCCCGCAGATCCGTCAATCGCATCCGCCGGGATTGCAACCCTGGACGATCCGAGGCCGCGATGGCGAGCACCTGAATGCCCAGCGAAATCGCCAGATCTTTGAGGCCCTGCGCCAGATAAGTGGTGGCTTCTGCCTCCGATTCCATAAACGGCTGCTGGAGGGGAATCTTTTGCAAATAGTCCACCACCACCAGCACGCGCTTGACCTCCGGCGTTGCCAGCTCGCGTACCCAGTGCGCGATTTGTTCCAGCGTCGAAGAGACGCCGCTGGCTTTGACCAGCACGAGCCGCTCAGAATAGCGCCGCACGGCGGCCATCGTGGCGACATAATCGGGGACATCGCGAATCCGCGACATCATGCCCATGCCTTCGATAGCCGTCCCCGCCAGCTCCGTGATGCGGCGCAATGTGAGCGCATTCTCGCCCGCGCCCTGCAATGCGCTTTCCAGACACAGCAGGCGCGATAGCAGATGGGCGCGATCATGTTCGTAGCAGACGTAGATGGCGCGGTTTGCCGGATCGCTGTGCGCTACGTTGCGCGCGACTTGCAGGCCGAAGATGGTCTTCCCCACGCCGAAAGGCCCACCGATGACCAGCAGCTCGCCCGGACGCAGCCCGCCGTTGAGAATCTCATCGAGCGGCGTGAAGCCGGTCGCCAGCGGCATCAATCGCGCCGCATTGCCGTTAGCCAGCTGCGTCTCCATCTCCGTCATCACCTCGGCCACCGTCGCCGGGCCGGGCGTCTCTCGCTGCCATGATCCGGCAATCTGTGCGGTCAACTTCGTATCCACAGTCACGCTTCAGCCTCCCTGCTGGAGAGGGGGAAGAAATGGGCAATGCCTCGTGGGGTCAAATGCCCCCATCTCCCTATTTCCCCATCTTCCCCGACTTGCGCTTACCCAACGGCCCCGGCGCAAAGGTGGAAGGCGGGATGAACAAGCCATAAGCCTCAATCTTGTCCATGAAGCGTGGACGGACGCCGCTCGCGGCAAAATGCCCCTCCACCCGGCCATTCTTCACGCCGGTTTGCACAAAGGAGAAAATGTCCTGCATCACAATGACGTTGCCCTCCATCCCCTGCACTTCGGAGACCTGGACAATACGCCGGGTGCCGTCCATCAGCCGCTCCAGGTGGATGATGAGATCGAAAGCCGAAGCCAGTTGCGTCCGCACGGCGTGCAGGGGCAGTTCCATCCCCGCCATCAGCGCCATGGTCTCGATGCGGTGCAGGGTGTCGCGGGGGCTGTTCGAGTGCGCCGTGGTCAGCGAGCCATCGTGGCCGGTGTTCATCGCCTGCAACATATCCAACGCCTCGCCGCCGCGCACCTCGCCCACCACAATCCGATCCGGGCGCATCCGCAGCGCGTTGATGACCAACTGCCGGATGGTCACTTCGCCGCGCCCCTCCACGTTGGGCGGACGCGCCTCCAGCCGCACTACATGCCGCTGATGCAATTGCAGCTCCGCAGAGTCCTCGATGGTGACGATGCGTTCGCGCTCCGGCAAAAAGCTTGAGAGGATGTTGAGCAGGGTCGTTTTGCCGGTGGATGTGCCGCCAGAAATGACAATGTTGAGCCGCGCCAATACGCACGCCTGGAAGAATTCCGCCATCTCTTCCGTCAAAGCGCCCAGGCGTATCAGATCATCCGTGCCGTAGACGGCTTTGGCGAATTTGCGGATGCTGATCGTCGGCCCATTCAACGCCAGGGGCGGGATGATGATGTTCACGCGCGAGCCATCGGGCAGGCGCGCGTCCACCATCGGGCTGCTCTCATCCACGCGGCGCCCTAGCGGCGCCACAATGCGGTCAATGATGTGCATGACCTCGGCGGTATCACGGAAATAGATATCGGCTTCTTCCAGAATGCCGTTCCGCTCGATGTACACCTGTGAAGGGCCGTTGACCATGATCTCGGTGATGGTGTCGTCGCGCAGCAGCGGCTCGATTGGGCCGTAGCCCAACACATCGGCCACAATCTGCTCGAAGAGTTCCTCCCGCTCGGTGCGGCTGATGGGCAACCGCTCTTCTGCCAGCGCCTCGTTGAAGATGTGCTCCAATGCGCGGCGCACTTCGACGACATTGTTCGTATCTACAACGGGGCTTAAATCCGTCAACAGGCGGCGTTGCACCCGATCTCGAAATACTGCATACGGATCAGCGCCCATGCCGGTGCGGCTTCGGCGCGGCCCTGGGCGGAACTCGTCTTGAGGCTCAGCATTGACGCGCATACTTGTTGCTCCTACTTCACCCAGATGGGATCGTACTCGTCCCAGGGGGTGTTACTGATGTTGATGGGATTACGGCCATCGGCATTCATGATCCAAATCTGCTTCAGCCCGGTGCGATTCGACCAGAAGACAATTCTCTGGCTATCCGGCGACCATGAGGGGTGTTTATCCCATTCCCACACATTGTTCACCAAATTGCGTTGCTCGGTCCCGTCAATGTTCATCACCATGATGTCGTCGCTTGGCGCCTGGCAGACATAGGCAATTCTCGCTCCATCCGGCGCGATGACCGGATGATAGCACAGGCCATCTGCGCTGGTGAGCTGCAACGGGGGCAGACTTCCTCGTTCTGGATCAGGCGGGCGAATCAGGAAGATCTGGGCCAGCCATTCTTTCTTTTTGTCATTCCAGGCGTCTTGTACGTAGGCATAAGTGACGCCATCTGGCCCAAACTGCTGTCTTTCCAGCAGATCCTGGAATTGCAGACGCAGATCCCAGCTGGCGCCAACAGGCTGGCGGTTTCTGCCATCGGCATCCATCACCCAGATTTCGGGATAGCCGTTGGCTTCGGAGAAGAAGACGATTCTGTTGCGCAGCGTCTCCAACCGGGGAGGCGGTGTCGGCCCGCCCGGCCCCCCGCCGCGCGGGGTGGGCGTCGGTCGCGGGGTGGGCGTAGGCGTCAACTGCGGTTGCACAAAGGCGAGCCGCCCCCGCGCCCAGGCGGTATCCCGCACCGGCAGCGATTCCGCTTTGCGATACATCTCATAAGCCAGGTAGGGATCGCCGCTGTCGCGGTACTGGTCGCCGGCGCGCACGTAGGCTTCGTACAGCATCTCCAGAATGATGCCGCCCAGATAATCCGGGCGCTGATCGTAAATCAGTTGCAGCCGGTCTACGGCAGCATCCCACCGCCGGTCGTAGTAAAACGATTGTCCCTCCAGAAACAGCCGCGCCAGGCGTTGTTCCAGCAAGGCGACAGTATCTCGCGGTTTGAGCGCCAATGCCTGGGTGAAGTATTCCAACGCCTTGGGCACATCCTCCAGGACTGGCGGGTCCTGGATAATCAGAAATCGGCCCCGCCGCATGTACAGCTCAAACAGCCGTGTGGTTACCAACTCAGCCTCGAAGTGCAAGTTGCGATTGCGGATGGTCTCATACTGTACAATCGCTTCCTCGGTGCGATCCAACTTGTAGCTCTGATCAGCTGCGGCTAACAGTTCCTCCAGGCCCTGCTGCCGGTGAATGGCTTCCACGCGCACCATCACATCCCGGTAGCGCGGCACGCGGCGGTTCACCTCGTTGAACACCTCCAAAGCCTCGGCCAACGCCCCGCTGTTCTGCAACTGCACGCCGCGTTCATACAACGCTTGCAACTCCCGACGCGATTCGATATACGTCAATGCCTGCTGGGCTTCGGGGTGATCCGGGACTTCGGCCAGAAATTTCTGGAAGCGTTGCTCGGCGGCGTCGAAATCCTCAGCTTCCAGATAGGTGAAAGCCTCGTCCAACAACGCCTCGCGGCGTCGCTGCGCCTGCGCGGCATCGAACACCGGACGCACTTCACGCAACAAGAGCTGCACGCCCCATATCGCCCCGGCAACGACGCTGGCGACGATCAGCAGTCGCCCCAAGACCGGCAACCAGCGGGGCAACACCCACTGCTTCGCGCGCACCCGCGCAGAACGATCCAGTCCCGCTTTGAAACGCGCTTCATCCAGCACCCCCTGGAGCAGTGGGTCATCGGGATAGGTCCGCGCCAGGAGCTCGAAACAGCGGATGGCCTCATCCCAATCGCCGGATTGGAAATGCTGAATCCCTTCCTGGTACAATGCGTCAGAACGTATATCGAAATCCGTATAGTTATTGGCTACCATAGCAATACCAACCTGTATCGAAGCGAGGTTACGGAACCGGCAGCGCGCTGCCCGTCAAACCGAAAATCGCTTGAAAAAGCCCTGGTAAACCTGGGCCTAATAGCACCACCAACAACGCTGGGAAAATCAGGAAGACCAGCGGGAACACCATCTTCACGCCGGCTTGCCGCGCCAGCTCTTCCGCGCGTTGGCGACGAATCGTGCGCAATTGCGCCGCCTGACTGTGTAGCACTTGCGCAATGCTCACGCCCAACTGCGTAGACTGGATGAGAACAGCGACGAAAGTAGCAAGCGCCTGCACTCCAGCGCGATCCGAGAGGCGCTGCATCGCCACATCGCGCGGCGTGCCCAGGCGCATCTCCGTGACCGCGCGCCGCAATTCTCGCGTAAGGGCGTTATCCCATTGCTCGCTCACCCGCAGCAGCGCCGATTCAAAGCCCAGTCCGGCTTCCACGCCGATGGTCAACATATCGAGCGCATCGGGCAAGGCTCTCTCAATTTCATGTTTGCGCCGGGTTGCCTTATCCACCAGCCAGAGCAGCGGCCCCAAGAAACCCAGCAGCGCAGCCAGCAATCCATTGCGCAGCACAACGGAAAATGGCGCCAGCGAGCTCCATACCAGCGCGGTCAACCCGCCGAGAGTCAGGGCCAATAACAGCTGCAACCCAAAAAAGTCCAGCGCCGTCAATCCGCCGGGGGAACCGGCGCGGGCGAGCAACCGTTCCAACCCGGCGATGATGCGTTGCGGCCCGAAGGCGCCGATGAATTGTAGCAGCTTGCGCAAGCCCGGCAACAACACGCGGCTGAAAATTGAACGGCGCATTTCCAGCGCTTCGATAATATCCACATCTTCATTTTGGAGGTAATCTTCCAGACGCCCTTCCACCGTGTGGGTGCGGCGCACCGGCATGAGCGCCAACCAGATACATAGCACGGTCAGGCTCGCCAATCCCGCAAAAGCCAGCGGCGTCCACAAGGTTTCTAGGCTGAGCAAGAAAGCGATGATCTCCATGGCCTATACCTCGATGTCTACAATGCGACTGACCGCGACAAAACCCAATACCTGCATCAGCACCGCAAAGACGGGAATGAGACGAATCAATCCCGGTTCAAAAAGGCGGCTCATGTAGTCGGGGTTGACGAGGAACAAGATGAAAGCCACCACAACCGGCAACAACCCCAGAACATAGCCGGTAAAACGTTGCTCGGCAGTGAGCACCCGAATTTCGCGCAGAATCCGAATCCGGTCGCGGACGGTCTCGCTGATAACTTCCAGGGTTTGTGCCAGGTTGCCGCCCATCTCATGTTGCACGCTGATGGCGGTGACGACCAGATCCACATCATCAATATCCACCCGCTCCGCCATCTCCCGCAAGGCCCGCTGCACGGGCACGCCCAGACTTACCGCCCGCATCACGCGTGCCAGCTCCGTGGAGATGGGAGGAGGCAAGCGTTTGACCAGCATATCGAGAGTCTGCGTGAGACCATAACCGGCGCGCAACGCGCCCACCATCAAGGTGAGCATGTCTGGCAGTTGCGCCACGAGCATCCGCTGCAACTGCTGCCGGCGCAGCCGCAAATACAGCAGCGGCAGGTAGCCGAAAACGGCCCCAAATACCAGTCCCAGCGCCGGCCCAAGCCGTGCTGTGCCCAGCAAAAAGCCGAAGACCACCAATCCCAGAATCATCAGCGCATACTCGGCTACGGTGAATGGCATATCCGCGCGTTGTAGCGCCTCGCCCAACGCCGGGCCAAAGCCGCGCCGGCTCAGCCCGTCTCGCAATCGGCTTCGGCGTTGCCGCGAAGGCTGCGCCATTAGCGCATCGGCTTGCGCGCCGTAGTTCTGCAAGCGCCGCTCTACCGGGTCCTGTGGGCGCGTTACCCGCCATAGCGCCGTGAAGCTCACAATGATCGTCAACGCGGTAAGCAATCCGAAGATCAATGGCCCGTTTTCCATAGCCTGTCTCGCTCCTCTATGCGGCGTGGATTACACGCCATCACGATTCTGCTTTTGGCTGCGCGCGTTGCATACCATGAAATGCACCCACTTCATCGCTGAGTGGCAGCTCCTCACACAATTGCTGCGCCAATCGCTGTACCGCTCGCGCCACTGCGCTGCGCCGGTGGCTGAGCACGATGGGGACGCCGCGATTGATGCTGTGCGTCGCCAACGCCTGGTCATCGGGTATCGAAAACTTGATCTTCACCCGCAGCCGCGCCTCGATATCGCGTTGCGAGACGCCGCCCTTGAGCGAGGCGCGGTTCAACACCAACCACACCTTGTCATCAGGATACCCGCGCGCGAAAAGCTGATCCAGCATCAGTCGGGTGTTGCGCAAGCCCACCATCTCCGGCAGCACCGACATCACAATGCGATCTGCCCCGTCGAGGAAGGCGAACGTGGTCTCATCCAGCGGCAGCCCCAGGTCTACGATGACCCACGGGAACATCCGTTTGAGCATCACGAGAATGTGCTGCACCTGCATCAGGGAAAGCGGGCTGGTGAGATCGGCAGGCGGCGGCGCCAACAGCACGTTCAGGCCGCTGGCGTGCTGCACCAGCACACTAGAAATCAAATCCTCATCCAGCCGCGAGAGTTTCGGCAACAGATCCGCGATGTTGCGTTCCGAGTGCAGGTTCAGCGCCACATCCAACGCCGGCGCCGCATAATCGGCGTCTACCAGCACCAGCGGCTTCTGCGTCGCCTGCCACAGACTCACGGCGGTATTGATCGCCATCGTCGTGCGTCCGGTGCCGCCTTTGGGCGCGCAAAATGCCACCGTGTACCCCAAAGCTGCTTCGGCAGGTTTCGCCTCCACCGTAGGCAGGCGTTGCCAGGCGAAAACCTGCAGCAAGGTGGGTACCAGTTCTTCATCCAGCGAGGGTTTGGCAACGAAACTGCGGGCGCCTACCAACACTGCCTGGCGCGCATCATTCATCGCATCTTCAGCCACCAACGCGATAATCGCCGCTACCGGCACGCTGGAGGTCAACTGGCGGATAAGCGGAATGGGATCGGCTCCGCCCAGAGCATCATCCACCAGAATGATGTGCGGCACGAGGTCTTGCGCGCGCACCAATGCCAGTTCGGGCTGCGAAACCCAGTACAGACGGTGTTCTCCGATGCGGGGATTGGCGAGCGCCATCCCCACTTGTGTCCGCAAGGCTTCCTGCGTGCTCACCAACAATACGCGCAAAGTTTGACCTGGAATCAGTTTGACCACGGCGCCTCCAATATCGTTTTCTGCGTCTCAAGAGTTTGTTGTTCGGGCACAGTGATAGGCTATCAGCGTCGGCCCTCGATGGGAATCAGGTAATAGTTGATCAGGTAATCCATGTTGACTGGCTCGGTCTTGAACAACCCCTCGGCTGTGGGGGCGCGGAGCACGATACTCACTACGCCGCCGGCATCCATTACATATTTCAACACCAGGGCATCCTGAGGCGTGACGGTGAACAACAGCGCTTCCGGAGCGCTGGACGCCGTCCGGTCGCCCGAAGTCCGTGCATAGACCACCGCCGCGATGGTGACATTCTGGAGCAGATCAAACGTCACCTGCTGCGTCCCCGCCTCTTCTTCTGTGGGCGCGCCTGGCGCGGGCGTCGGCGATCCCGGCAGACGGGCGGCAACCCCATCCCCCATGGGGAAATCGAGCGAGAATAGCAAGTCTACGCGGTCGCCGGGTTTCAGAACATCAATGCGGCTCATCAAATCATTGATGGGAAAAGCCATCAGGAACTCATTTTCAGAAAGCACCACCGCCATCCGCCCATCACCGCTTACCACGTTGGGGTCCAACAACCGTTGGGAGAGCATGGCTTCGCCGGGATATAGCGTTGTCAGCGTCATCTTTCCCACAGCTTCTTCTATGGTCAACAACGCCCCTTCGGGGACAAGATTGATGGGGATTTCTTTGAGGGTCAGGTCTTCGGTTGTGAGGAGCTGCCGCACCCCGACGACGTGGGTGGTCACCACCACATTGATACGCGGATCCGTAACTTGTCGCAACGGTCGCTCGGTGATGGCACGATTCAGTGTGATGTACGCCACCACGCCGGCAGCCGTCGCCACTACCAATCCTGCCAACAGCCACAAAAAACCACGCAGACGTCCCATAATTGCGCCTCCTGTTTGGGGTGGGTCCCGGAATGCCAAAAGGTCTGTTGTCTTGCCCGAGTTTCCACCATGACGTCGCTTTATTATGAGACGCCAAGTACAAACACACTATACCGCCTATATCTCCCCGGTCGAAGGCGGAACCTGGGCATCATTTCACTGGCAATAACCGCTCAATACTCTGTTTGCATCGTAGAAACAGCGCGCAATTGTAGCCTGCGATTGCCGCCCACTGCTTCCACAAGGAAACCGGTGATCAAATCCAGCTCGTACACAGCTTCCACAGTGATGGTGGTGGAACCAGTCGTGATGTTGAATGTCAGCATATCCTGATCAAGCCATTGCGTGGCATCGCGTGCCACGTTCTCAATATCGGCAATGGCGTTGGGATGCACAATGCCATAGCGGGCGCCCTGGCGCGCAGCATCGGCAAGGGTGTTGTAGGAGAGCACTACAATCGCAAATTCAGCGATGCCTACGAGCAGCAATAGTAACAGGGGAAGCAGTAAGGCGAATTCCACCAATGTCTGCCCCTTATCTCGCTGTTTTTGAAACCCACGCTGTTGTGTCATGATCCCCTCGCACCCCACTTTACATTCATCTCACCAGGACTGGCTGGTTGCGCCAGTGTAGATCGCTGCGATGTCTTGAAGACTGCGCATAACAGGCTGCCGCCAGGTCTACAAAAAGAGAATGCCAAAACATATTTCATAAATAGCGTGTAGCATAGCAAATAAAAACTTCAATACACAGTGCGAGCCATCAAATCTGCCAAATTCGCCGATACTTTGCTCGCATTCATATCTTACCATTAAGGCGTATAAACGGCGTAAACAAAAGATTAGAGAATTCTTAAAAGTGTTTCACCTTTGGTTAGGATACACGTACTTTTATTGGACTGAGGGTTAGGTTTGTATTTTTATTGACGTTTCTCCTAAACCACGCTATATTAAAGTCATAAAGCACCGCTCAGCGAGTCGCCCAAGGAAAAGGCGCCTGCCGAATCTGTACATTCCCAATTTCACAATTTCTTGAAGACATCAAAATGTCAGCCTTCACGCAGGGATATGCCGTTGTTGTTGACGTGGGCGGCGATCTGCCCGATACCATCGCCGAGGCGCAGGGACTCGCCGCCATCCTCAAGGCCCCGCAACACGGCTATGATGTGACGCGCCTGGAAGAGACGGCGCTCAGCGGCGCTGAGTTCACCGCCCGGCTGCGCGCTATCCCTGCGCGGAAGTTGCTTTTGCTGCTGGACTGTTGCCACCGTTCATGGCGCTGTGCAGGGGCCGCTGGTCGTGCAGGAGAGCGCGCAAACGGCGCAAGGCGCTGGCAACATCGTCGTCCGCATGGGAGCTGTGCAGGGTGGGACGGTCAACATCGGCGCGCTGACACCCGCGCCGACAAAGACGCGCTTCTGCGGCGCCTGCGGCGAAACGCTGCGCCCTGATGCCAAATTCTGTCCCCATTGCGGCGCGCCCGCTCGCTGAGAGTGCAAAGGCGCGCGTTCTCGTAGCAGGTCGCTGATCTACTGCGAATGTCCCGCGCCTCCGCTTTTTGCCCTTCCAGAAAAATCCTCTATACTCAAAACCAGCACAGTCTCACGACTGTCACTATGCTTCTGGGAGGCGTCATGTATCCTGATGTGATTCTGCAATTACCCAACTGGATTGCTGAGGAGGTCGTCTCACCCCACCGCCATTTTCCCACGCTCGAAGCGCGCATGGATTTTGTGATCCGGCTGGCGGCGCGCAACGTCGCGGAACGCACCGGCGGGCCATTCGGCGCAGCTGTCTTTGAGCAGGAGACCGGACGGCTGATTGCGCCGGGCGTCAACATTGTGGTATCCTCGCGCTGCTCACTGGCGCACGCAGAAGCGATGGCGATTATGGTGGCGCAGCAGGTTTGCGGCGTCTTTGATCTGAGCGCTGATTCTCTGCCGCCGCTGGAACTGGTGACGAGCGCGCAGCCTTGCATCCAATGCTACGGCAACGTCTGGTGGAGCGGGCTGCAACGCCTGGTTGTGGGCGCCAGCAAAGCCGATGTGGAGCGGCTCACCCGCTTCCGTGAAGGGCCTGTGCCGGAGAATTGGGTCGAGACTCTGGAACAGCGCCCGCCCCTGCCGCCGATTCGCGTCATCCAGGGTGTGCTGCGCGCAGAAGCCTGCGCCGTGCTGCAAGCCTACGCCGAAAGCGGTGGGGTCATTTACAACCCAGATGTGATTCAGGAGTCAAAAGTCAAGGGTCAAGGCCGGTAATGAGTAAAGGGTTAATCGGTAACGGGCGTTCACCCGTTACCCATCACCCATCACCCATCACCATTTCACAAGGAGTTCCGATGACAGAAGCAACCGAAACCCCCAAGCCGCAGCCGGAAGCGCCCAAGGAAGCGCAGGTCACGACGCAGCACAGCATCAGAGTGAACGGGCAGCCGCTCGCTTACACCGCCACTGCCGGGACGATGGTGCTCAAAGCCGAGGATGGCGCCAAGCCCAAAGCCTCGGTCTTCTATGTCGCCTACACCCGCGACGATGTGGAAGATCCCAGTACCCATCCCATCACATTTTCCTTCAATGGCGGGCCGGGGTCTTCTTCCGTGTGGATGCACCTGGGGCTGCTTGGCCCGCGCCGCGTGCAGCTGGCGGAGGATGGGGGCCCGGTTCCGCCGCCCTGCCGGCTGGTGGATAATGCCTGCTCGCTGCTGGATGAGACCGATCTGGTCTTCATTGATCCCGTGAGCACCGGTTACAGTCGCCCCGCGCCCGGCGAGGAAGCCAAACAGTTTCACGGGTTGGAGCAAGACGCCGAATGGATGGGGGAATTCATCCGGCTGTTCACGACCCGCTTCAAGCGGTGGGGGTCGCCCAAGTTCCTCATCGGCGAGAGCTACGGCACCACCCGCGCGGCGGCGCTCGCCGGGAATCTCCAAAATCGCCACAGCCTTTACCTCAACGGCATCATGCTCATCTCTTCGATTCTCAACTTCCAGAGCGTGAGCTTCCACACCGGCAACGATTTGCCCTACATCCTCTTCCTGCCCACCTACACGGCCACGGCCTGGTATCACGGTTGCCTGGCGGAGGCGCTGCAAAGCCGCCCGCTGCGCGAGGTGTTGGCTGAAGTGGAAGCCTTCGCGCGGGGGGAATATACCCTGGCGCTGATGCAAGGCGCGCGCTTGCCCGTTGCGCAGCAAGCCGCCATTGCGCAACGGCTGGCGGCTTACACGGGCCTTGCTGAAGCCTACATTTTGCGGACGAATTTGCGCATCAACATCTATCGTTTCGTCAAGGAATTGCTGCGGGAGCAGCGGCGCACCGTGGGGCGGCTTGATAGCCGCTTCACGGGCATAGACCGCGATGCGGCGGGCGAGCACTTCGAGTACGATCCCAGCTATGCCATCATCCAGGGGCCGTATGCCGCCGCCCTCAACGACTATGTTCGCCGTGAGTTGCAGTTTGAGAGTGATTTACCCTACGAGGTGCTGGCGGATCTTTACAAGACCTGGGATTACAGCACTTTCCAGAACCAGTACGTCAACGTAGCGGAGACGCTGCGGGCGGCGCTGTGCCAGAATCCCTTCCTCAAGGTCTTTGTCGCCAACGGCTACTACGATTTCGCCACCCCGTACTTCGCCACAGAATACACCTTCGATCATCTGGAGCTGGATCCGGCCCTGCAGAGCAACATCAGCATGGGCTACTACGAAGCCGGGCACATGATGTATGTTCATCAGCCATCGCTGGCGCAGCTCAAAGCGGATCTGGCGGCGTTCATTCGGGGAACGATCGGCGTGAGGTGATGGGGTGATAGGGAGATGGGGCGCAGAGGAGAATACTCCCTACTCCCCTACTTCCCACCGAGGAGCTGAGCACTGATGACGGAACCGCAGACCCGAGCTTGCCCGTATTTCACCGATCCGACGGGGCGTGAGCACATGCTGGAGGAGGATTGCGTCACGTTGGGGCGCGCGCTGGAAAACAGCATCGTCATCACCAGCAAGCGCATTTCCCGCGCGCACGCACAGGTGCGCCGCGAGGGTTGGCGGCGCATTCTCGAGGACCTCGGCAGCACCAACGGCACATTCCTCAACGATGAGCGCGTGCTCGCGCCGGTCGAGCTCCATGATGGCGACCGCGTGCTGGTGGGCGACGTGCTGCTGGTCTACCACGATCCCGACATCACGTTGTGCGAATCGCATTTCCCCGACTTGGAGGTGGATGTCGTCGCCGGCATCGTGCGGGTGAACCGCGAGGTGGCGCCGCTTTCCCCCAAGGAATTCGAGCTGTTGGTGTACCTTTACGCGCATCGGGGACAGGTCTGCTCCAAAGATGAGATTGCCAGCGGCGTGTGGCCCGAATACCGGCAAGATAGCGTCTACGATTATCAGATCGAGAACTTGGTGCGCCGCCTGCGCGCCAAAATCGAGACCGATCCCGGCAATCCACAGGTGCTCCTCACCGTGCGGGGGCTGGGGTACAAGTTGCTCACGCGCGAGTAAACGCTGCGTGAGTCTATCATCACGCAGCATGCAACACACCGAATGCTGATAGCCTCCTGATAGGCTGTTGTTGGCGTGCGGATAGGCGGATGCCCCCGGCTGGTGCTATCGTAGTATTGGCGGCGCGAAAGGGGCCGCTATCGCACTAACCTTAAGGAGGCGTAACACATGGAAAGGCCAGGATTGATGTTGATGCTCGCTCTCATTCTGGGATGTGGCGCGATGGGTTGCAGCGCCCTCAGCGGCGCGCTTGGCGCGCGTGTGATTCGAGGCTCTGGCAATGTTGCCGCCGAGGAGCACGAGGTGCGCGACTTCACCAGCGTCACGTTTGCGACGATTGGACAGCTCCTCATCGAGCAGGGTGAAGAAGAAGGGCTGCGTATCGAGGCGGAGGATAATCTGCTGCCATACTTTGAAAGCGAAATTCACAACGGCGAGCTGATCATCCGCGAGGCGGGCAACGTGACGCTACAGCCCACACAGCCTGTCAGATTCCATCTGCGGGTCAGGACGCTGGAAGGGTTGGCTGTAACCGGCAGCGGTTCCGCCAGCGCTGCGCGGCTCACCGCCGAGACATTTTCGGCGCAACTGACCGGCTCTGGCGATCTCACGTTGGGGCAACTGGCCGCCGTTAACGTCCGCGTCCAGCTTTCCGGCAGCGGCGCCATGGAAATTGCCGCTCTCACGGCAACGCAGCTCGCCGCGCAATTGAGCGGGGCAGGCGCCATGCAATTTGCCGGCGAAGTGTGCTCACAACAGCTCACCCTTAGCGGCTCCGGCGACTATCGCGCAGCGGCGTTGCACAGCCACACGGCGGATGTTGTGCTCACCGGAAGCGGCGCAGTACAACTCCATGTCGCCGAGAAACTCGGCGCCCGACTTACCGGCAGCGGTTCCATCCTCTACACCGGCGCGCCGATGGTAGAGAGCCAGATCACCGGTTCGGGTTGGATCGAGCCGCGCGAAAGCTAGAAACGCTTTTCACCACGGAGGACGCGGAAGATTTTGGTGTGCGCTCCGTGGTGAATTCCTCTCTGGAAACATCCCTATGCAGCGACAGTTTGAAGGACAAAGTCTCGGCAAATATCAGATTCTCAACCCGCTGGGACGCGGGGGCATGGCGCGCGTCTACCGCGCTTACCATCCCCAATTGGATCGCTACGTGGCGATCAAGGTGCTCCGCTCCGATTTGGTGGATGCTGGCGACTTTCTGGCGCGCTTTCAGCGTGAGGCGCGGGCCGTGGCGAGCCTGCGCCATCCCCACATCGTCCAGGTCTACGATTTTGATGTCGAAACGTTGGGCGACGAGCGCATCTACTACATGGTGATGGAGCTGCTTGAGGGGGACACCCTCAAGGCGCGGCTGGAAGCGCAGCGCGCGCGCGCTGCGCGGATGCCGCTCGGCGAGGCGCTGCGGGCGTTGCTCGATGTCCTCGATGGGTTGGGCTATGCCCACACCGAAGGCGTCATCCACCGCGACATCAAGCCTGCCAACATACTACTCACACGGCGCGGGCAGGCGGTCTTGGGAGATTTCGGCATCGCGCAGATTGTGGGCGGCGCGCGCCATACAGCTGTAGATGCGCTGCTCGGCACGGTAGCTTATGTCGCGCCGGAGCAGGGCCTCGAAGGGCGCAGCGATCCACGCAGCGATCTCTACTCCCTGGGCGTGGTGTTCTACGAGATGCTGGCGCAGCGTCCACCCTTCGAGGGTGATACGCCGTTGGCAGTGCTTCTGCGACACGTCAACGATCCGTTGCCGTTGCCGCACCAACCGCCGATTCCGCAGCCGTTGGAGCGCGTGCTGCTTCGGGCGCTCGCCAAACAGCCGGAGGCGCGCTTTCAGGACGCGGGCGAGATGGCGAACGATCTGCGCCGGGCGGCGGAGGAGCTGGGGATCGCGCTGCCCGAACGCTTGTCGCCGGCGCTCACCTTCACCACCGCGGCAGCGCCCGCCGAGGATGTGGCGATCTACTCCGGGGCGGCGCGCGTGCAGGTGCATGACGCGGACTTTGCCAGCGCTGATACCGACATCACGACGAGCACTCCGCGCGCGCCCGCGCCCAATGCGGCTGTCAGCGGCAGCGGCGCTGTCGGTGTTCTGCAACCGATGTTCAGAATGCGTTTGTGCGGGCGCGCGCTGCGGCTACCTGTCAAGGGTGAGCCGTGGGCGATTATCGCGGCGGCGGTGCTCGCGCCGGTGTGGAATTTGCTGGGAATCATGGCGGCGGGTGTCACCCAACGCCCGTTCTTCACCTACGGCTGGCCCGTGGAGCTCTTCCTGGCGAGCCTGATCCTCAGCGCGATTCTGTGGGTGAGCCAATCTGTATGGCTGCTGATTCCCACGCTGCTCATTTTGGGCAACGGCGTGCTATTCACTTACTACACGCTGAGCGGCAACTGGCGCTACTGGGATTTCCTGTGGCCGCTGGAGCTCTTCATCATCGGTGGGGCGGTAGCGGCGCCGTTTCTCCTCATGCGGTTGCGCGGCTTGACCCGTGAGACGGTAGGGCTGCTCGGTTTCTGCCTGAGTTGCCTGAGCCTCCTGCTCGTGTTTGCCGTCAGCGTTGCGGCGCTGCTGCGCTGAGGTGGGGAGATGGGGAGATGGGGTGATGGGGAGATGGGGTGATGGGGTGATGGGGTGATGGGGCGGTAGGGAGCAGCAGAGGCGCAGAGGGGCAGAGGAGATGCAAAACTCGCAACTTGCAACTCGCAACCTTCAACATTTTAACTGATTTCAGGAGATGACCATGCGACGTTTGTTTTCTGTTCTTATCGGAGCCACGTTGATTCTGATCGGTGTTTTCGGCATGTTGTGGATGGCGTCGCCGCCTGATAGCGCCTTCAATACCTGGCGGTTGGGGCTGTTGCGGTTGTGGCCCCTGCTGGTGTTGGTCGCCGGGGCGTTCTTCGTGCTGCCGCCGCTGCTCGCGCGCGACCGTCCCGGTCTCAGCGCCTTGTTCCTCCCCGGAATCCCCATCCTGGTAACCGGCGGGTTGCTGTTGTTGGCAAGCGTCACGGGAAGCTGGGGCTTCATCTGGAGCCGCTTCTGGCCCCTGGAGGTGCTCGCCGTGGCGCTGGGGTTCCTGCTCATGGCGCTGTTCATGCGGCAAATCGGCCTGACCGTGCCGGCAGTCATCCTGGGATTCAACGGGCTGGCGTTGCAGGCCACCGCGCTCACCGGTTGGTGGGAGCTCTGGGCTGTGCTGTGGATCATTGAGCCGCTGGCGGTGGGGGTAGCGCTCTTCGTGCTGTATTACAAGTTGCGGCATCGCGGACTGCTGGTTGCAGGGGCGATTCTGTGCGGCATCGCGGCCTTTGGCCTGGCGCTGATGAGCCTGATTCTCGCGTCGCGGTGGTGGGTGTTGGGTCTCATTGGGCCGGGGATGCTGGTGCTCGTGGGCGGTTTCTTCGTCCTCCACGCGCTGCGGATGTCTGCGGCATCAGAGCCGCCCGCAAGCGCCTCTGAAGCTCTGTAAGCCGACTTTGCGCTAATCACAGAGCGCGAAGCTCGCGGCGTGTTCAACGTACTCCGCGTCCTTCGCGCTCTATGGGTGAAAGTTAGCTCCTTGCACAAGTCCTGGGATTCAAAACAGGGACAGAATCACACTTTGCAGCACCATCTGTAGTATGCTCAGTAACAACACTGCTGCTACTGGCGAGAAATCCAACCCACCCCAACGCGGCAAAATACGGCGTAGCGGCGCCAACACCGGCTCCGTGATGCGCCAGAGGAAAGTTGTCAGCCCTCTGATACGCGGAATGCGAATCCAATCTAGCACCACCCGCGCCAGCAGGGCGAAGCTGTACAGCTGAAAGATCCATCCCAGCACGTTATTGATCCAACGCGCGGGGTTCTCTCCGGGACGCAATATCCATAGCGGCGGCGCAGCAATCAGCAGCAGCAACCGCACCAGCAATGTCTGCGCCAGCCACAGCAACAGAAACGTCACGATGGGGGAAAAATCCATGTAGCCCAAACCGGCGACCCATGCCAGCCCCCCGCCGATCCAGCGTCGCACCGGGCGCACCATCGGTTCGGTGAGCGCCGTCACAAAACGCAGGAACGCATTCCCCGGCGCGACTTTGAACCAGGGCAGCAATGCTCGCAGAAACAGCGCCAGAGAAACCAACCCGAAGAGGATTTGAATGCCTCGAATTAGAATTGCGATGAACACGATTGCTCCTTATTCCCAAAGTCTCAAGGGCCAAAAATCGCGCGTCCGATCCGCACCATAGTTGCGCCCTCTTCAATTGCCGTCTCGAAATCATCCGTCATCCCCATTGAAAGCTCTGCCCATGCCTGCTGCGGAAAATGGGCGCGCAGCGCGTCGCGCAACGCGCGCAGTGAGGCGAAAACCGGTCGCGCGGTCTCTGGATCATCGGTAAGCGGCGCCATCGTCATCAATCCCTCAAGCCGCAGACCGGGCAACGCCAACAGCTCCCGCACTTCCGCGAAAAAGGCTTCCCGGAGGGCGGCGTCGTGCTCCCAGCCGGCGAGGGCATAGCCTGCCTTGCTCGCTTCGCCGGAAACGTTGCACTCCAAGAGCGTGGGCAGTGTGCGTCCGGCGGCTGCGGCTTCGCGGCTCAGCCGTTGCGCTATCGCCAGCCGCTCCAGTGAATGCACCCAATCGAAGTGCGCCGCCACCAGCGCCGTTTTGCGCCGCTGAATGTTGCCGATCATGTGCCAGGTAGGACGCGCGGCCTTTAGCGCCGCTTCCACCTGCGGGATTTTCTCCGCGCCCACCTCCGGGCGATTCTCGCCGAAATCGCGCTGCCCGCAAGCCCATGCTTCCAGAATCTCCGGCGGGCCGCACGTCTTCGTCACCGCGACCAGGCGCACAGCGGCGGGATCGCGCCCCACGCGCAATGCCGCTTCTGCGATGCGGGCGCGTACCTGCTCCAGATTGCCCTGAATGTTGATCATCTCATTGCCCTCGCGCTCCGTTTACCATCGCCGTCGCCACAGTTCTTCGACATCATAGGGAGACGTATACACCGAACGCTTTTGGCGGAACAGCGGTAATAGCAACATGCCGGCGACAAATCCGCCGATGTGCGCCCACCAGGCGACGCCGCCGGTTTGCGTCACCACGCGCAACGTCATCAGCCCATTCAAAAACTGCATCAGGAACCAGCCGCCCAGCACCAGCGAAGCCGGCAACGCAATGGTTGTGAAGAACAGGGGCAGCGGCACCAACACCTCGACGCGCGCACGCGGGAACAGCAACAGATACGCGCCCAATACGCCGGCAATCGCGCCGCTGGCGCCGATACCGGGGATTGGCGATTGCGGCGCCGCGATAATCTGCGCCGCCCACGCCGCCAGACCGCTCAACGTGTAGAACAGAAAGAAGCGCCCGCGCCCCATGCGATCTTCGACATTGTTGCCAAAGATAGCGAGATAGATCAGATTGCCGATGAGATGCGCCCAACCGGCGTGCAAGTACATGCTGGTGAAAAGCGTCAGCAGCACCAACGGATTTTGCCACTCTGTCACCACGCGCACCGGTATCACCCCAAAAGTCATAATCAGCGTTTCGGTGAACGGGCTGGCAATCCACTCAAAGATGAAGATCACAGCATTGATGAAGAACAAGCCTATCGACACCACCGGGAAACGCTCACTAGGAAAGT
>CAZDSF010000041.1:0-33888 GCA_964508025.1 uncultured Anaerolineales bacterium
CCGGCGCAAATTGCCCTCGAAGGGGTTTTGCTCCCCCCCGATACGGTGTTGACGCTCGTGTACGACCACGCCCGATGAGAGACCATCCAGAACACGCACACATCAGAGCTTGGCGCGCCGTCTCAATTGCCACATGCCAACACCTGCAACTCGCGGTACGCGCCCGCGTCGCGCAGTGCGATTCCCAAATACGGCGCCGGATCGAGAAAGCGGCCTTCGCTAAGCACGAGCGGGAAGCCGCCATTTGGCGTTGCCTGCACCACGCCAAAGCGCACATGATCCCAGCCCGACGCCGGCGAACTCCCGGCGCTCCCGCTCCACCGTCCCTGGTAGCCCAACAGCTGCCCCCGTTGCACCGGCGCACCCTCAGTTCCCAGCGGGAAGTCCACCGCGACGTAAGAGGTCTTGCCATCAGCGCTCAACAGGTCATCGTAGAAGCTCCACACCTGCATTCCGGGCCGCAGCGGATCCTCATGCAGCACCGCGACCGTGGCCCACCACTCTGCGCCGCGCATAAGCAGACCATCCGCCACAGCGAAAACCGGAATTTGCCCCTCATTGCCCCGTCCGAAGAAATTCAACGCCACGCCGTCCCATCGCACCCCCAACTGCGCCTGGCTAGGCAAGCGCCACGGCGCCCCCAGACAGGCTTCTGGCGCGGGAAGGCTGCGCATCGCAGCCCGTGGACGATACACCCGCGTATCCGCGTACTCGGCCACGGGCCGGTACGTCGCCTCGATCGCCGCCAGCATCTCCGCCGTCCATCGTTCGCGGTACACATCGAACGTGGGGAAATAGTGAATCAGCACCGCGCCGAAGTCCCCGTTCTGAATCTGCGCCACGAAATCCGCCTGATCCCACACCCCCGCCCACGCCAGCTGCGTCACCTCAAAGGGCTGGATGAAGAGAGGTCGCCCCTGCAAGGTGAGCATCCCCATGTATTCATCGGCAATGATCGGCCCCTCGATGCGCGCCACGGTCTCCTCCAGCGCGCGCAACTCCTCCAGCGCCGCCCAACGTGAGACGGTGCGTGGAATGAAATCTCGCTCCGCAACCTCACGCAGTTGCCCCGCCTGCCAGAACAACGCCAGCAACAGCAGCGGCGACAGCCAACGCGCCAGTCGCCCTGGCGCCGCCGCGCGCGTCCAGGCCACTGCCATCCCCGCTGCCAGACTCAGGGCCGCGCACAGTTCCAGGAAATAGTTCACATTCGAGCCGATCTTGCCAATGGTGAGCGCCGAAAGCGCCCCGCCGATCAGATACGGCGATGCAGCCGCCCACCCTTTGACCCGCGCAGCAGGCAGCGCGATCAACAGCCCCCCGCCGAGCACCGTGAGCAGCGGCGCCGCATCCCAGAACTGCTCCAAATTCCAACGCAATCGCGCCATACCGAACTCGTTGACATTGGCGGTGACGATGTTGAAATAGAAGCCGCCCCGCGTCGCAGCATTCAGCGCCAGGAACAGCGCCCCGCCCAGCCCACCGACCAGCGTCGCCAGGGTGAGGGCGCGGCGCAACCCGGTCTCCGCCCACAGCCAAACGAAAGCCGCGAAGGGCGCCGCCAGCGCATAGGATTGCCGCGTGTACGCCGCCGCCGTGAGCAACACCGCACCGCCGATCAATGCCGCCCGGCTTTCCGGCGCGCGGATGAGTACATACAGTCCTGCCAGGCTCAACGCCAACGCCAGCAAATCAATGCGGAGCAAGCCCGACCAATGGACAACAAACGGAAAAGCCCAAAACAGCCCTGCCGCCGCCAACGCCGCGAGCCAATCCCGGCGCAGCTGATAGACGCTTAAGCCCAAGAAAATCCCAGAAGCCAACGCGCTCAGCGTGGAGAGCAGCCGCCCACCCCAGAAATTCGGCCCGAAGCGCGCCACAAAAGGCGCGACCGCCGCCACATACAGCGGCGGGTAATTGGAGATGGTGTACGGCGGCGATGCCAGTGTAGGGCGATAGAGCGGCTCGCCAGCAAGCAGGCGCATAGCCTGATCCACCAGCGGCGCTTCGCCGTAATCCAGCGGATAGGGAAACATAATTGAGCGCGCTTGCGTATCCGCAAAGCGCCACAACGCCCATCCCAGCGCGAGCAGCAATGCCAGCGCCGCCAACCGCTCCAGCGCTGCCTGCACCGTCAACCCTTGGAATTTCACCTGCATAGCCGCTGTCCTTCTGCCCTCCTCTAAGATAGTAACGGGTGAGCAGTGAGAGGTGAACAGTTTGGACACGCCGAACTGCGTTCTGCTCACTGCTCACGGCTCTCTACGCTCTACGAACTATTTTCATCCACGGAGCTGTACCGCCGGTTCGGTAACCCGCATTGCATGAGCCTCAGCCCTCGAGCTGTACCCGAACACGCGAACCGTCCCACTGAATCTGCGCGACGCTCATCGCATAAGCCGCCCGCAACTCCCGATGCAGTGTCAGGTTTTCGAGATAGGTCCGCCGATACGGCGTCCCTTCAGGAATCAGCGCGTGTTTGCGCATCATCGTTTCGTAAGCGCGTTTGAGATATTCGATAGCAGGGGCGTGCGCCCCGCTGGCTTTGAGCGCCAGATGGTGCGTGTAGAGCAATTCCTCTTCAGTCGCCTCAACTGGACGCACATAGCCGTAGATTTGATAAGTTTCCAACGCCGCGTGTGAAGCCGCGAGCGCCGCATCCACGTGCTGTTGCCGGCACAGGGGATCAACCTCCAATGCCGCCAGCTTGAGTTGCGCCTGAGCCACTTTGACGCCTACCACCATCAGGTATTGCTGCGAAAAATGCGAATCCTCCCCAAAGTTCCCCTGCACCCGCTGCGCCAACTCAAGCGTCATCCGCAGATGGTGCAGATCGCCAATCGCGTTGCACAGCATCATCCACACCAGATTGACGCCCAATTGACCAAAAGTCAGCAGATCGCGGTTGGCTTCGTAAGAGATTCCGGGACGTTGCGGGGCCTGTAGCGCCGCCTCAAGCGGGCATTCCGGCTCCAACAGCGCGCGCGCCTCGGCCAACTGACCCCGTTCGATATAGATTTGCACCATCCGCAGAATCCGAAATATCGCCGCCTCGGGCGCATCGGCAGAGAGCTCCAACGAGAGCTCCAACGCCGTGAGCGCAGCCTCGAAATCGCCAAGATAGACGCCCCGAATTTGCCCAATGAACATCAGCGCATAAGACTCTCCGTTGCGGAAGCCGATCTCGCGGCAAAGCTGGAGTTGGGGTTCGTGGCATTCCTTCAACCGCCGGTAATAATCGCCGCCGTTTTCCATTAACGTACCGAGCAACTGCAGCAGCTCGATCTGCGCCATCTTGTCGCCTAACTCCTGGCAGATGGGCAGCGCCAGCTCCAGATACTCCATACTGCGTTGGGGATCGCTGATAGCAAAAATCTCACCCACCGCCGTGAGCAAGCTCACCTCGAAACGACGGTCGCCCAACTCGCGCGCCAGTTGCACCGCGTTTTCGCCCAACTCCAGCCAGGCGGGATTCCCCAGATTGTAGTAATACCCGGCATGAGCCGCCAGCGCCCGCATTTCCCGCTTGCGGTCGCCCAGTTCACGGGCCAGCTGCAACGCCTGCGCTACCAATGGCCCTCCGGCGTGCAGCTCCTCTACGGTCTGCCAGCCGCTAACCCCAGGCTGCACCAGCAACGCATCAATGAGAATTGCAGGATGCTGGGGCAAACGCCGCGCAAGCGTCAACATCACCCCCGCCTCCTCACGAAAGCGCGCTTCGTTTCCCAACAACCGGAAGATCTCGGCCCGTGAGGCATGGACTTCAAACCTGCGCACAAGCAGCCCCTCCAATTCAGTCTCGGTTTGGGCCGCAGCCTCCAACGCATCAAGCAGCTCCAATGCATGTACGTAATGATTCAACGCCTCCGCGTTGGCGTAGATCTGCCGCGCCTGCCGCGCCGCCAAGAGCACATACTCGATCTCCCGATCTGGACGCCCCGCCCGGCTGTAATGATACACCAGCAAGCCATAGTATTGTGAGCGCGATTCGGCGCTGAGATTGTTCTCGAAGTATTCCGCCACGCGGAGATGATAGAGGCTACGTTGCGAGGTCAGCAGCCCATCATACACAACCTCATACAGCAGCGTCGAACGGAACACGTAGGCGATGCCCAAATCGGGAACGCGCCCCTGCTCATAGATCAGCTGCGCCCGCTGAAGCGCCGTCAGATGCTCCTGCACAGAACCGGGAGGACGCTCGCTGCCCCAGGCCAAATGGACCAACCCTTGCAGCAGCTCCGACCAGAAGACCCGTCCGATAGCGGCTGCCATCTGCAACACCCGCCGCGTAGCCGGCGGCAGCCCATCAATCCGCGAGCGTAACAAGCTCTGCAAGCTATCCGGCAAATCCAGAGAATCCACATCGCGGGCGGCGCACCAAACGCCATCCGCATCCCGATTCAACACGCCCCGATCAATCAACGCGCGGATCAGCTCCTCAATGTAGTAGGGATTGCCCTCCGCGCGATCCAGCAACAACTCGCGTGTAGCTTCAGGCAACACCTCAGCCCCAATCAGGCGCTCGATGAACTCGGCGCTCTGCCGGCGCGTCAAAGGCCCTAGCAACATAGAAGTAAGCCGATGCGGGAACTCGGTCTCCACAAAATGCCGGAATGCCCACATCGGCGAGGCGCGATCGGGACGGAACATCAGAATCCAGAGAATTGCCGCGCTATCACACAAGGGCAGGCAGTGCTGCAACAATGCCAGCGAACTGGCATCGGCCCAGTGCAGGTCGTTGAATACAAACACCACCGGCCCGCGCTGCGCCAGCGCTTCGATGCAAAGATAGACGATGCGGAAAATTTCCTGCTGCAAACGCACCGCGTCCATCTGCCGCAGCCGTTCCGCAGCAGATGGCTCCACCGGCAAGTCGAGGAGCGTCGCCAGATACAGATATGCCTCCCGCGCCTGCTCCGCGAGCAACGCTTCCAGACGGTGGTACAGGCGCGCGCCGGCGACTTCGGACGCCTCATCGGCGCGCATTTCCAGCCAGCGATACAGATAATCTGCCCAGAGCGAATAGGGACGTTCCGAATCATAAGAGCGCCCGTGCCCTCGCAACCAGGTTACTGGACGTTGCAACGGCGCGGCGGCGCCTTGCGCCTCCGCCAGCAGCGCGTCCTGGCGGGTAACATTCTGCCGGACCCTGGACATAAGGAACGACTTGCCCATACCCCGCTCGCCCATCAACAAAACAACCCCACCCCGCTCATTGCGCACGGCAGCGACGCATTCATTGAGCGTCTGAAACTCGACGTCGCGGCCAATCAACGGTACGGCGAGATCACACATCCCCAAGCGCGAATGGGCCTCGCTGGCTTCGGGACGAGGTCGCAGGGGACGATACACGGCAATAGGCGCACTCAAGCCCTTCACCATCATCTCGCCAAGAGCCTGCCATTCGAAATCCGCCTTGGTGAGCGCGTAAGTCGCCGCACTCACCAACACGGTGCCCGGCTCCGCCGCCGACTCCATCCGTGCGGCGACGGTGATCGCTTCTCCCATCGCCGTATCCTCGCTGTAATGCTGTCGGTTGCCCACACTGGTGACGATCACCTCGCCGGTGTTGATCCCCACCCGCAGCTGTAAATCGCCGCCGCCGCGCCGCTCCAGTGTGCGCGCGTAACGCTGCAAGGCCGTCTGCATTGCCAACCCTGCCAGGACGGCGCGCTCCGGGTCATCCTCGTGCGCCGTCGCCGCGCCGAAGAATGCCACCAGCCCATCACCACGGAACTGATTCACCTGCCCGCCAAAACGGTAGATTTCGGTCTCCAACACCTGGAACATCTCATTCATCAGCGCGACCCAGGTTTCGGTGCCCACCCGCTCGAGCAGATCGGTAGAGCCGCGCACATCCGCAAGGATCACCGTTGCCACACGCCGTTCCCCTTCGAGGCGCAGCGGCGCCAGCGATGACGGCTGCGCCGCAACCGGCGCAGGGATAGCAGCAACCGTGGCGGGTCGCTCCGACATCAAAGCCGCGCCGCAATACCCACAGAAACGATGGTCAGGCGCGTTGGCGCATCCACACGCGACGCACACGTGCGTGAGGCAGGTACCACACATCCCACAAAACCGATACGCAGCAGGATTCTCGAAGTCACAAGCAGGGCATTTCATCAGCGCAATCACTCTCTGTGAAGAAAATCGGCGAACTGGTTGGACCCATTGTTTCCAAAATACCAGGTAAGTTAGAAACCGCGATTCAAGAAGCCATTTCCGCCGCCGCGCCGGGCGCAACGACGGAAATGGCGCACGCAAGGCCAGGTTTAGGGGAAGATGCCGCGCTCTTTGTACACCTTCTCCAAACGCCGCAACGCCACGATGTATGCCGCCGTCCGCCAGTCGGTCCCGTACTCCTTGACGGCATCGCGCACTTTGCGGTAAGCATTCAGCATCTTCTTCTGAAGCTTGCCATCTACTTCATCGAGATCCCAGAACTCACTGCGCTTATTCTGCAACCACTCGAAGTAGCTCACCGTGACGCCGCCGGCGTTTGCCAACACATCCGGCAGCACCACAATCCCGCGCTCCTGCAGAATGTGATCGCCTTCGATGTCCGTCGGGCCGTTGGCGCCTTCCGCCACCATCTTCACATTGAGCCATGGGGCCGTCTCCGCCGTGATCTGGTTCTCCAACGCCGCCGGGACGAAGAACTCCGCCTCCGTGCTCAAAAAAGTCTGGTGGTCAATCGCCGCAGCGTGAGGATAACCGGCAACGCCGCCCTGAGCGCGAACGTAGGTCGCCAGGTCATCAGGATCTATGCCGTCAGCATTGGCGATGGCGCCCGTGTGATCTTCCACCGCCGCCAGCACCGAGCCATACGGCTTGAGCAGCTTTGCCGTCCACGAGCCGACGTTGCCGAAGCCCTGCACGATGTAGCGCGCCCCGGTCAGCGGGAAATCGTGATCCGCCGCCCACGCGACAATGGTATAGACCACCCCCTGTCCGGTCGCCTTATCCCGCCCCAGACTGCCGCCCGACTCAATCGGCTTGCCCGTGACCACATGCACGCAGCGGTTCCGCTCCAGCGGCGGCATCATGGAGAGATAAGTATCCAGAATCCAGGCCATCACCTGCGCGTTGGTATTCACATCCGGCGCGGGGATATCATACTCCGGGCCGATGTTGCTGCCCAACGCGAAGGTGAAGCGGCGGGTGATGCGCTCCAGCTCCTTGAGCGAGTATTTCGAGGGATCAATCTGGATGCCGCCCTTGGCGCCGCCATAAGGCAGCCCCGCAATGGCGCACTTCCAGGTCATCCACGTCGCCAGCGCGCGCACCTCGTCAATATCCACCGCCGGATGGAAGCGCAACCCGCCCTTGTAGGGACCGAGCACGCCATTGTGCTGCACCCGGTAGCCGGTGAACATCTGCACGTGTCCGTCATCCATCACCACCGGGAAATGCACCACAATCTCGTTCGCCGTCGTCGCCAGAATGCGGCGAATCTCAGGATCCAGCTGCATCAGATCAGCCGCACGGTCGAACTGCACCTTCACATTCTCGTACACACTAGATTTAGCCATCGAAACCTCCTTTCAAGATAGTTAGCGATACCAAACATAAATCACAAATCAAGAGCCGCCATCCCAGAGTAAGGCAGGATGCGCCATAGCCTCCATCTCCCATCACCCTATCGCCGCGCCGCCTCAGCTTCTCCGGTCCCCAGCTCTGCCGCTCCCGCACTACCCATGGGCGGCTCAAGCATCAGTTCCGAAGCGTTGGGCAAGGCATCATACGCAGCTGTAATCTCCCGGTGTAAGGCAATAGCTTCCAGATACGTGCGGCTGAAAGATGTGCCGGCGGGGATCAGCGCGTGCTTCCGCTGCATCTCCGCAAAGGCCCGGCGCACCAGGTCCTCCGCCTCCGCCACACGATCGTTGGCGCGTAAAGCCAATCCATGGCGGAACAGAATCTCCTCACTGGTACATTCCACAATCTGCACGAAGCCGAAACTCTCATACAGATCGAAAGCCGCGCCAGAAGCCTTGAGCGCCTCTTCACGGTGGAATTGACGCGCCTCCTCGGCTACCAGCGGCAGCAGGGTCAAATGCGAAGCCGCAATTTCGCACAACGCCGCCATCTTGTATTGCCGCGAGACGAGGTTATCAGCTGCCATCCGATACACCCAACCAGCGGCATCCAAAGCCTGCCGCAAATGCGGCTCGTCGCCAATGGCATTGAAAAGGATCGCCGAGACCAACCCCAGCCCGGCGCGCCCCATCTCCCGAACTTCACGCTCGCCGGCGGGCTGCGCCTGTTCGAGCGTCGCCAACGCCGCCTCGAAGTTCCCCATTTCAGTATGATGCTGTACGATGCGCAGCAGCGGATAGACGCGCCCGGTGATGTTCTTCCAAATGCGCAAAGCCTCCTCTTCGAGCGCCAATCCCGCCGCGTAATCGCCCAGCCACAGCCCGCGGATCTGCCCGCAGACCATCAACGCGCTGCCTTCGGCGTAGCGGTCGCCGATATCGCGGCTGAGCTGTAACCGTTTTTCCTCGATCTCAGTGAGCAAGCGGTAATAATCTCCCTGGCGTTCCAGAGAGGTTCCCAGAGCGCTCAACAACTTGATCTCGGCAGATTTATCATGCAGCCCCTGCGCGATGGGCAGCGCCGCCTCCAGGCAAGCCATACTGTGTTCCAGATTATCCGCGCCATAAGCCCCGCCCATGCGCAGCAGAATATTCACCTCTGCGCGGCGATCCTCCAACCGCCGCGCCAGCTCCAGGGCTTGCTCCCCGGCCCACTGCCAGCCGGGATCGTTGCGCAAGTTAAAGAGATTGGTCAATGCCATCAACGCCCGCATCTCGCGGTGGGCATCGCCAAGCTGCCGGGCGCGTTCCAGCGCCTCTTGCGCCAACACCAGCCCCTTGTCGAGCTCATCACGGCCCTGAATGCTGCCCACACCCGGCTGTTCCAACAGCGCATCAATCAACAGCTCGGGATCCCGTTGCAGATGATACGCCAGCTCCAGCATGGCCTGCGCATCCGTGCGCCCCTGATCCAACTCCCCCAGCAAATAGTAGGTCTCGCGCCGCTGATCGAGCACATAGAAGCGCTGTTTCTGTAAAGCATAACGCGCCTCTACATCCGCCGCCGTGACCTCCAACTCGGTCAGCAATTCCAGCGCGCGGCTGTAATGCTCCACAGCTTCCGCATTGGCATAGACCTGGTGCGCTTGTTCGGCAGCTTTGAGCGTAAATTCCAACGCCTGCTGCAAGTTCCCGGCTTGCTGATAATGGTAAGCGACCATGCCATAGCGATGGGTTTGCCCCTCGCCGCTTTCCACCAACTGCGCCAGAGCTTCCGCCGCCTTGAGATGATACGCCATGCGCTGCGTGCTGAGCAGGCTATCGTAAGCCACATCCCGCAACAGCAGGGCGCTGAAAGCGTACTCCATTCCCAGATCGGGCACGCGCTGACGTTCCTGAATCAGCTGCGCCCGCTGCAATTCGGTCAGCTGCACCTTCAGCGACACGTCAGCAGCGATCAGCGCCTGCAGCACCTTCTGCCAGAAGACCGCGCCGATCACAGCCGCAGCCTGCAATACATGCCGGGCATCCGGCGCCAACCGATCCAGCCGCGCCAGCAGGAGGGTCTGCAAACTCTCTGGCAGGTCCAGCGACGTCACCTGACGGGTCATCTTCCAATCGCCGGTCTCCGCATCCCGCACCAGAATGCCTTGCGCAATCAGGGCATTTGCCAGCTCATGGAGATAATAGGGATTGCCCTCAGCGCGTTGCAACACCAGCTGGCTCACCTTCTCCGGCAACGTCTTGGCGCCGATCAACCAATCCAGCAGTTCCAGGCTTTCCTCATCACTGAGCGGGGGAATGGAAATGTGCGTGAGCCGATGGGGATACTCCGTCAGCACATAATGCCGAAAATCCCACACGGGGGAGCTGCGATCCGGGCGGAAAACGACCAACCACAGCAAAGGCAGCGTATCACACAGGGGCAAACATTGCTGGAGCAATTCTAGCGACGTGCTATCTACCCACTGCACATCCGCGAAGAAGAATACGACCGGGCCGCGTTGCGCCAATGCCGCCGCCCAGGCGCGAATCGTGCGGAAGAACTGCCGTTTGAGGCTCTCCGCATCCAGATGCCGCACCCGTTCCGCGAATTCCTCTTCCAGCGGCAGAGCCAGCAAAAAGACTGCAAGGAAGGGATAGTAATCGGCAAAGTGCTCGCCCCAGAGCTGTTGCGCCTGGTCGCGCAACCGGTCACGCAGCGCCTCTTGCGGTTCATCCCGGCGCATACTCAGCCAGTTCTGCACCATATCGCGCCACATCGAATAAGGCCAGGATTGGTCATACGAACGACAACGACCCCGCAGCCACAGCGTCTCTGGCAAGGTTGTCGCCGGATCAGACGCAGCCAAATGCGCATCGCGTTGGCGCGCCTCGGCGCGCAACATCGTCTCGCGGGTCAGATGCTCCCATACCTGTGTCACAAGGAACGACTTGCCCATGCCCTTCTCGCCCGTGACCATGGCAATCCCTCCGCGCCCATCATGCAACCCCTGCACACAGCGCAGCAGCTGCTCAAATTCGCGCGCGCGCCCAATCAGCGGCGGGGTCAGGCGATACAGCTCCTCGCGCAACACCCAATCCGTATCAGCCAACAACGCCAGCGGGCGGTACACCATCACAGGCTCCCGTAAACCCTTAACCGCGATCTCGCCCAGCGCCTCCCAGGTGAAATAGGGCTGGGTGAGCCGATAGGTGTTCTCACTGACCAACACCGTCCCCGGCTCGGCAGCGGCTTCCATGCGCGCCGCGACGGTGATGGCTTCGCCCATCGCGGTATCCTCACGGTATTGCCCCCCGCCCACACTGGCAACGATCACTTCACCCGTGTTGACGCCGATGCGCAAGCTCAGCTCCAACTGCTGCTCCGCCAGCTTCGCCGCCAGCGCCTTGACCTCGTGCTGCATCCGCAGGGCCGCCATCACCGCCCGTTCAGGGTCATCCTCATGCACGGCCGAGGTCCCGAAAAAGGCCACCAATCCATCCCCCCGAAACTGGCTCACCTCGCCGCCCAGACGGTAGACCTCCGCTTCCAGCAGTTGCAGCACGCGATTCATCAGCTCGACCCAGCGTTCGGTGCCCACCTGTTCCAACAGCTGCGTGGAACCACGCACATCGGCGACAATGATCGTGGCTACGCGCCGCTCGCCCTCCAGCAAGCCCGCACCTGGCTCCGGCTCTGGAGGACGCAGCGCCGCCAGTGGTGGAGGCGTCGCTCCCTGCGCCGACGGCGGTGACTCCACCGGCAACGCAACGACCAGGGGCGCATCCGGCAGCAGCTCCAGCGCCGCGCCGCACATGCCGCAAAAGCGAAAATCCGGTGGATTGTGAAACCCACAAGCGGAACAGAGCCGCGCCAGACGCGCCCCGCACATGCCACAAAACAACATATCGGCAGGGCTTTCAAAGCTACAATTCACACAGCGGATGGGCGCTCTCATGTCAGTCCGGCACTCCGGGATGGGCTTCTCAGGGTTATGTACCTGCATTTAACCACAGACTTCAAAGAAGGCAATTCAGCCTAACACAAAAAGGGGCGCTTCGGTTTTCGCCGAAGCGCCCTTCACAGACCCGACCAGCGGTAACCTACAAGGTGCTCAGCACGCGGCTAAAACGCTCAGCAAGCTCCTGAAGAATCACCACCGCCATTTCAGCATCTTCACGCAATAGCGCGATAAAATCCCAACGGGTCAGCACCAGGCAGACGGTTGGCTCGACCGTCAACACCGTCGCAGTGCGCAACCCTTCCGCCAACAGCGCCATCTCCCCGAAGAAATCTCCCGGCTCCAACGGATTGAGCACCGTCTGAGTTCCATCAGCGTGTTCTCGAACCGCCTGCGCCAACCCCGAACCAACAATGAAGAAGCCCTCACCGCCTTTGCCCTGCGTCACAATCTTCTCGCCGGCGAGATACTCCCGCTCCACAAAGCGCTTTGCCAGGCGATCCAACTGGCGCTGATTCAACCCACGGAACAGCGGGGTACGCTGTAAGATCGCCACGGTCGTTTTCGTATCTACCATACTACACCCCTTTCAGCTTGAGTTCTTCAGCACGATGACAGGCCACAAAGTGATCCGGCTTGAGCTCCCGATATTCCGGCGCCTCGATTTTACACTTGTCCACTGCATAGCGGCAGCGCGGGTGGAAGTAACAGCCCGACGGCGGGTTGGAAGGATCGGCCACGTCGCCCTGCATGATAATGCGCTCCGACTGGTACTTTGGATCAGGCTTGGGCACCGAGGACATCAACGCCTCGGTGTAGGGATGCAGAGGATCGTTGTACAGCGCGTCAGAATACGCCAGCTCCGCGATCTTGCCCACATACATCACCGCCACACGGTCGGAGATATGCTGCACCACGCTCAAGTCGTGCGCCACAAAGACATACGAGAGGTTGAAGTCAGATTGCAAGTCCTGCAACAGATTCAACGTCTGCGCCTGGATGGAGACATCCAGCGCCGAGACCGGCTCATCGCAAAAGATGATCTTAGGATTCATCGAAAGCGCGCGTGCGATGCCGATGCGCTGCCGCTGCCCGCCGGAGAACTCATGCGGATAGCGGCGGATGTGCTCTTTGCGCAGCCCCACGCGCTCCAGCAGCGTCATGACGGTCTCCTCCATCTCCGGGCCAATCGGCACCCCATGGATGACCATCGGCTCCGAAACGATATCGAAGACAGACATGCGCGGGTTGAGCGAGTTGATGGGGTCCTGGAAGATCATCGAGACCTCACGCCGGATGCGCTTCATTTGCGCCTTGTCCAAATCGAAAATGTTGACCATTTCCGGCTTGCCATCCGCCGAGAACAGGCTGGTCTGGAAGTGCGCCGTACCGTCAGTGGGTTCGTAGAGGCGAATGATGGTACGGCTTACAGTCGTCTTGCCGCAGCCGCTTTCACCTACCAACCCCAGAGTCTCGCCCTCACGGAGGTAGAAGCTCACATCATCCACGGCTTTCACATGCCCCACCACCCGCCTGAGCAAGCCTTTCTGGATGGGGAACCACTTCTTCATCCCCTTCACATCCAGAATAATGTTGTCGCTTTTGGGTGCTATACGTTCAGCCATTTTTGCTCTACCTCCTATACGTCCTCGTACAGCAGACAGCGGACCCAATGGCCCGGTTCGGCCTCTTTCCAGGTAGGCACGATGCGATCGCATTTGCCCGGCATGAACGAGGGACAGCGCGGATGGAAAACGCAACCGGTGGGCAGATGGAAGGGATCGGGCACCATGCCTTTGATCGAAGCCAGCCGCTCACCCGTGCGCTTGCCCACCTTGGGGATAGATTGCAGCAGCGCGCGGGTGTACGGATGCTTGGGTTCGTAGAAGACGCGCACCGTCTCCGAGCTCTCCACCTGCTTGCCCATATACATCACCACGATTTCCTTCGCCATCTCCGCCACCACACCCAAGTTGTGCGTGATGAACATGATGGACATCTCCACCGTCTCCTGCAGCTCGCGCATCAGATCGAGAATCTGCGCCTCGATGGACACATCCAACGCCGTCGTCGGCTCATCCGCGATCAGCATGAATGGCTCGCAAGAGAGCGCGATGGCAATCATCACACGCTGACGTTGCCCGCCGGAGAGCTGGTGCGGGTACACATCCACCCGCTCGTGCGGCTTAGGGATGCCCACCTTGCGCAGCATATCAATGGCGATCTCCCGCGCCTCTTCCTTGGTCACGGGGCGATATTGCATGATCTTCTGCGTCATCTGATCGCCCACCGTCACCGGCATCTTCCGGTGCAAATACAGCGCCTCACTGATCAGCGTTCCTGTAGTATACACGGGCGTCAGCGAGCTCATCGGCTCCTGGAAAATCATAGCAAACTCACCGCCGCGAATCTGGCGGATCAGCTCCCCATCAGGATGCAGGTTGGTGATATTGACGATCTCCGTCGGTTTCGAGGGGTCAAACTTATTCCGGCGATGATACAGAATCTCGCCGCGCGTCACTTTGCCGGGCTTGGGCAACATCTGCATCGCAGCCTTGGCGGTAATGGATTTCCCACAACCGCTTTCGCCAATCACGCCGATGGTCTCGCCTCGGTTGACGGTATAGGAGATGCCATCCACGGCATGAACGATGCCATCGCGCACCTCAAATTCCACATGCACATCTTTGATTTCTAGTAAAGGCTCAGCCATTGCATCCTCCTCCTATCGCCCGCCGTAGGGATCCATGGCATCGCGCAGCCCGTCGCCCAACATGTTGAAGGCCAACACAGCCAGAATGATGAAGGGCACGGGAATCAACATCCACGGCGCGAAGCGAATCACGCGCACGGCGCTGACCTCTTGCAGCAACACACCCCAGCTGGTGAGCGGTGGGCGCAAGCCCAACCCCAACCAGCTCAGCGCGGTCTCCGCTAGAATCATGCCAGGGATCATCAACGTCGCAATGACGATGACATGGCTCATGGTGCCAGGCAACAGGTGGCGGAACATGATGCGCGCATCGCTGGCGCCGGCGCTTTGCGCTGCCAGGACATACTCGCGCTCGCGCAACGAGAGAATCAGGCCACGCACCTGCCGGGCCAACCCACCCCAGCGAATGAAAACCAGAATCAGCGTCAACATAAAGTAGACCAAAATGGGAGACCAGGTGACGGGAATTGCTGCCGCCAACGCCATGAACAACGGAATATCGGGGAACGCGCCGACAAACTCAGTCAACCGTTGTACCAGAATATCCGTTGTGCCGCCGTAGTAGCCAGAGATCGCGCCCATCACCATACCAAGAAACAATGTCAGGAATTGTCCTATCAAACCCAACAACAGCGATAGGCGCCCGCCGTAGATGATGCGCGAGAGGACATCCCGCCCGATACGATCGGTGCCAAAGAGGAACATAGTCGCTTCTGGGTATTTATTGGTATCCACGCCGAAGAAATGGACATCCATAGGAATAAAGCCCAGCAGTTTATAGGGCTGCCCCCGCACAAAGAACGAAATGGGATAGATCTGGGTCTCATCCACCACCCAGGTGCGCCGGCGCGCCACCAGATCGAGCTCCGACTTGGTGCCATAAACAGCAGGCCGCAGGCTGAATCTCCCATCAGGATTCTTGAAAACAATGGGCTGCGGTCGGGATTCCAGATGATCCGATTGGTAATCTAGCAGATAGGGGGAGAAGAACTCGGCAAACAGGCCGCACACCGTATAGAAGAGAATGATGATGATGGCGCCCACGATGGCGAGTTTGTTCTTCTTGAACTTCCACCACACCAGGCTCCAATAAGCCTGACTCAACTGCTGCTGCTTAGCCACCGGCTTGCCGAGGGCTGCGGGATCAGTCGCTTGTTCGCTGATTTCGGGTTGTGGCTGTAGCTCTGCCATACTGTCCCCTCCTTAATCCAGACGAATGCGCGGGTCAAGCGCCGCCAGCATGAGGTCGCCAATCAGCGCCCCCACCATGGTCATCAACACAATGAAGACTAGGATGGTGCCGGCCAAGAACATATCTTGCTTCTGCAATGCAGACACAAAGAGCGGCCCGATGGTGGGCAAAGCCAGCACGGTCGCTACCAGAGCGTCGCCCGCGACAATGCTGGGCAACGCCTCAGAAGTGAGAATAACGATAAGGGGATTGATAGCAACACGCACCGCGTGCTTCCAAGTCACGGCGCTGTTCTTGAGACCGCGCGCGCGCGCCGCCTCGACGAAGGGCTGCCCCAGCGTCTCCAGCAGGTTGCCGCGCATGATGCGCACCAATCCCGCGGTGCCCGTGACGCTGCTGATGAGGGCGGGAATCCAGAGGTGCTTGAGCAGATCCCAGACCTTAGCCAGACTCCACGGCGCATCCTGGAACTCGCGGGAGAACAGCCCGCCCACTTCCACCTTCAACACCATCATCGCAAAGAACAACACCAAGAGCGCCAACAAGAATCCGGGCATCCCCAACCCCAGAAAACTCAGCGTGGTGATAATTTGATCCCCCAGCGAGTATTGGTGCGTAGCAGAATAGACGCCTATAGGAATTGCCAGACACCAGACGATGAGAATGCTGGATAGCGCCAATAGCACCGAGAACAACGCGCGTTGCCCGATAATCTCCCTGACGGGCCGTTCAAATTGGAAGGACTCGCCAAAATCCCCTTTGACAAAGTTGGTAATCCAGTTCCAGTACCGTGACAGCAAAGGTTCATCCAGCTTATACCGCGCGCGATAATCCGCAATGCGCATCTGCGCGCTGCGATCACCAATTGCCTGCAATTCCTGCAATTTGATAGTCAGATAGTCGCCGGGGGGCAGGTCAATGATGAGGAAACTGACAAAGGAGACCAGGACGATCATGATCATCATGTACAGTATACGTCTTGCGATATACGACAGCATCGCTACCTCCTTGAAGAAAGAAAGAAAGCCTGGCAAGACTCCACAAATTCTAAAGTGGCTGACCGATGACGGGGGACCGGAGACCGGTGACAGTATAACTTTGGGTCTTCTGTCTCCGATCGCCGGTCAGCACTAACATCCTTAGTACAACGCCAAACGCTGCAAGAGCGTCCCGGTTAAAAAAAAGAAACCCTATGGCGGGCAGGAGCTGCCCGCCATAGGTCAACACAAGCTGTAAAACTACTTATCCATCCAGAACTGCTCTGGGAAGGTGTTGCCGGGGGTGCCGGGCGCCCAAGGGCCAAGCACACCGTACTCGTACACATTCTTGAAGTAGTTCTTGCAGACCACCGGCATGGGCTGATCACCCGCCGCGCCGATGATAAAGGGCCCTTGCTCGATGTACACACCAATGGCTTCCCACACCAACTCGTGGCGCTTCTGCTCATCGGGTTCCTGCAAGCCCTTGCGATAGATCTCCTGCAGACGGTAAGCCGGGCTGCCCGGTTGAGGCTCCCAACCTTCCGCGCCACCGGTCGAGTACCACAGACCCTGCTGCGGCCAGGCGCGCGTACCCTCGCCGCCGCCGCGAACCGGGAAGAGCCAGTCGGGGTAGGTCCAGAGGTCGAGCTCCGAAGCGTGGGTCGTGCGCAACATGTACAGACCGTAGTCGCCCCGAGGGCCGGCATCCGGCGTACCAATGACGTTGTTGATCAACACCTTGACGCCTACAGCCTCAAGATTAACCTTGTAGACCTGCAGGAATTCGGTGTTGATTTTCTCGGAGCTCCAGTTATTGAGGTCAATGACGAGCGTGAAGGGCTTGCCGCTGGGCAGATCGCGAATGCCATCGCCATTGGCGTCCACAAAGCCGGCCTTGTCAAAGTGCTCCTTGGCCTTCTCAGGGTTGTACTCCGCATAGGAGTTAGCCCACTGCTCGTAGACCTTCATGCCCTCCGCCGAGCTGGTGAAGTGCGGCGACTGCGGGCTGATGGTGAAGTTCTTCGGCTCGCCGATGCCTTCCCACGCCACATCCACCACACGCTGACGGTTCATCGCATAGGACAGACCAATGCGGAAGTCCTGATTGCGCAGGAGCTCGCGGATCTCAACATCCTCCTCGGTCTCCTTGGCGGGATCGTACTCCCGATCCCGGTGATAGTCCTGGTTGACGATGATGCCGGGCCACGCGCCCGCGCCATTCATCCAGCCAGGCACCAGGCGGTAATTACCCGCAGCAGCATTTTCCATCAAGAAGGGAATATCCGTGGGCGCGCCATTGTAGCGGAAGTTGCAGTCATACTTACCTTGCGCCATTGCCAGCAAGCGCACCTCGCTGTCTTCCACCAGTTCCACCCGAATGGAGTCAATGTAAGGCAGCTGATTGCCCTCGGTATCTACCTTCCAGTAGTAGGGGTTGCGCTCCAGAATGCGGAACTCACCCGGGCGGTATTCCTTCAGACACCAGGCCATCAAACAGGGATAGCCAGGGGTATCGAACCAGCGATCCATCAGATCCAACTCGGTGTACCCCTCAGCGCCGGGCTTGCCGTCGTAATTGGGGTGATACTGCTTGAGGAAGTGCGCCGGCTTCATGAGCGGTTCCCACTCCCAGAAGCCCTGCCCCAGAATGTAGGGCATAATGTACTGCGGCTTGTCGAACTTCAGCACCCAGGTGTAGTCGTTGGGGAATTCCATGGTGATGGGGGTGCCATCAGCATTGCGGCCCCACCAGGGGACACTGGCCGTCTTGTATTCCTCATTCTTGGCGAGATCTTCCCACCAGAACTGCAGGTCGGCGGTGGTGAAGGGCGCGCCATCAGACCACTTGATGCCCCGGCGGAAGGTGAAGGTGATGGTCTTGCCGCCATCGCTCCACTCGGGCATCTTGATGAGCAGGCCCGGCTCGTAACCGGTCAGGTCAGCCTTCCAGCGGACGGGCGGATCGTAAAGCATCATCTTGATATTGCCCGCGCCATCCCACCAGGTCACATCGTTCCACTGGCCGCCGTACTTGCCGACGGATTCCCAGGGGGTGATGACCTTGATGTCCTCAGCCACCGGCAAGCGCTCCTCAACGGGAGGCAGGTTCATCGCATCCAGCATGGGGGCCTGCTTGTAAGCCGAGGGCGGGGGCGCTTCCTCTGTCTGTACAGGCGGCGCCTGCGTGGGGGCCTGCGTGGGGGCCGCCGTCGGCGCCGGGGTCGCTGCCCCACCGCAAGCGGTCAAGAGCATCGACAGCACCATCAGTGCGCCGAGCACGGTAAACAGTTGCTTCTTCATTCGATCTCCTCCTAAAACACTAGAATTGAATTTCCAGAATCAGAATGGTCAAGTTTATTTCACACCTATAGCTTGCTTCCTACCACCTCCTTTCTCTTCAGACCAGGCGTGGAAAAGATCTTCGAGACCACGCCCCCAAAATACACCTGCGTTCACACTAGCCTACACAAAACAACGGCTTTACAGCACTTTATGGGAGAAAGTCTTACTTGCTTACTTCAGTCCAGTTCTCCCACCAACACCCGCAACAAACGCGCTGTATGCTCAAGCGTCTCCGCCAGCGGCGCGCCCTGCCACAATGAACGATAGATCATATCTTGTAATACCCGCGAAAGCTGCATGTAGTTCACCACTTGCGGGCGCAACCGTGCATGACGCAGCAGCGGCACAATCAACGCCAGCCAGGGATGTTGAGAGGAGATCAACCGCGCGTTGACCTCATGATAGGGCGAGATTTGCAGATTATCGGTGCAGAACTCAGCGGAAAAGTCAACACTCACCGCCAGCTTCAAAATCTCGAAGCTGAGCTCGTGATTGGGAGATTGCTCCATAATTGCCCAACTGGTGCCCCCCAAAGAACAAGTCATGGGCGTCTCCAAGGTGGGGCGTGGCGCCGGCGCAAACCCCAGATGCGCGCTCACCTCCCGCTCATCATCCCAATCGCTATCTTCTTGAATGCGCGGCCATTCATACGTGCCCCCCAGGATCATCGGCACCACGCCCTGCGAAAGCAACGGCGGGAAATCCCACCAGGGGGTATCCGCCATGTTGGGCGGCAGATGTTGCCGGCGTTGTAATGTGATCTCACGCAGAAAACGCAGCGCCTCCTGCAAGCCCGGCAACAAGGTGCGTAAAGCTCCCGCGCCCAGATCCGCGCCGCTGGCTTCGGCGCCCCAGACAAAGGGCACCAGCAAATTGATCGTGGCCTCGCCGCCCAGTTCGCTCACGGGAAACGCCGTCACATACTGATGCCCAAAACGCCGCTTCACCTCTGGGCGTGCGAAATAATCCAACAGCGTCAGCCACTCAGCCCACGTGCGCGGCGGCGCCAAACCCTCTTGCTCGAACCAGTCCCGCCGATACCACAGCCCTGTTACATCCGTCTGTACGGGCAGACCGTACAGCCGTCCATCCATCTCGTTGCCCTGATACACCAACGGCTCCAGCCCCTCGCACAGGCGCCGCGTCCAACGCGCATCCAATGAATCCGGGGATGTGAGATACCCACCCGATGCGTAATCGAAGATCCAGACGTAATCCATCGGCGCAATATCGGGCGCTTTGCCCTGCGCCACCATGCGCCGTAGCACCCGATGGAAATCGTTGCGGGAAGAGATGGTGGATTCGATGCGCACGCGCTGATCGGGGTGCAACTGATTCCAGAGATAGACCGCCTGCTCCAACGTTGCCAGCCAGCGAATATCATGATGGGCCACCAGACGCAAGCTGGTTTGCTCTTCCATCTCCGCATTGATATGCGCCACGAACGTGCCCTGCCCCGCCCGCCGGTAGATGTAACCCTCGCGCGCCAGATCCGTCAGCGCGCGCCGCACAGGCGCTCGACTTACATGATGCAGCTCACACAGCTCCATTTCCGTAGGCAGCCGGTCTCCGGGGCGGAGGTCTCCAACCTCAATCAGCTCTTTGAAATAACACGTCAGCTGATAGTAGATCGGAATCGGTGAATTGCGGTCTATCATTGTCCTCTTTTGGTATAACATGAGGCACATTGGTATAATGTTGTTACATTGTAATCCAAAAACGGTTCTTTGTCAAGAGCTTTGAGGGGGTTTTGTAACGGAGCGAATTCCCGGCCTCCCCTCATATCTGGAATTCAATACCACCAGCGCCGCATCGAAGCAAGCATCTAAGCGCGCAGATCGAAGTCGTGAACCTGACCGCGATAGTGCAAGCGGAATCGCAGGCGCGTCCACCCCTGGGGCAAGCGCGGCGTCGCCGTCAGCCCCTCATCAGTGAGGCGAATTCCGCCAAAGCCGAAGACCACCGCCTGCCAGATGCCGCCCGCCGTAGCCGCGTGGATGCCTTCGTGAGCATTGCCGCGCACATCCTGAAGATCGGTGCGCGCGGAGTGGATGAAGTGCCGGTACGCAGTCTCCACATCGCCCTGCCGCGCTGCCAACGCCGCCTGGATAGCCGGCCCCAGCGAGGAGCCATACGTGAGATCGGTGCGCGGCGTGTAGTAGTCCCAGTTGCGCTTGATCGTCGCAGCATCGTACTCAGCTTCTAGCAAATACAGCAGCATCAACACATCGGGCTGCTTGAGAATCTGGTAGCCCTGCGTCTCCTCGATGCCCAACAGAAATTGCAGCGATTTGGTGCGCGGCTCGTAATCCGCCAGATCTACCGATTTCAGTCCAAAGAAGCCCTCAAATTGCTCAATCAGCCCGGTTTCTGCATTCATCGGAATGAACATACGGGCGATAACCTCGCGCCAGTGCGCCAACCGCGCCGGATTCAGATCCAAGGCGCGTTCCAACTCTGCTGCTTTGGCCGGCGCGTGCGCGTGCAGCCAATCGAAAACTTCCAACGCGGTCTGGAGATTCCACACCGCCATGCGGTTAGTATAGGCGCTGTTGTTGACGTGGTCATGGTATTCATCCGGGCCGATCACGTCGTTGATCTCGTAGCGCTCTCTGTCCGCATGCCACTCGGCGCGCGATCCCCAGAAGCGCGCCGTATCGAGGAGGATTTCCGCACCAAAATCGCGCATGAAGGCATCATCGCCGGCGGCGCGCCAGTATTGCATCACGGCATGTGCCACATCCGCGGTGATGTGCAACTCGATGTCGCCGCACCAGATGCGGATCAAGCCGCCTTCAGGACCGGGCACCCATCGCGGCGTGGTCTCGTCGCCGGTGGCAGCGCTCTCCCAGGCGAACATCGCCCCCTCGTAGCCGTTCTCCTGCGCCTTGCGCCGCGCCCCTGGCAGCGTGTGATAGCGATAGTGCAACATATTGCGCGCCAGTTCCGGGCGCATAAAGGTGAAGAAAGGCAGCATGAAGATTTCCGTATCCCAGAACACGTGCCCGCGATAGCCCCAGCCGCTCAGCGCCTTAGCCGGGATGCTCACCCGGTCATCATTGCGCGGCGCGGCAATCAACAGCTGGAAGAGACTGTAGCGCAACGCCAGGTCGGCCTCGTCGTCGCCCTCGATGCTAACGTCGGCGGATTCCCACTCGGCAGCCCAGGCGATGGCATTGGCAGCGCGCAACACCTCGTATCCCGCAGCGATGGCGGTTTCCAGCTTGTAGCTCGCCGCTGCGCGGACATCCGGCACATCCCGCGCGGTGTAGACGGCAACGAGCTTATCCGCCACGAGCGTCTGCCCCGGCACAACTTCAGCCGATGCAACCAGCGTCGGCATCCAGTCGCAGTCCTGCATAGACAGCGTTGCGGCGGCGCCGGAAACATGCAAATGCGCCGCCATCCCTAGAGCCTGCTTGGAAGCGCGCGTTTGCAGCTCCAGATAGACGCTGGACGCATCGAGCCGGCTCTGATCGCGCCATTCCCAGTGCAACAGCCCGGTGTTCTCCACGAAACCGGGCAGGCCCGCGCGCAGCTCCACCGGCCCCGAAAAATCCACCGAGGTGAGCCGGCAACGCACGCCGAGGACGTGTTCATCCGCAAGGCTGGCGAAACGCTCAAAAGCGATGTCCACGGTATGTCCGGCGGGACTGCGCCAGCGCACGGTGCGGCTGAGCACACCCGTCGCCAGATCCAACTCGCGCCGGTAAGCCAGCACCGCGCCGCGTTCCATGCGGAAGCGCTCGCCGCCAATCACCACGACGGAGTGGATCCAGTTCGGCGCATTGACCAGCTCGGTGTGGACGATGGGCGTATCATCGAAAAGCCCGTGGATCAACGTCATCGCCTGCTCGCCGGGATAGCCCTCCTCGAAGGCGCCGCGCGTCCCCAGATACCCGTTGCCGATGGTAAACACCGTCTCCTTGTGATGTAAAGCCTGTGGATCGAAAGTCTCTTCAATGATATAACGATTGTTCATGGTAGACCTCTTTCGAGTAGTGAATTTTGAGTTGCGAGTTGCGAGTCATGCCCACAGCGCGTTGAGAAAGCGAATCTGCTCCAGGGTGTGATGTCCGCCGCCGCCTTCGTGCTGGTTGAAGGGCCAAATACGGATGTCCTTGGGGCCAGCGTAGGTATTGTAGGCGGCGTAGACCGTCGAAGGCGGGCATACGTCATCCATCAGCCCCACGGAGAAAAGGGCCGGCGCCTTGGCGCGCGCCGCAAAACTCACGCCATCGAAGTACGCCAACGTGCGAAAGACCGTTTCCGCCTTGTCGCGGTGCGTCTTGCAGTAGCGCGTGAGCTCGTGGTAGGGATCCCTATCCGTAATCTCCACGGCGCGGTGATAGTGGCACAGGAAAGGGACATCGGGCAACGCCGCCGCCACATCGGGGACAAGGCCGCTGACCGCGAGCGTGATCCCCCCACCCTGGCTGCCGCCGGCAATCGCCGTGCGCGTCGCGTCCACCGCCGGATGCGCGCAGGCCGTTTCCACAGCGCGCACGGCGTCGGTGAAGACGCGGCGGTAGTAGTAGGCGCGCGGATCGAGGATGCCCTGCGTCATAAAGCCGGGATGGTGCGGCGAGACCCCTTCAGGCGCGATGTCGGGCGTGTCGCCCTGCCGCCACGCGCTACCCTGTCCGCGCGTGTCCATCACCAGATGCGCGAAGCCGACGCTGCTCCACAACAACCAATCCGTGGGGAAGCCGCGCCCGCCGCCGTAGCCGATGTATTCGACGACACAGGGCAGCGGGCCAGAGCGCTCGCGCGGTAGGAGCAGCCAGCCCTTGATGGGCTGGCCCTGATAGCCGGCGAAGGTTATGTCGAAAGTCTCCACGCGCCGCAGGCCAAAATCCACCGCCTCGAAGCGCGGCGCGAGGGGGAAAGCGCGCGTCTCCGCGAGCGTCGCCTGCCAGAAAGCGTCGAAATCCGGCGGCTCCTCACGTGATGGACGATAGGCTTGCAAAGCATCCAGAGGCATGTCGAAATAGGCCATCGGCATTTGCTCCTTTCAAAATCATGAAGGATGAAGGCGGAAGGATGAAAATCTCCGCACACTCTCCCTGCCGTGATTTTCGTTGATCGTTGGTGTGTTACAACCACAAAGATGCTGACCGCCCTCTGAGCATCCAATCCGCCAAAAGTGTAACACATTTCAGCCGGCTGACAAAATGGATATCCCAAATGTCAATTGACATCTCCTGAAGGGTAGTATAATATAAACGTAGTGCTTCTAAGGGATTCGATTAGACAGCAGGACACACGATACTTCGAGTAGATTGAACTTGAGATGAACCAGCAATCGCTTCGCGCCGCCCATCCCGCATTCGGTGCGCCCTCCTCGGCCCGCCGATGCCCGTTCCTGGCGCGCGCCCATCGCATCCGCGAATTTCATCTCCACTCGCCTCCCTGATCGCTACGGCTCCCCTGCGTAGCTGCCGGCCGTTCAACATCAACACAGTGGATTCCCCGACAGCGAACGGATTCCCGGCTATGGCAGTGCATAGTATGGTTACTGTACAGTCAACCGTCTGCTGGTGCCGCGTCGCCCCCCATATTGTGTCGAAGGCGCGCGACACCCATAATTCCAATAACAGGGTCTCGTTCGGATTGCATCTTCCGCAGCTATTGTTAGGGTTGTCAAATGGCAGTGAGATTTCACGCCATCATGACAAAAAAATAGCAGCAGGAGTACGAACGGAAGTTTGCGTTGCGTATGTCACGCAAGATATTTTTAGATTCGCGATTTGAGATCTTTGGAGGAGCAGGAACGCGCATGACAGAATCACAAACAACATCGGCTTCACAGCATCTATTGGAAGTCAAGAACCTGGTGACGCAATTCCACACCGAGGATGGCATCGTTCACGCAGTCAACGGTATCTCGTACACGATGGATGAAGGCGATACCCTGGGCGTCGTGGGCGAAAGCGGCTGCGGCAAGAGCGTCCATGCGCTCTCCATCATGCGCCTGATCCCCAACCCGCCGGGCAAAATCGTGGGCGGCGAAATCTTCTTCCACGGTCGGGATTTGCTCAGACTATCTGAAGATGACATGCGCCGGGTGCGCGGCGCGGAGATCGCCATGATCTTCCAGGATCCTATGACCTCGCTCAATCCGGTGCTGACTGTGGGATTCCAGGTCATGGAGGCGCTCAAGCTGCATCAGGGGATGGATGAGAAAATTGCCCGCGCCCGCGCCGAGGAACTGCTGGTCCTGGTGGGCATCCCCGAAGCCCGCCAACGGCTGGATGATTACCCGCATCAGTTCTCCGGCGGGATGCGGCAGCGCGCGATGATTGCCATGGGGCTTTCCTGTAACCCCAGCCTGCTGATCGCCGATGAACCTACGACCGCGTTGGATGTCACCATCCAGGCGCAGATTGTGGATCTGGTGAAGCGGCTTCAGGAGAAGATTGGCATGGCGGTCATCTGGATCACCCATGATCTGGGCGTAGTTGCTGGGATGGCGCGCCGCGTCAATGTGATGTACGCCGGCAGCATCATCGAATCCGGCCCGGTGAAAGAGATCTACGGCAATCCGCGCCACCCCTACACGGTGGGATTGCTCGGCTCGCTGCCCAGTATTGCGGGCAAGCGCGCGCAACGCCTGTATTCCATCAAGGGCGAGCCGCCGGACTTGCTGGGGCTGCCCCAGGGCTGCCCCTTCGCGCCGCGTTGCGCCTTCCGCGTCGAACGCTGCGCCTTCGAGACGCCCGTCCTCGAAGCCGTCGGGCCGCAGCATATCGCCGCGTGCTGGGAAAAAGAAAATGTGAGGAGAAACTAATGATGAGCGCCGCCCCAACCACCCCATCCGCCCAAACCGATACGCGCGAGATTGTGCTGCGCGTCGAGAACCTGAAGAAGTATTTTCCCATCCGCCGGGGCATCTTCCAGACCCATGTTGGCGATGTCAAAGCCGTGGATGGCGTCAGCTTCGATGTCCATCGGGGCGAGACCCTCGGTTTGGTGGGCGAAAGCGGCTGCGGGAAAACGACCACGGGCCGCACGATCATCCGCCTGTACGAACCAACCGCCGGGCGCGTGGATTTCCTCGGCACAGATATGGCAACGCTCAAGGGCGAGGCGCTGCGGCAGATGCGGCAGAGAATGCAGATGATCTTCCAGGATCCCTACGCCTCGTTGAACCCACGCATGAGCGTCTTCCGCATCGTGGGCGAGCCGCTGGAAGTGTTCCACATCGCCGCCGGCGAGGAACGCAAGGAGCGGGTGGCGGAATTGCTGGAGCTGGTGGGTCTGAACCCCGACTTCATGCGCCGTTATCCGCACGAGTTCTCCGGCGGACAGCGGCAACGCATCGGCCTGGCGCGCTCTCTGGCGCTCAACCCCGATCTCATCATCTGCGATGAACCGATTTCGGCGCTGGATGTCTCCATCCAGGCGCAGGTGGTCAACCTGCTGGAAGATCTTCAGGAGAAGCTGGGGCTGACCTACGTCTTCATTGCGCACGATCTGAGCATGGTGCGCCACATCAGCAACCGCATCGCGGTGATGTACCTCGGCAAGATCATGGAGATCACCGATCGGGACACGCTGTATTGCAATCCGCTACACCCGTATACCCAAGCGCTGCTCTCGGCAGTACCGGTGCCCGATCCCGTCATCGAGGAGAAGCGCCAACGCATCATCCTCGAAGGCGATTTACCCAGCCCAGCCCATCCGCCCAAGGGCTGCAACTTCAACACGCGCTGCCCCAAGGCTTTCGATACATGCTTCGATGTGGAGCCGGACATCCTTGAGGTTGCGCCGCGCCACTTCTGCGCTTGTCATCTGGTCAAACGTGAGCTGTGAACACATAGTTGTGATGGTGTGCATTGTCTGAGGTAACAGAAACTCTCGATCAATGCTGAAAGGAGGTGATGTGTATCGAGAAACGCATCGTGCTCCATAATTGTAAGTTTGGCAGAATGATTCTACACCCTTGAAGGAGGAGCTTATGGTTAAGAAGACTTGGTGGGCAATTGCGAGTGTGTTGCTGGTAGCCAGCATGTTGCTGAGCGCCTGCGGGCCGACGCCCACGGCCGAGAAAGTCGTCGAAACCGTGGTCATCACGGTGGAGAAAGAAGGGCAGATCGTGGAGGTCGTTGTCACCGCCACGCCGGCCCCGGTGCAGGCTAAGGAATTCAAGTCTGCCGATCCCACTACGCTGAACATGATTCCGTTCAGCGAGGGCATTGACACGCTCGATCCGGCCTGGAACTATGAGAGCGATGGCGACGCCGTCATCCTCAACGTCTATGACCAGCTCGTGACCTACGCCGGGCCTTCGGCCACCGAGTTCGTGCCGGCGCTGGCGACCGACTGGGAAATCTCCGATGACGGCCTGACCTACATCTTCAACATCCGCAAGGGTGTGAAGTTCCACAACGGCGCCGATCTGACGCCCGAAGACGTGGCTTACAGCCTGCGCCGTGGCGTCCTGCAAGGCGGCACCTGGTCGCCGCAGTGGCTCTACACGGAGCCCTTCTTCGGCATCGGCGTGCATGACATCGCCGAGCTGGTGGATGAGACCGGCGATCTGGATGACGACCCCGAGGGCCTGCAGGCCGCGGATCCCGCGTTGCTGCTGGCTGCCTGCGAGCGGGTCATGGACATCATCGAATATGATGACGCCGCCGGCACCGTCACCTTCAACCTGGCAGTCCCGTGGGGGCCTTTCCTGGCGACCCTGGCGCAGAGCTGGGGCTCCATCCTCGATAAGGACTGGGCCATCGAGAACGGCGCCTGGGATGGCGATTGCGCCACCTGGCAGAACTACTACGGCGTGACCTCCGAGACCAGTCCGCTGCGCGACAAGGTCAACGGCACCGGGCCATACAAGCTGGATAGCTGGACGCCTGGCGAGCAGAAAGTGCTCGTACGGAATCCCAACTGGTGGCGCACCGAGCCGACCTTCCCCGGCGGCCCGACGCAACCCACGGTGGATCGCATCCTCATCAAGGGCGTTGCGGAGTGGGGCACGCGCTATGCCATGCTCCAGGCCGGCGATGCCGACTGGGCCGATGTGCCGCGCGAGAATGTGACCCAGGTAGACCCCATGGTCGGCGAGTGGTGTGAGTACAACATCAAGACCGAAGACTTCGACTGCGAGATCCTCGGCGAGCAACCGCTGCGGCTCTTCAAGGGCGCGCCCAGCGCCACCCGCACCGATGCGTTCTTCGTCTTCGACATCAACGTCGAGGGCGGCAACTCCTACATCGGCAGCGGCCAGCTGGATGGCAACGGCATTCCGCCCAACTTCTTCTCCGATGTTCACGTCCGCAAAGCCTTCAACTACTGCTTCGACTGGGACGCCTACATCGCCGACGCCCTGGCGGGCGAAGCCGTGCAGGTTTCCGGCTACCTCATCCCCGGCATGATCGGCTACGAAGTGGATGGGCCGAAGTACACCTACGATCCCGACAAGTGCGCCGAAGAGCTGCAACTGGCTTGGGATGGACAGGTGTGGGAGAAGGGCTTCCGGATGCAAATCGGCTACAACACGGGCAACGTCACCCGCCAGACCATCGCCCAGATTCTGCAAGCGAACCTGGCCGACATTGACCCGAAGTTCCAGGTAGAGATCATCGGCCTGCCCTGGCCCAGCTTCCTGGCCGCCTACCGCGCCAGCCGGCTGCCCATGGCAATCAGCGGCTGGATCGAGGACCTGCACGATCCGCACAACTGGGCGCAGCCCTTCCTCATCGGCACCTATGCCTCGCGGCAGCGGATGCCCAAGGACATGATTGCGGAGTTCAGCGAGTTGGTGGACGCCGGCGTGATGGCGACCGACGATGCCGAGCGCGCCGCCATCTACCAGCAAGCCACCCGCCTCGACTATGAATACGCTCCCGCAATCCGCCTGGCAGTAGCGACAACCCGCCACTACCAGCAGCGGTGGGTCGGCGGCTACTACTACAACCCCATCTACGGTTTCGATAACCGCTACTACACACTCACCAAGAAGTAATGCATTCTAAACGGCTGGGGAGGCGTCCCTGCGACGTCTCCCCAGCCCTCCCGGAGGACATGGGTCATGCTCAATTACATCATTCGCCGGCTGTTGATGGTGCCCCTGCTATTGATCGGGGTGACAATCCTCATTTTCGGCATGTTGCAGGCGCTCACACCCGTAGAACGCTCAGCGCTCTATGTGCGCGACATCCCCAAAACCGACAAAGCCATGGAAGGGGTAATCAAGCGTTATGGCCTGGATCAGCCCATCTACGTGCAATACTGGCGCTGGCTGGTGGGCGTCAGGGATCCACTCACCGGCGAGACCTTGGGCGGCATCCTGCGCGGCGATTTCGGCTATTCGCGCACCGCTTCACAGCCCGTCGCCGATATGCTGGCGCGGCGCTTCCCTGCCACATTGGAGATGACCCTACTCTCGGTGGTTCCCGTGGTCGCCGGCGGCATCTTCCTAGGCGTCATCGGCGCAGTCAATCACAACAAACCGCTCGACCACATCGTGCGCATCTTCGGCATTGTCGGCTGGTCGCTGCCCGACTTCGTCTTCGGCTTGCTGCTGTTGATGCTCTTCTACGCTGGGACCGGCTGGTTTCCGCCGGGGCGGGTATCGGATTGGGCAAATCAGATCATCATGTCGCCGGCGTTTCACAGTTACACGAAACTGATCACCATTGATGCGCTGCTCAACCTGCGCTTCGATATTTTCTGGGACGCCTTGCGCCACCTGATCCTTCCCGTCATCACGCTGGCGTATCTCTGGTGGGCGCTGACCTTGCGAGTGACGCGCTCTTCGATGCTGGAGACCTTGCGGCAGGACTACATCACCACCGCCCGCGCCAAGGGCCTGGCAGAGCGGATCGTCATTCGCCGCCATGCGCTGCCCAACGGCCTGATGCCGGTCGTGACCCTCAGCGGCGGCACTGTGGTGGGGTTGTTGAGCGGCGTTGTCATCGTGGAGACCGTCTTCAACTTCCCCGGCATCGGGATGGCCGCTGCCAGAGCCGCCGTGAACCTCGATGTCATCACCGTGCTGGCGTTTGTGCTGCTCAACGGTTTGATCCTGGTGCTGGCGAATCTGATTGTAGATATTCTATACGCCTATATTGATCCCCGCGTGCGGCTGGATTAGGGCAGGAGGGCGAGAAACATGAGCATAGAAGATACCGCTGCCGCTCCGGCGCGGAAATACAAAGAGATGGGCCGCCTTGAGCGCTGGCTCGGACATGATACGTACCGCGCGCTCAAAAACCTGCTGCGCAATCCGATCTCGGTGTTGGGGCTGGTATTGCTGACCTTTTTCATCCTGGTTGCCGTCGGCGCGCCGGTGCTCGCGCCGGTGAAACCAGGACAGGATCCCTACCGCATTCCCCGCGATGGCTACGGCTCTGTGCCGCAGCCGCCAGGGTCGGTGTGGAAGACACGTCAGCCCCCGATCCCCTTCTGGTGGAAATGGGTGATGCCTGAAGACAAACACGACCAGTGGGTTCACATTATGGGCACCGCCAGCGGGCAGTGGGATATCTGGTATGGCGTGATATGGGGCACGCGCACCGCGTTGCAAGTGGGTCTCATCATCACCGCCGTCGGCGCGCTGATGGGCATTACCCTGGGCGCCATCTCCGCGTATTACGGCGGCGTGATAGACATGGTCATCATGCGCATTGCGGATATTTTCATGGCATTCCCCTTCACGCTCGCAGCGATGACGCTCTCAGCGGTACTCACACCCGTGCTGGGAAAGGGCATCATGGCGCCGATGGTCGCGCTGATGGCGTTCGGCTGGACAGGCTTCGCGCGCCTGCTGCGCAGTGACATCCTCTCGGTGCGCGAGCGCGAGTACGTGCTGGCGGCGCGCGTCACTGGCGTCAAAGATGGGCGCATTCTCTTCCGGCATGTGCTGCCCAATGCCATCTTCCCCACCCTGGTGCTGGGATCCATGCGCATCGGCAGCTACGTGATCACATTTGCCGCGCTCAGCTTCCTGGGCATCGGCGCGGAAGTCGGTTACGCCGACTGGGGACAGTTGCTCTCCTTCGCGCGCGATTGGATGACGAATCTGAGCACCTATTGGTATATCGTGATCTATCCCGGCGTGGCGTTGATCCTCTTCGTCCTGTCGTGGAACCTGGTGGGCGACGCCCTCCGCGACGTGCTCGACCCGCGGCTGCAAGGCTCCCGATAGCGTCCCCTCACAGACATATAACGCCGGGCCTTACCGCTATGGGTGAGGCCCGGCGTTATGTTGAATCAAAACCGAATCACAGCTCGTCAGCGACGCAAGCTTCAACCGTCACCGGCATGGCGCCGCGAAAACGGCAAGTCAACACGCCGCCGTCTTCGTACCGCGCCTCCAGCCACAGCAACCCGCCCCTTTGAAGCACACGCCGCACACTGAAATCCCCGGTCAGCATTTCGCGGCGGGCTGCCAGCTCAGCCAGCGCCGGCGCAGCGACCTCTAGCGGCTGACCCAACTGCCGCCATGGCTGCGTCCCTTCCAGCGCGCCGGTAATCAACGTCGCCATCCACACCGGATAGAGTTCCGAGACATCCACACAAGACGACACAGAATTCCCCATGACATTGCAGCGCATGATGAACCCATTGTCGAAAGCTACATCCACAGTGCTGGCGTAGAGCGTCTCGGTATCGCGGGCAAACTCCACGAAGTGCTGCGTGTACGTGGGGGTGAAACGCGCCCCATAACGCCGCGCCGCATTGATATTGAGCGCATCGGCCTGTACCTGCGCTTCCCCGCCGGTGAGCATCGTCTGCACCAGGAGATCCGTGCGCCGCACAGGGATGAGCCGTGGATTGCTCAACAGCTCATTGACGATGAGCGCGGGCAACAGCGCCAGCAGCAGCCCCACCGGCAACAACATCCATGCCTGAGCGAGCAGCGCGCGTACGACTTGCCAGCGGCGGGCTGCCATCTGCGCCCGCGAAGCAACACGATCCCACACCGTCTCCATCATCTGCGCCTGCGCCATGCCCACCGCGACGCCTACCACCGCCAACCCCAGAGCGACCAACCACGTGCGCACCTTATGCGAGAGGGTGAAGGCATACAGCTCCAGACCGGCAACGCGAGGTTCCAGAAGCCCGGCAAGCAGACTGGCGCCCTCATAGGGAATGTGACCCGCGAGCAAACCGAACGCCCCATTGACCACGATCCACAGCAAGACCGTCCACCCCATCGAGGGCAGCAGCGCCGCGAGCCATCCGGTCGCGCCGCCCACCAACAGCGCCAACGGCAGCCCTGCCGCCAGATGCAGCCAGGGCCACGCAGCGGCGCTGCGGGCGAGAAGCCATCCATCGCGGCCCCAGATGAGCAGCGCAAAACTCAAGCCGTAGAGCATCCCGAACAGAAGCCCAGTCAGCTGCAATACCTGGCGGGTGAGAGGCGCATCGAAATGACCGGCTTTCATAACCATAATACCCGCTCCGCAGCAACAAGGTTCACATCCCCCCAACCGCCAATCGCCCATCACGACGCCAATCGCGCCCGGCCCGCCGCCGCATAAACCAGCGCCGCACCTTGAACAGTTTTGCGATGGACGACCACAAAACCGCACAAACCCATATTGTTGCGCAAAGCTTGCATTTGACGGCAATTCATGGTAAGATTTATATGTATTCCACCCACATGCGCAGTCCGTCATTCATGCGAACACTTCCGTAGCGAAAGGAGGAGACTTATGCGATCCCGTTGGTTTGTTATTGTCCTAGTGCTTATTGCCATCCTGGCCTTGGCAACTACTTTTGTTGCCGCCACGGCGCCGCCGCAAGAGCCGGCGCCGGTTGCCGTTGCCCCAGCAGAGCGCGTGAGCGCACAACCCGCAGCCCCAGCCAGCAGCGCCGATGCCGCGCCGGCGGCAGCTGCACCGGCAAGCGCAGCCGCAGATGCGCCAACCGGCGGCAGAGATGGCGCCGTTCCGGCGCAGCCTCCGGTAGTAGATCAGGGCGGAACCTGTATCTCCGGCTACATCATTGATACGTACCACCAGCCGCAGGGCGCAGGTTGGACGGTGCGCATTACGCCAGAGGGCGGCGCGCCGCAGACCAAAGCCGCAGATGCCAGAGGCGTCTTCAAATTCGAGAGACTCCCTGGCGGCACGTACACAGTGGAACTGGAAGTGCCCGGCGGCTGGCAGCCTTTCACCCCCGCTTCCTTCAAGGTGACGTTGACCGGCGTGGGAACTCGCTGCGCCGAGGTACGGATGAAGCTGGAAGCGCAACCCTGCCTCGACGTGGTGAAGCTGGACGCAGGCGGGCGGATGGGCTTCGCCCAGCTCGTGGGCATCCCCGGATGGAACATCACCCTCGCATCCAAGATCACCACCGTCAACGGCATCACCGATGGGCAGGGGCGCGTGCGCTTCACGAACCTCGCCACCGGCGTGTGGACAGCGACCGAGGAATCGCGCATCGGCTGGCTGCCCGCACCGGGTTACACCAACCAACAGCGCATCACCTTGATCGCGCCGCGCATCCCCGGCGTCTGCCAGACCATACAATTCGTCAACATGCAAGTACACGGCGGCTGCATCCAGGTGCAGAAGTTAGACGCCGCCGGTAAACCCCTGGCAGGATGGAAGATTACGCTCAGCCGTCCCGATGGCACGCAAGCGCCCATCAGCCAAGTGACCAACAACCTCGGCATGGCGACCTTCGATAACCTGGCCCTCGGCGAGTGGCGCGTTAAAGAAGAGGTGAAGGAAAACTGGCGCGCGGTAGGCGCCTCGGAGACCGTGATAGATCTCACCACACCAGGTCGCTGCGTCACCGTCGCCTTCAAGAACGAGGCGCTGGGCTGTGTGGATGGCTACAAGATCAACCACCTGGATCAGGGACTCGCCGGCTGGACGATCATCGCGCGCAACGACGCCGGCGAGGAATACAGCACGGTGACGGATCGCAACGGCTTCTTCCAATTCCACCAGCTCAGCATGGGCAAGTGGCGCATCTCCGAGGTGCTCCAGACAGGCTGGGAGCCGGTGACGGCGTCCGAATTCGAGGTCACGATCACCCGCCCCTTCGCGTGCGAGCATGTGCGCTTCAAGAACAAGACCAATTACGCCTGCGTGGATATCTACAAGCGCGACGCTGCTGATAACGTGGGGCTGCCCGGCTGGCAAATTCACATCAAGCCCGCTTACGGCGGCGCCATGCAGACCGGCGTCACGGATGGCAGCGGGCATGTGCG
>CAZDSF010000041.1:33988-36029 GCA_964508025.1 uncultured Anaerolineales bacterium
GACGCCATCAAACGCGCCAACGGTCTGGTCTCGGATACCATCTACGTCGGGCGGAACCTCTGCATCCCCTAAAAGTGGGACAGGCTTTCCAGCCTGTCATCACCGCAACCATAGGACGGGCTTTCCAGCCCGTCCTATTTCGTGGGATAGGCTTTCCAGTCATTGTTCAGGTTTCCATCGCAAGGCGTAGATTTTGGGCTGAAGCCCTTTAGAAGGTGTGTTTTTCGCTGCCGCGCTGCGCGCGGCAGCGAAAAACACTTTCTGAACCTCCGGCTTTAGCCGCTTTTTGTCGTGGCAAACGGGATAACGCTGAACAGTTACGCTTTCCAGCCCGTCTTTTTTCACAGCCCGCGCTTCTTGCATCAGCAACAAGGAATACTATAATGCATCCCGCAACTGGGGGTGGAATGTCTGACGGGCAAGAATGGCTCCTGCGATAAGCAGGAATGCCCGTCCCACAGATGAATTGTCTGACGGGCAAGAATGCCCGTCCCACAGCGATACAGTCTGAAAGTGCGTAACGATATCTATTCTCAAGGCGCTATTGACTTTCATCCTTCCGCCTTCATCCTTCATCCTTAACCTAAGGAGCTATCCTGAATGCCCGCACCCGCCATCGAAATACAAGAACTGACAAAATGGTTTCCGCCGACACCGCGCTTCAGCAGTTTGCTTCGGGGCAAACTGCGCGGCGCCGGAACACTGGCGGTAGATCATGTGAATCTGCATCTTGAGGCAGGGCAAATCTTCGGCCTGGTCGGCCCGAACGGCGCGGGCAAGACCACCCTGGTGAAGATGCTCTGCACCCTGGTGCTGCCCACCTCCGGCAGCGCCGCCATCCACGGCATTCCGCTGACCCAGGAAGGACGCATCAAACGCACCATCGGCCTGATGACCGGCAACGAACGGCATTTCTACTGGCGGCTGACGGGCCGCGACAATCTGCGCTTCTACGCGGGGCTGCACGGCCTCTCTCCGGCAGAGAGCGCCGCCCGCATTGACGCGCTTGCCGAGATGCTGGGCCTGGGTCCATACCTGGAACGCCGCTTCGATTCCTACTCCACCGGCATGAAGCACAGCCTGGCCCTGGCGTGCAGCCTGTTACATCGCCCGACGCTGCTCTTCCTCGACGAACCCACCCGCAGCCTGGATCCCCTGGCGGCAGCCCGCTTCCGGCAGGTCCTCCAAACCCAGGCCCGCGAGGAACAGCGCACCGTCTTCCTGGTAACGCATGATCTACACGAAGCCATCGAGCTCTGCGATAGCGCCGCCGTGATGGTGCGCGGCAAGCTGTACATGACCGAAACGCCCGCGCACCTGCGCACGCTGCTCCAGCCGCAGGAGCAATGCCGCATTGAGATGCGCGATATTGAGGCGCGCGGCTTCGATGCCGCGTGGCTCAACGACCTGCCGCTCAACGCGCCGACGCCGCCCACGCTGACGGAAAGCGCGACGCCCGGCCTGACCACCCTCACGCTGACCTTGCCGCAAGGCGGCAAAAGTCGGCTCGCGCCGCTGCTCGCAACCATCGAAGCGCGCGGCGGCAGCGTCGAGCGCATCACCTTCGAGCCGCCCTCGTGGGATGCCATCGTCGCCGAACTACAAGCCACTCCCTCCCCCAGCTCCCCCCCGCCCCAGCACCCCCGCAACCCCCGTGCCCGGCGCCCCCCCCAGACCCCCCCCCCCCCCCACCCCCCCCCCCGGGGAAAAAGGGGGGGGGCCCGGGCCTGGGCCCGGCCAGGGGGGTGTAGGCGCAAATACCCTGCGCGCCGGAGGCGGCGAAGTAGGTGCCGATCGAGATCGCCTTCTCGCACATCCATTCCGGGCAGAGACCCACGGCCGGCAGGTCGTCGATGTCCTCGCCGAGGCCGCCCTCGGTGGCGACCTGCGTGAGCACCGTGAGGATGCGCGAGTTGTCCACACATGAACCGAGATGCAGCACCGGCGGGATGCCGATGGCCTCCATGACCTCGCGCAAGCCGGGACCGGCGGAGTCCAGACTCTCCGGGCTCAGATACCCCGCCTTGGCGCCGGCCGTGGC
>CAZDSF010000042.1:0-29220 GCA_964508025.1 uncultured Anaerolineales bacterium
GGTGATGGGTAGTTCTCAGACTTTCGGCGTCAGTTGTGGATCGGTGGGCGCCGGTCGGGTATACGCTGGAGCCGTATGCGCGTCAATGAACGCGAGCAATTCATCCGGCGCGCGGATATGCTCGCGTGCGCCATCGCTCACGCATTCCATTTGACCTTCCCAGGCAGGCGGCGCGGCTTGCGGATCTACCCACAAACGCACAATGAAGGTAATCACCCGGCGCATGGTAGCCTCCCAGCGCAATCTGGGAATAGTGTAGCATAGGGGAATAACGGGAGAATAACAGGGCGTGGGGAAATCGAGTAATTTGAGGCTGCGGGATATTGCCAGACCGTAGACCGATGACCGCAGACGGGCTTTCTCTACATAATTTGGTCATCCGTCCCCGGTCATCGGTCAACAAACCGGGCTTGGATTAGCGGAGCAAGGGTAGCAGAGCAGTAAAATTACTCCACTTCACATTGCTTGCAACTGTTCATACAGCGCGCGGGTCTCGCTGCCAGGGGCGGCGTCGAGTTCGGCGCGGAGGGCGCGGACACACTCTTGATAGGCATGGAGCGCCTCGCTGCGGCGGCCTAACGCGTTCAGACAACGCATCCGCACGCGCCAGACCTCTTCCAGCCAGGGTTCGCGGGCGAGGATGTGCTGGGTCAATAGCAATGCTTCGGACCAGGCTTGCGCCGCCAGCTGTTCATCCAACCATGTCATCAGGGTATTGAGGTAAAGACTGCGCAGCCGCTCCCGCTCGTGCAAAGCCCACTCCAGATAGGGGTCTTCGGGCAGAAAGTCGCCACGATAGAGCGTCAACGCTTGGGGGATAGCCGCAACACCGCCCTGCACCGCCTGCTCGAAGGCCCATACATCACACCATACTCCCTGGGTAATGCGCAGGGCCAACGTCTCGTCGTCGCGTTCCAGATAGTGTGATGCCGCGCCCCGGCCCAGCTGCGGCTCCAGGATGCGCCGCAGCTCGGAGAAGGTGGTGTTGAGCGCCATAGCTGCCGAATCGGGGGACAGATCGGGCCAGAGCGCGTCGAGGAGCTCATCGCGGGCGACTGGCGCGCGACGCAAGGCGAGATACAGCAACAGCTGGCGGGTCTTGCGCCGCTGCCAGGCTTGGGCGGGAACAGGGATGCCGCCGCGAAAGACCTGAAATCCGCCCAGCGTGAGGATGCGCAACGGCGGCGGCGGGAGTTTGTCTAGCGCGGCGCGCAGACGCTCCGCCGCGCGTCCCGCCGGGCCATGAGTGTTGAGATACGCCGCAAGTAGCGGGTTGACCCAGGTAGCTTCCTGAATCAGCCAGAAGGTGTACCCACCGTTGAGGATGCGGGTTGCCGCCTCGATCCATACGGTTTCGGCCTCTGGTGCGCCTTGCGCGTGGAGCAGTTCTGCCAGCAACAACTTGATCCGCGCCAGCTCGAAGTTGGTGCGCAGCGGCGTCAATAGCTCCAACGCGGCGTGAAAATCCGCTTCCGCTTGCGCGGCATCCTCTAAAGCCCAGGCTGCGCGACCGCGCTCGATGAGCGCGCGCCCCTGGAAGTGATGATACCCCATCCGCTCCGCAATGCTTAACGCATCGGCAGCCCAAATGTAGGCCGTGGGGGCGTCGCCGGTGGCGCGACAGAGACGCGCCAATCCCAGCCGCAAGAGGAAATCCAGTTCCGGCAGCCCGCCGGCCTCAGCGATGGTGCGGCAGATAGCGAAGCAGTCAGCCGCGCGCGTGAAATCGCCCTCCTCGCGGGCCAGCTCGCCGTGGATAAGATGCCAGTAGCCCTCGGCCAGAGTATTAGGCGGGGCTATATCGCGCAGCTCGGCCAGCCAGCGCAGGGTTTGATCGCGCCGCCCCGTCAGCCAACACGTCCAGCAGAGGTTGGTGAGTTGCGACCAGACCACTTCGGGCAACTGGTATTTGCATGTGAGGCTGAAGGCTTCTTCATCAGCGCTAATCGCCAGTGCGAATTCACCGCGCGGGGTATAAATGCCGGCGGCCAGGCAATGCAAGCCGCGCACTACCAAGCGTGGCGCGCCTAACTGCCGGCCCAAATCAATGACCTGTTGGAAATAGCGCTCGGCGGCGACGAGGTCATCGGTCTCGGCGGCGCGGATGCCCAGGACGAGCAAGATTTCGGCTCGGGCAACGGATTCGGGGTGGGTCAGGGGCAACGCCTGCGTCAATATCTCTTTAACCGTGGCGTAGTGCGCTAGACGCAAATGGGCGTAGGCGAGCGCGGCAGCGGCGAGACCCTGCGCGTCGCCATCGCCGGTTTGTGGGGCCAGGGTTAAGGCTGTTTTTGCATGACGAATCGCTTCGGCAATGTTGCCAGCGCGCAACGCCTCATAGCTGGCGTTAATGAGCGCCTCGATATCTGGGAAAGCCATCATGGTTACCTCTAGGCATGTTTCCCGTGTCAGGCTGTGGATAGTTTTGACACTGACCGAAGCAGAAATTGCTACAAGTATACGCGCCGGTTGTCGAAACGCAAGCCAGCTGGCCGCAGTGCATTCGTAGCAATTCAGCGGGCTTCTGCACTCTCGGTAAGGCTCGCGGCGCAAACAGCAATTCCAAATATGACTCCGGATGTAGCCGATCAGACCAAGCGAAACGGTCAGGAGACGGAAAACGGGGTTCTGAAGGCGCCCAACCGGAGCAGAATTGTGGATAGCAAGGTTTGACAGAGGGCGTCACTGCACCAGCAAACTCCTGCCGGCTCAGGACGCCTGGTCGGAACTGGCAGTGTGCCAAGCTCGCAGTACTGCACTAAGCTGCGTATAGCAGAGTCAGCAAGTCCACGGTCTCTTGACTCAGGGCAGCTGTAGGCGGCAAGTCCAACTGTTGCGCCATGAACATGAGTAAGCTGTGCCAATCGGCAAAGTAGAAGTAGCGCGTGAGCGTCCGCAAGTCGTTGAAGAACGTGCGCCGGGTACCCAGTTCGCGCCATACGGCTTGATAGGTAGCGCAAGTGCGCGCCAGCGCCGTGTGACAGAGAAAAGCCAGCAGCAACAAGGTCAGTAAGACCTTACTCAAAATTTGAAATTGCCGGGTCTGCCTATCCTGTAAACTCAATCTTGAGAAAGGCTGACCGGGAAATGAGTTTATCGCATTCCCGACAGGGCCACCCAGGAACACGGTGGCGTCGTCACCAGCGGTGGTGTACAGGTCGCTCGCCAGCATAGCCTTCTTCGCGACGGCAACCGCGTCTGTCAGTTTACATGCAATAATGTACCAGGGGTTGACACTGCGCAATTGATGTTTGTAAGCAAGTCGTGATGTGACAGAGCCGGGTAGAGAAACATAATGGTTTATCAGAATTCGCCCCCCATACTAGAGGTAACCGCCATGTCTGAAGTTTGCTCAGCTGTCAACCAAACGCCGTGCAGAATTCGTCAAGTCAATTACTGTTGCGAGAGTCTGCCGTGCGATCGTTGCCGACGCCCCGCAAAGCGTTTCACCACCGCGCGAAGAACCGCTATTGATCTGGACTTGGATACACCCGTACTACTTCAGATTGTGACCAGTGTGCATCACTGTCAAGAATGCGAGCACTACTTTCGCGCGCAACCTCCCTTTATGCGCCCCAGGGCCATCTATACCAGACGGGTGGCAGAAAAGGCGGTGCAATCTGTGTTTCATGACAATATGGCGCTACGCTGCACACCGGACCGTTTAGCCCGTGATTTCTGGGTTAAGCCCAGCGAAAGCATGATTCGCAACTGGCGCCGCACATACAGTGCGCAGTTTGACTTCGAGGGCGATTATCAACCCTGGGTGGTGAGTGAATTCTCTGGCATACTCTGCGTTGACGCGGTGTATCAAGATCAACTGGCATTGAGTATCATCCCCATTATCTGGCGGAATTGTTGGGCACTCTGGGGTATTCCTATCAAAAAGCCCGGTTTGTTTCCAACCATTTGGATGAGGTGGCGGCAGAACAGGAAATGTGGTTGATGCAAACGTGGCCGGACTTCCTGGCGCGCGCCCAGGCGCAAGGCGCCATGATTTTGTTTGGCGACGAATGCAGTTTTGCACAATGGGGCTCCTTGAGTTACGCCTGGGCCAAGCGCGACCAGCAACCCCAAGTTAAAACCAGTGGCAAGCGCAAGGCGTATACGGTTATGGGCTTCATTGACTACTTCATCGGGGCGTTCTTCTATCAGGCGCAAACTGCGAAATTCACGGGCGACGCCTATCAGACCTTCCTCCGCCAGGTCATGGCCTGTATCACGCAGCCCTTGTTTATCATCCAAGTTGGCGCGCGCTATCATACCAGCGCCGCCATGCGCGCATTTTTTGCGGAACACGCTAAGCGCTTGACCGCATTTTAGTTGCCGCGTTATTCACCGGACTTCAATCCGAACGAATACCTGCATCCTTTTCGGCGCTGAGCAAGTCGGCCAACGCGGCGATATTGGTGTGCCGCTCACTGCTCTCTATGCTCGATGTGCGGTTGCGCCTGGAAGCGCACGCGATCCCCCGGCATCAACTGCGCCAGCAGCGGCAAATCCGCCTGGATCACCGTGGCGATCTTGGGGTAGCCGCCCGTCGTCTGGTGATCTGCCAGCATGATGATAGGCTGTCCATCCGGCGGCGCCTGGATGCACCCGGCAATCACGCCATCCGAGACGATGCTGGTCTCTCTAGCGTGCGCAATTGCCGGCCCGACCAATCGCGCTCCCATGCGATCAGAGGTTGGGGAGAGGGTGTATGTGGCATTCAGGAATGTTGCGATTCCGGTCTCGCTGAACGTCTCGGCCTGGGGGCCAAGGATCACGCGCAACAGCGGCGCAGCGCTATAGGGTGGACGCTGCGCCCTGGGCCAGGCTCTTCCGGCGCGGGCGAAGGGATCGCCGTTGGCGGGATGCAGCGGCAGCTGATCGCCGGCGCGGAGCGCGCGCCCTTCCAGTCCTCCAAAGCCGCCGGGAAGATACGTGGCTTGTGAGCCGAGATAGGGCGGCAGGGCGATGCCGCCATCCACGGCAAGATAGGCCCGCGCGCCGCTGCGCCGTGCGCCGAAGCGCAGCACTTGCCCCGCGCGCATCACCACACTGTGCCAGGTTGGAACGGGTAATCGCCCCACCCAGAGCTCAAAATCCGCGCCGCAGACTGCGATGAGCGCGTCGCGGGTCACGCGCAATGTCGGGCCAATCCAGGTGATCTCCAAGCCGGCGGCATGGGGTGCATTGCCCGTCAACGCATTGGCGGCGTTGAAGGCCGCGGCATCCAGGGGGCCAGAGGGCGGCACGCCGAAGCGGAGCCAACCCCAGCGACCGGCGTCTTGCACGGTGGTGAGAAATCCAGGTTCGATGATTTCGAGCATGAGCGGATGAGCGCATTAGCGCACTAGCGGCTCAGCGTGGGTGCTGGTAAAGCGCACGCGGTCGCCGGGTTGGAGGGTGAAGGGCTGCGGGTGCGCGGGATTGAAGAGTGTGAGCGGCGTCCTGCCGATGATGCGCCAGCCGCCGGGGGTGCTGAGCGCGTAGACGCCGGTCTGATCGCCGGCAATGCCGACGCTGCCGGGCGGAATGCGGGTGCGGGGCGTCGCCAGGCGGGGCGTTGCCAGGCGCGGATCGAGGCCCAGCAGGTAAGCGAAGCCGGGCGCAAAGCCCAACATCGCCACACGATACGTGGGCGTAGTGTGTCGCGCGATGACTTCCTCCGGCGTGATCCGGTGCTCGCGCGCCACCGCCTCCAGATCGGGGCCGTCGGCTCCGCCATAGCGCACGGGAATCTCTACCAGCCGCCCTTCGGGGAGCGCCGATCCCGTCACGTGGATGGCAGCTTCCATAAGACTGGCGTGCATCGTGGGCGGCGGCGTGATGCGTGGATCGTAAACGACGAGGAGCGCGCGGTAGCTCGGCGCGGTCTCGCGGATGCCGGGGAGCGGCGCGGCGGCGAGCGCAGCATCGAGCGCCTGCACCTGGGCCACCAGACGCTCTTCGATGGCGGCGCCGAATTCCACGGTGAAAGCGGTATTGCCTACCGGCAGCACGCGCGGGTACGAAATCACCCTTCCAACACCTCCGGCAGGGGGACGAGTCTGATGCTGGCTTTTTGGAGCGCCTGGCGCAGGCTTTGGGCCAGCTCCGCCGCGTTGGGTGTATCGCCGTGAACGCAGAGCGTATCCACACGCAGGGGGATCACCTTGCCCTCGATGGTTTCGACCTCACCCTGCGTTACCATACGGATCGCGCGCGCGACGGCGACATCGGGATCATGGATCACTGCGCCGGAACGCTCGCGTGGCGCGAGGGCGCCATTCGCCTGATAAGCCCGGTCGGCGAAGCCTTCCAGCGCCACGCGCAATCCCGCTCCCAGGGCTGCGAGTTTGAGCGCGGATTCCGGCAACGTGATGACGATCAGGCTGGGATCGAATGCGGCGACGGCGCGGGTGATAGCGGCGGCAATATCGGGGTCGGCAGCGGCCTGGTTGTAGAGCGCGCCATGTGGCTTGACGTGGGTGAGCGGGACGCCCGCCAGGCGCGCGAAGCTGGTCAACGCGCCCAGCTGGTACAGGAGGAACGCCTCCAATTCAGCGGGCGCCAGCTGCATGGCGCGGCGTCCAAATCCCTGTAGATCGGGATAGCCCGGATGTGCGCCGATAGCGACGCCGCGACTTGCTGCGAGCGCAACCGTCTCGCGCATCACCACAGGATCGCCCGCATGCAGTCCGCAGGCGATGTTGGCGGAAGTGACCACGTCAAGCATGGCGGCGTCGTTGCCCAGGCGGTAACGTCCGAAGCTCTCACCCATATCACAGTTGAGATCAATTTTCATTGCGCGCTCCTGGAAATGCCTCGATGCCGATTCTTGAAATGCTATTGTCGTTCAAACGAGGCTAAATGCAAGTTAGGGAGCTGGGCAGCGCTGTAAAAAGCGTTATTTTTTGTCAGTTGACATTTTCAAGACCAGGCGTATAATAGCTAAGTTTGAAATTAACGAGGAGTAAGCGCTGTGGCTAAAGATACCATCTTCTTCATGACACGGATGAACCGCGTTTTCGGCAGCGGTTCTGGTTTGCCTTGTCGCAGTGCGCCTCTCGGTAGGTTGACATAAAGTGAATGTCACAAAGGCCGTGGGTCACTGCGAGACCCACGGCCTTTTTAATTCTCCACAAGCAGCATTCCTGCAAGGCCGTGGGTGCCCAATCCACGGCCTTTTTTGTTGCGCGATGCTAAATGCTGGAGGAGACTCATGGAAACGAACGTACGGAATCTGGAATCTGTGATGGTGTTGGCGCCCTTTGTGGTGCGTCCGGCGACTTTCGATGACGCGGCGCGGGCCACAGAGCTTTTCAATCTCTGTTCCCGCGAGCAAGTGGGGCGAGATGAGTTCAGAGCGGAGGATCTTCGGGTCGAGTGGGAATCGCCCGGCTTTGAGCTGGCGCGCGATACGCGCCTGGTCTTGACCACGGAAGGCGCATTGGTGGGCTATGCGGACCTGTGGGCCACTGCTCCCTATGTGCGTCTGTATGCGTGGGGCAGGGTGCATCCCGATTTTCGCGGGCGCGGTATCGGGACGGCGTTGCTCCAGTGGGGCGAGGCCGAAGCGCGGCAGCGCTTGCCATTGGCGCCGGAGGGCGCGCGTGGCGTTGCTGCAGAGCACCGTGACCACCGATCTGACGGCGCAGGCGTTGTTCGAGGCGCAGGGGTTTGTGCGCACGCGCTATTTCTCGCGGATGGTTATCGAGTTCGATGGCGCGACGCCTGAACCGCAGATTCCTGCCGGACTCGTGATCCGCCCCTATGTGCATGGCGTTGAGGAGCTGGCGGTGATTCGCGCGATCTCGGCGGCGTTCAAGGATCACTGGGGCTATGTGGAGCGTCCCGAAGAGGAGAATGTGCGCCAGTGGATGCATCACATCAACAACGACCCGGACTTCGATCCCTCGTTGTGGTTCGTCGCCATGGATGGCGATGACATTGCCGGCATGGCCCTGTGTCACAGTCACATCGCAGAGGATCCTGAGATGGGCTGGGTGGGTACGTTGGGCGTGCTGCGCCCGTGGCGGCATCGGGGGTTGGGGCTGGCGCTGTTGCAACACGCCTTCCGGGAGTTCCAGCAGCGCGGACGGCGCCGGGTGGGGCTGGGCGTGGACGCGCAGAGCCTCACCGGAGCAACGCGCCTCTACGAGCGCGCCGGCATGAAGGTGGTGCGGCAATATGTCAACTATGAAAAAGAGCTGCGACCGGGAATTGACCTGGCAACGCAGACGCTGGATGATTGAGGATCAAAAATCACCTGGGAGTTTGGAGAGATGCATACACAGATAGAAAGTATCGCCGTGGCGGGTGCGCCGGCGATTGCGGGGTTGGCTTTCCGTGGTTTTCGCGGCGAGCGTGATTATCCGGCGATGGCGGAGGTTTTCCGCCTGGCGCGGCAAGCCGATGCGATCGAATGGGTAGAATCGGCGGAGGATATTGCCCGCCAGTATCGCTATCTGACGAATTGCGATCCGTATACGGACATGGTATTCGCAGAGATGGATGGCGAAGTGATCGGCTATGGGCGCGTGTGGTGGCTGCAGCTCGATGATGGTACGCGGATCTATGCCCACTTTGCGCAACTGATGCCGGCCTGGCGGGGTCTGGGGATTCGGGAGGCGATGATGCGCCACAATGAACGGCGGTTGCGCGAGATCGCTGCTGCGCACACAGATGTGGCTGCGCGACTGTTTGAATCCTGGGCCAGTAACACGGAGCACGAATGGACTGCGCTGCTGCAAGCGGGCGATTATCGCCCGGTGCGCTATGGCTATACCATGGTGCGTCCGCATCTGGAGGAGATTCCAGAGATCCCGCTGCCGCCGGGGTTGGAAGTGCGTCCGGTGCAGCCTGACCAGATCGAAACCATCTGGGAGGCGGCGCACGAAGCCTTTCGGGATCACTGGGGCTATAACGAGGATGAATGGCGGCTCGAGCATCTGCGCGAGTGGCAGGAGATGCCCATCTTCACGCCGGAGCTGTGGCAGGTGGCCTGGGATGGGGATCAGGCGGCAGGCATGGTGTTGAACTTCATCAATGAGAAGGAGAACGCCGCCTACAATCGCCTGCGTGGGTATACGGAGACCATCTGCGTGCGGCGTCCCTGGCGGCGACTGGGGCTGGCGCGGGCGCTGATCGCGCGCAGCTTCGAGGTGCTCAAGGCGCAGGGGATGCTGGAGGCGGCGCTGGGCGTGGATGCGGATAATCCGAACGGCGCCCGGCAGCTCTACGAATCTATGGGTTTTCAGACGGTGAAAACCTTCGTTACCTATCGCAAGCCGCTGGAGCAGCCTGCTTGTGATCCGGTTTGGTGTTGAGATGAGCCTGTGCGTTCGACCAGGGGGAATCCCCTGCAAAGGCTGGGGGCAAAAAACGGCAAGCAGCTGTATCCTCAGCATAGGGCGATGCCGCCCTGGCAATGTCAACCGGTTTGATGGCTCTCGCGCGGTTGAAGTTATCCTGAAAAGGGGTCAATCTACATGGCACAAAATACATTACGGATGAAAGCGATGCGAACTGAGTACGACCAACAGCTGGCAAACTCGTTGAGTTTCGATCTGAAGCAGACGGCGACTAAGAATCGCGCTCTGGGGCTGTGGCGGATGATGACGGGCTATCGCTGGCTCTACCTGGGCGCGCTGCTGAGCGTGGCTCTGGGCGCGGCGGCGCGCACCGCCACCTATCTGCTGTTGCAGTATGTGGTGGATGATGTGTTGACGCAGGGCTTGCACCTGGAGTGGTTGCCGTGGCTGGCGTTGGGTTTTGTGGGATTGGCGGGCGCGGAAGGGTTGTTCTCGTATCTGCGGGGTATCTGGGCCGCCAGAACGTCAGAAGGCATCACCCTGCGACTGCGCAACTATCTCTACGATCACATTCAGCGGCTCTCGTTCACATATCATGACCACGCCAAGACCGGCGAGCTGATCTCGCGGGCCACTTCGGATGTGGACGCGGTGCGGCGCTTCTATGCGGATCAGGCCATCGGCATTGGGCGGATCGTGGCGCTGTTTGCCATCAACTTTGGCATGATGCTGCAGCTCAATGCCCGGCTGGGCTGGCTCTCGATTGTGGTGATGCCGGCTGTCATCCTGATGTCGTATCTGTTCTTCGGACGGGTATCGAAGGCGTATGAGGCGTACCAGGATCAGGAGGCGAAACTTTCGACGACGCTGCAGGAGAATCTGATGGGGGTGCGGGTGGTGAAAGCCTTCGCGCGCCAGCAGTATGAGATAGACAAGTTCGAGGAAGAGAACTACGAGAAGTACCGGCGCGGCAAGAAGCTGCTGGTGATGCACTCGCTCTACTGGCCGTTTTCCGACATCCTCTGCTCCGCGCAGACGTTGATTGTGATGGGCATTGGCGCGACCATGGCGGCGCGCGGCGAGATCACGCTGGGGACGTATCTGGCAGTGATCGGCATGGTGGTCTGGATCGTCTGGCCGTTGCGCAACCTGGGCCGGTTGATCGTGGATGTGTCGCGCGGGCTGGTCTCGTTTGGGCGGGTGGCCGACATCATCGCCGAGGAGCGTGAAGACATCGAGAGCGGCGTTGCGCCGCGCGTCGAGCACGCCATGGCGGGGCAGGTGATCTTCGACCGGGTGAGCTTCGCCTACACGCCGGCGCCGCCGGATGAGGAGGCGATCAAGAGCAACGGCAAGGGGCCGGCAGCTGTGGAGCTCAAGCCGGTGGAGGTGCTGCACGAGATCTCCTTCGGCGTAAATCCAGGGCAGACGATTGCGCTGCTCGGCTCGACCGGTTCGGGCAAGACGAGTATCGTCAACTTGCTGCTCCGTTTCTACGACTATCAGAACGGGCACATCTACCTGGATGGGAAAGAGATCACCGAGGTCTCGCGCGCGGCGCTGCGGCAGCAGGTCGGCATCGTGGAGCAGGAGCCGTTCCTGTTCTCCCGTTCGATCCGCGACAACATCGCCTACGGTGTGGGCCGCGAGGTGACGGAAGAGGAAGTGATCGAGGCTGCCAAGGCGGCGGCGATCCACGATGTGATTCTGTCCTTCCCGGAGGGGTACAACACGTTGGTCGGCGAGAAGGGCGTGACCCTTTCCGGCGGGCAGCGGCAGCGGGTGGCGATTGCCCGGACGCTGCTCAAGAATCCGCGGATTCTGGTGATGGATGATGCGACGTCTTCGGTGGATACCGAAACGGAGATGCAGATCGAGGCGGCGTTGGAGCGGCTGATGGAGAACCGGACGACGTTCGTGATTGCGCACCGCATTCAGACGGTGATGCGCGCGGACTGGATTCTGGTGCTCGACCGGGGCCGCGTGATCCAACAGGGCGTCCATGAGGATCTGATTCAGCAGGATGGCCTCTACCGCGAGATCTATCAGATTCAGGCGCGGATCGAAGAGGAAGTGGAACAGGAAGTGGCGTTTGCGTAATGCGTGCTACGTACTGCGTAATGCGTGATGGGTGCGTTTTTACGTAGTACGCAGTACGCAGTAGTGTTTTTCAATTTCCGCAATGGAGTCTCAGTATGTCTGACTACGATGAATTTCAAGAGGAAGAGTTTACGACGCAGTTCAACGGCAGGGTGATGACGCGGATCCTGGAGCAGGTGAAGCCGTACTGGTACTGGGTGGTGGGCTTCGTGGTGATGATTGCCGGTACGTCGGTGATGGATTCGTACTTCACCTACTTGAGCAAGCGCATCATTGACGAGGGCATCGCCGTGGGTAATGTCGAACATCTGCTCCGGCTGCTGACGATGTACGGCGGTCTGGCGGTGTTGCAGGCGGCGACGGTGTTCTCGTTCATCTACCTGGCCGGTGTGCTGGGCGAGCGGGTGCAGTACGACATGCGGCGCAAAGCCTTCAACCACTTGCAGGAGCTGTCGTTCTCGTACTTCGACCGCACGCCGGTTGGGTGGATCATGTCGCGGGTGACTTCGGATTCGGAGCGCATCGCGCAGCTGGTGACCTGGGGCGTGGTGGATACGACCTGGGCCGTGCTGAATATCACCACTTCGATGATCTTCATGGCGATCATCAACTGGCAGCTGGCGCTGGTGGTGGGCGTGATTCTGCCCATTATGGGAGCGATCACGTTCTACTTCAAGAAGCGGATTCTGACGGAGTATCGCCAGATGCGCAAGCTGAACTCGATCATCACCGGCGCGTACAACGAGAATATCTCCGGGGTGCGCGTGGTGAAGGCGCTGGTGCGCGAGAAGCAGAACCTGGTGGAGTTTGGCGAGAAAACGTCGAATCTGTACCGCGCGGCCTATCGCGTGGCCTGGCTTTCGGCGTTGTTCCTGCCGCTGGTACAGCTGGTGGGCGCGTTGGGAATCGGCGCCATCATCTGGTTCGGCGGCTTTCAGGTGCGGGTCGCCGGCATGACCATCGGCGGCATTCAGGCGTTCCTGTCGTATCTGACGTTCATGATGTGGCCGCTGCAAGACCTGGCGCGGGTCTATGCGGAGATGCAGCACAGTGTGGCTTCGGCGGAGCGGGTGTTCTCGCTCATTGACTCGAAGCCCGATGTGGTGGATCGTGAAGGGGCGGTGGATCCCGCCGGCATTCACGGCGGCATCACCTTTGAGAATGTAAGTTTCCAGTACGAGGAAGGCAAGCCGGTGCTGGAGAACTTCAACCTGCACATCGCGCCGGGCGAGCATATCGCCATCGTCGGGCCGACGGGCGGCGGCAAGTCCACCATCGTGAACCTGCTATGCCGCTTCTACGAGCCGACGCATGGGCGGATTCTTATCAATGGCCAGGATTACACGGAATTGACCCAGCACGGGATTCAGTCTCACGTGGGGATGGTGTTGCAGACGCCGCACCTGTTCTCCGGCACGCTGCGGGAGAACATTCGGTACGGGCGGCTCGATGCGACGGATGAAGAGATTGTCGCTGCGGCAAAGATTGCCCGCGCGCATGACTTCATCGCAGAGCTGGAACGCGGCTACGATGAACAGGTGGGCGAGGGCGGCGTGCTGCTTTCGGTGGGACAGAAGCAGCTCATCAGCCTGGCGCGGGCCGTGTTGGCCGATCCCGATCTGCTGATCATGGATGAGGCAACGAGCTCAGTGGATACGCTCACCGAGGCGCGCATCCAGCAGGGGATGGCGGCGGTGATGGCGGGGCGCACGAGTGTGGTCATCGCGCACCGGCTCTCCACCATCAAGAATGCGGATCGGATTCTGGTGATTCAGAGCGGGCGCATCGTCGAGGTGGGCACGCACCGAGAGCTGATTCAGCAGCGCGGCGCGTACTACGATCTCTACACGCGCCAGTTCCGCCGGGCCCTGGAGCAGCAGTACGGCGTCTATCAGACAGCGGGCGCGGCAGCGTAAGCGCGCTGCGCTTCTCTCAGTCTGCGTAGCATCTGTGGGCGAGCCTGGCTCGCCCACAACTGTTACTGGCAAAAAGACTCCTTGACGTTTGTCCATCGCGTTCTATACTGCGGTGATTATCGGTTGTTTGCTGACCGATTTCCAATCATCAAGGTAAAGGCGCTCCAGAATGGACAAACCATCTCGCAACGATCCCTGTTGGTGTGGCAGCGGCAAGAAGTACAAGCACTGCCACCTCAAATCCGATATGCTGGGTTTCACGACTCAGAAGCCTATTGCGCATCCACAACGCCCCGATATCATCATCAAGACGCCGGAGCAGATTGAGGGCATTCGTCGCAGCTGCCAGCTGACGCGGCGAATCCTCGACACGCTCACGCCCCGCATTGCGCCAGGGATCGCCACCGAGGCGATCAATCAATGGGTGCATGAGCTGACGATTGCCGCTGGCGCAATCCCCGCGCCCCTCAACTATCGCGGTTTCCCCAAGAGCGTGTGTACGTCGTTGAACGAGGTCGTCTGCCACGGCATTCCCGGCGACCGGATGCTGATCGCGGGCGACATCCTCAACGTGGACGTGACCTGCATCCTCGATGGCTACTATGGCGACGCGAGCCGCATGTTCCTCATTGGCGAGGTCAGCCCTGAAGCGCGTCGGCTCGTCGAAGTGACGCGCGAGTGCCTGGAGCTGGGGATCGCGCAGGTGCGCCCCGGCAACACTACGGGCGACATCGGCCACGCGATCCAGCAGCACGCGGAAGGGCATGGCTACAGCGTGGTGCGCATGTTCGTGGGGCATGGCGTGGGCGTGCATTTCCACGAGCCGCCGGACATTCCGCACTTCGGGCGTCCGCACACTGGCGCGAAATTGGTTCCTGGCATGGTCTTCACCATCGAGCCGATGATCAACATCGGCGACCATGACGTCTATATCCTCGCTGATGGCTGGACGGCGGTCACGGGAGATGGCTCGCTTTCTGCACAGTGGGAGCACACGGTTCTGGTGACGGAATCCGGCGTGGAGGTGTTGACCGCGTGAGGGGTGCGGCGACGGCGGGGAGCTGGGGCGCAGGGGGGCGGGGGTGCGGTGGAGGAGGGGGGCCGGGGAGCGGGGGAGCGGAGGAGATGGGGAGATGGGGAGAAAAACCCCTTACGTCTCACGTCTCACGTCTCACGCATCACGTATCACGTATTACGTATTACGCAATTACGCAGTACGCAAGGAGCTTGATATGCTATCACACGATTATCCCATTTTGGAATTTGATCCCGCCCGCGAGGCGATTATCGAGCCGGGGAAGATCATCGCGCCGCTGGCAGAGATGCCGGAGCGGTGTGTGCTCTGTTTCTTCGGCGAGGTCATTCGGGACTTGTTGAACGCCGGGCGATTGGTGTGGCTCCACGATTGCATCAGTGAGATGGGCAAACATCCCGTCTACGCGCTGGAGATCGAAGGTGGGCAGCGCGTGGCGGTCTTCCTTTCGGGCGTCGGCGCGGCGCTGGCGGTGGGGCTGATGGAGGAGTTGATCGCGTTGGGCGGGCGGAAGTTTGTGGCGTGCGGCGGCGCCGGCGTGCTGAACCGCGACATCGCCGTGGGGCATGTCGTCATTCCCGATAGCGCCGTGCGCGATGAGGGAACCTCGTACCACTACCTGCCCCCTGCGCGCGAGGCGACGGGCGATCCTGCGGCGAACCGCGTTATCGAAGGGGTGTTGCAGCGGCATGGCATCTCGTACATTGTGGGCAAGACGTGGACGACCGATGCCTTCTACCGCGAGACGCCGGAGAGGGTGGCGCGGCGGCGCGCCGAAGGCTGCCTCACCGTGGAGATGGAGACCTCGGCGTTCTTCGCGCTGGCGCAGTTCCGTGGCGTGACTTTCGGTCAGCTGCTCTACGGCGGCGACGATGTGAGCGGCGATGACTGGGATCACCGGGATTGGGAGAAGCGCACCTCCGTGCGTGAGCGGCTGTTCTGGTTGGCTGTGGAAGCTTGTTTGGAGCTGTGAGATGAATTTGAAAGCGATCTGCGTCTATGCTTCTTCGAGCAATGCGGTTGCGCCGATTTATCGTGCAACGGCGGAGGCCCTGGGGCGCGAAATCGCCATGCGCGGGCTGACTCTGGTCTACGGCGGCGGTGATCTCGGCCTGATGGGAGCGGCGGCGCGCGGTGCGCGTTCCGCCGGCGGGCATGTGATCGGTATTGCGCCCCGCGCGCTGACCGATAAAGGCATCAACTTCGAGCTGGCGCACGAGCTGTTCGTGGCGCGGGATTTGCGGGAGCGCAATGCGTGGATGGAGCTATGTCGAAGGCTTGTTATGGGCTTGCATTTCTAAAGTGAGGGATTCAAAGGGGGATAGAGATGGCGCAGAAACGAAAGTCGTTACCGTTTGTAACATTGGGTGAGGATTGGTTGGCTCTCGTCATTGGCTTGGCCCTGGCGCTGTTGGTATGGATCGGCGTCATTGTCAAAATTCCCTGGCCGGTCTTTGGCTGGCTGAAGTAAAGGAGCGCAACGATGGCGGCACAGAAACGCGCAAAACGTCATGTTTCGCGGAAGGGCGGTAAGGGCGTGGCGGATAAGAAGCCGCTTGCACAGGACGGCGCCAAACCATCGAAGAAATCACCAGCCCCGGTGAAATCGTCGCCCTGGCAGATCCTGGCCGGACTGGCGTTAGCTTTATTCCTGGCAGTATTGGTGGCGGAGCTGGATACGGGTATTGCTGCCTGGTTCAAGGGGCGCGGCGTGACCAGAAATCCGCTGGAATATCCGCTTACTGCAGCAGTGGTGGGGTTGCTGGCGAACCTCATCCTGCGCCGGACTAAGACCTATGCTTATGTGAAGCCCGGCATCAGAACCGAACTCTTCCTCAAGATTGGCCTGGTGCTGTTGGGGGCGCGCATCAGCCTGGGCGAGATTATGAGCAAGGGTCTGGGCGGGCTTCTGCAGGCTGTGATCATGGTCACGTCGGTTTTCTTCTTCACCTGGTGGCTTGCGGGCAGGTTCAAGCTGGCGCCTACGCTCAAGGCGGTGATGGCAACGGCGGTTTCGGTCTGCGGCGTCTCGGCGGCGATTGCTGCGGCAGGCGCCGTGCTGGCGAAGAAGGAGGAAGTGACTTACGTGACCGCCCTGGTCATCATCACCGCGCTGCCGATGATGGTGTTGATGCCGTGGGTCGCGCAAGGGCTGGGACTATCGCCGGATGTGGCAGGCGCCTGGTTTGGCGGCAACATTGATACGACAGCGGCGGTGGTGGGCGCGGGTACCATGTTCGGGCCGGATGCACAAGCTGTCGCGGCAGTGGTCAAGATGGCGCAGAATGTCTTCATCGGTATCGCCGCTTTTTTGCTGGCGTTATATTTTGTCACCACGGTGGAGCGTAAACCGAATGAGAGACCCAGCGCGGCGGTTATCTGGCAGCGTTTTCCTAAATTCGTCATCGGCTTCGTGCTGCTCTCGGCGTTGGCCTCGCTGGGGGTTTTCAGCGCCGAAGCGCTCAAGGCGCTCGACGGGCTTTCCAAATGGGCGTTCACGCTGGCGTTTGTCGCTATCGGCATTGATCTCTCATTGCGCGATTTGCAGGGCATGGGCTGGCAGCCTTTCGTGGTCTACATGGCAGCGACGGTATTTAACACGGTGTTGGCCCTGGGCGCTGCGTGGGTGATTTTCGGCGCGTTGGGTTTGTAGACTCTGAACGCTTGATGGGGGTTTCTGTATTGATGACCAAAATCCTCGTTGCCGGTTTGATCAACATCGAAACGACGCTGCGGGTCGAGGATTTCCCGCTGGCTTACCAGCCGGTGCGCTTCCCTTTCTGGGGCGTCAACACGAGCGTTTCTGGCGTGGGTTACAACGTCGCCAAGGCGCTCACGGTTTTGGGGGATCATGCCTCTTTTCTCGCCATGATCGGGCAAGATGGGCTGGGGCAGCTGGCCCTGCAATCCCTGGCGGCGGATGGCATTCCGGCGCAGTACGTGTTGCCGGCGCTGGCGCAGACGCCGCAATCCGTCATCCTCTACGATGGCGGCGGTCGGCGCGCGATCCATGTGGATCTCAAGGACATTCAGGAGCGCGCGTATCCCTGGGCGTCTTTCGAGGCGGCGCTGGAAGGTTGCGCGCTCGCTGCGCTGTGCAACATCAACTTTGCCCGCTCCTTCCTGAAGGCGGTGAAGGCGCGGGGCATTCCCATCGCCACGGATGTCCACACCATCGCCGATCTCGATGACGCCTACAACCGCGACTTCCTGGCGGCGGCGGACATTCTCTTTATGAGCGACGAGGCGTTGCCGGCGCCGCCGGAGACGTGGGCGCGGTGGGTTCTGGAGCGTTTCGGGCCGAAAATCGTCGTCATCGGCCTGGGGCGCGAGGGCGCGCTGCTCGCCGAGCGGCGCCCGGATGCACTGGCGCGTCTGCCGGCGGTGTTCACGCGCCCGGTCGTCAACTCCATCGGCGCGGGGGATGCGTTGTTCTCCGCCTTCATCCACTTCTACGCCCGCGAGCGCAACGCATATAGCGCGCTGCGCAAAGCTAGCGTCTTTGCCTCCTACAAAATCGGCGAAAAAGGCGCGGCGGAAGGCTTCCTCACGGAGCCGGCGCTGCTCGACTGGTGTAAGTCAGGAGTCAGGAGTCAAATTGACTCTTGAATTGTGACTTCTGGAGGTGTAAATGAACGACGCGGCGACTCAGTACCGAACTTCCGAGAATCTCAACGCGCGGATTGTATTGCACGCGCGTTTCAGCGTGAATCCGACGCCATGGGCGCGCTGGCTTTTCGATCACATCACGCTGCCGCCGGCGTGCCGTGTGCTGGAGCTGGGTTGCGGCGCCGGCGGGCTGTGGGCCGCCAACCAGGAGCGGATTCCAGCAGGGTGGGACATCACTCTCTCCGATTTCTCGCCGGGGATGTTGGCGCAGGCGCAGGCAACGCTGGCGGCTGTGGCGCATCCCTTCGCCTTCGAGGTGGTGGACGCGCAGGCGATACCCTACGCGGATGGCACATTTGATGCCGTCATCGCCAGCCATACGCTCTATCACGTCCCCGATTTGCCGCGCGCGTTCGCGGAGATTCAGCGCGTGCTCAAGCCCGGCGGCGTCCTGTTTGCCTCCACGGTAGGGGAGCGTCACATGGCGGAGATGTGGGCGTTGGTGGAGCCTTTTCGCCCTGGAATAATGGCACGACTGGGGGCAGTCACGGGAGCCTTCACCCTGGAGAACGGCGCAGCGCAGCTCGCGGCGCATTTCGAGGGTATAGCGCGTTTCGATTACGACGATTGCCTCCTCGTCGTCGAGGCGGCGCCGCGGGCGGCCTATATTCGCTCGACGCAGATCGTGCAAGCGCGGCCGCTTTCTGCGGCGGAAGAAGCAGCGCTCTCCGCCGAGATCGCGGCGCGCATCGCTGCTGAGGGGGCATTTCACATCACCAAAGCGTCAGGGCTTTTTGTGGCGACACATTAGTATCATTTGACGATATTATCGTTCTGTGATATGATGAGAGCATGATTGAGTCATTCGCAGATCCGGAGACCGAGAAGATCTACCGTGGTTTTGCATCACGTCGCTTGCCTGCGATGATTCAGAAGACAGCGCGTCGTAAGTTGCTCTATTTGAATGAGGCTACGGATTTACGAGATTTGCTTGCGCCGCCCGGAAATCACCTGGAAGCGCTTCGCGGAGATCGCGCTGGGCAGTACAGTATTCGGATTAACGACCAGTGGCGAATCTGCTTTGTGTGGGAGAGGGGAAAAGCCTACCAGGTGGAAATTGTAGATTATCACAGGGGCTAGAGCCATGGAAGATTTTGGTGAAGAACGCCTGCCGCCAGTGCACCCTGGAGAGGTGCTGCTAGAGGATTTTATGAAGCCGCTGGGCTTGAGCCAGTACCGTCTGGCGCGCGATATCGGCGTGCCGCCGCTGCAAATCAGCCAGATTGTGCGGGGACAGCGCGCCATCACGGCGGCGACGGCGCTGCGCCTGGCGCGTTACTTCGGCGCCAGCCCCGACGTATGGTTGCGGCTCCAGGCCCGCTATGACATCGAAATCGCTGAGGCGAAGTTGGGGGAGCGCATTGCCCGCGAGGTCAAGGTCTGCGAGCGCGCGGCTGCTTATGGGGTGCCTGAACCTGAAGCGCCTGCTGGCGGTGAATGAGATCCACCGCCAGCAGGGTTAGATGCTGTATCTTACGCCCGCGCGGCTTCCTGCCCCAGCCGGAAGGCGACGCGATTGACCTCGTTGTACTTATCCGGCACGCGGCGCAGAATTGCCGTCTCCCACACCGCCGGATCGGTATCCAGCAGCGTGGAGAGCGCCGCGAGCATGATGGTGTTCACGGTGCGGGGATTGCCCGCCTGCTCCGCCAGGGGCAGCGCATCCACCACGATCACGCGCCCGGCGCGCGTCTCCAGTGCTGCGAGAATCTCCTCCTCCGGCGGATAGACCGCATTTCCCACGCTCACCGACATGGGAATGATCTGCTGCCGGTTGACGATGATGGTGCCGCCGGGCTTGAGCCAATCCAGCCAGCGGGCGGCTTCCAACAACTCGAAGGACATGAGAATATCCACGGTGCCGTACTCGCACGTGGGCGAACCGACCGAAGGCGCCCAGCGGATGTGGCTTTCGACCACTCCGCCGCGCTGCGCGAAGCCGTGAACCTCGGATTTCTTCGCGTCCAATCCCAAATCCAATCCTACCTGAGCCGCAATATCGGAGGCAGTGAGCACCCCCTGCCCGCCGACTCCGACGAAGAGAAAGTTCATCTGGTTGATCATGGCCACTACTCCCCTTCTCCGTAGCTTTCTTCAAACGGATTGATCGCCTGCGCGGGGCAGACCTGCATACAGACCGTGCAGCCGGTGCAGAGCAGTGGATCAATCATCGTCTTGGGACGCTTGTTTTTCTCGTAGAGCGCCTCGCTCTTGAGAATTGCCGGGCAGCCTACCCGCAGGCAGTTATGACAGGCAATGCACTTGTCGTGATCCACGCGCATCCGTGGCTGGAGGTGGAAGTGCGGCGTGAAGACGCACGCGCCCCGCACGATGAGCGCCGCCGGCCCATCCTCGTGCGCCAGCGCTGCCTTGAGCGCCGCTTCCACGGCTTTGACGTCCCAGGCGTTGACTTCTTCCACGAAGGTGACGCCCATCGCTTTGACGACGGGAGCGATGTCAATCTCGTGTCCCTGCTCGCCCTGCAACGTGACGCCGGTGCCGGGATGCTGCTGCTGGCCCGTCATCGCGGTGATGCGGTTATCGAGAATCGCCACGGTGATTTTGGCTTTGTTGTAGACGGCTGCGGCCAGCGGCGAGAGGCCCGAATGGAAGAAGGTGCTGTCGCCGATGGTGGCGACGACGCCCTCCTGCCCGCCCGCCTGCTTGAAGCCGTGCGCCATCCCGATGCTCGCCCCCATTGAAATGAGCATATCCATCGCCTTGAACGGCTCCAACACGCCCATCGAATAGCAGCCGATGTCGCCGGCGATGATGGCCTTGCGCTTTTGCCGGGCCATATCGTAGAAGAAGGCGCGGTGCGGACAGCCGGGGCACAGCGCCGGCGGGCGCGGCGGCACGGTGAGCTGGATGTCAGGCTCTTCGGGCAGTTCCTCCGGCGGCTCCTCGTTGAGCAGGCCCGCCTTCAGCGCGCCCTGCCGCACCTTCTCCAGCGTCAGCTCGCCGCAGAGCGGGAAGCAATCCTTCCCGTGCGCCACTTCGATGCCGGCAGCCAGAAGCTGCTCCTCAATGAAGGGATCGAGCTCCTCCACGACAATCAGCGTTCCCACCTGCGCGGCGAAATCGCGGATGGCGTTCAGCGGCAGCGGATAGCTCATGCCCAGCTTGAGGATGGAGCTGCCGGCGAAAATCTCGCGCGCGTACTGATACGCCACGCCAGTCGTCACGATGCCCAGCGCCTTGTCGCCCCATAAGATTTCGTTGAGGCCGATCTCGAAACCGGTGGTTTCTGCCCACGCAGCCACATCGAGCAGGCGTTGTTCGATCTCCGGGTGGCGGCGCCGCGCGACCGCGGGGATGATCACGCGGTTGGCGCCCCCTTCGCGGCTGAAGGGCGGCAGCGGTTGGAATTCGCGTTTCTCCGGCACGCGCGCCTCCACCGCCGATTTGGAGTGCGAGAGGCGGGTCGTGCTGCGCAGCATGACCGGCGTCTCGAAGCGCTCGCTCACCTCCAGGCTGATGCCCACGAAGCGGCGGGCTTCTTCGCTATCCGCCGGTTCGATGCAGGGGAATTTGCCGAAACGCGCATACTGGCGATTGTCCTGCTCGTTCTGCGAGGAGAACGCGCCCGGATCGTCGGCGCTCACCAGCACCAGCCCGCCTTTGACGCCGGTGTACGAAAGCGACATCAGGCTGTCGGCGGCGACGTTGACGCCGACGTGCTTCATCGCTGCCAGGGTGCGCGCCCCACCGAATGACGCGCCGATGACGTTATCCAGCGCCACCTTCTCGTTGCTGGCCCACTCCGCCCGCACGCCGGGGTAGCGGGCGAAGTTTTCCAGAATCTCCGTCGAAGGTGTGCCGGGATAAGCCGAGGCGTATTGCACCCCCGCTTCCCACGCCCCCAGGGCGATGGCTTCGTTGCCAGACAGTAAAATCTGCGTCATGGAAACCTCCTCTAAAAGTATGAAGGATGAAGGCGGAAGGATGAAAATCTCTGCGCATCACGCATCACGCATCACGCATCACGCATTACGCATTACGCATTACGCATCACGCATTACTCGTTACTCGTTACCTCGATTTGCCACACCACGCCATCTCCCATGGCCTGTCCCGTGGCGTCTCTTGCGGGCAGCCGGGCATAGGTGTCGGGATCGTAGAAGCCCACTTTGAGCGTGTACGCGCCCGGCGGCGTTTCCGGCGGCAGGGTGAGCGTGTAGCTGTCGGCGATGACTTCACCGGGGAACCAGCCGGTGGTGGGACGGCTGCCCTCGACGGGCGGCGAATCGCGCTGGGCGATGAGGCGTCCCGTAGCGTCGAGCAGGTGGACGAAGACGGTGTAGCTGTCGTCCACCGGCGCCTCGGCGCGCCAGGTCAGGTCGAGGACGAGCGTCTGCCCTGGCGTGAACGTTTCGGGTGCGAATGCAGCTTCGAGGAGCGCTGCGAAGTCGCCGATGCGGGCCAGGGGCGCGCGCGCGGCGGCTTCGAAGCGGCGCTCCGGCGCGGCGACGGCGATCTCGCCGAGCGTCGCGGCAGCGCCCAGCGCTTTGCCCTGTGCGTCGAACAGCGTTGCGCGCAGCAGATAGCTGCCGGTCTCCAGTGGACGGGATGGGTCATCGGCTCGGGCCGCCGGGATCAGGACGCGGTGCGCGTCGCGGATGATCTCGCCGGCAAGCCACTGCGAGGTGGGCAGGTCGGCGCGGCCTGGCGGCGCTTCGACCTGCGCGGCCACGGCGCCGGCGGCGTCCACCAGCTGCAATCGGATCACGGCATCGGTTGGGGGGACGGTCTGCGCCTGCCAGAAGAGCGTGACGAGGATCTCGCGCCCCACCTCTGCCGCAGCGGGTAGATCGCCCGTGCCCAGCAAGTGCAGCCCTGCGCCCAGGTCGGCGTCGAGGCGCTGGACGAGGGGCAAAGTCTCCGGCGCGGGGAAAGCTGCCGGGCGTTCCGCCACGATGGGCGTGAGCGCGTAGGCTGTGCCGCGCCACTGTCCGGCGCTATCCCATACATTGACGTGCTGCTTGCTGCCCTCTTCGTAGACAGTGACGAGCAACGTGTAAGGGCCGCCCGGCGGCGTCCCGGCGAAGGGTGTGAACGTGTAGGCATCGCGGATGAACTCGTCCGGCTGCAACAGTGCTGTGGGATAGCCGTTGGGATGCTGGTGATCTTCCTGTCCGTAAAGGATGCTCCACCCATCCACCAGATGCACGCCCACGCTGTAGTTCGTCTGCGTAGGTTGCGCGACGCGCCAGTAGAGCGTGATCGCCGTGGGCCGATCCATCGCCATCACCGTGGAAGCGAGATCGTAGCCCATGAGCACCAGGTCATCGCCGAAGCGCACTTGCAGGGGGACATCCACGCCGCGCATCTGGACGCCATCGTAGTCCCACGGGTGGAAGAAGGTGTCGTGGTGATCGAGGTAGAAGGTTTTGGCGGCGAACAGCGTCAAGCCGATGCAGCCTAAAATCAGGTAATGGGTAACGGGTGATGGGTGATGAGTAAGAGGTGATGAAGGCTTGCTTCCCCATTCCTCATTACCCCTTACCCATTTCCCTTTACCCATCCCCCATATCCCAGCGCAAAGCAACGCCGCGCTGACGAGCGAGAGCGCATTGGCGGCGCGGCGCAGCGGCGTCTCGCCGAAGCGGAGCTCCAGCGTGTGCTGCCCGGCGGGGACGTCCACGGCGAGCAGGCCGTGCGGGCCATCCGGCGTTACCGGGACTGACGCCCGATCCAGCCGCGCCTGCCAGCCGGGGAAATAGTACCAGTGGAAGCGCGCGCGGAAGGCGATGGGCGTTTCCAGCGTCAGCCGCGCGGTGGTGAGGCCGTAGTCGGCGCTAATGACGCGCGCGCCTTCTGGCAGGATGCTTTCATCCAGGCGCGGAATGCGGTAATCGTTCTCCGCCGCTGCATCGTATAGGGCCACCAGCTCGTCCTGTGGACGTTCCTGCACCCATATCGGTAGATAGTCGCCCGCCGTAGTGGTGCCCAATCCGCCCGTGGCATATTCGATGCGGATGAGGTTGGGCGGTGTGAGCGGCGGCTGGAGTGGAGCGTAGGGCGGAAAAAGCCACGTCAGAGCAAACAGGCCTCCTGCCGCCAGCGCGAGCGGCAGATACCTGGAGGATGGGCCGGGAAGGGCGCTGAGGCCAACGCCGCCAAGGATGGCGAGGCCGAGGCTGGCGGGGCCGAGAATGCGCCAGGGGAATTGGATGAAGCTCAGCAGCGGCAGCCGTTCCCAAACCGGCGCGGAGAAGGGCAGCGTCATGCCCAACAGCGCGAGGCAGGCCGCCCCCAACGCCCATTTGTGGACGCGCGTGGCAGCGGGCAGCGCCTTTCTTCCGGGGATGAACGCGCCCAGCGCCAGCAGCGGCAGGATCCAGCCCACGCTGTGGGGCACGTAAGGCGTCACCTCGCCTTTGACCGTGGGCGTTGGCCCGCTGAACAGTTCGCCGAGCGGCAGGAAATGCTCGCGGTAATCGTAAATCTGGATCTGGTGAATTTGCACGTAGGACTGTTCTCGCAGCGCCGGAATCCAGAAGAACGCCGAGAGGCCCAATCCCAGCCCCAGCGCCAGACCCATCTGAAGCGCGGGCCATCGTCGTGCGCGATTCTGCCAGGCCAGCAGCAGCGCATAGCCGGCAAGCAGCGGCATTCCCAGCAGCGCCATCACATTGTGCGAAAGCATCAGCGCGGCGGTGAAGAGCGCGGTGAGGGTGAAAGCACCGCGTCCGCCCCGCGACCCCAGGCGGTGCAGCGCCCAGAGCGCCCAGGCCAGCGCAGCCAATCCCCAGACTTCGGCGAAGGCCCCGCGATAGTGCAGGTTCAGCAGGGGATAGGGCGCATAGCCGATGAGCACCGCCGCGCCGAGCGCGGCGACGTCGCCAAAGGCGTCGCGCGCCCAGAGATAGGTTCCCAACGCCAGCGCCGCGTGTCCCAGCACAAAGCCGCCCAGCAGCGTCGCCTCGAAGGAGAAGCCCAGCAGCCGCAGCGGCAGCGCCAGATAATAGCTCAGCGGCGCGTAATAGTTGAAAAGGGGAAAGCCGTAGCCCAGGCCCAGATCGGGAAACCAGCGCGGGAAGAGCTGCCCGTGACGCAGCGCGCGCTCCAGCTGCGCCAGCCGGTACAGGTGGAAGACGGCATCGAAGCGGGGAATGCGTCCCAGAAGCATCGGCTGCACAGCCGGCAGCAGCCCGGCGCACAGGGCCAGGAAGAGCGCCAAGCGTTCCAGCGGTCGGCGTATCTGAATCATGGCATTTCTCTGCTTCATACTGCCTCAAATAGTACCGTGAAAGCGCCGTGCGGCAAGCTGCCAATTGTCACTTCCTGCATTTCTGGATATAATCACTTTGTTTGTCATGTCAACTCGCTGATGGAACCAGGTAATCAGACATCGGATGACGCTGCGCACGCTGTACCAGGCTTTGCTCGATTGTGATGGGGCGCGTTTGCGGGTGATAGCCCTGCAATGGGATATTGCTCTGAAGGCAGAACTGCGCCCGGATGCGGCGGCGCAACTGGCGGATGCAATGGCGCGCGCCGAAGCCGTGGAGCAGGTGTGGGACCTGTTGCCCGCCAACGCGCGCGCGGCCCTGGAAGACTTGCAGCGGCGCGAGGGCGCCATCCCCTGGGCGATTTTCACGCGCCGCTGGGGGCAGGTGCGTCTTGTAGGGCCAGGGCGGCTGGAACGGGAGGAGCTTTGGCGCACGCCTGTTTCTCCTGCAGAGGCACTCTGGTACTGGGGTTTGGTCTTTCGCACCACTACGCTCAGCCCCACGGGCGATCCTGTAGAAATGGCTTATCTCCCGGCGGCGCTCTCGCTTTATCTCCCCCCGCCGTCGCCGCAGGAGCTCCCCCCGCCTGAGTCTGTCGCTGCGCCGCCGCGCATCCTCGTTGGCGCCGATGGGTTGTGTGAGGCGTTAGTCACGCTCTGGACGTTTTTGCAAAACGAGAGTGTGCGTCCTGCAGAAGATGGCAACTGGCCCACACGGCTGCGAGAGCAGTACCTCGAAGCCTTCGATGCAGCTGCCGCGCTTCAGCTGCAACTGCTGGAAACGCTGGCGCTGGAACAGGATTGGATTCGCCTGGATGAGCGCGGGTTGTTGCGTCCGGTTCCGGGGCGGATGATGGACTGGCTGCGGGGTGGCCGTCGGATGCAATGGTGCTCGTTGGCGCAGGCATGGGAGCAGAGCCGGGCCTGGAATGATCTGGCGCATGTGGCGGCGCTCCGCGCGGACCCTTTGTTGGGCTGGCTCAATGATCCATTGGCGAGCCGGCAGCGGATGCTGGGGATTCTCCGCCGCTTTACGCCTGGCGTGTGGTACACGCTGACCACATTCATAGCCTATGTGCGTGAGCATGAGCCGGATTTTCTGCGCCCTGATGGGGATTACGAGAGCTGGAACTTGCGGGATGCGGCGACGGGCGCGCCATTGCGTGGTTTCGCGATGTGGGATCTGGTTGAGGGCGCGTTGCTGGCTTTTATGACGACCGGCCCGCTCTGGTGGCTGGGAATGGTGGATTTGGGATGTACCACGCCGCATCTGCCGCCGGATAGCTTCAGCATCAATGCGGCGGGCGCGGCTTTCCTGGGGGTAGATGGCGCCTTCGACTTGCCGGAGCCGCCGCCGATGGTCTTGCGGCGCGATGGCGCGCTGACGCTGCCGCACGGTCGCCGCTACGAGCGCTTCCAGTTAGGCCGTATCGCCGCTTCCCTGGCGGTAGAAGGGGCCACGCAGTACCGTCTCACGCCGTTATCTCTATCCCGCGCCAAAACGCAACGCATTTCACTGGAGCGGATCTTTGAGTTTCTGGAAACGGCAACTGAAAAGCCGTTGCCGGCGGCGTTTCGTAAGGCGGTCGAGCGGGGCTATCACGGCGGCGAGCAGATTCGTCTGGCGCGCGTCTGGCTGCTGCGCGTGAAAGACCCCGAGTTGCTCGATTACCCGGCGATTCGCGCCTTGCTCCACGAACGGCTTAGCCCGCGCGCGGCTCTGGTCCGCGAAAGCGACCGTGAGCGCCTGCTGGCATTGCTCATCCAGGAGGGGCTGCTGCCGGAAATTGAGGAAGAGTGACAAAATCTGCGGCGCGGCTTCATGGATGAAAATAGTTTATAGAGCGTAAAGAGCAGTGAGCAGAATGCCATTCTGCGAATGGCGTTCGCCGTACCCGAACTGCTCACCCATTACTATTTTGAAGGAGTTTTATGGATACAGACGGACTATATTCCAAGGTGGCGCAGGCTTTTCGCGCGCGTTTTCTGCGTGAACCGGAGTTGGTGGTGCGCGCGCCGGGACGGGTGAATCTCATTGGCGAGCACACGGATTACAACGATGGTTTTGTGCTGCCGGTAGCGGTGGATCGCGCGGCGTGGCTGGCGGTCGGCGAGCGCCAGGCGCCGGAGGCGGTGATTCGCGCTCTGGACATGGGCGGGGATGAGGTGATCTTTCCGGTCAATCGCGTCGCAGCCTCGGCGGGGGGGTGGGGCGATTATCCACGCGCCATTGTGTGGGCTTTTCTTGAACGCGGCTTGCAGCCCGTGGGGCTTGAGTCGGTGCTGATCTCGAATGTGCCGGTAGCTGCTGGCATGTCCTCATCGGCGGCGGTGGAGATGGCTTTCGCCTATGCCTGGAATGCGCTCAGCGGTTTTGGCTTGCCCAACGATGCGCTCGCGCAGCTGGGGCAGCGCGCGGAGAACGGCTATGTGGGCGTGAATTGCGGCATCATGGATCAGATGATCAGCGCGTGCGGCAAAGCCGGTCACGCGATGCTGCTCGATACTCGGACGTTGGCGCGCAGCTATATCCCTTTGCCGGAAGATATTGCCATCGTTGTGGCCGATAGCCGAGTGCGCCGTTCGCTCGCCGGTTCGGAATACAACGTGCGGCGCGCGCAATGTGAGCAGGCGGTGCGGGCATTCCGAGACGTCGGCTTGCCTGATGTGGTCGCATTGCGGGATGTAACGCCGGAGCAACTGGCGCAACATGCTGCGGCGCTTGCGCCGACGGTGCGGCAACGCGCCCGGCACGTGATCACCGAGAATGCGCGCGTTCACGCGATGGTCGCAGCGCTGGAGCGCGCGGATTTGGAGACCGTGGGCGCGCTATTGAAGGAAGGGCATATCAGCCTGCGCGATGACTATGAAGTGAGCTGCCCCGAACTGGATTTGCTTGTCGAGACGGCGTGGGAGGTTCCCGGCTGTTACGGCGCGCGCTTGACCGGCGCCGGCTTCGGTGGTTGCGCTATCGCTCTCGCGCACGTCGAAGCCGTGGATGCGCTTTCCGCGCGGCTTGTGGAGCGCTACACGGATGTCTTTACCCGAGAACCGGCGGTCTACATCGTCTACCCGGCTGAAGGCGTCGCGGCGCAATAGGCGGGCGGCGAGGTCCATCTTGCCCTTCTCTCGCGTCTTTGGCGGTGACATTTGTAATGCGGAGTTGTCCCTTGGACACTTGTCCCGGCAGCGCAACCGGTGTTATCTTGAAACACATGCGGCGGTTCAGCCTATTGGCGCTGTAACCGTTCACCCATTACCTATTTTTAAGGAGTGCGTCTTATGAACATTGGAATTCCCAAGGAACGAGCAGGCGGCGAAGATCGCGTTGGGTTGATTCCGGCGGGCGTTGGTCTGCTGACGCGAGCCGGGCACACATGCTATCTCGAAAGCGGCGCGGGAAGCGCTGCTGGTTTCGATGACTACGATTACGAGCGGAATGGCGCCGTGGTGGTCACGGAATCGGAGGTCCTCTATACCAAATCTGATCTGATCCTCAAAGTGTTGCGCCCCACGCCAGAAGAAATCTCCTGGATGCATCCGGGGCAGATTGTCATGGGTTTTCTGGGGCTGATGGCGGCGCCGAAGGCAGAGCTGGAGGCGCTGATCGCGCAGAAGGCGACGCTGGTGGCTTATGAGATGATTACGCCCGATGGGCGGGATTATCCCATCCTCAAGACGATGAGTGAGGTGACCGGGCGCATGGCGCCGTATATTGCCGGCACATTGCTGATGCGCAATCACGGCGGACGCGGGGTGCTGCTCAACGGCGTGCCGGGCGTTTCTGCCGGAGAAGTGGTGATCCTGGGTGGCGGGACGTTGGGTGTCAATGCCGCGCGCGCTTTCCTGGGATTGGGGGTCAAAGTCTTCGTGCTCAGCCCCTCGCTGGAGCGCCTGCGCTGCCTCGATGCGCAATTCCAGGGGCAGTTGACCACGATGATTGCGCATGACTTCAACATCGCTTATGTCACGCGCTTCGCCGATGTG
>CAZDSF010000042.1:29320-35697 GCA_964508025.1 uncultured Anaerolineales bacterium
TTGATCGAATCTGGCCCGGCGACCGCGTTCGCGCAGGTGCAGGCGCTCAAGAAGGCTGTCATCATCCGCAACGGCGATGTTGTGGATGAGAAGCTTGACGCGGTTTTGCGCAAAAGCTGAGCCGTATGGACTGGCGCGCGCGTTATCGCAGTAAGTGTGTCACGGCGCCGGAGGCGATCGCCAAGACGGTCACTTCTGGCTGCCGGGTGTTTTTGACCGGGAATTGCAGCGTGCCGACGGCTCTAGTGGAGGCCCTGGTTGCCTTTGCGCCCACGGTGACAGATGTGGAGGTGGCGCAGGTGCTCACGGTTGGCCCGGCGCTATGGACCGCGCCAGAACTGGCGGGGCATTTGCGCTCCAACATCATGTTCATCGGGCACAACGTCCGCGCCAGCGTGTGGGAAGGGCGTAGCGACTTCACGCCCGTGTTGCTCTCGGAGTTCCCCACCATCTTCCGCCGAGGCAACCTGCCGCTTGATGTGGCGCTGGCGCATCTCTCGCCGCCGGATGCGGAGGGCTTCTGCTCTTTCAGCCTGGAGACGGGGCTAGCGAAGACGCCGGTGCAATCGGCGCGGGTTGTGGTGGCGCAAATCAACACCCACCTGCCGATGATTCCAGGCGACACGCGCATTCATGTGGATGCGTTGGATTACATCGTCGAAGCCGACACACCGTTGCATGAATATCGCATGAGCGAGAATCCTGCCGATCCGGTGGTGGAAGGCATCGCCGGGCACATCGCCGCTCTCATTCCTGATGGCGCGACGTTGCAGTTGGGCATCGGCGCGGTGCCAGATGCCGTGTTGCATTATCTGGTGGACAAGCGCGACCTGGGCATCCACACCGAGCTCTTCTCTGATGGCGTGATGCGGCTGGCGGAGCTGGGCGTGATCAATGGCGCGCGGAAGACTCTTCATCCGGGGAAAATCGTCGCGGGCTTCATTCTCGGCTCGCGGGAGTTGTATCGGTGGCTGGATCGCAACCCGCTCGTGGAGCTGCATCCCACCGAATACGTCAACGATCCGGCAGTGATCGGGCAGAATTTCCGGCAGGTCGCCATCAACAGTGCCCTGGAAGTGGATCTCACGGGACAGGTCTGCGCCGACAGCATCGGCGCCAAGCTCTTCAGCGGCGTTGGCGGGCAGATGGATTTCATCTATGGCGCGTCGCGCTCCGAGGGCGGTTTGCCCATCATCGCGCTGCCGAGTACGGCCAAAAACGGCGCGCTCAGCCGCATCAAAACGACGCTCACGCCCGGCGCGGGCGTGGTGACGACGCGCAATCACGTTCACTGGGTGGTGACGGAATACGGCGCGGTGAATCTCTACGGCAAATCTATCCGGCAGCGGGCAGCCGGGCTGATCGGTATTGCCCATCCCGATTTTCGTGAGGCGTTGCGCCGCGAGGCGTCGGCCCTGGGGTATTTATAGCTGCTGAGTTGCTCATTCCCAGAATAGACCTACAATTCAGCATGGGCTGATTCTTTGTCCGATTTGCCATTCACCATTCGATATTCGCCATTTGCTATTTTTACAGGAGGTGTCCATTGTTCCATGCACTTGTCGCTGTCAAGCAGGTGCCGGATACGACCAACATTCGCATTGATCCCGATACCGGGAATCTGGTGCGTGAAGGTGTGCCGGCGATCATGAACCCCTACGATGCGCACGCGCTGGCGGAGGCCGTCCGCTGGAAGCGCAAGTTGGGGGGCAAGGTGACGGTCGTCTCGATGGGCCCGCCCAGCTTTGTGACGACATTGCGCGAAGCGATAGAGCTTGGTGCAGATCGTGGCATTCTCATCACCGACCGCAAGTTTGCGGGCGCCGATACGTTGGCGACGTCTTACGTGCTGGCGGAAACGATCCAGGCCGTTCATGCTGAGGATCCGATTCACCTGGTGTTCTTTGGCAAGCAGGCCATTGATGGCGACACCGCGCAGGTAGGCCCAGGTGTGGCGGTGCGGATGGGGATGCCGATTGTCACCTACGCTGTCAAAATCCGCGAAGTGGATCTGGAAGGGGGACGGGTCATCGTCGAGCGCAAAACGGAGCGGTGGACGGAGGTTGTGGAGACTTCGCTGCCCGTGATGTTGACGTGTGAGAAGGAGATCGCGGAGATTCCCTTTGCGCCGCTGCCTGATCTGATCCGCTCGCTACGCTACGAGCCGGAGATGTGGACGATGGAGGGGCCGATTCCCTTTGCGCTGGAGCAGGTGGGCGTGAAAGGGTCTCCCACGATTGTCTACAAGATGGGCACGCCACCGCTCCCGCAGGCCGGCGAGAAGGTCAACGCACGGGAGATGGGGGTAGAAGCGGCGGTCAAATTCGCTCTGGATAAAGCCGCCGGCGCCGGCATCATGCAGGTGCTTCTAGGAGGTGCGCAATGACCGCGCGACGCTTCTGGGTTTTCATTGAGCAAGAAGAAGGGAACGTGCATCCGGTCTCGTGGGAGCTGCTGGGCGTGGCGCGGATGTTGGCTTCGCAGGTGGCGGAGGAGGCGGCGGCGGCTGGCGACGAGGTGCTCGTTGAAGGTGTGCTGCTAGGCGAGAACGTCGGCGCGATTGCGCAGGAAGCGCTCCACTATGGCGCGGATCGGGTCTACGTTTTTGATGATCCGGTTTTTGCATACTATCGCAACTGTCCTTACTATCAAACACTGGCGACAGTATCCAGGAAGTATGGCCCGGAGGTCTTCCTCATCGGCGCGACCACTCTGGGGCGCGACCTGGCGGGTGCGGTGGCGACGGCCCTGCACACCGGCCTCACTGCCGACTGCACCGGTCTGGAAATGGGAGAGGTCAAGGGGGCGAGGCAGCGTCTGCTGTTGGCGACCCGTCCCGCGTTTGGCGGGAACATCATGGCGACGATCCTCTGTCGCAGTGAGCGCCCGCAGATGTCGAGCGTGCGCCCGCGTGTATTCCCGATGCCGACGCGCAATCCCGATGCCGTGGGCGAGATTGTACACGAAGAAGTAGAGGCGACCGAAGAAGGCGCGATGGCCTGTGTGTTGGAATTCATCCACGCGAAGGGCGAAAGCGTGGATATCGAATACGCTGACGTGATCGTCGCTGGCGGACGCGGGCTGGGGACGCCGGACGGCCTGAAGCTCCTGCAGGAGCTGGCGGATGAGCTGGGCGGTGTGGTCGGTGCGAGCCGTCCGTTGATTGATAGCGGCTGGATCAGCTATGCGCATCAGGTGGGGCAATCGGGACGCACTGTGCGGCCCAAGCTCTACATCGCCGCCGGCATCTCCGGCGCTTTGCAGCACAAGGTCGGGATGCAGAACTCCGATTTCATCATCGCCATCAATAGCGATCCCAACGCGCCCATCTTCGAGGTGGCGGACGTGGGCATTGTGGGCGATCTCTATCAGGTGATTCCAGAAATGCTCCAGCAAATTCGCGCGCTCAAGGAGGCGACGGCATGAACACCAAAGATGAGCGCATCCGCTTCGATGTGATTGTGGTGGGGGCCGGGCTGGCGGGTCCAGCAGCGGCGATGGTCGCGGCGCGCGCCGGGCTGAACGTGGCCCTGGTCGAGCGCGGGCAGAAGCCCGGCGGTAAGAATTACTTCGGCGGCGCGATTTACACGCACGCTATCGCCGACTTGTTGCCCGATTTCATGAGCCGGCGCCCGCCTTTCGAGCGTCCTGTCACGGAAGCGGGTTTCTGGTTCCTCGGCGAAAATGGCCTCACGCGCATGACGGTGCAGGGCGGCAAGCTCGCCAACCAGCCCGCCGATGCGTACACGACCCTGCGCGCTCCCTTCGATCTGTGGTGGGCGGAGCAGGCGCAGAAGGAAGGCGCCTTCCTGATCCCGAAGACCACGGTGGTGGACTTCATCCGCGAGGAGGATGGGCAGGTCATCGGCGTCAAGACCGACCGTCCGCAAGGCGATATCTACGCGCCCGTGGTCATCATCTGCGAGGGGGTGAACAATATCCTCACGCAGAAGTTGGGGTTGATCGAGCACGATCTGGAGCCGGCGCATCTGGCGTTGGGCATCAAGCAGGTCATCGCCCTGCCGCCAGAGACGATCAACGCGCGTTTTGGCCTGCAGGATAACGATCACGGCCTGGCCGTTTCGGTGCTGGGCGATGTTTCGATGGGGCTGCCGGGCATGGGCTTCGTCTACACCAACAGCAAGACGCTTTCCGTGGGGCTGGGAGTGATGCTGGCGACGCTCACAGAATACAAGCTCAAGCCTTATGAAGTCTTGCAGCGTTACCTCGATCATCCGGTGATTGCGCCGTTGGTGGCGGGTGGGCAGCTGCTCGAATATGGTGCGCATCTCATTCCCGAAGGCGGCTACCGCGATATGCCCCGGCTCTATACGGGTGGGGCGATGGTTGCTGGCGACGCCGCCGCGATGGTCAACGCGCTGCACTGGGAAGGTACCAACATGGCGATTGTCGCGGGCAAGCTCGCGGGCGAGACGGCTATCGAGGCGCATGGACGGGGCGACTTCAGCAAGAAGGTGATGGCGAGTTACGAGGAGCGGCTCAAGGAGAGCTTCATTCTGCCGGATCTCAAGCAATACCGGGGTTTCTCGCATTTCCTGGATACGCATCCCGAATTCATGGGCACCTATCCGGCGTTCCTCAATGACGCGCTGGGCGATTTCTTCAGCGCCTATGGTCGCCCGAAGATGGATCTGTTCAAGGGCATGTTGGGCGCTTTGACCGGTCGCCGTTCGCTGCCGCGCGCCGCCGGCGACATCATCTCCATGGGAAGGGCGGTGCTGGGATGGTAATGAAACGCAACGACGGCTTCGAGGTGAAGGAATTGCCCGCTGCTGTGCGGGAGACGTTGCCGGATGTGTACGTAGATGACCTGCTCGTTTCGATCAAGTATTTCATTGATGAGGAGCAATCCCATTTGTGGATTGAGGATCACACGGTATGCGTCCGGTGTCGTCACAAGCCCTGTCTGGATTTTTGCCCGGTGAGCGTCTACACATTGGCGCATGATGGCAAAATCCAGGTGGCGTATCAGGCGTGTGTGGAATGTGGCAGTTGCCGCGTAGGCTGCCCGTATAACAACATCGGCTGGCAGTTGCCCCGTGGCGGTTACGGCGTGGCGTATAAGTTTGGGTAGTCGGCAGTCAGGAGTTAAGACTTATGACTGAAACGACCTCCGGGGAGCTGTTCCCTGGAGGTCGTTCTGTTCGTGAGGGCTGTTTACCACGCAGCGTCGGGATCTACCCAGGCTTCTGTGGGGCGATGGTAGCTGAAGAGCTCCTCTGGAGTGAACCATAGCGCAATTTCGCGCGCCGCGGATTCGGGGCTATCCGAGCCATGGACAAGGTTGTGACGATTGGAAAGCCCATAGTCGCCGCGCATGGTGCCGGGATCGGCCTGCTTGGCATCGGTTTTTCCCATCATCATTCGCATGACGCTGATGGCTTGCGGGCCTTCGACGACCAGCGCCACTACCGGCGCCGAGGTGATGAAGCGCAGCAGCGGTTCGTAGAAGGCTTTGCCGCGATGTTCGCCGTAATGCGCTTCGGCGAGCGCCTGGCTCACCCACAGCATCTTCAGCCCGGCGATGCGCAAGCCGCGCTGTTCGATGCGGGCGATGAGCGCGCCGATTAGACCGCGCTCTACGGCGTCAGGTTTGAGGATAATTAGCGTTCGTTCCAAGATGGTGGCTCCTTCTTACAGTTTCTCCATGGCGCGCTTGTAGAAATCCAGAGCGCTTTCCAGTTTCCCCGTGCGCATGTTCAAGTCGCCCAGAGTGCGCAACGGGCGTGGGTCATCGGGATTGTTTTGAGTCAGCTGCGTTAAATCGGCTTCCACTTCATCCAGGCTCTGATTCTCGCGGATCAGACGTCCATAGTGATCCAGCGCCTCCTGCAACGCATCGGTTACGACCAAGGCGCGCGCCAGCTCAAGCCGCGAGGCGTAGTTCTTGGGATTCTCTTGTATCTGCGCGCGTAACGCGTCCAGATCCACCACCGCTTCGACGACCGGCGCTTCCTCGGTAGGTGGTGCACTGACTTCTTCCACTACCGGTTCTGCTGCAAACAGGATCGGCGCCTCGATAGCGATCTCTTCTGGCTCTTCTTGCGTAGTCGGTTCGCCATCCGGGCTAAAGCGGGTGAAGCCAAAAGAGGTGAGCGGCTCTGGAACGAGCATCGTCGGTTCAGTAACCGTCTCCGCTTCAGCAACTTCGACATCAAATTCCGACCAGCCAAAGAAGTCTTTCTCTTCTTCTACTTCGGCGATCACCGGTTCTGCTGCGATAATCTCGGCGACAGCTTCCTCTTCCGGCAAAGCCAGGGTTGCTTCAGCGACAAGCGTTTCCTCGATGATTTCCGGTGCAGCGACCTCTTCCACTGCGGGTTCTTCCACGATGGGCGCTGCGGTGGGCTTGCGGC
>CAZDSF010000043.1:0-34917 GCA_964508025.1 uncultured Anaerolineales bacterium
GGCAGAAGCGTAACGGGATTATCTCTTACGGACTTTCTTCTTACGGTTATGACATTCGGGTTGCTAACGAGTTCAAGGTTTTCACGCCGGGCGTGGGCAACCTCACCGTGGTGGACCCCAAGAGCATAGATCCGCACGCGATGATTGATTTTGTGGGCGAGATCTGCATCATCCCGCCAAATTCCTTCGCCCTGGCGCGCAGCCTGGAATATATGCGAATGCCGCGCAATGTGTTGGGCGCGGTGTTGGGGAAATCCACGTATGCGCGCTGCGGTATCGTCACGAATTTCACGCCCTTGGAGCCTGGCTGGCACGGTTTTATCACCATCGAGATCAGCAACACCACGCCGCTGCCGGCGAAGATTTACGCCAACGAGGGCATCGCGCAGGTGCTCTTCTTTGAAGGGGACGAGCCTTGTGAGGTCTCTTATGCCGACAAGAAGGGCAAGTATCAGGGCCAGACCGGGGTGGTGCTGCCCCGTTTGTAGCAAGTCGCGCCACAGAGGGCGAAGATTGCAACCGGAATGCGCACATTTTTCATCATCTGGGCGGTGCAACTGCCGTCGCTGCTCAGTACTTCGATGACGGGCTTTGGGCTAACCATCTGGGCGTGGCAACAGACGCAGCAGGCCACGGCATTGGCGTTGGTGGGCGTGGCGAATTTTACGCCGATGATCATCTTCAGCCCTATCGCCGGCGCGTTGGTGGATCGTTGGAACGGGTTCAAGCATTCTGGCCCCGGCCCTGGCCGCGGCTATGCTCGGCGTCACCGGCTCGCGGGGGATTCTGCTCCTCGATGTGGCGACGCTGATTCTGGCGATCAGCATTCTGTTGTTGTTGCGCATTCCGCAGCCCGACACTTCTGAGGCGGGACGGGCCAGCCGTGGCACGCTGCTCCATGAATCGGCTTTTGGGTTCTGCTACATTCTGGCGCGCCCCAGTCTGTTGGGATTGCAGCTGGTCTTCTTCATGCTGAACCTGGTGGCATCCTTTGGCGGCACGGTGAGCGCCCCGATGATTCTGGCGCGCTCCGGGAACAATGAACTCGTCATTCAGGCTATCGCGCCCATCGTCAACGGTTTCAGTCAAGCGATCTGGCAATCGAAGGCGCCGCCGGACATTCAGGGGCGGGTTTTTTCGGTACGGCTGCTCATTGCGGCGCTGCTGGCGCTGCTGCTTGCCGGGCCGCTGGCGGATCGGGTCTTCGAGCCGGCGATGCAGGTGGATGGTGCGCTCGCCAGGACATTTGCGCCGCTGGTGGGCAGCGGGCCTGGCGCTGGGATGGCGTTGATGATTGTGGGCGCGGGTTTGTTCAGTGTGGTTGTGGGTGTGGGAGGCTTTTTCTTCCCGGCGGTGCGCAATGCAGAGACGTTGATTCCTGATCATGATGTGGGGAACCGTGAGCCGTGAGCGAACGTGTGGCAGGGTTGGCTGGTTGGCTGGATGCAGTACCGCTACTCGCGGACGGCTATCATCTGGAGATGCTGGATACCGTCGCCGCGCGGCGCGCGCAGGAAACGGTTTACCCGGCGCCTGAGCGCGTCTTCTACGCGCTGGAGCGCACGCCGTTCGATGCCGTGCGGGTGGTGCTGGTGGGACAGGACCCCTATCACGGGCCGGGGCAGGCGGATGGGTTGGCTTTTTCTGTGCCAGAGGGTGTACCTGCACCGCCCTCGCTGCGCAACATCTTCAAGGAGATTGTGCAGGAGGTGTACGGCGGGGCGTCGCCTTCGTTTTCTACGGATCTCACCCGCTGGGCGGATCAGGGTGTGTTGCTGCTCAACACGTATCTGACTGTGGCAGCGGGGAAACCCGGATCGCATCGGCGTTTGGGATGGGAAGTGCTTACTGATGGCATGATCGCCGCGTTGAACGAACGGCGCACGGGGCTGGTGTTCATGCTGTGGGGCGCGCACGCGCAATCGAAGCGCGGATTGATTGACGGAGAGCGGCATTTGATATTGGAAGCGCCGCATCCTTCGCCGCTGTCGGCGCACCGGGGTTTTTTCGGCTGCGGGCATTTTTCGCAGGCGAATGCCTATCTGCGCGCACAGGGGCGGCGGGAAATTGTCTGGTGAGGAGGCGAATGTATGCGAATTTGTATCGGTTCGGATCATGCGGGCTTTGAGCTCAAGGAAGCGGTGAAGGCGCATCTGTTGATTTTGGGACATGAGGTTGAGGATGTCGGCACGCATCATCCCACGGCGTCGGTAGACTATCCTGATTACGGACGGCTGGCGGCGCGGAGCGTGGTTGCGGGCGCGTGTGATCTCGGCATCGTGATTTGCGGCACGGGGATTGGGATTTCCATTGCGGCGAACAAAGTGCGCGGCGCACGCGCGGCGCTCTGTACCGATCCCTACATGGCGCGGATGGCGCGGGCGCATAACAACGCCAACGTGCTCGCTATGGGCGGGCGTGTGGTGGGCGTGGGCTTGGCGCTGGATATTGTAGACGCTTTCCTGACGACGGACTTCGAGGGCGGGCGTCACGGCTTGCGCGTCGAGAAAATCATGGGGCTGGAGACGGGCGGGTGAAACATACTGCGTGCTTCGTAATGCGTAAGGCGCGTGCGTCATTTCTTTTGTAGCGCAGCCCAAAAATTCATTACGTATTACGCATTACGTATTACGTATTACGCATTACGTATTACGTATTACGCATTACGTATGATTAAACTTCACTTTCGAGGCTAATCTGTGTCCATTCCTATTCGCATTCTGCATTTCGCCGATCTCCACATTGGCATGGAGAACTACGGACGGCTCGATCCCGAAACGGGGCTGAATCTGCGTGTGGTGGATTTCCTGCGCCGAATGGATGAGCTGGTGGATTATGCCGTTGCGCATGAGGCGGATGCGGTGCTCTTCGCCGGCGACGCCTTTCGCACGCGAACGCCCAGTCCCACGCACCAACGTGAATTCGCGCAGCGTATTCGGCGGCTCTCCGAAGCCGCTATCCCCACGGTGCTGCTCGTGGGCAACCATGACATTCCCTTGATGGAGCAGCGCGCTTCGAGTGTGGAAATCTTCAGCACATTGGCGGTGCCCCATGTCACCGTGGCGGATCGCCCGGAGCTGCTGCGCCTGGAGACGCGCCGAGGGCCGCTGCAGGTGGCAGCGCTGCCGTATCCCATCTACCAGCGATTGCTCACGCGTGAGCAGTATCGGCGTCTGAGTCGCGAGGCGCTGGATCAGGCGGTGAGCGGCGCGCTGGTGCAGATCACCCAACAGCTGGCGACGCAGTGCGATCCCGGCGTTCCGGCGGTATTGCTGGGCCATTTCTCGGTGGAGAACGCCCATTGGGGATCGGAGCGCAATATCATGGTGGGGCGCGATGTCACTGTGCCGATCTCCGCTTTGTGTGATCCGACGTGGGATTACGTGGCGCTGGGCCATATCCATCAGCATCAGAATCTCAATCCCGAAAACGCGCCGCCAGTGATCTATCCCGGCAGCTTGGAGCGGGTGGATTTTGGCGAGGAGAAGCAGCCCAAAGGCTTCTGCTGGGTCGAGGTGCAACGCGGGCGCGCCGATTGGCGCTATATCGAGATGCCTGCCCGCGCTTTCCGCACCATTCGGGTGGATGTGCGCGCCGAGGCGGACCCTCTCGCAGCGGTGCGTCATGCTGTAGCGCGTCATACGCTCGATGATGCTGTGGTGCGGCTGGTCGTGGCGCTCACGCCGGAGCAAGAGCCGCAGTTGCGCGACGTGGCGCTGACGCCGCTGCTGGAAGGGGCCTTCTTCGCGCAGATCAATCGGGAGATTGATCGCGCGGTCCGCGACCGTTTGGAAGGGCTGGATCCCGATGCCCTGACGCCAGAGCATCTGTTGGAGCGTTACTTGTTGGGCAAAGGGAAACGCGAAGCCGATCTCGCGCCCTATCTTGAGGAGGCCCGCGCGCTGTTTGCAGAGCCGGAATCCACGCCTTGACTTAACAACTTCCTAATAAGTCTTTGGTAGAATGAAAATGTCGAAAAGGAGCGCGTAGCGCATCCTGGACTATCATAGATTTACGGGAGGTTAGTGTATGTTCAAAGGACGACAATGGATGCGATGGTTGGCGGCAGCGGCGGTAGTCGCGGCGCTCTCGGCGGGCGCGGTGGGCGTTGTGAGCGCCCATGGCGGCCCTGGTTGGCTGGGGCGTGGCGGCATTGATCGGCAAGCGTTGTTGGCTGAGGAATTGGGCATCACGGTGGAGAAACTGCAATCCGCCCAAGAAGCGGCGCGCGCCCGCGCGTTGGAACAAGCTCTGGAGCAGGGGTTGATTACCCAGGAACAATATGATCGCATGCAGCTCCACGCGCTACTGCAACCCTACCTGGATAAGCAGGCGCTGCTGGCGGCGGCGCTCGGCGTGGAGCCGGAGGCCCTCGGCGCGAAGCCGCTGCAAACGTGGTTGGAGGAGCTCGACCTGGATCGCGCTGCACTGCAGGAGCGCTTACAGGCTGCCTATGAGGCGGCTCTGGCGCAGGCAGTGAAGGATGGCGTGATCACGCAGGAACAGGCAGACACGCTCAAGGATGAGGCGATCCTGGGGCCGGGACGCGGTATGCGGCCCTTTATGGGGCCTCGTGGACGCGGCGGCTTTGGAATGCGCGGCGGCAACTGCCCACAATTGGATGACGAGTCTGGATTGTTACAGAACAACAGCCTGCGACTGTGGCGCATGGGATCTGCCAAGCGCTTCTGAGCACAAGTGTAGCAGCGGCGGCGCTCAGCGCCGCCGCTGCCGTGTGCATGGTAAGTTCCCTTTCGAGGTGGTGAACGTGACTTCCGGTAGTCCGGGTGCTGCGGCAGGGCTGATTGCGGCAAATCCGAATACCGGTCAGGGTGGGGATTTGATCATCGCGCTCGATGATTGGCCCGTGAACAGCTTCAATGATCTCAACACCTATCTGAGCTTCCACGCCAGTGTGGGGCAGACGGTCGCGGTGAAGGTGTTGCGTGGGAGTGAGACGGTTGCGCTTTCGTTGACGCTTGGCGCGCGCCCGTAGGCGCTGTGCCGAAAATCCAACGCCCCAGGAATACGATCCTGGGGCGTTGCCGTGTGATTAAGGCGCGCTCAGTGGAAAGCCAACCTTTGTGTTCGCGGCTTGATCTCAAGCTTCGGCGTTGACGGGCGATTGTGTTTGCGCGGCGGCGCGTCCTGCCATATAGGTCAGCACGATGCTGAGCGCGAAGAGCACGTTGACCAGGATGAAGGGAAAGCGCCGGTCGAGGGTGGAGAGCTGCCCGCCGATCCAGCCGAAGGGCGAGGAGCCAAGAATGACCGCGAGGTTGAGCCACGCCATGATGCGCGCCCGCTCTGCGGCATCTACGGTGACGACGGTGAGCGCATCGAGTAGCGTGAAGGCTGCCGGGATGGCGAAGCCCTCCAACGCGGTCGCCAACAGCAGAATGCCGTAGTTGCCCGGCGGCGTGTTGATGAGGATGATCTGGCTGATGATCAGACCGATGAAGCCGAAGATCATCGGTTTGTAGACTTTCAGCTCTCGCAGCCGTGGCATCACCGCGAAGTAGAAGATGAGCATGGCGATGGAGCGCACGAACGGGTAGATGGCGATGTAGGTGGTGGAGATTTGCAGATCTTCGGCTACCAGGATGGACCAGAAGGTGCCGCGAATCGTACCAGCGATGCTGAGTAGAATCATCAATCCGGCGGTGTACAGGGTCGCGGGGGTACGCAGGATGGCGCGCAACACATCACCGGAACCCTGGAGCACGCCGAAGAGATGTTCGCCGCGCGTTTCCTGCATCCGCACCAACCCCTGCTGCGTCTCCGTCACCATGGCGTTGAGGATGAGGAACTTCGCCGTCATCATCACGAAAGCGAGCAGATAGAGCGCGCGGACGGTGGACACCAGCCCAAAGCGGTTGACGAACAGCCCTGTCGCCGGCGCAACGAAAGCCGCCAGCAACCCCGCGATGTAGATCCACGAGTAGATATCCACCAGCAATTCGGGATCGGTATCCTCTACCAGCAGGCAGCTCCACGAGTTGAGCGTGATACGCCAGGTAGCGTTGACGATGGCCGCAATCAGGAAGTAATGGTAATTCTGCGCGATGGCCCAGATCAGCGTGGGAACGCTCCACGAGATGATATCGAAGATGAGGGTGGTGCGTTTGCGCCCCAGCTTGTCGGTGATGGCGCCGCTCAGCAGCGTCCAGAAGACCTGAAAGAGCATCCCCACCGTAGCGAGGAAGCCGATTTGGGCGTCGTCCAATCCAAAAGCGAGCATGTAAAGGGAAGCGTATGGGGCGTAGAGATTGAAGGGAATGCCCCACAGCGGCTCGGTGAGCACACAGCCACGGGCGTTTCCGCGCAAGCGGCGCAGCGTCAACAGCAATGGATGGCTTCTCACGGTTTGTATCCTTGGTTTGGGAGTATGGATTGCAACAGCACTCAACTATAACCGTGCTTAGCCAAGAGTCAATGGGCATAAACTGTTTGGCGTTATCTCGTTTGCTACGCCAAAAAGCGGCTAAAGCCGGAGATTTAGAGCCTTCTCCGGCAGCTTGACAAAATCAAAGTTTCCCCTATAAGATGGGATTATGTTGACACACCAGCCCTGGACTACTCAGCGAGGAACTGCATGAAGCCTGCGCGGCGCATCTGGCTTATCGTGGGTCTGTGTACGCTGTTGTTCACTGTGGCCTCAAGGCCGATTCCAGATGAGACCGGTGATCTGGAAGCTCCCCTTGCAGCAATGCCCGTCAAATCTGTGAGTGCGGAAGCGCCTTCTTCCGCGCCTGCTCTTTCAACTTACTGGAGCCTCCGTGTGCGGCAGTGGGAAGGGTTGATCATCCAGGAGGCGGAACGGCGCGGCCTCGACCCCGATTTCCTGGCGTCGCTGTTGTGGATGGAATCGCGCGGGGATGCGCAGGCTATCGGCCCAGTCGGTTCGGTGGGGTTGATGCAGGTCATGCCCAGGGAGGCGGGTTTCTCTTGGCGCCCCACGCGCGCGGAGCTGCTGAATCCTGCCACCAATCTCTTCTGGGGCACACGCACGCTCTCCACGGTCATCCATCAGGGCAACGGCGATGTCTTCAACGCCCTCGCAGCCTACAACGGCGGCTGGGAACAAATCATGTACCGCGCGCCGAAATATTTCGCCACGACGATTCTACGCGATTATGTCAATGCCGTGGTATTGCGGCATGGCTTGCGCGGGCAGGGCGAATGGCGCGCCATTTTTGCTGTTGTGACCTCCGAGATTGGCGGCCCGATCCGCGTGGCAGATTCCACCCGCGAGGATGTCTACCTCTTTGGCGATGCCAACTGGGTGCCGGAAGGCTATCCCCTGATCCCCGAAGGCACGCCGCCCACGGCCATTGTGGCGCGCTGCACCGACGCCAATGGCGATCCGTACTATGTGGGTCTGTGGTTCTACCTGGTGCGGCAGGAGACGTGGTTCACGCCTTGATGCGGAGCGCATCATCGCCGGGCCAGGGGTATTCCCTGGCCTTTCGTTTGGCAGTTTGCCTGAAAAGGGAGGCTCATGCAAGAAGTTGACCTGCTCATCCATTCGGCGGCGCAATTGTGTACCGTGCCGCCGCACGCAGACGGCCCGCAACGCGGCACGCAGCTGGGCGATTTGGGCTTGATCGAGGATGGCGCCATCGCTATTGTGGGTGGGCGCGTGACGGCGGTGGGCAGAACGCCCGATCTGCGCGTGCAGTTTCGCGCCGCCCGTGAGATAGATGCTGGTGGACGGGTGGTCTGCCCCGGCTTTGTGGATCCCCACACGCACCTGATCTGGATGGGCGACCGCGCGGTGGAGTTCGAGCGCCGCATTGCAGGCGCGACTTACATGGAGATCATGGCCGCGGGCGGCGGGATCATGTCCACGGTGCGGGCGACCCGCGACGCCTCGGTGGAGGCGCTCGTCGCGGCGGCGCGCCCCCGTCTCGACCGGATGCTGGCGCACGGCGCGACGACGGTTGAGGTGAAGACAGGTTACGGCCTGGAGACGGTGGCGGAGCTGCGACAGCTCGAGGCGATTGTGGCGCTGGATCGCAGCCATCCTGTGACGCTTGCGCCAACCTTCATGGGCGCGCACGCGATTCCGACGGAGTACCGGGGCCGTGAGGATGCTTATGTGGCCCTGCTCGTCGAGGAGATGTTGCCCGCGGTGGCGGAGCAGGCGCGCGCCCTGGGCTTGCCGCGCCTGCCGTTCTGCGACGTGTTCTGCGAGGAGGGCGCGTTCGATCTGGCGCAGTCGCGGCGCATTCTGGAGGCGGCCCGCGCCCTGGGCTTCCCGCTGAAAATCCACGTGGACGAGTTCAAGGCGTTGGGCGGAACCTCGCTGGCGGTGGAGCTGGGCGCGGTTTCGGCGGATCATCTGGTGACGACGCCGCCAGAGGAGATTGCGCTGCTGGGCGCGGCGCAGACTGTGGCGGTGTCGCTGCCGTGTACGCCCTTCGGGCTGGGACACCACGACTATACCCCCGCGCGGGCGTTGCTCGATGCGGGCGCGGCGCTGGCGCTGGCCTCGGATTGCAATCCCGGCACCGCGTGGAACGAATCTATTCCCTTTGTCATCGCCCTGGCGTGTCGCTATTTGCGGTTGACGCCGCAGGAAGCCCTCGTCGCGGCGACGTTGAACGCTGCTTGCGCGCTGGGGCTGGGCGGAGAGGTGGGCAGCCTCATGCCGGGGTACGCCGCCGATGTGCTAATCCTCGATGCGCCGGATTACCGGCATTTGGGATACCGTTTTGGCGCCAATCCGGTAGCGATGGTGATCAAAGCCGGGCGCATCGTCGCCGGTGAAGGCGGCGTGCATGGCGCCAATTGATGCGGCTCTGGCGCCGTTGACGTTCACGGTGGCGACTACCGGCGAGCGCTTGGATCGCGCTGTCGTCGCGGCTTTTCCGCAGCTTTCGCGCGCGCTGGTGCAACGTCTCATTGATGAGGAGCGGGTCACATTGAACGCGCATCCTGCCCGCGCTGCTGCTAAGGTGCGCGTTGGCGACATTATCGTGGTGACGCTGCCGCCGTCGGCTTCTCCAATTCTGGAAGCCGAAACATTGCCCCTCGACATTCTCTACGAAGATGCGGACATGCTGGTGGTGAACAAGGCGCCCGGTATGGTGGTGCATCCCGGCGCGGGCAACCTTTCCGGTACACTGGTGAATGCGCTGCTCGCGCATTGCCCCGATCTGGCGGTGGGCGATGCTGCGACGCCGGAAGCGTTGCGCCCGGGCATCGTCCATCGGCTAGATAAGGACACGTCGGGGGTGCTGGTGGTCGCCAAACATGAGGCCGCGATCCGCGCGCTGCAACGGCAGTTCAAGGGACGTTCGGTGAGCAAACGCTATACCGCGTTGCTGATCGGGCGCCTGCCGCAGGCAGAGGGCATCATCGAGGCGCCCATTGCCCGGCATCCGGTGCATCGTCAGCGGATGGCGGTGGTGAGCGGCGGCAAGCCCGCGCGCACGCGCTGGGAAGGGGCGCAGGTATGGCGCGATGTGCAGGGACGGCCCTACACGTTGGTGGATGTGGCATTGCTGACCGGACGCACGCATCAGATCCGCGTGCATTTCTCGTGGCTGGGGTATCCGCTGGTGGGGGACGTGAGCTACGGCCCGGCGCGGCAACCCCTGGAGGCTCCGCGTCAGTTCCTCCATGCGCGGGAGTTGACGCTGGCGCATCCCACGACGGGCGAAATGCTGACGTTTTCCGCGCCGCTGCCGGAGGACCTCCGCGCGGTGCTGGCGACGCTGGATGTGGAACGCTGATTTTGCAGATTGTGTGAATTCCGCAGATTTATGGAACGAGAACGCTTGGATGTGTTGTTGATCGCGCGAGGGCTGGTCGAATCACGCAGCCTGGCGCAGCGCTTGATCGGCGCGGGCGAGGTGCTCGTGAACGGCGAGGTGGTGGATAAGCCCGGCGCACAGATCCCGACGACGGCAACCCTGACGCTGGCAGCCAGGCCGCGCTTTGTGAGCCGGGGCGGCGAGAAACTGGAGGCGGCGCTGGAACGCTTTGGCGTTGCTGTCGCCGGGCGCATCGCTGCCGATATTGGCGCTTCGACGGGCGGCTTCACGGATTGTCTATTGCAGCGCGGCGCGGCGCGGGTCTACGCGCTGGATGTGGGCTACGGGCAGCTGGCCTGGGAGCTGCGTCAGGATCCGCGCGTGGTGGTGATGGAGCGGGTGAACGCGCGTTATGTCGAGGCGCTGCCTGAGCCGGTGGGGTTGATCGTCTCCGATGTGTCGTTCATCTCGGTGCGGCTGATCTACGCTGCGGCGGTGCGTTGGCTGGAGGCGGGCGGCGACGTGGTCTCGCTCATCAAACCGCAGTTTGAGGCCGGACGCGGGCAGGTGGGCAAGGGTGGGGTGGTGCGCGATCCGGCCGTGCATGAGCAGGTGCTGCGGGAGGTTTGCGCGGCGTTCGCCGGCTTGGGATTGGGGCTGCACGGGCTGATGGTCTCTCCGCTGGTGGGGCCTGCCGGCAACACGGAGTTTTTGGGGTGGTGGCAGCTCGGCGCGCTGGGAGACTCGACGGCGGATTGGATTGCTGCCGCCTTAAACGAAGCGGCGCTCCGTTGAACGCCGCTTCGCTGGGTATTATTTCCCGCGAGTCGCCGGAAGGCAGGTCTGGAGCCACGCCTCTGCTGCCGGATTGGGGTAGCGCGTGCGAAACTCCTCCACCGTCATGCCGTAGACGAGCAGATCGAAGTGCTGCCCCTGCGAGAAGACCACCCGCCGAATGCGCCCTTCCTGCACAAAGCCCAGCCGCTCGTGGAAGCGCGCTGAGATCTCGTTATAGGCGTAGATGTCGGCGGTGACTTTCTGGTAGTGCAGTTCCTCGAAGAAGTAACGCAGCACGAGCAGAACCGCTTCGGCGGCGTAACCCCGTCCCCGAAACCCCGGCGCGATGGAGACGCCGTACTTGAAGCAGCCCACCCGGCGGTCGCAGCTGTGGGTGTTGATGATGCCGACCAGTTTTTCCTCCGTGTTCTCGATGGCAAAGAAAAACTCGTCGTTTTTGGCCTCTTCGGTGGCGCGTTTCTCCGCCCACTGCCGCGAGGCTGCCCGCGACCCAGCGGGCCAGACCCAATCCACCATGCGGGCCGTCTCCGTTTCGGCGGCGTCCCAGGCGTAGAACGTGTCCGCATCCTCAGGCTCGATGCCCCGCAGTCGAATGTTCACTCCGCGCCAGATGTTCATGGTCGTCTCCCAAAGGATGAAGGATGAAGGCGGAAGGATGAAAATCTCCGCAAGCAGTGAGCCGTTTTGACGCCGCGCACCGCGTTCTGCTTACTGCTCACTGCTCTCGTTTTTTCGCCTTATCGCCTTATCGCCTTATCGCTCTTTTACTTCCGCGATGTAGATCTCAAACGGCGCAACCGCTAATGCGTGCAGATCACCTGCATTCTCCCGTTTCTCGCTGGAGAACAATAGTCGCCTGACATCCAACCCCTCGAAGGCCAGCGTGTGCGCCTCGGCGGAGAAGTTGAGCGCGACGAGACAAGTTTGCCCTTCCATGGCGCGCAGAAAGCAGAAGCAGGCTGTGTGATCTTCGAGCAGCGGTGTATAGTTGCCGGCGATCAGGGCCGGGGTCTGTTTGCGCAGGGTCAGCAGCCGCTTGTAGAAGCTGAGCATCGAGTCTGGATCATCCAGCTGCTCCGCGACGTTGATCCCCTCGGCGTAATTGGGGTTCACTAGCAGCCAGGTCTCCACGTCTGCCGGGCTGAAGCCGCCGTTGGGCGCGTTTTCCCACTGCACCGGCGTGCGGCAGCGATCACGGGTGTACGCACAGACCAGAGCCGCCGCCTGCGCTTCTGGAAGCCCTGCCTGCACGGCGACGTCGTACTGGCGCAACGCCAGGGTGTCGCGCAGCTGCGAGATGTCGGTGAAGACGGCGTTGGTCATACCGATTTCCTCGCCATTGTAGAGGAAGGGCGTGCCGCGCAGCGTGAGCATCAGCGCCAGCGAGAGCCGCGCCAGCGCGTCATCGTGAACGCCATCGCCAAAGGCGCTTTTGACGCGCGCCGAATCGTGATTGCCGAGCGTGTTGCAGGGCCAGGCGCCGGACGGCAGCTCGGCGAGCCGTTCCGCCTGGTTTTGGCGGATGTGGGCGGGCGTGAGCGGGCCATTCGCGCGCATCAGTGGGAAGTTGAAGACCAGGTGCAGTTCGTCGTCCCCGTTGCCGTGGTAGGCGATGTCGCTATCTTCGGCGACCAGCACGCGGTCGTCGTACTCGTCTACTACCTGCCGCAGCTCCTTCATCAGCGGGTGCATCTCGTCGGCGCGGTCTACCTGATGGAAGAAAAGCAGCTTCCACTTTTTTCCGATTGCCTCGCGCTCTTCCTCTGTTTGTGCTGCCTCGCTCATCTGGTACAGATCGAGCAGTGTAAGGCCGGCCTCGTGATCGGGCATCGCGGGATCCTCGAAGATGGTGCCGATGGCATCGAGGCGGAAGCCATCCACGCCCATGTCGAGCCAGAAGCGCACCGCGTCCCACATCGCGGCTTTGACTTCGGGATTGCGCCAGTTGAGGTCGGGCTGCTCTTTGAGGAAGAAGTGATAATACCACTGATCCGTGTGGGGATCGTATTCCCATGCCGAACCGGTGAAGCTCGATTCCCAGTTGTTGGGGGGGAGCTTCTCGCCGTTGGGGCCAGTCTTGCCATCGCGCCAGACGTACCAATCGCGCTTGGGATTGTCGCGGCTGGCTCTGGATTCCAGGAACCAGGGATGCTGATCCGAGGTGTGATTGAAGACCATGTCCAGGATAACGCGAATGCCGCGCCGATGGGCTTCTTCCAGAAAGCGACGGAAATCATCGAGCGTGCCGTATTCCGGGGCTACATCGCAATAATCGGCTACATCGTAGCCGCAATCGGCTTGTGGGGAGGGATAGTGCGGCGAGAGCCATAACCCCTCGATGCCCAGCGCCTGGAGATAGTCGAGCTTTTCAATCATGCCTCGGATGTCGCCGATGCCATCCCCGTTGCCGTCGGCAAAACTGCGGGGGTAAATCTGGTAGAATGCGGCCCTCTGCCACCATTTGAGTGAATCCACACTAGTGCTCCTTGAAAATGGAAATTAGTTCGTGGTGAGTAGAGAGCAATCTGGATGTCCCTACTGCTCACGACTCTCCGCGAACTGTGTTAATCAGCGCTGAGGCTCACCGGTTTCGCTGTGATTATCTTTCTTCACGTGAGTAGGCCGTCATCAGCGCAGCTGGCGCACCGATACGGTGCTTGGCGGCCTGGCTTGAGCTCAACCACAAGACCAGAATGGTCAACAGAAACGGCAGCATGTTGAGCAAATTGGGCGAAATTCCCAGAGGTTTCTGCAGACGAAATTGCAGAACGCGCACGCCGCCGAATAGGTACGCGCCCAGTAGGGCGCGGCGGGGGTCCCAGATGGCGAAAATGGTCAGGGCAATGACGATCCAGCCCGCGCCGGCGGTCATGCCTTCGACCCAGGCCGGGGCATAAGCCATGGAGAGATACGCGCCGCCGATCCCGGCCATGACGCCCCCAAACATCACAGCTGCGTAGCGCACGGCAGGCACGCTGATGCCTTGTGCATCCGCGGCGGCTGGGTTCTCGCCAACCGAGCGTAGCGTGAGGCCGGCGCGCGTCTTGTAGAGCACGAACCATAGCGCCGGCACAAGCATCAGGCTGATGTATACCATCATATCGAACCGGAATAGCAACATACCGATGACGGGCAGATCGCTCAAAATGGGAATGTGGATGGGCTGGAGGCGAACGGTGAGCGGTTGCCCCACGAATCGTTTCCCCATCATCCCGCTGACACCGAGGCCCAGCATGGTCAACGACAGGCCGGAGACCACCTGATTCACCCGCAGGCTGACGCTGGCAAAGGCGTGGATGAGCGCCATCAGTGCGCCGGCTGTCGCCGCTGCCGCGATTCCGAGCCAGACGTTGCTGGTGGTCTGCGCCGTCGCAAAACCGGCGACCGCACCCATAATCATCATGCCTTCTACGCCGAGGTTGAGTACGCCGGAGCGCTCCGCGTAAATTTCGCCCAGTGTGCCGTAAAGCAGCGGCGTGCCAGCAGGAATGGCAGCGCGTAGTGCGGCAAGAATGAAGTCCAATACGTCCATGTCACACCTCCAGGCGTAGTTTGTACTGGTTGAACAATTCAGCAGCGATGACAAAGAACAGAATCACGCCGTTGAAAATCTGGACTGTGGCTGCAGGTAAGTTGAGGGCAATCTGAATGGCATCTCCGCCGACGAGCAAGCCGCCGAACAGAAAGGCGGAGAGGATGGCCGCGAGCGGGTTGAGGCGCGCCAGCCAGGCTACGATGATCGCGGTGAAGCCATAGCCCGGCGAGATGGATTCTGGCGGGCGCAAGCGATAATGGATGCCGGCGATTTCTCCCATGCCGGCTATGCCCGCCAGCCCCCCGCTGATAGTCATCACCAAAAGGGCGACTTTCTGGGTATTCATGCCGGCATAGCGCGCGGCAGTGGGGTTCTCGCCCGTCACGCGAATCTCGTATCCCAACTTGGTGCGCGTGAGCAACAGGTAGATCAAGACGGCGAACAGGAGCGCCAGGATCAGCGTGGGGTAGTGAATGCGCGAGCCGGCGAGGCTGGGGATGTGCGCGGCAGCGGGGAACTCATCGGTGATGGGAAACCCGCGCGTGTCGGTGCCGCGCCATGGCCCGTAGACCAGGTACTTGACGGCTTCGTTGGCGACATAGACCAGCATCAGGCTGGTCAGCACCTCATCCATGCGGAAGCGCGTCTTCAGCAGGGCCGGGATGGCGGCCCACAACGCGCCGCCCAGGAATCCGGCGAGAAACATGGCGGGCAGCAGGAGGAAGGCGGGCCAACCGGGAACAATGCGCTGCACACCGGTAGCGCAGATCGCGCCTACCAGGAATTGCCCTTCGGCGCCGATGTTGTACATCCGTCCCTTGAATGCTAACGTCAGCCCCACACCGATCAAAATGAGCGGGATGGATTTGGTCACGGTTTCTTTCAGGCCGAAAACGCTGCCGAACCCGCCCCGGAAGATGCGTTGGAAAGCGATGATAGGATTGACGCCGAGCGAATAGAAGATCACGGCGATGGTTGCCATCGCCAGCGCCAGGGCTACGAGCAGCGAGATCACCGGCAGCCAACGTGGCGCGGAAAGCCTTTTTTCAAACCGGATATGGGGAATGTTCATGCGGATGCTCCTGTGGGTGCTGGCGCGCCCGCCGAAAGGCGCAACGCGCCGGCCATCATCAGGCTGATCTGTTCCAGATCGGCTTCTTCAGCCGCGAATTGGCCCATGATGTGTCCTTCGAACATGACCGCCACGCGGTCGCTGAGGGAGAGGGTTTCCTTCAAATCATCGGAGATGAGCAGAATCGCTGCGCCGCGTTCGCGTTCTGTCAGCAGCAGTTGCCAGATCGTTTCGGTGGCGCCCACGTCCAGCCCGCTGGTGGGTTGTGCGACGATCAACAACGGCGGTTTCCCCGAAATCTCACGCGCGAGCAATGCGCGCTGAATGTTCCCGCCTGAGAGCCGTTTGATAGGAGTAGATCGGTCGGGCGTGGCAATGGCGTAGGCCTCGATCAGCCCATCCGCATAAGTCTCGACTGCTTCCTGGTTGAGAAAGGGGCCGCGTCCGATGGGGGGACGGACGTAATTTTTGAGGATCATGTTATCGGCAATGCTCATGCTGGGAATGAGCGCCATCCAGCGTTCCCCTGGCACAAAGCCGATGCCGTGTTCGATGCGGGCGCGCGGCGACTTGTGGGTAATATCCACATCGTGGATACGGATGCTTCCGCTGGTGATGGGGCGCAACCCGGTAATGGCCTCGACCAGCTCGCGTTGCCCGTTGCCGGACACGCCGGCAATGCCAAAAATCTCCCCGGCGCGGATTTCCAACCCTACGTCAACGACGGCTGGCAGGCCCTTGTCGCTCAGCACGTGCAGGCCCTCGACGCTAAGAATTGTCGCGCCGGCTTGCACGGCTTGCTTTTCGAGCCGGAACAGCACATCGCGCCCGACCATCAAACGGGCCAGTTCACGCCGATCCGTTTGTGCGGTTTCCAGTGTGGCAATGGCCTTGCCCCGCCGCATCACCGTGACCCGGTCGCTAGCTTCGATCACCTCATCCAGCTTGTGTGTGATGAGGATCACGGTTTGCTCCTCAGCGACCATGCGCCGCAGGATTTGGAGGAGTTCGACGGCTTCGCCCGGTGTGAGCATTGAGGTTGGCTCATCCAGGATCAGGATTCTGGCGCCGCGATAGAGCGCCTTGAGGATTTCGACGCGTTGTCGTTCGCCTGCCGAGAGTTGCCATATACGCGCGTCGGGGTCCACTTTGATCCCATATCGCTTTGAGAGTTCCAAAATTCGCGCGCGCACCTTTTGTTCGGGGAACAAGAAATCTTCCCGCAATCCCAGGGCGATGTTTTCCACGACGCTATGATTCTGCACCAGCCGGAATTGCTGGTGAATCATGCCGATACCTAAGCGAATGGCGTCTTGCGGCGCACGGATGCTCACGTGCTGCCCATGCACCCAGATCTCACCCGCATCCGGGTGGTAGATCCCGTATAGGACATTCATCAGCGAAGTTTTGCCCGCGCCGTTTTCGCCGAGAAGGGCGTGGATTTCGCCTTGGCGCACTTCCAGATTGGCGCCATCGTTGGCGGTTACGCCGGGAAAATGTTTGACAATCCCGCGCATCATCACTGTTGGATTGTCTGCGGCTGCAGCAGCTGTCATGTCTGCCTCCATTCGTGCACTCGTCAATTATGCAAAGCGACGCTCTGCCCCATACAAATTGGGTGGGAGCATGACATGCCTCCCACCCAAAGCGCCGCGATGACGCCACGTTACGGGTTAGCGTTGCCGATGACGCCTTCGACGAACCAGTTGATGGTATTCAGTTCGTAGACGGTGAGCCGCTGCGCCGGTTTGATCATCTGCACACCGGCTTGATTGTTGATCGGCCCGGTGAACGGATCAAATAGCACGGCCGGATCCTTCATCTGTGCGACCCGGGCAAAAACCAGATCGTGGATATTGGTTTGCCCCAGAATGGGATCGGTGATTGCGACGCCTTTCAGCGCATCAACGAAGATCGGGTTGATTGGTTCGCCAAATTTGCCGCCCAATTCCACTGAAGCGGGGGCGCCTAAATTCGGGCCGCCGCTCAACAGCGCCCAGTAGTCCACGTTTTCAAGATTCTTGGTGGTGTAAATGCCGAGGTAAATCTTGGTGAGGATGTCCTCATAGAGAACGCCCCAGTTGACCAACTGCCCGCTGAGCATGGATTTGGGGCCGAATTGCGCCATCGGGTTATAGTGCCCAAAGGAGTACACGGGCTGTCCTTTGGCGGTATATTCCTCGGCGACCTGCACCACTGTGGCGGTATCTTCTGTGAATGCGAGCACATCCACGCCATTGGCGATCAGGGCTTCCGCTGCTTCACGCGCCTTGGCGGGATCATACCATTCGAAGATCCAGTTTACTTCGACCGTGGCGTTCGGATTGGCCTCGCGCACGCCGAGGGCAAAGGCATTGATGTGCCGCACCAGTTCAGGGATGGGATGTGCGGCCACGTAGCCGGTCTTGCCGGTTCTGGTCATCGCGCCGGCCATCAAGCCGTTCAGGTAGTAGAGCTGATAGAAATCGGCCATCAGTGTGCCCATATTGGGAGCGCGCTTGTAGCCGGAGACGTGGAAGAAGAAGTTGTCCGGGTATTTTTGCGCGGCAGCCAACGTCGCATCCATGAAGCCGAAGGACGTGGTGAAGACCACGTGGCACTTCTCTTCCACCACAAAGCGGTCAATGAAGCGCTCGGAGTCCGCTTCTGGCACCGATTCGGCGTAGGCGGTTTCCAGCCAGTCGTACTTGTCGTCCACGTAACGGCGTCCCACATCATGGGCATTGGTCCAGCCAATATCGCCAATGGGGCCGACATAGATGAAACAGGCTTTGATTTTTCGTTCTGCTGCGCCCGCTGTATCTCCCGGAGCGGTGGCTGGCCATGAACCTGTACAGGCTGATACCAGCAGGGAGAGCTGAACCAACAACGAAGCGAACTTTAGCAATTTACGCATGGGACTTTCCTCCTTAGGTGTGAACGATTGGTAAAGACAGCCACAACATGCACCAGACGCCCTGTATGAGCGTCGAAGACCTGCTGAAGCGCGCTACAAACCCTATCCAAACCTGTGTGCGCTTCGTTAATATTGTATGCCGATTCTTGTTTGGCGTCAAGGCGAAGGCCGTCGTCCGCCGTTCCTACCTGCTTTCAGCGCGATCCTTTGAGCTGCGATTCAGATCAGCCACAGTTCCTGCTGCGGCTGGCTAAGATAGGTCGCGCCATCGGCGGTGACAACGACATTCTCCTCGAGGCCGATGTAGCCGCGCTCCGGTACGCTGATGCCCAGTTCGATAGCGAATACGTTGCCCACCTGTACTTTGCCGTTCACTGATTCGCCGTAGCGTTCCCACTGAGGGCCCAACACCGTGGCGCCATCGTGTGCCGTGCGCCCCACGTGATGCCCGAATGCGTGCCGGTATTCGGGATAGCCCGCCGCAACAAGCGTGCGCCGGGCGACGGCATCCACCTCCCAGCCTTTGGCTCCGGGCTTGAGCGCCGCGCGTCCGGCTTCCAGAGCCGTGCGCGCCGCTTGCCAGGCGCGTTGCACATCCTCTGGCGCAACCTGTTCTTCAGGCCGCCGCAAATACCAGGTGCGTTGCAAATCGGCGACGAAGCCGCGCCGCGCGACCCCAAAATCCACTTGCACCAACTGCCCCTCGGCGGCGCGCAGGCCAGAAGGCATGGCGTGCCCCACGGCGGATTCTGGGCCGACAGTGACTACCGGGCAATATTCCCACTCCCATGCGGGGCCATAACCCAGCTCGCTAACATATCCATGCAAGAACTCCGCCACTTCCACGTCGCTGATGCCTGGTCGCAGTTGCGGCTCCAGACGGTGGAAGGCCGCTTCCGTGCGCTCGATAGCCGCGCGGATGAGCGCCAGCTCGGTGGGCGTTTTGCAGCCCCGCAAGGTCCCGCTTACTTGTTCTGCTGAGACCAGCCGCGACGCATAAGGCGTCCCCGTGAGCATTTGCGAGAGCCGTTGAAACATACCGTGAGTCAGTCCATCGGCGGCAGGGTCGTGTTCCGAGGTGTTGATGCCGATATGACGAGGGTCGAGCCGGGTCAGGGCGGCGAGCAGCAGTGGCTGAAGGGCCTGATCGTAGCCGAGCACCTGGGTGTAGGCGCCGAGACGCTCGACGTTGGCGGCATCGTAGCGCCCGACGATGGCGATGCGCTCTCCCGTGCGGCTGAGCAGCAACGCCGAGGGCCATGTCAGGTGGAAGCCGAGAATCAGATCCAGGATCGGGTCTGATACCAGGGTAGTCTCCCGGACAAAAGTCAGCCAAAGGTCCATATCGTGAGCCTGGAGCAGTTCGACTGCTTGCCGGGTTTTTTCCTGTACGATGGCGGTTGTTTCTGGAGGCATTATGATTTCTCCTTTTCGTAGTCGTTTTCCAGACGTTTGCACGTGTCGAAAGCTGCAATGCGGGAGACGCATCATCCAGTGGGTTGGCTCGCAGACATCAGAGCGGCGGACAGTACCTTGGCGGCTTGCGCCTGTGTCCATTTCCATTAAAAGGCTTGGTGGTATTTCCGCAAGCGTGGCAGGATTGCTGATACGCAACAAGGCGCAGCTGGTCTACGTTGGGTGAAATCCGCGGCGCTCAAGCGGGATTCGAGGTGGGTTCCAGAGGCAACACCAGCACCACTTCATCATCCAGCATCTCGCCGGTGCGCTGAAAGCCCAGGCGGGTGTAGAAGCCTTCCGGGCTGCCTTCACCTTCACCGCAACTGGTTAGGAGCTCGCGTGCGCCGGGTCGGGTGCGGACGTAGTCCAGCAGCAGGGCAATGGCCTGCCGACCAAAGCCCAAACGCTGATACGGCTCAGCGAGCATGAAGCGCCATAGGAAGTATTCCGGCTCGTCGGGATCGTCGTAGAGCATGATGAAGCCGACCGGCGTTTCATCGGCGTAGATGGCGCGGAACCAGGCTTTCGGCTCGAAGTGCGCCTGTGCGATGGATTGCCCGTTAGGGGCCACCATCCGCTGCTGTGCGGGGGAGAGTGTGTCGCTGAGTTTGCAAATCTGCCTCACCGTTTCGGCGGTGATCTCGCGCAGGCTTACCTGTGCAGTGCGGTCTGGAACGGGATAGTCGGGCATGGTGGGAGCTCCTTAAAGTTGTCAAAAGTACCCCTGCCAGGACTCGAACCTGGAACACAAGGTTTAGGAAACCTTTGTTCTATCCGCTTGAACTACAGGGGCGTAACGCGCATTATAACAGCTCCCTTACGCGAAGCAAGTTTGTGTCAGCCGCTCACACGGGCCACAGGCGCAGTTGTTGGGCCGGGCGCTGTCCATCGAGGAGGATGTAGGGGGCGACGCGCTGCACCGGCAGGCCCAGGCGTCGCAATTGGCTGAGATCGCGCAGTGTGTCCTTGCGCCGCGCGGCGAGAATATCTTCTACGCCTTTGATGCCGACGCCCGGCACGCGCAGCAGCTCTTCGCGCGAGGCGCGGTTCAATTCTACCGGGTTTTCGCTGAGGTGTTGTTGCGCCCAGGCAACCTTGGGATCCTCTGTGAGGGGCAGGTTCCCCGCGGCATCGAAGGGCAATTCTTCAGTATCGAAGCCGTAATCTCGAAGCAGAAATGAGGCCTGGTAAAGCCGCAGCTCGCGCGCCGGCGGCGAGGGCGGCAACGCCTCCAGGGGCGTGTCGCTCACGGGATGGAAGCTGCTGAAGTACGCGCGCGCCATCCGCTGCCGCCGGTAGAAGTATTCGGTGGTCAGGAGCAGCTCGGCGTCGCTTTCTCCTGCCGCGCCCACGACGAATTGCGTCGTGGTGCTGGGCCCGCGCCCGCCTTGAGCCTCGCGCAATTCGTGGATCCACTGCAACCGCTGCACCAGCTCTTCGCTGAATTGCTTGTGTGGCGCAAGGACGCTCAGTCGGCGCGCGTTCGGCGCTTCCAGGTTGATCGAGACCCGATCTGCCAGCGCCATGCCCGCCGCTATCTGGTCGCGCTCCGCACCGGGCATAATCTTCAGGTGGATGTAGCCGCGAAAGCCGTAGCGCTGGCGCAACAGTGTGGCGGTATCGAGGATGCGATCCTGCGTGCGCGGGCCGCCGCTCACCAGCCCGGAGCTCAGGAAGAGGCCCTGTACCAGGTCGGCCCGGTACAGTTGCAGGAAGAGACGCGCCAAGTCATCGGGCGTGAGTGTGGCGCGGCGAAAATCGCGCCCGGCGCGAAAGGGGCAGTAGGTGCAATCGCGTTCGCAGGCGGAGGAGATCAGCGTCTTGAGCAGCGGGATGCGGCCCTTGGGCGTGGCTGCGTAGTGGATGCAGCCGGGCAGGGCCTCTGGCGTTGGCGCCAGAGGCAAAGCCGTACCCGTGAGGCTCACGTCCTCGGCGGGTTCATAGGCGGCGGCTTGCGCCAACAGCTGTAATTTTTCGAGCGGGCCCATCATCACACCTCAGTTTCAGTATAAGACAAATGTTCTATTTGTCAAGATGTCGCGGTCTGATTTTTTGCTATCTCGCGACGGACTTTTGACCATTTCTATGACCATGGTGCTATTGCATTAGGCCCTGCATCTGTGTTAAACTAAAAACGGAGTTATTCTAGCGGCTATTTGGAGGTGCGCGATGCTATTTCTGCCACGTGAAGAAGGGCAAGGTTTGACGGAGTACGGTCTGGTGCTGGTGTTGATTGCTGTGGTGGTGGTTGTCATTCTCACGGTCGTGGGCGATCAGATCTCCACGCTTTTTAGCCGTATCCAGAGTGCAGTTCCTGCGCCTTGAGATTCGTCTGAAGTTCCTCTGGGGAAGAGGTTGCTTTTCGTCTGTGAGGTACCATTCGCTTCAATTGATCTCAACCGTGAACGCATCGAGATTTGACGCAAACAGGCGTCTGGTATTATCCAGACGCCTTTCTTGTTGCGGTTTGTGGATGTTTTTACCCCGAAGCGCCGTTGCCTGGCTGCGCTTCGGGCAGTGTGAAGTGGAAACTGCTTCCCGCGCCCGGTGTGCTCTCCACCCAGATGCTTCCGCCGTGCATCTCCACCAGGTTTTTGGTGATAGCTAACCCCAATCCCGTCCCCGTCTGCTCGCGGACGGCGGGATTCTCCGAGCGGAAGAACTTGGTGAACAGGCGTTGCTGGTCTTCTGGGCTGATGCCGATGCCGCTATCCATGACGGTGCAATGGATGTAGCCCGGTTCGTGCGGATGTGCGCCGGCATGGATTGCAATGGTGCCTCGCGCCGGTGTGTATTTGATCGCGTTCCCTAACAGATTGATGAATACTTGCGCCAGGCGATCAGGATCAGCATAGACTTCGGGCAAGGTGGATGGCAGATCGGTGATGAGGTATTGTTGTTTGCTTTCGAGCGGCTCCTGGACAATGCGCAAGGCTTCTTCCAACGCGGATGCCAGGGGCAACGCTCTGGGCTTGAGGCGCAGTCGCCCGCTCTCGATGCGCGAGATGTCAAGCAAATCGCTCACCAGGATCCGCATCCGCTCTACATTGCGATTGATCGCTTCCATGAACGTGGCTTGTTGCGGGTTGAGCTCGCCAACGACGCCTTTCCGCAGCATGTCGGTGTATCCGCGTATCGAGGTCATGGGCGTGCGCAACTCGTGCGAAACGAGGGAGACAAACTCGTTCTTGGCCTGGTTGGCGCGAACGAGGGCTTCGTAGAGCCGGGCATTCTCGATGGCAATCGCGGCGCTATCAACCAGCCGCAGTGCAAAATCCAGAGCGTCTGCGTCGAAAGATTGTTCCCCAGCGCGTAGCCAGAAGATACCGAGCGGTCGCTCTTCGCGTAGCAAGGGAATCAACAGTTGTTCAGGGGTGAAATCTGCCCGACGCTGGCGTAACATTTGCCAGGCGCCGCTTTCATCGGGTGCGGCGTCGCCCACGCGCGCAACCCAGCGGAGTCCCTCCTCGGCGAGCAAGCCTAAGGCCCCGGCTTCCGCGCCGACTGCGGTTGTAATCCAGCGCACGCTGCGCTCCATCACGTGATCGTGGTCCAGCCGCGAGTTCAGGTCGCGCGCCATCTCTTGCAGCAGGCTCAGCTCGCGCACGCTGCGGGTGAGGGCGAGATGCGTCTGTTGGTGGACGCGGGCATTGGCGAGCGCGACGGCAGCCTGATTGGCAAAAGCAGCTAGGGTCGCCAGATCATCTTGCGAGAAGACGCCGGCCTTCATGCGATTCTCCAGGTATAGCGCTCCCAGGAGCTCGCCCTGGAACAGGAGCGGCGCACAGAGGATCGAGCGCAGTCCGTAAGCTACGATGCTATCACTGCTGCGAAAACGCGGATCGCGCTGGGCGTTGTTCGTTAGAATTGCTTTGCCGTGTTCCGTCATCTGGCGGATGATGCTGTGGCTGAACTGGAGCTCGCTCTCGTTGAAGGGCCGATCCTCAGCGGCGCGGGTGCTCTGAACGCGCCAGTTGTCGTGTTCGACCAGCATCACCATGCCGCGTTCCGCGCCGGTGATGCGGATAACGCCATCCATGACATTCTCCACAGTTTCTTGCCAATCGAGAGAGCTGTTGAGCGCCTGGCTCGCTTCATAGAGCAGGCTGAGCCGCGCGCTATGTTCCAGCGCGGCTTCTTGTTGGAGACGTTGGATGATCTCTTCCCACGCCGCCAGTTGCGGTTCCAGATCATCGCTGGGGAAATGTTGGTTGAGCGCCTGGCGTTGATTGTGGATCAGATCGCGTAGCAGGGCGAGCGTGGCGCCAGCCTGCCCCACATTCGGTTTTATGGTTTGCATGGTTTTTCCTTCAGTATTGAGCTCCCCGGCAGGCGCTTCCTGACTCCGATAGATTTTTGAGCCAGTAAACCAAACCGCCCCAGGGCTGCCAGTCGTCGAGATAGGCGGTTTCGCCGGCGGCAGCCGGACTTTCCTGATTGGGGATGTAATCATAACGTCCCAGGGCCAGCAGAAGATAAGCCCGCGCGCTTCCTTCTACGCCGGGAATTAGTTCCAGGCGCGAGATCAATTGGGGCAGCAGCAGCGCGGTATAGGGCAACGCTTCCAGCTCTTCTGCGCAGTGACGATAGTAAGTTGCCGCGTGCAGGATGCGCTTTCCTAGATCTGGTCTCAGGATACACAACGCTTGCTCGCTTTGGTTGAGCAGTTGTCCCGCCGTGGGGAAGGCGTGGCGCGTGGGGTTAGCTGGCAGCGGATCCCCAAGCCCATCCACGAGCCAGGTGAGATATTGGGCGGCGTTCTGTAGCGGCCCATGTCCCAGAACGAGCGCTTTGATGAGGTCCTCAAAGAAGTCGGCGCCGCGCAGGAACCGCGCACCGTGTTGTACGCAGGTTCGCAAGACGGTATCGCTCCGTGCGCGATCCAAAAACGGCGTCAGCGTTTCTCCCAATCGCAACATGCGCCAGACTTTCTGGCTCACCTCCTCCGCTTGAATCCCACTGAGATGCAGATCCACGTGGATGTGCAACCCTGAGGGCGCCTGCGAGATGTTGACCAGCGCCGTGTGTCCGGTGCTCAACCGCTCGACCCGTTCCAGGCGCTCCGGCGCGCGATTGGTGGAGAATGGCGGCAGAATCAGCCACCGTGAGCGATGGATGACTTCTTTGAGCGAAAAATCTTGCGGAATGGTGAGAATCCAGTGCATAGCTGTGTATTTCTTGGTTATAAGTTCGGCTTATTACTCCCCACAATTGCATCCATACCATACCATAAATTAACCTGGAAGGGGATTTCAAGGCGGTTACGGTTGAGTTAATTGCAAGGGGCAGCCGCGCGCCGACGCCCCAGTTGCGTGAATGCGCGGTTTGAGTATCATAGTCCCAGAGCGCCGTTGTTTTGTCTTGGTCTGCGTGCATTTGCGCTGATCGCTGATAATTTGTGTTCGACATGCCGGTTTTTCTTTTAGGTCCTGACATGCGGCTGGTCGAGATTTCTCATCCTTCCGCCCTGATCCTTCATCCTTATCTAAATTTAAGGGATGTTCACATGGATGGCAAACATCGCTGGTTGAGGATCGCTGCGTTGGCGCTGAGCGTGGTACTGAGCGCGCTGGCGCTGCCGGTGCGCGCCGATATTGGCCCCAAGCCTTCGATGGATTTCACTTTCACCGCGCTCACAGACATCCAGCCAGATATTGTGGAGGCGACCCTGGTCGAGTGCGCCGATGCGACCTGCGCCGACCCGGAACCGTTACAAGCGCTCGGCCCGCAAGGGCTGTATTGCCAGCCGCGCAGCTGCTATTCCGTCGCCTATGATTACGCCGATTATTTCCGGTTGCGCGTGCGTTTTTCCGATGGCATCACCCGCGAGAGCAACGTCTTCGGCAAACGCACGTTTCAGGCGCGCTACACAGTTTGGGTGGAACCGGATCGCCTGGTTGTAGAAGAGCGCGCCGTATTCGGCAACCTCTTCCACGGGCCGCTGTGGATCCTGGCGCTGCTCTCGTTTGGGACGTGCGTTTTCTTTCTCCCCGTGTTGGCGCTGGCTCTGCTTGCGCTCCTCGGCGTTTGGATCGCCTACGGCGGGCGCGCTGAGGCTGCGCCGCCGCGACGACTGTTCCTCGCTACGTGGATCATTGCCGGCATCGGCATTGCCATTGGCTTACTGGCGGCGTGGACTGTGCCGCTGACGCTGCTTCTGGAACTGCCGGTGTTGATCGCTTACGCGCGTTGGCGCGGCAAGCCGCTCAAATTGTGGGTGACGTTGGGGCTGGCAGTGAACCTGGTTACGCAACCGTTGCTCTGGTCCATGGCGGTCGGCGGCGGGCTGCGCTACTTCCCGCTGACCACCCTGGCCCTCGTCGAAGCGGGTATCTGGTTGGTGGAAGCCGCGCTGCTATATCTGCCGCTGCGCCGTCAGACCACATTCCCTGCAATGCTGCTGCTGAGCCTGGTGATGAATGCCCTCAGCTTCGGCTTGGGGTTGCTACTCCCCGTATAATCCCCCATCACCCATTTCCGTACAATAAGGAGTGCTATCGAACCTGTGGAACAGCCCCGATAAAACAAATAGTTCGTAGAGAGCAGTGAGTAGTCCGCAGTTTGCCATTCTCGAACTACTCACTATTCACTGCTCACCCCTCACTGCTCACCCATTACTATTTTAGAGGAGACTTTCCATGACCCTGACCCCTGAATGGCGACGACGCATCGAGAACTGGCGCAAGGTGCTGCGCGATTTGTGGTATCGTCCTCTCGGCGAAACGCCGTTGGAAGGCTTCACCACGCTGGAACAACTTTCTGCAGAAGAAGCTTCACGCGGCCCGTTTAGCTCCATGCCGCCGGGCGCACTCTGGGGTGCCAAGTGGGAATACGGCTGGTTTCGCGGCGAAGTGACGCTTCCGCCGGAGGCTGCCGGCGAACGCATCGTCTTCTGCCTGGATACTGGCGGCGAGAGCCTGATCTGGGTGAACGGACAGCCCGCGGGCGCGCAGGATTGGGCGCACACGACGCTGACGCTCACGTGCGCGGGCGTCCCCGGTGCGCGTTACGCCATCCTCGCGGAAAGCTACGCCGGGCACGGCGCGATCACCGTCGGCGGCGATCCGATTCCCCACGGCGTCGAGACCGTGCCCGAACCTGGCTCCACGCAGCGTGTGGTGGGGCGCTCCACCTTCGGCGTGTGGGAAGAAGTGCTGTTCCAGCTGGCCCTGGACGTGCAGACGCTCTTCGAGTTGCGCGAAAAGCTGGAACCAACCAGCCTGCGGGTGGTGGAAATTGACCGCGCGTTGCAGGATGTTACCCTCATCGTGGATCTCGAGGCGCCGCGCGCCGAACTCCTCCAGGTGGCGCAGGCCGGACGCGAGCGCCTGGCGCCCCTGCTGGCTTGCGTCAACGGCAGTACCGCGCCCGCGCTGGTCGCTTTCGGGCACGCGCACCTCGATGTGGCGTGGCTGTGGCCCCTCCAGGAGACCGAGCGCAAGATGGGCCGCACCATCGCCAACCAGCTCGCGCTGATGGACGAGTATCCCGACTATATCTTCCTGCAAAGCCAGGCGCATCTCTATCGCATGCTTGCGGAGCGCTACCCGGAGCTTCACGCGCGCTTCAAAGAGAAGGTGCGCGCGGGGCAGATCATTGTTGAGGGCGCGGCGTGGGTCGAGCCGGATACGAACCTCACGGGCGGCGAGAGCTTGATTCGGCAATTCATCCACGGCAAGCGCTTTTTCCGCGAGGAATTCGGCGTGGATTCGGTCTTTTTCTGGGAGCCGGATGTCTTCGGCTATTCTGGCGCGCTGCCGCAGATCATGCGCGGTTGCGGCATTCAGGTCTTCGGCACGCAGAAGATCTTCTGGGCTTACGGCGGCGGCGATCCCTTCCCCTATAACGAATTTATATGGCAGGGCATTGATGGCTCCGAAATCACGGCGCACATCTTCCACGGCTACGGCTACGAGACCTCGCCCGCGCATTTGGTGGAGGCGTGGCGCGGGCGGGCGCAACAGCAGGAAACCGATAGCCTGATGTTACCCTTCGGTTGGGGCGATGGCGGCGGCGGGCCTACCCGCGAGCACGTGGAATTTGTCCGCCGCGCCCGCGATCTGGAAGGCGCGCCGCGCGTGCGGATGGCGTCGCCGGCGACGTTCTTCGAGGCGCTGGACGCGCGCGGCGGGCCGAAACGGCGCTACGTGGGCGAGCTCTACTTCCAGGCGCATCGCGGCACGTACACTTCGCAGGCGCGCACCAAGCGCAACAATCGCCGCAGCGAGCTCTCTCTGCGCGAAGCCGAGTTCTGGGGCAACCTGGCCCGCGCCCTGGCGGACTTCGACCTGCCGCTGGCGACGCTCGATGCCGCGTGGAAAACGGTGCTACTCAACCAGTTCCACGACATTCTGCCCGGCTCCTCGATTGCGCGGGTGTATGCGGAAGCCGAACAGCAGCACGCGGCGGTGATCGCTACCGCCGAAGGGCTGGCGCGCGCGGCAGCGGAACGGCTGGTGCAACCCGCGCCCGCGCTGACCGTCTTCAACTCCCTCTCCTGGGCGCGGACGGCGCTCGTGGCCCTGCCGGAGTCCCTGGCAGAGGCGCCAGGGCAGCGCTTCGAGGGGCGTACCTGGGTCGAGGTCGAAGTTCCCGCCTGCGGCTGGGCCTCGTTCACGGCGGAGGATTTCGCGCCGCTGGAGCCTTCTGTGCTCCGCGCCGGGCCGCGTCTGCTGGAAAACGCCCTGCTGCGCGTGGAATTCAACGACGCGGGCGAGATCGTCAGCCTTCTCGACAAAGAGGCGGAGCGTGAGCTCGCCGCCGGGCCGTGCAACGTCTTTCATCTCTACAAAGACGTACCCGGCCGGTTCGACGCCTGGGACATTGACAGCATGGTGAAGGATGCGCCCGTGCCGCTTTCGCGGGAGGCGCACATCGAGGTGCTCGCCGAAGGGCCGCTGTTCGCTGCGCTGCGCGTGACCCGCCCGTTGCACGATTCGACGCTGACGCAGGTGATCCGGCTGCGCCGCAACAGCCGTCGGCTGGAATTCGAGACGGTCGTGGATTGGCGCGAGCGGCACAAGCTGCTCAAGGTGGCGTTCCCCGTGACCATCCACGCCGATGAGGCGCTCCACGAGATTCAGTTTGGGCATCTGCGGCGGCCCACCCACGCCTCGCGTCCCTTTGACGCGGACCGTTTCGAGGTCTCGGCGCACAAATGGTCGGCCCTGGTGGAAGAGGGGCGCGGCGTGGCGCTGCTCAACGATTGCAAATACGGCCTCGATGTGACCGGCAACACGTTCAACCTCACGCTGCTCAAGGCGGCGATGGCGCCCGACATGCGTGCCGACCTGGGGGAGCAGCGCTTCACCTACGCGCTCTACGCCTGGAACGGCAGCTTCTTCGAGAGCGACGTAATCTGCGAGGCTTACGAGCTCAACGTGCCCGTGACCGCGGTCGAGGGGACGGCGGGGGCGGCGCGCTCGCTGTTCACCTTCAGCGCGCCGAACGTGATTCTGGAGACGGTTAAGCCGGCGGAAGATGGCTCAGCCGACATCATGCTGCGGCTCTACGAGGCCAAGCGCACTGCCACGCGTTGCGTCCTGGAAGTGGGGTTGCCTGTTGCCAGCGTGATCCAGACGAACATGCTGGAGGAGCCGGAATCGGCCCTTTCTTGTGAAGAGGGGCGCGTCGTTTTGGAGTTTCGGCCCTTTGAGATCAAAACGCTGCGGCTGACGTTGGGGACGCGCTGAGCGCGTTCAGCTGGGCAGCGTCCAACAAGAAAAAGGGGGTTTCACGCAGGGCAAAGTCCTGCGCGAAACCCCCTTCAAACGGTCCGACTTCAAACGCTGACCGGCGCGCCGTTCTGCGCCGCCGATGCCTGAATCGCGTCCCAGAGGCCCGCCATGCGCAACCCTACTTCCGGCGGGCAGGGATTGGGCATTCTGCCCGCCCGCACGGCAACGAACTGTTCCCATACGCCCAGAGAAGGCGGCACGGGAATGTCGGCGAAGGGTTGGTCGCCGCGATACTGGATTTGCAGCCGTTCGCCCCAGATGCCGGTGAGCAGGATGGCTTCGGTGCAGAAGACGCGCACCTCTGAGGCGCAGGAAGGGATGGCTTCGCCGCAGCCGTTGAGCGTCACCAGCGCGCCGGAGCGCAGCCGCCCGATGACCACCGCGCGCGTATCCACGGGCCGCCCGCCGTTATCCAGCCATGCCGCCACTTCCACGAAATCCTCGCCGGCCAGATCGGCCACCGTGTTCAACAGGTGCGCGCCGGTATCGAAGAGGAAGCCCCCACCGGAAAGTGCCGGGTTCTGGCGCCAGGTGCCGGCGGTGTTGGGCCCCCAGTTCTGCCAGACCACCCCGCTGATGTTGAGGATTCGGCCCAGCTGCCCGGTGCGGAGCATGTGCGCGGCGGTGCGGATCTGCGGCGAAAGGCTGCCGGGGAACGCCACCACCAACAGCAGGCCTGTGCGGTCGCGGGTCTCGATGAGGCTGCGGGCCTCGGCGGCGTTCATCACCATCGGCTTTTCCAGCAGCACATCCAGCCCGGCTTCCAGGCAGGCTTGCGTCTGGTCATGGTGCAGGGCGTGCGGCGTGATGATGAACGCTGCATCCAGCGCCTCCGCGTAGGTCGCCAGCAGGCGCTCCAGGTCTGGCTCGTTGGGCGGCGGCGTGAGACCTGCCGCTGTGAAGAGTTCCGCCGCAGCGGCGTAAGCGGCGGGCGCAGGCTCGCACATCACGGCAATCTGCGTCGTCTCGGCCTGCTTGAGCATCTGTCGAATGTGATGGCGGGCCATCCCGCCGCAGCCGATCATCACGGTTCTAATGGGTTGGGTCATACGCACGAGCTCCTTTGAGAATAGTAGTAACTGGTGAGCAGAGAGCAGTGAGCGGTTTCTTTACTGCTCACTATGAACCGCTCACTTCGTCAGCGGATGATGTCCAGGAACTCCCGGTTGGTGGGATACTGTTCCAGAAGTTCCAGCAGTTGTCGCAGCGCGCTGCGCGGGGAACGATCCGCCAGCACGCGGCGCAACTTGTGGATGTGCGGCAGATCTTCCGGTGCGTAGAACTGCGCTTCCTGGCGGGCGCCGCTGGCGCGCAGGTCGAGCGCGGGGAAGAGCCGCGCCTCCGCCAGCTCGCGGCTGAGCACGATCTCGCAGTTGCCCGTGCTCTTGAATTCCTCGTAGATCACCTGATCCATCCGCGAGCCGGTATCCACCAGCAGTGTCGCCAGCAGCGTGACCGAGCCGCCGCCCTCGATGGCGCGCGCCAAGCCGAAGAAGCGGCGCGGGAACTCCAACGCGCCCGCGTCCAGACCGCCGGAGAGTGTGCGCCCTGGGCCGCCGCCGCGCCGGTTGATGGCGCGCACCAGCCGGGTGAGGCTGTCAATCAGCACGACGACCTCGTTGCCGCATTCCAGCTCCGTGCGGATGTGGGCGAGCATCAGCTCCGCCAGCGCGATATGCTCCTCGATGCGCTGATCGCTGGAGCTGGCGTAGACTTCCGCCTGCGCCGTGCGCCGGAAATAGGTCACTTCCTCTGGGCGCTCATCAATGAGCAGTACGATGATGCGGGCATCCGGTTCGGCGGCGCGGATGCCTTTGGCGAGCTGCTCCAGCAGCACGGTCTTGCCGGCTTTCGGCGGCGCCACAATCAGCCCGCGCGTCCCCCTGCCAATGGGCGCGATCAGGTCAATGAGACGCAGGCTACGTTCCCCCGACGCGCCCAGGTCGAAGCGGCGGTGCGGGGCAATGGGGATGAGGCGCTCGAAGGGCGTCCGCTCCCGGAAACGCTCTGGCGGCTGCCCGCATACCCGCGTAATGGAGACGAGCTCGCGTCCGGCGTCATCGGCCGCGCCAACGATCGCTGCGCCTTCGACGAGCTCGTACTCGCGCAGCAGCCGGTCCGGCACGCGGATGCCTTCCACGCCGCGCGCCGGGTCGAAGAGCGCGCCGGCGCCCTGACGGCTCAGGCGTAGAATTCCTTGTATGCTTCTGTCATCACTGATCATACGTCTCCTGGTAAAAACGGAGGTTAGTTCACAGTGAGCGGAGAGTCGTCGTTTGCACTCCCTCTTTACTGCTCACCACTCACTGCTCTCTCCCTTACTCCCTACTTCCTGCTTCCATAATTGAACTGCGTCCGCTCCTCGTTGCGGTCGGTGGCGGGTGGGGGTTCCGGCGAAAGCGCACTGATTTCTGCGCGCAGCTCCGGCGTCATAGCGATCCTCAGCGCGCCGAGCGAATCCTCCAGCTGCGCCAGATTCCGCGCGCCGATGATGGGCGCGGTTACGGCGGGATGGCTGCCCACCCAGGCCACCGCCAGGCTCACCGGATGATAACCGCGCGCCTGCGCAAACGCTGTGAAATCCTCTGCCACCTGCGTTATCCAGTCGCCTTGATAGCGCGTCTGGTACATCGCATTGCTGATCAGCCGCCCTTGCTCCGGGCGGCGACTCACGCCGTATTTGCCGGTGAGCAGCCCACCGCCGAGCGGGCTGTAGGGAATCACGCCCAGCCCTTCAGAGAGTGCCATCGGCAGAATTTCCACTTCGGCCTGGCGCTTGACGAGATTGTACATCGGCTGGAGCACGGCAAACGGCGCCCAACCCGCTTTGGCGGAGATCCCCAGTGCCTTGGCAACCTGCCACGCAGCGAAGTTGCTCGCCGCAGGGTAGAGGATCTTGCCTTGCGTGACCAGATCATCCAGCGCGCGCAGCGTCTCTTCCAGCGGCGTGTAATCGTCGAAGCGGTGGATGAAGTAGACATCAATGCGATCGGTGCCCAGGCGCTTGAGGCTGGCTTCGACGGCGCGCAGGATGTGGTAGCGGGTCGCGCCGCGTGCATTGACATCGTTGCCCATTGGGAAGTAGACCTTGCTGGTGATGACCACTTCATCGCGGCAAGGGGCAATCAGATGTCCGAGAATCTCCTCAGCGCGCCCGCCCTGGTAGACGTTGGCGCAATCGAAGAAGTTGATGCCGATCTCGCGGCAACGGTGAAACATGGCGGCGGCGGTCTCCTCATCGGCATCCCCGCCGAAGGACATCGTCCCAAAACAGAGCGGCGAGACTTGCACGCCGGTTTTCCCCAAAAATCTGTAATCCATGCGCAGCTCCTCCGAAATGGTAATGGGTGAACAGTATTATGCTTGAGTATACGCCAGTCCGGGGAAAGGTAAACTAGCGCAAGAACTTCGACAAAATCTGAATATCCGTGCGCACCTGCCATTCGTTGGCTTCCCAGAATGCCAGCGCGGGTGTGTTGCTTTTGAAGACAAACAGGTGGCATTTGTGGATGCCAACCGCTTGCAGCGCAGCAAGCGCGCGTTGTGCGAGGCGTTTGCCGAGGCCCTGGCCCCGGTGGGAGTACGCCACCGCGAGATGGTGCAAGTAGCCGCGCCGCCCATCATGCCCACAGAGCACCGTCCCCAGGAGCTCTTCATCCTCCACCGCGATAAAACTCAACCCTGGATTGCGCTCCAGATAGCGCGCAATCGCCTCGCGGGAGTCCGCGTCGCTCAGGCCCAACCCTTCCGTAGCCTGCCATAAGGCATACACGGCATCATAATCTTCCGGCGTCATTTCGCGGATGTGCATGGCTTGTTCCTCACTTTAGCATCAAATGGATTGCCCCCTGACCACAGACGACAGCCCTCCCATGTTATAATCGTCGTCCGTCGTCATTTTACCACAGCCGGCGCGGAGAGAACGCGCTCTCCGCGCCGGTGTGTCTGATTACCCGATCTCGCGCGCCAGCTTGCGGTAGTTCGCGTAGCGTTGCGCATCCATCGCGCCACGCTCTACCGCAGCTTTGATGGCGCAACCCGGCTCCGCCTCATGCTCGCAGCTCGCCCCGAAGCGACACGTCCCCAGCAGGGGGCGCATCTCCGGGAAGCAGGCTGCCAGGCTGTGTACATCCAGTCCCCATAGGCCGAACTCGCGCATTCCCGGCGTATCCACCACCTGCCCGCCCTGCTGGAGCGCGAAGGCTTCCAGGTGGGTGGTGGTGTGCCGTCCGCGCCCGTCCTTCTCGCGCACAGCGTTGACGCGCAGCCCCAGCTCCGGCTCGATGGCGTTGAGCAGGCTCGTCTTGCCCACGCCCGATTTGCCCATGAAGACCGAGAGCCGGTTTTGCAGGGCAGCGCGCAAGGCTGCGATGCCTGTCCCAGCGGCGGCGCTGGTCAGCAGCACCGTGTAGCCCAACGCACGGTAGAGCGCGAGCTGCGTTTCCAGCGCCTCGCGTTCCCGTTCGCGCAGCAAATCGGCTTTGGTGATGCAGATCAGCGCCGGGATCCCGGCGGCTTCGGCTGTCACCAGATAGCGATCCAGCAGGTTCCAGTTCGGCGCGGGTTGTGCAGCGGCGACCATCGGCACGGCCTGATCCACGTTGGCGACCATGACCTGCTGCATTCTGCGGATAGCAGAGCCGGGCGCGAGCCGAGCCAGTTCGTTGCGGCGCGGCAACACCTCGACGATGTGTCCGCTGCCATCGCCCGCATCGGTGAAGGCGACCTGATCGCCCACCGCTACCGGATCCACAACATTGATGTCCTGCACATCCACCACCCGCTGCCGCAGCGAGTTGGGATCGGCGATGGGATAAATCAACTGCTTGCGCAGCATATTGGAAATGGAGCAGGGAACGCTCCGTCCGTTTTCCTGCACCAGATATTGACCGCGATATTTGCACATCACCACGCCTTGATGTGGGGCGTGTGGCATTTCAGATAACATCTTTGGAATCCTCCCTGTGACTATGATCTCACACCAAGAATAAAGAAACGATAGCAATTGCCTTTTCGGGATTGGTTCATAGCACACCTCCTATGTGTGTAAAAAGAAAAAGCCACGCTAGCATGACTGCTCCGTGGCTCGGCGCTGGATTCGGGGTACAAAAAAGCCACGGGCTACGCAAGCCCGTGGCGAGGAATCAATTGTGAGGCGGTGTTACGCTTCGCAGGCCCGGCACAGGCGCACGTTCAAATCACGCGATACAACAGCGAGTTGGTTCATGTTACTCATCCTGTGCGCCTCCTTGTGCGAAGATAGCTACACTTTAGCACATTTTCTGAAAAATGCAACGGCGCTTTGTTTGACAAAAGCCCTGACCGGCTTATAATAATCGTAATCGAATTTGCCAAAGACGGCGAACGGGAGGAGTAGGTGCGTGCGGCCCCGTTCCAGAGAAGCAGGTCACTGGCTGAGAGCCTGCTACGGAACCCACCATCGAAGTCGCCCGGGAGTTGAACGGCTGAAAGCGTTTGGCGATGCGTTGCATCGCGGCAACGCCAGTAAGTCGTTACGGGTTCGCCCGTTATAGCGAGCGCCCTTGCAGGAGGGCGACTGAGCGCGTCGGCGTCATGCCGGCGAAGCAGGGTGGTACCACGGAGCGCCCCTTCCGTCCCTGAGACGGAGGGGGCGTATTGTTTCTAATGCGTACTGCGTA
>CAZDSF010000044.1:0-31264 GCA_964508025.1 uncultured Anaerolineales bacterium
TGTGAGCTCCGTATCGGCGGCGAGTAGTACGGCTTCGGCGGGGCGCAGCCCGTATTCAGCGACGAGCCGCTGCGCGCGTGCAGCGGGCAATTCGGGCAGCGTCGCCTGCAAATCCGCGATCCACGCTGGGGAGATGCGCAGCGGGGGCAGATCCGGTTCAGGAAAGTAGCGATAATCGTGGGCGTGCTCTTTGCCGCGCATCACAAACGTGGTCTCGCGGGCCTCATCCCAGCCGAGCGTCTGCTGTTCGACGCTGCCGCCTGCCTCTACCACGGCGATCTGGCGCTGGATTTCCGCTTCGACGGCGCGGGTGAGGGCGCGGAAGGAGTTCAGGTTCTTGATCTCCGTGCGCACGCCCAGCGTGTCCGCGCTTCGAGGCCGCACGCTGACGTTGGCCTCGAAGCGCAGCATTCCCTTCTCCATGTCGCCGGTGTTCACGCCCAATGCCATCAGCACCGTCCGCAGCGTGGTCGCATAAGCGCGCACCTCTTCGACCGTGTGCAGATCGGGCGCGCTGACGATTTCCAGCAAAGGCACTCCCGCGCGGTTGAAGTCTATCCGCGCGCCGGTTTCGGTGTGGGCGAGCTTGCCCGTGTCTTCCTCCAGATGCACCCGGCTGATACCGATGCGGCGCGACCCCGCAGCCGTCTCAATCTCCAGGTAGCCCTGTGTTGCCAGCGGCAGCTCGTACTGCGATATCTGGTAGCCTTTGGGCAAATCCGGGTAGAAGTACGACTTGCGCGCGAAGACGCTTTCCGGCGCGACTGTGCAGTGTAACGCGAGCGCGGTTTGAATCCCGAGCGCCACCACGCGGCGATTGACGACCGGCAATGCGCCTGGCAACGCCAGGCACACCGGGCAGACGTAGGTGTTCGGCGGTAGATCGCCGGTATCGGCCATCACCGGGCAGGCGCAGTACATCTTGCTCCGGCTGTGGACCTGAGCATGAACTTCCAGACCGATGATGGCTGCGTAAAGCATGGTTATCCGTGCCGCTGAGCGAAACGCGCGATACGCTCCAGGGCGATTTCGATCTTCTCGTAGGCGGTGGCGTAGGACATCCGCACATACCCCGCGCCCGAGGCGCCGAAGGCGCTGCCCGGTACCACAGCGACGTGCTCTTCTTCGAGCAACTTCTCGGCGAAGGTGTTGTCATCCATACCGGTTTTGCCAATGCAGGGGAAGGCGTAGAACGCGCCCTGCGGTTCCACGCAATTCAGACCCAGCGAGTTCAGCCCGCCAACGATAAGGCGGCGACGGCGGTCGTATTCCGCGTGCATTTCCTGCACAAACGGCTCGCCCACTTCCAACGCCTTCAGCGCCGCCCACTGCGATGCTGTCGGCGCGGACATGATGAGATACTGGTGAATTTTCCGCATAGCATCAATTAGCTCGCCGGGGCCTACAATGTAGCCGACGCGCCAACCCGTCATCGCATACGCCTTGGAGAAACCCTGCAACACCACCGTTCGGGGGTACATGCCGGGCAGGCTGGCGAAGCAGGTGTGCTCCACACCGTAGGTCAGCCGGTCGTAGATTTCGTCGGAGATAACGACCAGGTTGTGCTTCTTGGCGAGCGCGGCGATCTCGTTGAGCCGCTCGCGGCTGATGACCGTGCCGGTGGGGTTGTTCGGCGAGGCGACGAAGAGGCATTTGGTCTGCGGCGTGATCCGCGCCGCGATGTCAGCCGCCGTCACCTGGAAGCCATTAGCGGCGCTGGTGGGCACCATCACCGGCTTGGCGCCGACCAGCAACGCGGTGGGCGCGTAGGAGACGAAGCACGGTTCGGGAATGATGATCTCATCGCCCGCATCGAGCAGGGCCGCCATTGCCAGATAGAGCGCCTCCGAGACGCCTACCGTCACCAGGATCTCGCTCACGGGATTGTAGGTTTGCCCGTAGAGCTTATCCATCTGCGCGGCGATGGCGCGGCGGAGCTCGATCAGCCCGGAGTTGGAGGTGTAATGGGTGGCGCCGCGCTCCAGCGATTCGATGCCCGCCTGGATGATGGGCGCCGGCGTGTCGAAATCCGGCTCGCCGATGCCCAGGCTGATGACATCTTCCATCGTGGCGGCAATGTCGAAGAAGCGCCGAATCCCCGAAGGGGGAATGCTCTGGACGAGCCGGGACGTAAAATGCTGATAGTTCATTGGCTGTTCTCCCTGAAATGGTGCTAAAGTGAGCGGTAAGTGGCGCATCACGCCTTCCGCATCACAAGATTCAATATTCCTCTGCCGAAGAGTCGCCGAGGTTCAGCTTGCGGAAGTAGCCGGTCATTTTGCTCCATCGCCCGACTAGCGATTCTTCCAGCAGCACCCCTTCCAATTCGGCTTCTTCATCTACTACGGTGTCGCGCAGGATGCTATCGCGCACTTGCGCGCCGGCGTGGATGGAGACATACGGCCCCAGGACCGCGCGTTCGACCACGGCTTTGGGGTGGATGTAGACCGGCGGAATGATGGAGACGCCCGGTCGCAGCGCCTCGAAGCTGTTGTCGTAGCCATGTTCCAGCAGATAGCGATGGGTGAGGAAAGTCGTCTCCGGTTTGCCGGTATCTTCCCACACGCCCACCTCGCGCGTGCGGAAATTCGCGCCCTGCTGAATCATCAGCGTGACGGCATCCGCCAGATAATACTCGCCCTTGGTCTGGATCCGGCGCTCCATCAGCTCCTCGCAGGCGCGGGCCAACCAGCCGCCATCGGCGAAGTAGTACAGCCCAATGAGCACGTTCTTGTTTTCCAGCGATTCCGGCTTCTCGATCAGTTTGGTAGCGCGCCCTTCGGCATCCGTCTCTACTACACCAAAACGGCGGGGATCCTCGACCTCTTTGGTGAAGATGATGCCATCGAGGCCCGGCTGATCCAGATGGCTAAAATCTGCCTCATCGAAGAGGGTATCCACGAAGAGCATGAAGAGCGGCCCCTGCAGATACTCGCGCGCTAACCAGAGCGCGTGCGCCTGTCCCAGGAGTTCCCGCTGCTCTACAAAATGGGCCGGGATGGCGTAAGTTTTGCGGATATAGTCCTCTACCTGATCGCCCAGCCAGCCGGTGATGAAGACGTACTCTTCGATAGGCAGGTCGCGGAAGCGATCGAGAATGTGCCCCAGGATGGGCTTGCCCGCCAACGGCAGCAACGGCTTGGGTCGCGTCCAGGTGTGCGGGCGCATTCGGGTACCGAACCCGGCCATGGGAATTACAAGTTTCATACGCTCCTCCTTTCAAAATCGTCATGAGTGAGTGGCGAGCAGTTCGAGCGCGGCGAACGGCTCACGGCTCACTGCTCTCTACGAACTATTTTTATCCATAGGGCTGTACTGCAGACCTGGCAACTTCAGCCTTCATCCTTCCGCCTTCATCCTTACAAAGTGCCAGGATGTGGCTTGCTCGTAAGCATAAGCTGCCCGCAATAGGCGCGCTTCTTCCAGCGCCGGCGCGGTCAGCTGCAAGCCGATGGGCAGCCCTGCCTCATCGAAGCCGCACGGCAGGCTAAGCGCCGGCAGGCCCGCCAACGCCTGAGGCAAGGTGAAGATATCCGCCAGATACATCTGTAACGGATCGGCGACACGCTCGCCCAACGGGAACGCCGTCACTGGTGAGGTGGGGCCGATGATGACATCCACTTGCGCGAAAGCCGCCTCGAAATCCCGGCGAATCAGTGTGCGCGCTTGCTGCGCCTTGAGGTAGTAGGCGTCGTAATAGCCCGCGCGCAGGGCGTAAGTTCCCAACATGATGCGGCGTTTGACTTCTGGGCCGAAGCCCTCGCCGCGCGTGCGGCTGTACAACGCCTCCAGCGTCTCCGCCTCGGCGCGATAGCCGTAGCGCAGCCCATCGAAGCGTGCGAGGTTGGCGCTGGCTTCGGCGGGCGCGATCAGGGAATATGCGGCGAGCGCTGCGTCGCTGTGCGGCAGTTGCACTTCGACCAATTCCGCGCCCAATGTGGCGAACACGTCTACGACGGCAGCCACCGCCTGCGTTACCGCCGGCTGTACACCCGCGCCGTGGTGATCCGGCAATACTCCTACTCGCAGCCCACGCAAATCCCCGGCGCCGAGCATCGTGGTGAGATCGGGCAGCATCTCTGGCAATGAGGTGCTATCGCGGGGATCGTATCCGGCAATGACATTCAGCAGCAGCGCCGCATCGCTCACATCGCAGGTCAGGGGGCCTACCTGATCCAGCGAAGACGCAAACGCGATCAGCCCATAACGCGAACAGCGCCCATACGTGGGGCGCAAGCCTACCACGCCGCAGAGCGCCGCCGGTTGCCGCACCGAGCCGCCGGTATCGGAGCCGAGGGCTGCTAACGCTGCGCCAGCGGCTACCGCCGCCGCGCTGCCTCCACTGGAACCGCCCGGCACGCGCGCCAAATGCCATGGATTGCGGGTGGGGAAAAAGGCGGAATTTTCGGTGCTGGACCCCATTGCAAATTCATCGAGGTTGGTCTTGCCCAGCAGCACCGCGCCCGCTGCCTTGAGCCGTTGCACAACCGTGGCATCGAAGGGGGGCGTGTAGCCCTCCAGAATGCGCGAGCCGCAGGAAGTGGGAACGCCGCGCGTGGAGAGATTATCCTTGAGCGCCACGGGGATGCCCAACAGCGGCGCGTCCGCGCCCGAAGCGCGAAGGGCGTCGGCCTGGGCGGCCTGTTCGAGTGCGCTTTCGGGCGTCAGCGTGAGATAGGCGCGCACATCGTTATCCACTGCCAGGATCCGTTTCAGCACGGCTTCGGTGAGCGCAACGGCATTGAGCGCGCCGCTGCGCAGCGCCGTCAACGCTTCGTGGATGGTCAGATCGGCGGGGGTAGACACGCGCCTTACTCCTTCACCAGAATTGGCGGCGTGATGAAACAGTGCGCTTGCGCCTGTGGCGCGTTGTGAAGCGCTTCATCCTGGGGCAGCGGCGGGCCGGGTAGATCCTCGCGCAACACAGTATGCAGCGATAAGACGGTTGCTGTCGGGGGGATCGCCTGTGTATCGAGCGCTTGCAGGGACGCGGCATAGTCCAGGATCGCAGAAAGCTGTTCCTGGAACAGAGTGATTTCTTCATCGGTGAGCGCCAACCGCGCCAGCGCAGCGATCTGCGCTACCTCTTCTCGCGTCAACGACATCCGTGGGCCTCGTCAGCTTTCGACGTGCGCATTTCGCAAAAACACGGCGCAGACACAAATGCTGGGGCCTGATGCATCGCTTTTTTGCTCTGGCGAAGCCCTTTTCTTGGTGTCGCGCCTGTTCAGGGATATGCGCATTCCGCATCTTTTACTATGCTAACCGCACTCAGGATTAAAACAAGTGAAGGGCTTCTATGTTTTGGGGTGACAAGCTTACCCCGCCCAGGAATTTTAGATGCTTGCAGCCGGCAGAAGTGACAAAGCCTCAATTTTCGAGTATACTGGAAGTAGGAATTTGCGGCAAACGTGTTACCGAACCTGTGGTACAGCCGCGATCATGAAAATGGTTCGCAGAAGGCAGTGCGCGCGATGCTGTGCGCTACGCGCAAACGGCTTACTATTCACGGCTCACCTGTTACTATTTGAAGGAGGTCAACCATGGCGGTCATTACGATTTCCCGACAGTATGGCAGCGGCGGCGACGAGATTGCCAGGCGCCTGTGCGAGATCCTGGGCTATCAGTACTTCGATAAGGCGATGATGGTTAAGGTCGCCGAACAGGTGGGGCTTTCGGAGCACGAATTGGTGGATTTTTCCGAGAGCAACTACAAGGTGCGCGGTTTTTTCAACCGGCTCTTCACGCCGCGTGTGGTGGCGCAGGTGGAGACGTGGACGACCGGCCCCAGTGGGAAAGAGGAGCTCACGATCTCTGAGCTGGATGAAGTTGCCTGCATCAATATGGTCCAGAGCACGATCCGCGCCGCGTATAAACACGGCAATGTGGTGATTCTGGGGCGCGGCGGGCAAGCGATTCTGCGCGATATGGCGGGAACGCTCCATGTGCGCATCGAGGCGACGTTGGGAGCGCGGGTGATGCGGGTGCAGGCGCAAGAGGACCTCAGCATCAGCGAGGCCGAAGCGCTTACGCAACGGCGCGATCAAGCCGCGGCGCTCTATCTCAAGAACTTCTACGGCATTGATTGGGCCGATCCACTGAATTACCATCTGGTGCTCAACAGCGGCAAATGGGGCATCGAAGCTTCTGCCGAGATCATCGTGAATGCCCTGAGCCAGTTGCGTCCGGGCCTGGGTATCTGAGCCTGTCAGCTACGGAAACATTTTCATGCACGTCGAACTCATCGCTATCACACAGTATCTTCAGGGAGCGGGTACACCAGAGGCGCTCATCGAATACGCCGGGCGGGTCTGTTATCGCAGCGAAGGGCGCGGCGACGCGGGCGCGTTCATCCGCGCCCGGTTGCGCGAAGGTCACGAGAGCATCATCGAGCACGCGGCGGCGACTTTCGAGCTCTCCGGGATCAGCCGCGCGTGCAGTCATCAGCTGGTGCGGCACCGGATTGCTTCGTACAGCCAGGAGAGCCAGCGCTATGTGGATATGGCAGCGCCGGAGTGGGTGTTGCCGAAAGCCATCGCCGATGATCCCGAGGCGCTCGCGCTCTGGGAGGCCTTTGCGGAGCAAGTCAAGGGGACGTACCAGGCGCTGCGCGCGCGCGGCATTCGCAAAGAGGATGCGCGCTTTGTGTTACCCAACGCCGCCGCCACGCGCATCATCGTGACGATGAACTTCCGCGAGCTGCTGCATTTCTTCAGGATGCGCATTGCGCCGGAAGCCCAGTGGGAGATCCGCGCCGTGGCGACAGCGATGCTGGAGCAACTCGCCCCGCACAGTCCTACGATCTTCGGCGGGCTGCGCGAGTCGTTGCAAGCACAGTATCCGGCATTTTGGGAACAGGCGTGAATATCACGCGGTAGGACATTGATTCTCTATCGTATCTGACTGAAATGCACTGCGGGGGCGAATTCGATTCGCCCCCGCAGTCTATCGGTTCTACTGTCCTGGACGCACATCCAGGGCTGGATCGCCGAGAATCAGGAAGCCCCAGCGCACATCAGGAACGCCGGTTTCGGTCTGGATGGCTTTGAGCCAGGCGTCGCCGATGCGGCGCTCTTCCGGCAGGGCGTGATAGAAAGCCTGCGCAATGGGGCGCTGTTCGAAGGTGGTGGTTTCGCCTACCGGCCCCAGGAACGCGACCGCGCCGCCGCCGGGCGTCTCTAACCAGGCTTCGGCGATGGAAGCTTGCGTGGGATGGGCGAAGTGTCCCGCCAGGCAGGTCCACGCAATCACGATGGAGGGTTGCTTCCAATTTGGGCCGTCGTTGATGGTGAGGATTTCCTCATCGCAGAGCCGGGTCAGGCTGCCGTGCCCGGTGTAGTTGAACCATGTTGGACCACGGTTGAGCGCCGCCAGCAAGCGTTCGCGGCTGCGCGGCTCGCCGGAATCAATGCGCTCGGCATCTTCGGCGTCGGGCACCAGGGGCAGGAAGGCTTCCAGCATATCCGCAAAGCGCGGCTCATTGTCGGTGACAAAGAGGGGGATGGGCATGGTTTGCTCGTTCTCCCAACGCAGGGTCTTATCCACCAACGTTTTGACACCCGCGACTGTTTCGACAGGGAAGCGCCCTACTGCGACCATGGGGAACCCTTCCGCATTGAGACTGTACTGCCCGTCCGAAGGCGTCTCGCCGAGCACGGCCGTGCGAATGAAGGGCGTCACCACCCGCAGTTTGCCGTCGTCTACATCATAACCGGCAGGATCGGCGACGGCGTCGCCTACCAGCAACAGATAGCGCAGCGCCGGTAAACGTTGCACCAACGCCTGGATGGCTTCGGGCGCGGCGCGTCCGGCGCCGAAAGTGTCGTAGATTGCTTGCGGCGTGACGATAGCGGCGACGAGTCCCTCCGACTGCCGGTGCGTCAGCAATGGCTGGAGCGCCTCATGCGCCGCCGTGGGAGCGATCACCAGGTACGTTGTATCTTCCAGAGCCGCCAGGTCCACCGTGAGCGCCGGTCGCAGCCGCACGGGGGCATTGGCGGCTTTGAAATCGCCTATCCAATAGCGATGTCCCGGCTCCGTGGCGATGACGCCGTTTGCCGGCGTTGTCCCCAGTTCGACAGGAGCAAGTGACGCAGTCACATCGAGGACGGCCAGCCCGGCTTGTCCTACGCTCATGGCCTGTCCCTGGGCCTGTAGCAGTCCGTTTGGGGGGACAGCAGCGCGCGGATAGGTGATTGTCCACCCATCCACCCAGACGATGGCAATCCCCTTCTCGCTGATGGAAGGTTTTTCCAGGGTGAGTGTGTGGTTGCCCTGTGGGGCCTGCTCATCCCAGGCTGCGACCAGGGTTTGCATTCCCTGTCCACCCCATTCCCATTGACCTTTGAGCTCGCCATTCCATTTGAGGTGCATCCGATGATCGGGCACGGGGGTGAAGCGCGTGTGGCTCCACAAGCTCACGGTAACGGTGAGCGGGCCAGAGACCGCATCGGTGAGGGTGAGGGTGTGCGCGATCTCGCCAGGAGCGTAGATGGGCTGCCAGAGCCAGGGCGTTTCGGCGGCGGCTTGCGGCAGATAGCGGCGATCCTCTTCCCAAACGGCCTGTACCAGACCGGGGAGCGCCGCCGCGGCAGGCGCAGCCGGCGTGTGAGCGGGCATGGATGTCCCGGTTTCGCCAATCTCCAGCAGGAAGCTGGTCTCGCGGGTATAGCGGGTGTGGAAAGCCGGCGCAAAGAAGAACATGCCCCAACGTCCGTCTTCCTCGACGGCGCGCCAGGGAAGTTCTTGCCCGTTCCAGGAGAGGCGCATGGCCGGAATAGCGTCTGCGCGCACGTCTACGCCGAGCGCTTCGAGCATGTCTGGGGTGAGCCAGACGCCGCCTTCGCGGGCCACATCCATGAACCAGGCGCTATGCTCTCCAGGAACAAAGCCGCCAAAGAGGTCTTGCTGATTGTCCGCGCGTTCGCAGGCGGGAAGCACCAGCAAGATCAGCGCCAATGCCAGCAGTAGGAGGCGTTTCATGAGCGTCTGCGCGTCCACCACAGGCTGACGCCTCCAATGAGGATCAACGCGCCGCCAATGCCAATCCCACCCCAGAGCCAGCCGGATGTTCTCGTGGGGCTTTCATCGCCGCCGGCGAGCGCCGGGCGAGCGAGGGTGGCGGTCGGGAATATGGCATCCGGCGCGGCAGACGTGGCGTCTGGCGGCAGTTGCGCGATTTCCGTGACGGCAACGCCTGTGGTTTCCGTCTCAGGGGGCGCCGGCGTGAAGGTGGGGGCGCTGGGCTGCAGGGTGGGCGTGGCAGTGGGAGGAATGATCGCTGTAGGCTGCGGCGTCTCGTTGGGGCGCGGCGTCACGGTAGGCGGCGGGGGGAAGGTGGGCGTCGCCGTGCTGCCGGGCGGCGGCGGCGTGCAGACGCCCTGCACGTTCAGCGTCACGGTGAAGTCCTGGGTGGTGTTATCGCGGTAGAAGACGCGCAACGTATAGGTCTCGTTTTGACAGGGACAAACGGTTCTGCCGCTTACGCCCGGTACGCCCGCGCCATTGAGATAGACCTCGTTGATTTCGCGGGCTTCCCATTGCAGCGTGGTACATTGCCCGGCTTGCAGATTGGTCTCAGTGGCCCAGAAACGGACAAATGGCGCCGGGGTCGCCGTTGGTTGTGGGGCTTGTGTCGGTTGTGTTGTGGGTGTGGGTGTGGCAGGTGTGGGCGCGGGAGTAGTTGGCGATGGCGTTGGGGTCGGCGTCTCTCCCGCTATGGGAATGCGCGCCGAAACCGGCCCGTGAAAATCGGATGAACCGTTGGTCTCCACGGCTTCCAGTTTGTAATAGTAGGTCGTTCCGACCTGGACATTCTCGTCTATATATTCATAGATGGCCCCGCCTAAATCGCCTTCTGCGGGGATGAAGTTGGAGATACGCTGAAAAGTACCGGTCGCGCTCAACGAGCGCAGCACATAGAACACAGACATGTTGACTTCGCTGGCGGTTTCCCAGTACACTTTGATAGTGCTGGTCTGCGCGAGTGCGCCGAAATCGGCAAGGGTGACAGCAGCCCAGACAGGCCATGGGATCAGGGTAAGCGCCAGTGTTACAATGAGTAACAGGTGTAGTGCGGTAGCCCGACGTGAGCGCCACCGTTGCCAGATGCCGGCTATGATTTGATGTAGCATAGTTTTGATCCTTTCCCGAAGGGAATTTGGGTTCACAACGATAGCAACGCCATCGCGCATGAACATCGTTGCGCGTCCTAGCAACGCTTCACGCGACCAGTATGGGTCGGGAGCGCGATGGGCATCGCCCTTGGTGCGCAGACGCCCATCGCGCGTGAATCCCAGAAAGCGATGGATCAGCGGGGCAGAAGTCCCGCGCACAACGATCCAATCACCGGGGCGCAACGCCTCTGGCGACACAGATGTAATCTGTACTTCATCGCCCGGTCGTAGTGTGGGCCACATGCTCCGTCCCTGCACGTGCAGGCGAAACTCGCCTGTACCCGCCTCAGCCATGAGGTCGGGCCATTGCGTTGCCAGATGGCTCCCCGTATCACCCATCGCGTGAAATGCTGCGCCGTTGCGCGTCCCGGTCATCAGCGTAGGGCCTGAGTGATATCCTCAATGCGCAGCTGCATGGAAGGGTCGCCCAGCAGCGTGTAGGTGCGCGCCAGGTATCTGCCAGAAGTGCCCCAGATTGCCAGTCGCCCGACCTGTGTCAGTTCGCCTATACGACGTTCGCCGTGGGCGAAAAGTTGCGTCATCATCGCTTGTGTCAGTTGTTCTTCGAAGTGCAGGTAGGCCAGGCCCGCCGGCCCGAAGAGGGCGATGGCCCCGCGATCCGTCCAGCCCATGGTGGCGCGCTCACCGATGGAGATGGCTTCTCGTCCCGCGCCCAGGTTGTTCGTGCCACGCGGATACATCCAGAAGCCATCCCAACAATCCAGTGCGATGACGAAAGGTTGCCCTGTCATCGGCTGGAGTGTGGCGAGCTGTGAACCGCGCAGTAGCGGTTCGTTGGCCCAGACGCCCGGCGCACCGTGGCCCGCGTAGAGCAGCAACGAGGCGCCCTGACTCCAGGTTTCTGTCAGCGCGCGCGTTGCAGCGGGGCAGGGCGCAGTCCAGCTGTACGGAGGTTTGGGGCAGTAATCTTGAATGTACACTTGTTCTGTAACGGCCCAGGGGGAGAAGGTGTTGTTCCTGATGCGGTTCAGCGCATTGGCGAAACCTTCAGGAGAAGTGGCGCCGTCATCGGCAACCAGGAGCACAGTTTCCATCCACGGTGCTGTGGGGAGGTTGTCGTAGGCGAGCAGTTTTTGGAGATAGGCGAGCAGTTCGGTCTCAGAGTTGGCCGGGATGCGTCCGACCATCAGTTCGGGCATTCCATCGCCGTTTACATCACCGTAGCGTGTGTCTACGGGCACTTCACCCTGGTCGGGATCGGCAAACTCAAGGTAGGGGGGAATCCAAATGCGCGCCGGAACGCCGAACGCATCCTGAGCATAGCCCTTGAAGTTGAAGTGTCCCCCGCCCACGAGCAGCAGGTAGCGCGGCGCGTCGCCGGGCCAGTTGGTGTAGGCGTGCGCCACGAAAGCACGGATGGCTTCGGGGTGATAGACGCCGCCGTTGAAGAGCGGGTAGATGTCCTGCTCGGCGACTAATGCAACGCGCAGCCCTTGCGCCTGTCGGCGCACAATCAACGGTTGCAGGGCCGTGTGGAATTCGCGCGGGGCGATGATGAGCAAATCTGCGCCGGCAGTGGGTGTGATCAGGGCGGCATTGGGTTGGTATTGTGTCAGTGTTAACGCCGGCAGCTCGGTATTTGCCAGGGTAATCTCTGGCGTAAGGTTTGACAGGCTCTGCACTGCGCCGCCGCTATTCTTGAGCAACAGCGGCAAGTAGACTTCGTAGGTTGGACTAAGGCCAAAGGGAATGCCGGCGATGTATCGCGCGCCGGCTGTGATCGTATCGCGGAAGGTGAAAGCTACATGCCCCGTGAGTCTGATCGGACTGAGCGGGTCTGTGATGTCGTAGATGCGGGCGGTGGATGGTAGGTCGGTAAAGGTGTACGTGTGCGTTCCGGTCTCCGGCACGGTGCAGGAGAGCGTGTTTTGTTGCGCGACTGGCTGACGCCGATAGGTGACTTCGGCGCGGTCAAAGTATACATCTTGCGCAACCACCGTCCCCACAACCCCCACACTGAGCGTGTTGTTGCCTTCTTGCAAGAGGGCGCTGGGAATGTCAAAATCTGCGACGTACCCGGTTTGACCATCCCAGAATACCTCACCCACGAAGGTCCCATTGAGGGTTAGATTGAGGTGGTGATCTGGATTGATGGCGGCACTGTAACTGCGTCCGGCGACCTCGATGCGCAGGGTGGCGGTGTGCGCTGTGGTGTGGATGTTGGTGAGCGGAATGGGAAAGGTGTGCGTTACGATTTGTCCAAGCGGCGCGATCATGCGTTCCCAGAACCAGGTCGTGTCGGTGCCGGGCGTGTTGTTCCAGCGTGGAAAGTAGCGAAGATTCTGTTCTGCCACCACGGTTTCCAGACAGATGCCTGTGGCGGGCGCGCCAGTAGGGGGCACTGATCGCGTCGTCATCCGCTTGCCCTGGGCGCCGGGGCTAACACTGAGCCAGTAGACGTTCTCATCGGTGTACTTCTCATCCTGAACGCTGCCGTGGAATTTCTCACCATAGAAGACCAGCGCGTCGCCCGGCTCGAAAATCCCGTTGTTGTTGGCGTCGCGGACTTCGATAGCGACTTCCGCGCCGCGATGCCAGAGGCGGAAGGCGCCTGTTGCGGTTCCGGCGACGGGAACGCCGACCGCTCCGAGCGCATCGTAAGACAGTTGATACAAGCCATCCCGTGTGATGCCGATGCGCCAGACGGGATTGGGCAACATCCAGGGGGCGGCTACGGGTGGCAGCTGCTGCGATGCCGCGGCGATGCGGGAAACGGGCGGCAGCGCATCGGCAGCAGGCGCCGGCGCGAAAATATCCGCCGGCCAATCCGGCTCTGTAGCTGGAGCATTGGGAAGATCAGAATCCTGCCGGTCGAAGGTGGCTTGCGCCGGCAGCCCTATGCTCAAAGCCGCCCAGAGCAGACCTCCGGCAAGCGCCAGGCCAAGGCTCAAACGGAATGCAGTTTTTATGTTCATGGTATTCCCCCAATCATTCTGAACCATTATTGTCTCGCGAGTTGATCGCGCTTTTCAGCCCAGCAGTCACGCGCTGCGAGCGGACAGCGCGTGACTGCTGGGGTAGCATCCAGCATCGTAGTATGACTATACCCTTTCGTGAGGCGGTTGTCAAGTATTTTCAGAGGAAAAGCGCGCTTCTACGCGAAGCGCACGCGGGGAAAAAGCATTCCGGCGCGCGGGAGCGCCACGAAACGGGTGCCGTGTGTTCAAGGAAAGGGTTTCAGCAATGGTGGTGACGCCAGGCGATGGCGACCGCGCCACAGATGACCCATATCAGACCAATCAACCCTGCTTGCAATAAAGGGTCTCGACCGTTGAGCCGATTCAAGAGCACCGTATCGCGGGCTGTTACAAAGACGTGTTGCGGCGTCCATTCCCAAGTTGTGCCTTCTGGATCGCACTGATCCTCCGCCAGGCCCTTGTAGAACTGGTAGTAGATGCGGGCATTGGAAGGCGCATCGGGAATGGTGCAGCTCCAGACATCTGCCGCTGTTCCGGTTTGGGTGCAGTGGGTATAGGCCCAGGTATGGGGGCGGTTGATGGCCCAACGCAGACAGGGGATGTGATTGGCGGCGGTATCCGCTGTCACTATCCATTGATAGCCGGAGTCGAGGTATTGATCTGGGCCTTGAGGGTTGTAGTTTATATAGGCGCTGCCAGTCCCAACGGTGGCGCAGATCCAGAGCGTGGCAATGACGATTCCAACTGTCAGTTTCCGCCCTATAGTGAACTTCACAGAAGCCCCTGCTTTCTTCGACCCAGGAGAAGGTTTTTATGGCAAGGCAAATCCTCACCACAGAAGTCCCCCCTCCAGCCTTTGGGCTGAATTGCTGTTAGTACCAGCATCTCGCTCAGCAGATTTGATGGCGCCGGGGCGGTACGGGCCATTGTTCGATGAGCTTTACTGCACTGTAACCGATAATCATGCTGGTCAGAATCACCGCCAGTTGTCCGGGTAATGCTGTGAAAGCGTCTGTGGTGACTTCGTTACTGAAAACACGCTGCCCTTCTGGTCCTAGCGCCACAATCCGATAAGCATAAGCCCGCCCGCGCCATAAGTCTGTATCCACAAAGCGATAGGTTTGGGCGACTGGCGGATTCGCCGATTCATGCAATAGCGTGAAATCAGCACTGCCCGCCGGCGCGCGATAGATACGAAAAGCGGCAGCTTGACCCTGTTGCACACTCCATTGCAGTTGAATCCCCGGTTGGAGGATCACCCACAGCAGCAGCAACGTAGTTATTCCCAGGGTCACTCCCCAGGCGCGGACAAACCAAGCCGGTATTACCTGGCGTTGTGGTAGATTACAGGCTCGCACCCGCGCCATCAACTGTTCCTTGACGGCGGCTGGAGGGTGATGCAGCGTCTGCGCTTGCACCGTCTGCTGAATTGCCTGCCATTCTTGCAGGGCCTTGTTCAAACGAGGATCTTCCTGCAGCCCTTGAACAACAGCCTCTTGCTCTGCGGCTGAGAGCGTCTGGTTAAGATACCCTGGTAGCAGAGCTTCCAATGCTTTGTAGCTGTATGTGCGGCGGTGCTTCATGCGTTTTGCTTCTCGCGTAACTTGTCCAAATCATGATTCTCGAAATACTGTAACAGACAACGACGGGCGTAGCTGATCCGGCTCTTCACGGTACCGACCGGACATTGAATCACTCTGGCGATTTCGGTATACGGCAGTTCGCAAAAGATCGCTAGCTCCAACACTGCACGATGTTTAACGGAAAGGCTGTTCAGTGCGGCGTAGATCTGTGCAATTTCCCAGGCTTCAATGGTTAGTCCTTCGGGATCTGTAGTCAGATTGTTCAAAGCCAAATCTTCCAGATCCCCATTGGGAGGTTCATGCCGTTTACGTAGCCAGGAAACGGCGCGATGATGTGCAATGCGAAACAGCCATGTTTTGACGCTGGCCTCGCCCCGGAAGCACCGCGCGTCTTGCCAGACTGTCAAGAAGACATCTTGCAGCAGTTCTTCTGCCCCACCGGTATCGTGCATCAGGCGCAGAAGGTAATTGAACAGCGGTACACTATATCGTTGATAAAGCGTTTCAAAGGCTGACTCATCACCTTCAGCAACGCGCTGTAGCAGGGAGACATCATCTGAAGAATCGCGTGCTTCACTTACCATAGATATAGTCGCATAAATATCGGAGTAGGTTCAAAATATGGAGGCGTACATTGAGGCGCATCCTTGAATTTCAATAGAGCCGCACAGCGATGAAAGTGCACAATCACAGACGCACGTAGAAGGGGGGAAAGTGTGAGCTTTCCCCCCTTCTATAGCACTCATAGGAGTCCCTGGCAATTATTGCGGGCTGAAGAGTGCGTGATTGTGAACGGCTCGATATTAGCCGAGTCCGGGGAGCTCGATCTGCGGGTCAATCGGGCTACCGGCGTGAACTTCCAACTGGCCTTCAAACACGATCATTGGGGTCTCGTACATGGTTGCGCTCCTTCTAAAATAATGGGTTAACGAAACTTGAGAAACTCGATCTGCACATCCTATCACTGCTTGATGCACCTCCTGCGGTTGGCGCTTAGCCTAAATCGTCACCACCGATTTAGACAAATTCCGACCAAAGCATTGGTCCGGCGCTGGCAGTGCTTGTGTCGGGGTGATTTTCCTGATCCAAGATTTACCCGGTAGATAACCGGCTGGTTTTTCAACTCAGATGCTAACCTCAGGGAGTTTTCATCTCGACTAAGATAGTATAGCACAGATTTGAATCTGTGGCTATTGTTTTTCGCGCTTTTTTCAGGTTCTCTGACCAGCCCGGTAGTATTACAATAGCATAGCTTGGCAGTTTATGCAACTGCTTTACGGGTGCTGGGAGTTTGCGCAGACTTTGGCCCGCGCTCGCGTCAGTTCTCAGAATCCAGTAATAGTTCGCGCTCCAGCAATTGCGTTACCAGAGCTAGCACATCAGCTTGCACTTTATCAAGCGGGGCTTGATAATCGTGACTGAGAGTTTCCGCGATCATTTGCAGCGAGGTCTCGCCATCCAGACGCCGGAAAATGGCAGCGCCAGTACCGTTGAGGACAAAGTATTTGCCCTGCGCCGGTAGCACCACAACCAGCTCGTCGCCGCTCTCGCGTGTGATGACGCCGGGCGCGATTTGGAGTGCACTATTCAAAGTGAGCATCAATGACCTCCCAAAAAGTGTTGGCTTTGCGGAAGTGCAGCCGATAACCAGGAATCTCTTGGAGGATCCTTTGCCACCGCGCGAGTAATTCCGGCGCGCGCGAAATATCCGCATTGACGACGGGTGAGTTGGCAAGCAGCTCCGCCAACGCCTGCCCCGAGGAGACGGCTTCGAGGGCGTCGTGCGGCGCTTGCACCAGTCGCAGCAAGGCGCGCAGCGGCGCAGCGGTGATGTTGGGATGGCGTCTTCGCCCGAAGGGGGTGGCGCGCACTTCCCAGCCCTGCGCGGTGGGCTGGAGCACCAGGAGATCATCGTTGAGAACGGCTTTGTCTGTGGAAAGCGCCGCCGCCGTGGATTTACCGCTGCCCGAAAGCCCGTATAAGATGAAGGCAGCTTCGCGGTGAACGATGCCGGCGCCATGCACCAGCAATGCGCTTTGTTCAAAGGCAACCAGAGCAATGACGGTGCGGATGAAGTAGGACAGGTCCGCGGCGTTAACAGAAGGGTGCGCTTCGAGGTATGCTTCGGCGTCCTGGGTGGAAATGACGCCGCGAAAACCCGGCGTCTCCAAATGGCATATCCCTTTGGTGAATTGTGGTCGGGCATTGAAATACGGCCCGCCTGGCGGCGGAAGCGTATCATTGGGGAGCAACCGCACTGGAAAGCCGGGCGTCGAACTTTCCCAATCGCGCCACGGCTGCCGCAGGCTCGCCAGCCAATTGTCTGGGCCAACCAGCGTCAATACAACGCCGCCCACGTCGAGCGACCATCTGCTCGTACTCATGCTGCGTCTGTGTCTATTGGCGCGTCCGGCTCAGTTTGGCGCGTAGCACTGAAGCCGACGCCGGTAATCAGGCTGCTGATGGCAGCCAGAACGATGCCGCCGACGATGGCCCAGATCCAGCCAAGTCCTGCCCGCGCTACCACTGTCTGGTCGTAGCGACTGGCGGCGCCGCTAAGGTTGATTTCTTCCAACTGGTAGTAGTAGCGCGCGCCCCACGTGACGTTGGTATCAATATACTCATACTTTGCGCCGACCAGAGGGTCCCCTTCTGCAAGAATGAGTCCCTGGCTAATCAATTCGAAAGGGCCATCGGCATCCATGCTCCGGTAGAGGCGGAAACCGGCCGCATCCACTTCGCTGGCGGTTTCCCAGGATATGATCACCCGCGCCGGTGTACTCAATCGCGCCAGCAACAGCCCGCTGATGAAGGCAACAATCCACACAACCCATTTGCTTGCTTTGTTCATATCTATCTCCTGCACCGCCCTCTACCCGCTGCGCTCTCTGCATCCACGTGGCCTATTATACCCCCTCCGGTGTTTCCGACAATCCCGCGTGGGATTTGCGATGACAGCCGTTTGCCCCTTTCGATGACGCGATTATACTTAGGGCTGAGGTAAGCGCCATGGACTTGTTCGAGCACAGCCGCAGAGAGGAAGCCCGCCGCGAAGCGCCGTTAGCGGCGCGGATGCGTCCGCGCACCCTGGACGAATTCCTCGGACAGGAGCCGATCGTCGGCTCCGGGCGCTTGCTGCGTCGGGCCATCGAGAGCGACCGGCTCTTCTCCTCGCTGATCTTCTGGGGGCCTCCCGGTACGGGGAAGACGACACTGGCAATGATCATCGCTAATCTGACGCAGGCGCACTTTGCGACGCTGAGCGCCGTGCTCGATGGCGTAGCCGATTTGCGGCGTGTGGTCGAGGAGGCGCGTGATCGGCGGGGCATGTACGGCAAGCGGACGATTCTGCTCGTAGACGAAATCCATCGCTGGAACAAGGCGCAGCAGGATGGGCTGCTGCCGGTTGTGGAAGATGGCACCATCACGCTCATCGGCGCGACCACGGAGAACCCCTACTTCTCCATCATCGGCCCGCTGATCAGCCGCTCGCGGGTCTTCCGGTTCCAGACGCTCTCGCAGCCGCAGGTGGAAGATCTACTGCGGCGCGCGCTCGCGGATTCGGAGCGCGGCTACGGCAACCGGCGCATCGAGATCACCGCTGAGGCGCTCCAACATCTGGCGGAGATTTCCGGCGGCGATGCCCGCACCGCGCTCAACGCGCTCGAGCTCGCGGTGGAATCTACCGCGCCGGATGCCGGGGGCGTCTGCCGCATCACGCTGGAGGTGGCGGAGGAGTCCATTCAACAACGCGCGCTGCACTACGACAAATCCGGCGATGAGCACTACGACACTGTCAGCGCGTTTATCAAGTCGGTGCGCGGCTCCGATCCCGATGCGGCGCTCTACTATCTGGCGAAAATGATCGCGGCGGGCGAGGATCCGCGCTTCATCCTGCGCCGCTTGCTGGTGCTCGCGGCGGAAGATATCGGGCTGGCATCGCCGATGGCGATTGTGGTGGTAGCGGCGTGCGCGCAAGCCTTCGAGTGGGTGGGAATGCCGGAGGGCCAGTATCATCTCGCCGAAGCGACGCTCTACCTGGCGACGACGCCCAAATCTAACAGCGTTGGCGCTTACTGGCAGGCGCTTGCGGAAATCGAAGCGCACGGCTATCGCCCGCCGCCCGTCTACCTGCGAGATACGCATACGCTGCTGAACAGCGAGCGGCATCTGGCGAAGGCGTACAAATATCCACATGATTATCCCACCGGTTGGGTGAAGCAGCGTTATCTGCCGGAGGGCGTGGAGGGCGGCTGGTTCCGTCCCAAGGGCCACGGCCACGAACAGCGAATTTTGGAAACGCTCAAGCAGCTCAAGCAGGAGAAGTAAGCGGCGAGGGAGCGGAGGCGATGGGGAGCTAGGGTGATAGGGAGGTGAGATGATACAACTGACATGGTACGGACATGCGACTTGGAAGGTGACGATTGGCGATGTGGGGATCGTGATTGACCCGTTTTTCGACCACAACCCTGTATCGCCGGTAAAGGCGGCGGAAGTAGACGCGCAGTACATCGTGCTCACGCACGGGCACGGCGATCACATTGGCGATACCGACAAGATCGCCCGGCGCACCGGCGCGACGATCATCGCCAACGCAGAGATCTGCGGCTGGCTACGGCGGCAGGGCTTCGAGAAAGTCCACGCCCAGCATATCGGCGGCGGCTTCCACTATCCCTTCGGCTATCTGAAGCTGACCATCGCCGTGCATGGCTCCTCGCTGCCGGATGGCTCGTATGGCGGGATGCCCGCCGGCGTGCTCATCAGCGCCGAAGGGCAGAAAGTCTACCACGCCGGGGATACGGGCCTCTTTGCGAGCATGGCCCTCATCGGCGAGGAGGTGCTGGATGTGGCGCTGCTGCCCATCGGCGATAATTACACGATGGGGCCTGACGATGCGTTGCGCGCCGTCAAACTGCTGCGGCCCAAAGTGGCGATTCCCATGCATTATGAGACGTGGGACCTGATCGTCCAGGACCCTCACGCCTGGGCGGAGCGGGTGCGGCAGGAGACCAATACGCAGCCGCATGTCATGCAAATTGGGGAGACCTACACGGTACCTGAATGATTACAGATCCGATTACTGCCCGCGTCGAACAATTGCTCACCGAGTCGGCAGAAGTGTTTGTGCCGCTGGAGCAGGTTTATAACACCCTGCAAGCCGAAGGGCTGCTGGCGCATTTCGATGCGCCGGCGCTGCGGGAGTTCTTGCAGGGCACCTGGCATATCCAGGTTTTGGGCGGCTTTTCGCATCTCGCGTTTCTCGATTCCGAGACGGCTATCGGTCTGGAATTGCTGAGCGCCATGACCGGGCCTTGGGTGGTGTTGCGTTCGCGGCTGGTCTCGCCGCTGGCGACGATGGGAGAGTTGCTGCGGCATCTGCAACAGCTGAATCACGCCATCGAGATTGCCTGGCGGCAACTTGGCGCCATGCCGGAAGCGCAAGATGATCTGTTGGGTTTGTTGATGCTGGGCGATGCCTTGGAGCGCAAAGTGCGCCTGGCATTGACGACGGCGCTGCAACACGGAATCGAAGATGTGGCGTGATGTTGACCCACGTTGAGGCGCAGCCTCAGATCCGACGCCGGTGGGCGTGGGTGTTGTTCCTGCTGCTTCTGACGGCATGCTTCTCGCGTGCGGATCCGGTGGCGCGGATTCGGGACGCAGGCGTGCTGCGGGTGGCGATGGATCCATCGTTCCCGCCGTTTGAGTTCGTAAATGAGATGGATCAATCCATGGGCCTGGATGTGGATTTAGCCTGGGCGCTTGCGGAGCGTTTGGGCGTCCAGGCGCACTTTGTCACCACCACGTATGATGGCCTGTACGATGCGTTGATCGTCGGGCGCGCCGATGTCATCATCTCCGCGCTTTATCCAGATCCAACCCGCACGCGGGATTTTATGTTCAGCGCGCCGTATTTCAACGCGGGGGAGATGCTGGTCGCGCCGGAAGCGGCTGCCATCACCGGGCCTGCCGATCTTGCGGGCCGGCGTCTGGGCGCCGTCTTCGGCGCGGATGGGCACATGGCGGCGCTGGGCTGGGAGAAGCAGCTGACGCCGCCGCCCGTATTGATGCTGTATCAGAGCGCGCCGGAAGCGCTGGCGGCGTTGGCGGTTGGCGCGGTCGAAGCGGCGGTGGTGGATGGGTTGGCGGCGCGCGCGGCAGTGACGCGAGGCGAGCCAGCGGCGCTGACCGCCTTTCTGGTCACGGATGAACCGTATGTCATCGCGGCGCGGCGGGATGACGGCGCGCTGATCAAAGCCTTCGACGAGATTCTCGATGCCTTGCGCAGCGACGGCGTCCTCGACGCCCTCATCGCGCGCTGGATCGTGGGCGAGCCGTAGCGTAGAGAGATGGGGAGATAGTGCGGTGGGGAGATAGGGGGGCGGTTGCCAGTGGCTTATGACGCATGACGCATGACGCATGACGCATGACGCATAACTTGTGACTTGGAGGTTATCATGACACCGTTTTGGGATTGGGAAGTGCCATTGATGTTGTGGTTGCAGCAGGGGCATCCGGCCTGGACGCCGTTCTTTCGCTTTCTAACGCTGATAGGGAACGAAGAATTCTCGCTGCTGGCCGGCCCCCTGGTGCTGTGGTGCATCAGCAAGGCTTGGGGGATTGGCTTGCTCGTTGCTTTGCTGGGCAGCCAGGGCGTCAATGTGGCGATCAAAGAGCTGCTCCGGGCGCCGCGCCCGTTTCTGACGCAGGGGCGCATCTTGCAGCTCGATGACCCTGGTGGGTGGAGTTTGCCTTCGGGCCACGCGCAGAACAGCACGGTGATTTGGATGTACATGGCGTCGCAGGTGCGGCGCGTGTGGTTCTGGGTGCTGGCGGCGCTGCTGGTGCTGGGCATCAGCCTCTCGCGTCCGTATCTTGGTGTTCACTACCCCGGTGATGTGATCGTCGGTATCGCGGTGGGATTGGCGTTTCTCGGTGTGCTTCTGGCGGCGACGCCATCTGTGACCGGGTGGGTGGCGCGCCGCAGCTCCAGTCTGTGGCTGATCGGTCTGGCGGCGCTCGGAGTGCTGCTGTGCATACTTCAACCGTACTCGGATTTTGTCGCTGCCGTGGCGACGCTCTGTTGCGGCATCATCGGTGCGATGATGGAGCGGGCGCGCGTGCGCTTCGAGGTTGGCGGAGCGTTGCAGCAGCGAGCGCTGCGCTACGTGGTTGGGGTCATCGTCCTGTTCCTGTTGTGGCGCGGGCTAAAGATGGTCTTCGGTCTGTTCACCGATGAAGGCACCACCCTGTACCTGATTCTGCGGGGTATCCGCTATGGATTGTTGGGGCTTTGGGTCACCTGGGGCGCGCCGGCGTTGTTCGTGCGTTTGAAGCTGGCATCCCAAAGCGCCGCGTGATGGCTCGTTTGATTTTTCTTACAAGGCATGCTGCTGAACGCGAAGATTATTAACGCAGAGACGGGAAGGCGCGGAGGCGCAGAGGTTTTCTTCTTCATCCTTCCGCCTTCATCCTTCATAATTCTCATAGGAGGCATTGACTCATGACGCAAGTACACGTATCCACGCACCCGTTGGTGCAGCACAAGCTGGCATTGTTGCGCAAGAAGGACACCGAATCCAAGAAGTTTCGCGAATTGGTCAAAGAGCTGGCGATTCTCCTCGCGTATGAGGCGACAGCGGATCTGGAAGTGGAACCTTACACCGTGGAGACGCCCCTCGAAACAGCTGCCGCGATGCGGCTCAAGGGCGACATTGGGCTGGTGCCGATTCTGCGCGCCGGGCTGGGGCTGGTGGATGGCGTCTGGGAGATGATGCCTTCTGCTGAGGTGTGGCACATCGGTCTGTTCCGCGACGAGCGCACGCTGCGCCCCGTGGAATACTACAACAAGCTGCCCGTGCGGCCCACGGTGGATGTTTGTCTGGTGCTGGATCCCATGCTGGCGACCGGCGGCTCGGCAATTGCAACGGTGGATATTCTCAAACGCTGGGGCGCGCACCGGATCAAGTTCATGGGCCTGATTGCTGCGCCGGAGGGGATCGAAGCGTTCACCAAGACGCATCCTGATGTGCCCATCTACGTGGCGGCGATTGACGATCACCTGAACGAACACGGCTACATTGTCCCCGGCTTGGGCGATGCGGGCGACCGACAATTCGGAACAGGTTAGGCGACGCTAAGCCGGCGCGATGGGGCCTTACACGCTGCGTTATGTCCTGGTGGTGCTCACCGGCTTTGGCCTGGCGCTGGTGGGCGCCCGCCTGGGACAGCCGCTGGGATTGCGGTGGGGCATTGTTGCCGCGCCCGGCGGACGGCGACAGCACGCGGGCGTGATTTCGCGCCTCGGCGGCCTCGGCATCGCGTTAGGATTCTTCGGCGCGCTGGCGCTGGCGCAATCCTTTCACATCCCCACCGCCGATCCCAACGAGACGCGCCGTCTCTGGGGCTTGATCGGCGGTGGGGTGTTGCTATTCGGCGCAGGTTTGCTAGATGATCGCTTTGAGCTTCCCGCCTGGGCTGAATACGTGGCGTATCTCATCGCCGCCATCATAGCCATTGCGACGCTCATCATCCTGGAGCAGTTCAACAACCCGCTTACGGGCGCGCTGATCAATGCGCCGTGGATGGTGTATGTGCCTCTGACGATCTTCTGGATCACCGGCATGATCGTCACCGTGAACTGGTTGGATGGGTTGGATGGGCTGGCGGCAGGCGTAGCGGCGATCATGGCGGCAGTGCTGGCGCTTCACATGATTCGGATGGGGCAGTACAGCGTGGCGCCGCAAGCGTTGGCCCTGCTCGGCGCGGCGTTGGGTTTTCTCGTCTTCAACATCCATCCTGCGCGGGCGCACATGGGCAGCAACGGTTCTTTTGTGCTGGGCTACGCGCTGGCTGCGCTGGGTCTCATCGCGGGGGCGCGCGTCGCCATGGTGCTCATGGTGATGGGTATTCCGATCCTCGATGTCGCCTGGACAATCATTGACCGGCTGCGGCACGGGCTGAACCCCGGTCAGGGCGACCGGCGGCATCTGCACTATCGTCTCCAGGATGCCGGGCTTTCGATTCGGACGATTGTGGGTTTGTATTGGGGCGTCTGCGCCGTGTTTGGCGCGCTGGCGCTGCTGCTTTCGACTGCGTTGTACAAACTGCTCGCGCTGTCTGTCTTGGGCGTACTCACGCTGGGAGTCTTGCTCTATCTCAGCCGCGAGCGCTAGAGAGCAGTAGGGGAAATAGGGAGCTGAGGAGCAGGGGAGCTGGGGAGCATGTTGCTTGTGGTTTGCGGCTTGTAACTTGCTGCCCATCACCCATTACCTGACTCTTGACTCTATCCATGGAGGTGCATCGTGTTGCAACTACAAGGGATCATTCCCGCGTTGATTACGCCATATTCCGAGAACGAGGCGTTCGATGCGGCGGCGTTGCGCGTGTTGGCGCGCCATCTGCTGCCGGATGTGGATGGCTTTCTGGTGAACGGGACGACGGCGGATTTTCCGCTGCTCACCCCCGCCGAACGTCGTGAGGCTATCGCCGCCGTGGTGGAGGTCGCCGCCGGGCAGAAGCCGGTGCTTGCGGGTACGGGGGCGGTCGCCACACGGGAAGTTATCGCCCTGACGCGCGACGCGTGCGATGCAGGCGCCGATGCAGCCTTGATCATCGCCCCCTACTACCTGCGCCCCTCTCTCGCCGGCATGGAACGGCATTTCGCGGCGGTCGCCGCTGCGTTGCCCGATTTTCCCATCCTGCTCTACAATTTCCCCCAACTGGCGGGCCAGCCGATTCCGCCCGACATGGTTGCCCGGCTCGCTGCCATCCCCAACATCATTGGGATGAAAGACACCTCTGGCGATCTGGCTTACATGCTGGAGGTCTTGGAGCGTGTGCCGCCGACCTTCCAGGTGTTGGTAGGGCGCGGGACGGTCTTTCTGCCGGGGATCGCAGCCGGCGCGGTGGGCGGCATCCTCGCGTGCGCCAATCTGATCGCCGCGCAGTGGCAGGCGGTGTACCGCGCCATGCGCGCCGGCGATTGGGAGGCCGCGCGCGCCGGGCAATACCAGGCCCAGCGCGTGAGCCGCGTCACCGGCTCTGGCGGCAGCCTCGCCGTGCGCGCCGGGTTGGAGATGCGCGGCATCCACGTCGGCCCGCCGCGCGCTCCCCTCACCTTCGAGGGCGCGGTGCGAGAGGCGGATCTGGCATTGCTCCGTGAGGCGTTGGGTGCGTGAGCGCTGCGGAAAACGGTGTTTTTTCTGGCTCGCGGCGCTGCTGCTGTTGTTGAGCGCCTGCGCCAGGAGCGTCACCCCATCAGCAACACCGTTGCCTGCAACGGCAGCGACGACGCCAACGCGCCGCGCGCCCACAGTGACGCCGGCGGCCCTCGCGCCCACGCCGCGCCCCCAACGCTTGACGCTTTGCTCCCCCGAACCGGCGACGCTTAGCCCCTTCAACCCTTCGCCGGCGGGCGTGGATCTGCTCGCGTTGATGCAAGAAGATGCTGCGGAGCGGGTGAACTTCGCGTGGGAAGCGCGTTTGCTGACGCACATCCCCACCGTCGCCAGCGGTGACGTGCTCACACGCACCACGCCGGTCGCGCCGGGGATGCGCTACGTGGATGTGACCGGGGCTTTACAGGTCAATGAGAGCGCGGAAACGCTGCGCTTGCCCCAGCTCGTGGTGACGTTTACCCTGCGCAGCGAGCTCTTCTGGTCCGATGGCGCGCCGCTGACGATGCGCGACGCGCTGCTGGGCTATCACCTGGCGCAGGCGCCGGAAGCGCGCGGGCGCTGGCGCGAGTTGGCGGAGCGCACCACCCAATTCGAAGCGCTCGATGCGCGAAGGGCGCGCTGGGTGGGGCTGCCGGGCTTTCTGAGCGCGGATGCGCCTGCCTTGCTGTTTCCCTTTCAGCCGGCGCATCGCTACAGCGGATTGGCGTTACCGGCGATTTTCGCCGATCGCACGCCGCTTGCCACCGGGCCGTTCGTCATCGAAGCGTGGCAACCGGGTGTGGGGATGCGGCTGCGCCCCAATCCAAATTATGCGGGCGCGCCGCCGTTGCTTGATGAAGTGACGGTGCTCTTCCCCGCCTTTGACCTGGCGCAGTGGCCCCGGCTGGTCGAAGCCGGCGAGTGCGATGTGGTGCTCCCAGCCGCCGCGATGCAGGTGAACTGGTCAGCCTGGGCCGCGCTCATGGAGGAGGGGCAGGCGCGCATCTGGGCGGATACGGGCTACGAGCCAATATTTCAGCGCCTGGACTTCAATCTCGCGCCAGCCGACGCGCGCGCTACGCCGCTGGCCGATTTGCGGGTACGACAGGCGTTGGCGCAGTGCATTGATCGCAACCGGCTCGCGTTGGTACAGCCAGGGCAGGCATTTTTACCGGCGGATAGTTTTGTCCCGCCGGATCATCCCGGTTTTGGCGGCGCGGCGTTGACGCGCTATGCTTACGCGCCCGAAAAGGGGCAGGCATTGTTGGATGCGGCCGGTTGGCGCGATGAAAACGGCGACGGCTTCCGCGAGGCGCGGGATGCGCCGGGCTTTGCTGCGGGAACGCCGTTGAGTTTGACGTTGCTGCTCGCGCCGCAATATACCGTCGCTGCGGCAAATCTCGCGGCTGATCTGGAAACTTGCGGGGTGCGCGTGTTTCCGCAGCCGATGGATGCCCGGTTACTCTACGCGGCGAATCCGGCAAGTCCGCTCTTCGGGCGGCGCTTCGATCTGGCGCTCTTCGGTTGGAGCGCCGCCGCGCCCGTGGTGTGCGGGGCGTGGCATTCGGAGCGCATTCCCAGCGCTGCGAGCGCCTGGGCGGGAGAAAATTTCAGTGGGTATGTCTCGGCGGATTACGATGCGGTATGTTTGCGCGCACTGACCAGCGTGGATGCAACGGCGCGCGACGCAGCGTTGCGCGAAGCCGGCGCCATCCTCTCCCGCGACCTACCGACGCTTTTCCTCACCTGGCGTCCCGAGTGGTTCGTGGCGCGCCCCGAAGTGCAGGGCCTTCGGCCCGATGCCTCCAATCCCGCTGCGCTGTGGAATGCGGAAGCGCTGTATGTAGGGCAGTAGGGAGCTGGGGTGGTGAGGAGATGGGGAGATAGGGAGATTGCTTGTTACCTTCACCCCCTCACCCCCTCACCCCCTCACCCCCTCACCCCCTCACCCCCTCACCCCCTCATCCTATCATCCTATTCTGCTCCCGCTCGCCAGCTTTTGCTCCACGCGCTGCATGAAGCGCTGCCGGTCAATGATGGCGCGCTCGTGGATGCAGGTCCCGATGCGCTCCTGCTCGTCCCACGCTTCGACGCTGAAGCGCAAGCGCCGCCGGTCTACGGCGAGCAACTCCGCGCGCACGGTCACTTCCATGCCCACGGGCGTGGCGGCGAGATGTTGCATCTCGATCAGCGTTCCCACTGCGGTCTGCGTCGGTTCCAGGAAAGGCTGGATGACCCGCTGCGCCGCATTTTCCATCAATGCAATGAGATGCGGCGTGCTCAAAACGGGCGCCAATCCGCTGCCATAAGCGGCGGCGGTATCGGTTTCGGCGACGAGATGGCGAATTTCGGCAGTCAATCCGGGTTCAAGGGACATAAGCGTTTCTCCTGGAAAGTCAAAAAGTCATGCGTGATGAGTCACGAGTCTATGTGAGCATCGGAATGATGAAGCCGAAGAGGCACCAGAAATCCAGGGCCAGGAAGCCCAGCAGGAGCGCGCCGCCCGCAATCCCTTTGCGCCCGTTCGGTAGCGCGCCCGTAATCAGTACGGCGACGGTTGCCGCGCCGACAAGTCCCATCGTCCACAGCGGCGCGTCGCCGCGCAACAGCCCCACGATTCCCAGCACGATTACGACCGCGATGAGGCCCAGTCCGGTGAGCACGGCGAGCCGCACTTCGGTGAGGCGGCGCAGCCCCACAGCGGCGAGCAGGGCGAAAATGGGCAACGCCGGGAAGAGATAGCGTGCCTGATGCTGTACGTAAGTGAGGTTATACCACACCGGCAGCGCCGTGGTGATGAGCGCTGACGCGCCTAACAGGAGCAGCGCGTCGCGCTGACGCGGCTCCAGCCCCTCTTTGGCGACTTTCACGCCCAGCCAGAGCACGCCCCAGGCTGTCAGTGCGGTGAAGAGGCCCGCGCCCAGATAGATGCGCGCGTCGAGCACTACCCCCATCCAGCCGAACTGTCCCCAGAACGATTGGAAGGTGGTGCGCAGCGCGCCGCGCAGGAAGGGGAACAGGCCATCACGGGCGATCCAGTCGGCGGTGCGCGGCTGCCCCACGACTACCAAATCGTGGCGTTGCAAGCCCAGGAAATCGGGCCAACCGTACACTGCAAGGTTTCGGATCCACCACAGACTGCCCAACGCCAGCCCCGGCAGCAGGATTTGCGCCAGCTGTTTGACCGCCCAACGCCAGGAGAAGCCGCTGCGCCGCCAACGTAACGCCACGACGAGAAACGAAAGCGGCAATGCGACGTAGCCAGTGGTCTTGGTGATCAGCAGCGCGCCGAGCACGCCTCCCAATGCGAGGGGCGATGTCTTACCGCGCAGGTAGCGCAGCGCCAGGAACAGCCACAATGCCAGCAGCGCCTCGGTCAGGGAGTCGTTGTTGACGCCGGCCATCATCGCCAGGTGTTGCGGTAAAAAGGCGACGAAACCGCCCGCCAGCCACGCCAGGCCCGGCGAACGGGGCAGAACTTCGCGCGTAAGGGCCATCGTCAGCGCGACGACGGCGCCGCCGAGCAGCAGGGAGAACAGCCGCAACGGCAGCAACGCGCCCCCCCCGATGAGGAAGACGGGCGTCGCCAGCAGGTAGTAGAGCGGCGGCTGGTGATCCTCATAGGCGAGATCATCAATGGGCAGGTGCGGCGGGAAACGCTCGGCGGTGAGCCGTTCAAGATATTGCTGGTCGTAGTCCTTCATTTCCATGACCGGGAAGCCATTGCCTTGTGCAAGGGAACGAATGTAGTTGTAATGCGCTGGTTCATCGGGTACTTGCCAGCGCGGCGTCAGTGCCGCGTAGAACGTTCCGGCGATGAGATACGCGACCAGAATCAGAATGGCGGGCCAGTGTTTTTTGATCACGGTGTATGCTCCAATGGAATCGTGACGAGTGCGTTGTGAACAGAGATGGGTGGGCAGTGAGCAGGAAAATCTCCGGAAAGAGCAATTCCCTGCCGCTCAGGGCTGACTGCTTACCGCTCACTGCATACGGCTCTATGGTTTACTTAACCATAGACAATGCGCTTACCGGTGAGACGCTCCAGAAGCTTCTCCACCAGGAACAGCGCCAGGAAGAAAGGCGCATTTACCAACAACGTGCTGGCGCCGAGCAGAATGATCCACCGCACGCCCAGCGTCAACAGCCGATTGATGCCCTCCAGCAGCGCCGCGCCCGCGCCCGCAAATGCCGCAATCGCCCCGACGACGATGAAGACCGCGCCGAGGAAGGGCCAGGCATGGGTGTCGGCGCGGCTGGGCAGCATGGTGTTGCCGATGGTGAAGACCAGGAAAGCCCAGAGCCACACATCCGGCGCTTGAAAGGCTTGTTGTAGCGCGTGCAGGGCCGCGAGCCAATCCCCCGCGCCGAGCGCCGCCAGCACATCGGGCGTGCCGAAAACGAAATGCCCGATGGCGAAGATAGCGGCTGTGCCGGCGAACAGCGGCGCCGCGCCGATGAGACTGGCGCGGAAGATATCGGTCTCCTCGACGGGCACAACGCCCAGTTGGATGCGCTTGCCCACGCGACGCGGCAGGATCGAGAGGCGTCCGATGCGCACACCGAGAATCCGCGCCGCAAGCGCGTGGCTGCTCTCGTGGAGCAGCACGCCTGGAAAGAGCGTCAGCGCGTAAAGCCACAGGGCGATTTCGGCGTCATTCGTGAGGAGGAACATCACTCCTTGAAGGTGGCGGTGCAGCCAGCGATCCGCCAGCAGGAGCAGGCCCAATACCGCCAGCAATTCTCCTAACAGCAGCGCCGCCGATGCCAAAATCGTCTCTCGCCTTTCCTGTGTTTTCCGTCGCCCACTCTGAATATAGCATCATTTGCCTTCACTGCAAAAGCGCGAATCGCAGCGGCGTCGGAAGGCGGTTGCACTGCGGTTGCGCTTTGGGGCTTTTCGGGTATGGTTAGTCTCGCAAACCCGGATGGAGATGACTATGGATTATCGTGTCCACACTGCCCAATTTGAAGGCCCGCTCGATCTGCTGCTACATCTGATCGAGAAGGAGGAGCTCGACATCACGCAGCTGGCGCTCGCTCAGGTGACGGATGAGTTCCTGGCGTATGTGGAAACGATGCGCGGCCGCCTGGAGATTGAGGTTGTCGCCGATTTTCTGGTCATTGCGGCGCGGCTGTTGTGGATCAAGTCGCAAGTGTTGCTGCCCCGTCCGGCGCAGACCGCGGCGCTCGCGCAGGAGGATCCCGGCGATGAGCTGGTGCAGCAGTTACGGACCTATCGCCTGTACAAAGAGGCGGCGGAATGGTTGCGGCAGCAGGATGCTGCCGGTAAGCGTTGCTATGTCCATGTCGCGCCGACCGTCACGCCGCAGCGCTTCATTCTCGATCTCAGCGGCGTCACCGTTGCGGCGCTCCGCGCGGCGGCGGAAGCCGTGCTCTATCCCCGCGAGGGGCCGCGCCCACAAGAGGCGATTCAGCGCCCGCGCATCTCCATCGTCCAGCAGATCCATCTGATCCGTCAACGGTTGATGCGCTGGCAGCAGTTGTTCTTCCGTTCGCTCTTGAGCCAACAGGCTACCCGGCTGGAAGCTGTGGTCACGCTGCAAGCGATTCTGGAGCTGATCAAACAGCAAACGATTCAGGCGCAGCAGGGCGAACGCTTTGGGGACATCGTCATCGCGCCGCTTGTCCCGCCGGAGCAGATTTCCGAAGCCATAGCCTCAGAAGCGCCAGCGCCGCTGTAGCTCCGGCCATATCAATGAGCCAATCGCCCACCGTGGGATGTCTTCCCGGCGTGAAGCCTTGATGTACCTCATCGCTGAAGGCGTAGAGCGCGGTTAGCAGCCAGGCGGATAGAAGCTGCGCTTTCCCGGTCACGCCGGCATAGCGCAGCCCGCGCGCATAGAGCAACGCCAGCAAGCCAAACGCGGCGGCATGACCGCCCTTCCGCGCCAGCGTGTTCACCCAGGGATTGGGCGGCTGAGGCAGTCGCTCCTGCGACGAGAGATAGAACAGCACCCCCATCCACAACAACGCCGGTCCCCAGGCTCGCAGCCAGGCGATGATTTTACCTTTCACGTCGAAGCGCTCCTCTAAAAATTATGAAGGATGAGGGCGGAAGGATGAAGAAGAAAACCTCTGCTCCTCCGCCCCTCTGCATTAATGATGTTCATTGGCGTCGCAGGTTCGGTAACATCCTTTGTGTAAACTGTTTTTGAACGCATCACTATAAACCAGAATGCGTTTAGAGCAATATCCGATAGCAGGGGCTATCGCATTTGGGCAACTCTTCTTATTGCTATTCTTAATCTTGCCGCTGAAGCGGCTTTTCGAGAGGGGATTTTTGGGGGGGGGGGGGGGCCCCCCCCAAAAACCCCCATATTACCAGGCCGGTTTGGCCGGAGTTTGCCCCCAGAGGCGAATGTGTAATCCCAGAACCCCTGGGG
>CAZDSF010000044.1:31274-31996 GCA_964508025.1 uncultured Anaerolineales bacterium
TTCCTCCCGCTGTAGGTGCTTTTCGTGGGGGTTTTTGGGCGGGTGGCTGCCCCCGCCCCAAAAATCCCCTCTTTGTCCCTGGCCTTTAGGCCGTATGTTGCCCCAAGGAGTCAAGTGTGAAAGCCCTGACCCGATGGTTGGGTATTGTGCTTGTGCTGCGGCTGAAAGCGGCTAGAATGCGCTTACACTTCCTGGATGGTGGACAAAGTGATGAAGACAACGGTGATTGTGCCAACATACAACGAGCGTGAGAATATCGAGCGGTTGGTGCGGCTTTTGGTGGCGCTGCCCGGCGCGGTAAACGTGATCGTGGTGGATGATGGCTCGCCAGATGGCACAGGGGCGCTTGCCGATGCGCTGGCAGTGGCGTATCCCGAACGGGTAACGGTCATTCATCGCGCGGGGAAAATGGGATTAGGGACGGCTTACATCGCCGGTTTCCGCCGCGCCCTGGCGGGCGACAGCGCCCTGATCTGCACCATGGACGCGGATTTCTCGCATCCCCCCGCGCGTATTCCGGCAATGGTGGAGCAGGCGACGGCGGGTTACGATCTGGTAATCGGCAGCCGCTATGTGCCGGGCGGGAAGACGGTTGGCTGCACCGCGCCCCGAATTGCGCTGAGCTGGGGCGCTAACGCCTTCGCGCGGACGCTGCTCGGATTGCGCGCGCATGATACTACTGCGGGGTTTCGCTGCTACCGGCGCGAGGTCCTGGAGGCGGC
>CAZDSF010000044.1:32006-34544 GCA_964508025.1 uncultured Anaerolineales bacterium
CCCCAAATTCCCACGGTGTGGGGCCGAAACCCAACGCCGGGCCCGGGGACGGTTTGCCGCCCCATTTAAAAACGGGGGGTTTAGCTTGGAACGGGGCGAGGTCCAGGAGGCGGCGCCGCTGGATCAAATTCGCTCCAACGGCTATTCCTTCCTCATCGAAATGCTCTACCATGTCCAGCGCCAGCATTGGCGCGTGGGCGAAGTGCCCATCACCTTCGAAAACCGCCGGGAAGGGGTCTCGAAGATCTCAAAGACCGAGATCACCAAGGCCCTATCTACCGTTTTGCGCTTGTTTGGCGACCGTGTGCGGACGCTTTTTAGCCGTTAACGCGGCGATTGCGACAGAGTTTCTCCGGTCGCGCCTTGATTCACTGGATTATGACCGGCAGTGGATTTCGGGACGTTTATCCCGGTTGACAATCCCTCCGGTCTTTTCTATAATTGAAAGCACCTCACATTTTGTAACCTTGCCGGGGTGATAGCGATAACGAGTCTGCTTGACTATTATTAGCTTAAGTGATTCACAGGAGCGCCCACAATGAACGGTGAACATGCCATGCTCGTCATCGGTACGGCGGCGTTGGATATCAAAGTCCGCGCGCGCGCGCTGGCAATTGAGCCGGAGCTCTCAAATCCAGCAACGATTGAGCTCGGTTTTGGCGGGGTGGCGCGGAACATCGCCGAGAATCTGGCGCGCCTGGGTTCTGATGTGTCCCTCATCACTGCGGTGGGCATGGATGATGCCGGCGCGCAGATTTTGCAACAGCTGCGCGATGTGGGCGTCAACACCGATGCGGTGATTGTCGCCGAGGGGCGCAACACGGGCGCCTTCGTAGGCATCTATCAGCTCGATAAGCGGCTGCGCGTGGCCTTCGATGACATGCAGGTGACGCGCCTCATCACGCCCGGTTATCTCAACCGGCATCGGCGCCTGTTTCGTGACGCGGATGCGATCTGCATTGATGCGAACCTCACCGCGCGCACGCTGGAAACGCTTTTCCGCCTGGCTCATGAGTATGGCGCGCCTGTCTGCGCTGATCCTACCACCGCGATGCTCGCGCCGCGCCTGCACCCTTACCTGCCCGAACTGGCGTCGCTGACGATGAACCGTTCTGAGGCGGAGGCGCTGTTGGGCGCACGCTTCCGCGATGAGGATGACGTGCTCCAGGGCGCGCGCCGGCTCGCCCAATTGGGCGTAGGGCTGGCGGTGATCACGCAGGGCGCGGAAGGGCTTTCGTATGCTACCTCCGATGAGAGCGGACGCCTGCCGGCTTTCAATGCCGAGGTGGTGGATCCGGTTGGCGCGGGCGACGCCCTGGCGGCGGCCATTGCTTTTGGACTGGTGGAGCATCTGCCGCCCACCGAAGTCGTGCGCCTGGGGCTGGCGGCAGCGGCGCAGACCGTCATCTGCAAAGAGACCGTCTGCCCCTACATCAGCCTCGAAATCCTCTACGAGCGGCTCATCGTCTGAGCGTTTTCAAACGCCTCTTCACCGCGGGTTTCGCGGATTTGCGCCGGCTAACCCCGCCAGAAAACAGTGCGCAGAGAGCCGTGAGCAGTCGGAACGCCTGACTCCGCTCACTATTCGCTGCTCACCCGTTACTGTCTTCAAAGGATGCCTACGTGCTGCCAAAAAACGTCCCGCAATCCCCATTCACCGGCCTCAGTTTTCACTATCCGTTCCGCAAATACCAGCGGATGATTCTGGACCAAGTCGCCTCCGGGCAGGGCGACCAGCGCTACCACCTCGTCGCGCCGCCCGGCGCGGGGAAGACCATCGTCGGATTGGAGCTCATCCGCCGCTTCGATGCCCCCGCCGTGATCTTCGCTCCCACAACCACCATCCAGGAGCAGTGGCGCGCCAAAGCTGCGCTCTTTCTCCCCGAAGACGCGCCGCCGGAGGCGCTCGACGCGCTGGTGAGCCTTGATCCACAACGGTTGGCGCCAATCAACATCTTCACCTATCAGCTGCTCTCCACGCCTGGCGAATCACAAGCCTGGGTGGAGGCGCTGGCGCGCAAGCGCTGGGTGGATGATTTGCTCGCCGAGGGCCGCGCTGCTTCCGTAGAAGCCGCACAACAGCGCCTCGCGCTGCTGCGGCAGAACAATCCGCAGAGCTACCGCCGTGAGCTGGCGCGTCGCTACCAACGCATCAAAAGCCAGCTGCTTCAGGGCGAGCCCGCCGCCGTCGCTCCCTTCCTGCACGGGAATGCTCGCGCGCTCATCGAAAGGCTGACGCGGCACGGCATCCGCACCGTGGTGCTGGATGAGTGCCACCACCTGCTCGATTACTGGGCTGTCGTGCTGCGCTACTTCATCGGCCAGATTTCCGCCCCGCAGGTCATTGGCCTTACCGCCACCCTTCCCAGCCTGGATGACGGCGCCGCCTACGAAAACTACACCACCCTCCTCGGCGAGGTGGACTTCGAAGTGCCGACGCCCGCCGTGGTCAAAGAGGGCGACCTGGCGCCCTACCGCGACCTGGTCTACTTTGTGGAACCGAGTCGCCGCGAGCGCGACTATCTCAAGAACATCCAG
>CAZDSF010000045.1:0-34423 GCA_964508025.1 uncultured Anaerolineales bacterium
GTCGCCGCGAGCGCGACTATCTCAAGAACATCCAGCGCGCCTTCGAGGAAGCCATCGCCGAGCTCACCCACAGCGCCGCCTTCCGCGCGTGGATCGCCAATGCGGTGCTCACACCCCAGAATAAGCACGGGCAGCCCATCTCCGGCGAGGAATTCCTGCGTGCGCGTCCCCTCTTCGCGCTGGCGTGCCTGCGTTTTCTGCGCCAGGGCGACTTCCCGCTGCCCGAAGGCTATCCGCTGCCGCAAGAAGCCGAGTCGCCGCTGACGTTGGACGATTGGGCTGTGCTCCTGGAGCGCTACGGCCTTGATGAATTGGCGCTCAGCCCGGAGCCGCAGGATCACGCGCTGCTGCGCCGCCTGCGCAAAATCCTACAACCCTTCGGCTTCACGCTCACCGAACGCGGCCTGCGCCAGCAACGCTCGCCGGGCGACCTCATCCTCACCTTCTCCGAGTCCAAAGATGAAGCCGTAGCGCAGATCCTCGCCGCCGAAAGCGAGGCGCTGGGCGCGGCCTTGCGCGCCGTGGTGGTGACGGATTTCGAGCGCATGAGCAGCGCGGTGCGCCGCGCCAAGGGCGTCCTGGAGCAGGATGCCGGCAGCGCGGTGCGCGTCTTCCGCCGCCTGGCGCACGATCCGCGCGTCCGCGTCCTGGCGCCGGTGCTCGTCACCGGGCGGCTGCTGCTGGTGGATGCCGAACACGGCCTGGCAGTCATCGCCGCGCTGCAAACGCTGCTGGAAGCGGAAGGGCTACGGGCGACGTGCCGCGCTGAGCCGACGGAGTTCGTCAGCGAGCTGCAAGTCGTGGGCGCAGGCCCCGATTGGAACTCGCGCACCTACGTCCGCCTGGTGACGCAACTGCTGGAGCGCGGCGTCACGCGCTGCATCATCGGCACACGCGGCATCTTCGGTGAGGGTTGGGATGCGCTCTCGCTCAACACGCTCATTGACCTGACCAGCGTGACCACGAGCACCGCCGTACAACAATTGCGCGGGCGCAGCATCCGCCTCGATCCGCGCTGGCCCCACAAAGTGGCCCACAACTGGGACGTGGTTTGCGTCGCCCCCACCTACGAGAAGGGCGGACTGGATCTGGGGCGCTTCGCGCGCCGCCATGCGCAATACTGGGGCGTCGTCCCCGAATCGCGGCTGCAAGCGCTGCTCAACGACGCGGGCGCGCTGCTTGGCGGCGAGGGAGGATTGCCCACGGATGGACGCGGGCGCATCGTCAAGGGCGTGGGGCACGTGGATCCCGATCTCGCCTACCAGCTGGCGACGCGCCCACTCAAGCAGATCACGTTCGCGCAATTCACCCAGCGGATGCTCCAGCAGATTCCGCGCCGCGAGCGCGCTTACGCCCTCTGGGGCATCGGCGAGGAGTACAGCAACTTTGCCTACCGCGCCACGCGGCTCGATACGCGCGACCTCAAAATCCGCACCGTCTTTAGCGTGCAAAACACGCTCAAACGCATGTTGCGGATGTTTACTGCCTCGCTGCTGGGCGGCATGGCGGTGATCGCCTGGGTTTTCCTGCAACTCGCGCTCGGCAGCGATGGTTCCGAGGCCGCGTGCCTGGCGCCGCTGATGGCGCTGGTTGTGGGAACGGTCTTCGTCTTCGCGGTGAATCTGCGCTCGGCTTACCGGCTGGGGAAGGCGCTGCTCGTGGAACAGCCGCCCGACGGCATTCTCCGCGATGTGGCGCACGCGCTGCTCGCCGCGCTCAAAGACGCCGGGCTGGTGAGCCGGCGCCTTCAGCCGGATTATGTGCGCGTGGCGGAACAGCCCGACAACAGCTACGAGGTGTTGCTCGATTACGCTTCGCCGGAAGATGCGGCGACATTCATCGAAGCGTACCAGCAGCTCTTCGAGCCGGTGCTGGATCAGCGCTATCTCATCCTGCGCGATGACACGCGCCTGCCGAGCCTGCCGCTGCGCGCGCTGTGGTCGGCGTTGCGCGGCGTCTTCCGCGATGCGGGATTGTATCAGGCGGCATACCATCCCGTCCCCAAGGCGTTGGCGACCCGGCGCGAGCGCGCCGAAGCGCTGGCGCGGCACTGGCAGCGCTATGTGGGCGGTGGGGAACTGCTCTACACCCGCAGCGACGAGGGGCGGCGAATCCTGTTGAAGGCGCGCGCGCAAAAGCGGCCCAAAGCCAAAGGGCAGGCTTTTGAAGTCTGGCAATGAAAACTTTGCCCGCTGCCGAGAAGCCGTAGCGCCAAAAAACTAAACTTTGCAGATTTCCTGCTGGAGGTTCCTATGATTCACATTGATGGTTGCTGGTTCAAAGATGCCCATGGACGCACGCTGCTATTACGCGGCGTGAATCTGGGCGGCAGCTCCAAAGTCCCCTTTACGCCCGATGGCGCGACGCATCGCCTCGAAGGTTTCTTCGCTCATCGCAATGTGTCCTTCGTCGGGCGGCCCTTTCCCCTGGATGAAGCCGACGCACACTTCGCGCGGCTGCGCGCCTGGGGCCTCACCTTCCTGCGCTTCCTCATCACCTGGGAAGCAATCGAGCACGCCGGCCCCGGTCTCTACGACGAGGCTTACCTGGATTATGTGACTGCCGTCGTCGCCAAGGCCCGCGAGTACGACCTGCAGCTCTTCATTGACCCGCACCAGGATGTGTGGAGCCGTTTCTCCGGCGGCGATGGCGCACCCGGCTGGGTTTTCGAGACGCTGGGCATGGACATCGCCCGCTTCAAAGAGACCGGCGCTGCCATCGTCCACACCACCCACGGCGATCCCTTTCCGCGCATGATCTGGCCCACCAACTACGGCAAACTGGCGGCAGCCACACTCTTCACGCTCTTCTTTGCCGGCAATGACTTCGCTCCGCAGACGAAGGTCGCTGGCGAACCGGTGCAGGAGTTTCTCCAGCGGCATTACATCGCGGCGGTGGCGCAGGTTGCGGCGCGGCTGAAGGATTTCGAGCATGTGGTGGGCTACGACACGCTGAACGAGCCTTCCGCGGGCTACATCGGCTGCCCCGACCTGGCGCAGCGCTTCGGCCTCCTCGCGCTGGGGGAGACGCCCACGCCGTTCCAATCTATGCTGCTGGGGGCGGGCTTCCCGCAAGAAGTGGAGGTCTGCGAGATGGCGCTCACCGGGCTGAAGGTGCGGGAGCGGCGGCGGCTCAACCCCCAGGGCGTGAGTCTCTGGCGCGAGGGCGTCATGCCGATCTGGCGGCAGAACGGCGTCTGGGATGTGGACGCCGCCGGGACGCCAGTGCTGCTGCGCCCCGATCATTTCGCCCGCGTTGGGGATCGTCAGGTGGATTTCATCCGCGATTATTTCCGGCCTTTCGCCAATCGCTTTGCCCGCGAAATCCGGCAGCAGCATCCGCAGGCGCTTATCTTCGTCGAAGCGCCGCCTAACACTCACGATCTGCGCTGGGGCGAGGAGGATGCGCGCGATGTCGTCCACGCGGGGCACTGGTACGATGGCCTCACCCTCTTCACCAAGGATTTCCGCCCCTGGTTTACCATGGATGTGGAGAAAATACGGCCCGTCTTGGGGCGGCAGGCAGTGCAGGCGTTGTTCAACGCGCAGGTTGGCGCGATCAAGCGCGTCTCCGAAGAGGCGATGGGCGGCGTACCCACGCTTGTCGGCGAGTTCGGTATCCCCTTCGATATGCGGAATGGAGAAGCCTATCGCACGGGCAATTTCTCACGGCAGGTGCAGGCCCTCGATATGACGATGACCACGCTGGAGGCGAATCTGGTCAGCGGGACGTTGTGGAATTACACGGCGGACAACACCAACGCGCGCGGCGATCAGTGGAACGGCGAGGATCTCTCCATCTTCAGCCCCGATCAGCAGCGGGGAACCGGCGACGTGAACGACGGCGGGCGCGCGCTTGAAGCGGCGGTGCGACCCTACGCGCGCGCCGTGGCGGGCGAGCCGCTGCGGATGTCCTTCGACCTGCGCCAGCGCCGCTTCGAGTTCGAGTTCCGGCATGATCCGCGCGTTGCTGCGCCCACGGAGTTCTACGTCCCTCGGCTGCACTTCCCGGAGGGCTACGGCGTCACGGTTTCCGACGGCTACTGCGAGATTGACCTGGAAGGGCAGACGCTCATCTACCATCACACCGAGGCGCAGCCCGTCCACCAGATTGTGGTGTGGGAAGCGGGGCGCGCGGCAGCGCAAAGCGAGCGCAGCGGCGACCTGGTCAAGGCGCTGGCGGTAGCGGGTGTGCTGGCAGCAGGCGGTGTGCTATTGGCGCGTTGGCTGCGGCGCAGGCGCGACGAGTGATAGCGCCGTAAAAGACACGGCAGGGCGCGGAGAGTGCTGTGAATAAGCATCTCCGCGCCCATGTTTGAATTGACACCTTTCGCGCGTGATGTTATGATGAGGATAGAAGCCAGCGTTTGATCGAGGGAATCATGGCAGAGATAGTGAACAGAACCCAAATCGCTAACGCGCGGCGCACCTTGTTGGAAGATGAGTTGCGGCGCTGCCTGGCATTGCTCATCGAGCATTATCAGCCGCAGAGGATCATGCTCTTTGGTTCTATGGTAGGTGGGGCGGTCGAAGCGTGGTCTGATCTGGATTTGGTAATCATCAAGGAAACCGATCAACGCTTCCTGGAGCGCACCAAAGAAGTGTTGCGTTTGCTGCGCCCGCGCGTAGGGGCGGATATTCTGGTGTATACGCCAGATGAGTTTAGCCGCCTCTCGCGTGAGCGGGGTTTTGTCCAGAACGAGATTTTGGAAAAAGGACAAGTGTTGTATGAACGTACCGCATGAATCCTGGTTGATGCTCTCTGGCGAGGACCTGCGCATGGCAGAGCTTGCTTTTGATGCCGGGCTGTACAATCAAGTGTGTTTTCACAGTCAGCAATGCGTTGAAAAGGCCCTGAAAGGCATATTAGCATTGCAAGGACAAGTGCCTCCGCGGACGCATCGGCTGTCAGATTTGCTTGGCTTGCTAGAATTGACACCTCTGCGTGAAATCGGCTTGGAAATACAACTTCTGGATCGCTTCTATATCACAACCCGTTATCCTGATGCATTTCCTGGTGGCTTACTGGCTGATCTTCCAACTCGTCAGGACGCCTTAGAAGCGTTGGCGACAGCCCGACGGGTATTCGAAATAGTAACGCTGCTCACAACATCTGATGCGACAGCGTAAACCGAATATCATGCCAGCATTACGTTTCTTTTGCCTGCTCGTCCTGCTGCTGGCGGGCTGCGCCGCTCCCACGCCGCCTCCGCCGCCGACGGCGACGCCGACGATCACCCTCACGCCCACGGCGACGCTCACGCCGACGCCCACCGCCACACCCACCGCGACGCCGACGCCCACTCCCACGCCCGTTCCGGCGTTGGCGCTGACGTTACCCGATCTCGACGGCGTCTCGCCGCTGGAGCCGTTGCCGCTGGCTGTGCTGCTGGAGCCGCTCACGGAACCATCCGCCGAAGCCGCTGCGAGCGCCGTGCTCACCGCCACGCTCCGCGATCCCGACGGCGCGGTCTACGCTACGCTGCCCCTGGCTCTCGAAGCCGACTTCCGCTTCACGGCGCCTGCGACCCTCACCTTGCCTCTCGATGCGGCGCCCGGCGTGTGGCAGCTCGCTATCACTGTTACCGCTGCTATCGAGGTGCGCGGCGCGCGGGAGCGGGATTTCCAGCTTGCGCCGGTCTCCTTCCACGATCTGACGCCGGTTTTGCCTGCGTCGGCGCGGATCCTTGTGCCGGCGCTCTTCGAGGAGCTCGCCGCGCAGGGCGATGATTGGGCCGGCGGGCGCGTCTGGCGCTACGAGAACAGCGAGCTATCTCTGTGGTGGGCGCCCGGCCCGACCAAGCCCCTGGCCTATGATACCGCATGGATGTTGGTGGAAGACACTTACGAGCCGGATCGGCGCGGGGAGCTGCCGGACATTGTGGATTTCGAGAAGACGACCTGGAGCGGACGCCCGGCGTTTCGCTTCCGCGAGACCTGGCCCGGACGCTCCGGCGGGGAAGCCGCCGCCTGGGTCATCCAGGGAAAGGATTACCGGCTTTTCCTGCTCCGCGCGCGCCCTCTGGGAGGGCGCACCGTCCACCCGCTGGTGACGCGCGTGGCGGAAAGCTTGCAGGTGGAATGAAGCTCAAGGCGATGCAGCGGCGCGGGAATCTCGACTTCACCGGCCGTCGCCTGATTGTGTAACGGCTCAGGTTTCCATCGCAGAGCGTAGATTTTGGGCTGAAGCCCTTTAGAAGATGTGTTTTTCGCTGCCGCGCGCAGCGCGGCAGCGAAAAACACTCTCGAAATCTTCGGCTTTAGCCGCTTTTTATCGCGGCAAACGGGATAATGTTGAACAGTTACCTGATTGCGTATTTTCGCTAAAGTGCTTATAATGATCTCAGAAAGGAGCTTTAGCGATGGTTGACTGGCTTATGAACTTAACCACAGCGTTTGGCCTTTCGACTTCGGCGGGGCTGAATGCTTATATTCCTATGTTGACTGTGGCTCTGCTGGCGCGGTTCACCGGTTTGATCACCTTGCACGAACCCTGGAGCGCCTTGACCAGCTGGTGGATCATTGGACTGCTGATCGTGCTGCTGGTGATTGATGTGCTGGCCGATAAAATCCCCGCTGTGGATAGCATCAATGATGTGATCCAGACCTTTATCCGCCCCACAGCGGGAGCGGTGCTCTTCGCGGCCACCACACAGGAAGGCATCGGGATGCATCCGGTGCTGGCCCTGGGCTGCGGCGTGATTCTGGCAGGCGGCGTCCACGCCATCAAAGCCACTGCGCGCCCCGTCATCACGGCGACCACCGGCGGTACGGCTAACCCGATTGTCAGCTCGATTGAGGAAACGGTATCCACCATTACCGCGCTCATTGCCGTGATCTTCCCCTATCTGATCCTGCTATGGCTCTTTTTGATACTCCTACTGCTGTATTTGATTGTGCGACGCCGGCGGTTACGCGCAGCGGCGCGGCTTGAGGGGCGTGCAACTCCCAGGGAGTTCTGACGTAGTATAAAGCAGGCTGATGCCTGATAGTGAATCACAAGAAAGGAATTCTCATGGCACAAAACTACGATTACAATTACGGACAACCTTCTGGTTACGCCCCGCGCACCAGCGTCGCGGCTATTGCCAGCCTGATTCTGGGTATCCTGGGACTGATTCAAGTGCTGCCCCTGATCGGCAGCATCGCCGGGTTGATTTTGGGCTACGCGGCGAAGAACGAAATTGCGCGCAGCAATGGCGCCATCAGCGGCGAGGGGCTGGCAAAGGCGGGCATCATTCTGGGATGGATTGGCGTTGGACTGGCGGTCATCGTTATGTGTCTGGTCGTCCTGGTATTTGCCGGTCTGCTCACCTTGCCCTTTGGCTTTGCCTTCTGCGATCAGATGAGCTTGCTCTCGCGCATCCTGGCGCCGTAGAACGCACCGGGAACGCCATTCTTTCTGGAGTGCGCTACGTTTTTGGCGGTGAAACGTCGAGTCTTCTTCGCAACAATGCGCCATTTGGGTACGATTCTAGTCTAGCATAAGGAGCAATCATGACATACAGCAATTTGCCCGAACCTGAACCCTTGCCGGATCCTATCCCCAGCCCTCCGCCCGCGTGGCAATCGCCCCCGCAATATGCCGGCGATCCGTTGCCGCCGCCCCCGCCACCGGGAGGCGACTATTACCCGGCTGCTGCCAGCACGCCGCCCAAGAAGAGCAATAAGACGCTCATCATTATCCTGATCATTGCGGCGATACTCATCCTGTGCTGCTGCTGCGCGGTGGTGGGCAACTTCATGTGGCAGAACGGCGACGTCATCATTGAGGAACTCGAACGCCAGCTAGGGATGCTGCTGCCGCTGCTGACCATCTAAATCTCCAAGAGCGCGCGCTTCACGGTTCTGTTGTATAATCAGAACCGTGAAGGCGCGCTCTGAACTTATCGAACAACAACTTGCCACCCTGCCCGCCAGGCCCGGCGTCTACTTGATGTACAACATCAAGGGGCAGGTGATTTACGTCGGGAAGGCGATCAACCTCGCCAACCGCGTGCGTTCCTACTTTCACGCCTCGGCGCAGGAAAACGCCAAGACGCGCCGGCTCGTCGCCGAAATCGTCCGCTTTGAGTGGATCATCACCGACTCGGAAGTCGAGGCGCTGATCCTCGAAGCCAATCTCATCAAGCAACACCGCCCCCGCTTCAACGTCCGCCTCAAGGATGACAAGCGCTACCCTTATCTCAAGATCACCAACGAGGCTTTCCCCAAGGTGATCATCACCCGGCGCATGGATTACGACGGTGGACGGTATTTTGGTCCCTACACCTCGACCGGCGCGCTGCGCGAGACGCTGGATCTGCTGCGTCGGCTCTTCCCCTACCGCACCTGTGACCGGGAGATCACGGGCGCCGACGCTAAACCCTGTCTGTACTTCGATCTCAAACTCTGCCTGGGGCCGTGCATCGGCGCAGTGGATCGTGAGGAATATCTCGCCATGCTGGCGCAGCTGGCGGAGTTCATGGAAGGGCGCACCGAGAGCGTTATCAGCGATCTGGAGCAGCAGATCCGCGAGGCGGCGGAGGCGCTGCGCTTCGAGCGCGCCGCGCGGGTGCGGGATCGCCTGCTCGCGCTGCGCCAGGTGACGGAGCGGCAGAAGGTCGTCACGACCGCCGCGCTGAATCAGGATGTCATCGCCCTGGCGCGCGACGACGGCAACGCCTGCGTGGAGATCTTCTTCGTCCGCAATGGCAAACTGCTGGGGCGGGAATACTTTGTGATGGAAGGCGGCGCGGACGCTGACGATAACGAGATTATGACGGCGTTCTTGCAGCAATTCTACGCCAACGCTGCCGCCATCCCACCGGAGATTCTCCTGCCCGCTCGAATTGCCGAAGCCGCCGTGCTGGAAGATTGGCTGCGCACCAAACGCGGCGACGTGGTCTACCTCAACGTGCCGCACGAGGGCGCCGGGCGCGAGCTGCTCGACCTGGCGGCAACCAACGCCACGGAGACGCTCGCCATGCTCAAGGCGCAGTGGGCCACGGATAAACACCGCAATGAGCTGGCCCTGGAGGAACTGCAAACCGCGCTCGCCCTGCCGCGCTCACCCGTCCGCATCGAGTGCTACGATATTTCCACCACGCAGGGCGTGGAAGTGGTGGGCAGCATGGTCGTCTTCGAGCACGGCGTGGCGAAGAAAAGCGATTATCGCCGCTTCAAGATCAAGACGGTCACGGGGCAAGATGATTTCGCCAGCATGAAGGAAGTGCTCACGCGGCGCTTTGACCGCTGGCGGCGCATCTCCGCCGGGGAGCTCAAGGGCGCGCGGGGCAACCAGGGCTGGGCCAAGCTGCCCGATCTGCTCGTGGTGGATGGCGGCAAAGGGCAACTGGGGATGGCGGTGGAAGTTCTGCAAGCGTTCGAGTTGCTGGATAAGGTGCCGGTGGTGGGGCTGGCGAAACGCCACGAGGAGCTCTTCAAGCCGGGGGAAAGCCGCTCGCTGCTGCTGGAGCCGACCGCGCCCGCGATTTTGCTGCTGCGGCGCATCCGCGACGAGGCGCACCGCTTCGCCATCACCTATCACCGCCAGCGCCGCCAGAAGCTGGGGCTGGCTTCGCAGATAGATGAGATTCCCGGCATCGGCCCGGTGAAACGGCGAGCGTTGCTCAAGCATTTCGGCTCGCTGAGCGCCATTCAAAGCGCTACGGAAGCAGAGCTCGCGCAGGTCTCCGGCATCTCCAAAGTGTTGGCGGCAGAAATCCGGCAGCACTTCGAACGCCTCCGCCAGGAGCAGGAAGCGCGTGAGCTGTAAGCAGTGAGCAGTGAGCAGTGAGCAGAGAGCGGTCAGCAGAGAGCAGAACGCAGTTCGCCGCCCTCAAACTGCTCACCCCTCACTGCTCACCCATTACTATATTGAGGAGGACCTATGAAACTGCAACTCTACGATACCTACACCCGCAGCGTGCGGGAGTTCGAGCCGCTCAAGCCCGGCGAGGTGGGCCTTTACACCTGCGGGCCGACGGTCTACAACTACGCGCATATCGGCAATCTGCGCACGTACATCTTCGAAGACGTGCTGCGCCGCGTGCTGGCTTTCAACGGCTATGCGGTCAAACACGTGATGAACATTACCGATGTAGGACATCTGGTCTCCGACGCCGACACGGGCGAGGATCGCATGGAACTCGGCTCGCAGCGCACGGGCATGAGCGCCTGGGAGATCGCGGAGATGTACACGGAGGCGTTCCGCGCGGATATGGCGCGGCTCAACATCCAGGAGCCGACGATCTGGTGCAAGGCCACCGACCACATCCAGGAGCAGATCGAGACGGTGCAGTGCATCGAGGCAAAGGGCTTCACCTACCGCACTTCTGATGGCATCTACTTCGACACCTCGAAGTTGCCGGATTACGGCTACCTGGGACGCCTGGATATCGCGGGCTTGCAAGCCGGCTCGCGCGTGGAACTGGGCGAGAAGCGCCACAGCACCGACTTCGCGCTGTGGAAGTTCAGCCCGCCCGGTCAGCAGCGGCAGATGGAATGGGAGAGTCCCTGGGGCAAGGGCTTCCCCGGCTGGCACATCGAATGCTCCGCCATGTCTGCCAAATACCTCGGCCCGTACTTCGACATCCACTGCGGCGGCGAGGATCACATCACGGTACACCATCCCAATGAGGTCGCCCAGACCGAAGCCTGCTACGGCACACGGCTGGCGAATTTCTGGATGCACGGCTACTTTCTCCAGCTCAACGAGGCGCGGATGGGCAAATCCGTGGGCAATTTCCTCACGGTGCAAACGCTCATTGATGAGGGCTACGATCCGCTGGCGTATCGCTATCTCTGCCTGGGCGCGCATTACCGCGCGCGGCTCAACTTCACCTGGGAAGGGTTAGATGGCGCGACCACGGCGCTCAATCGCTTGCGGGCGGCTTGCCACGGGTGGGGCGCTCCGGGCGCGGCGGATGCTGACTTCCTGGCGCGCTTCATCGCGCAGATCAACGATGATCTCAACATGCCACGCGCGCTGGCGGTGGTATGGGATCTGGTGAGAAGCGACCTGCCCAACGCGGTGAAGAAAGGCTCGCTGCTCAAGTTCGACGAAGTGCTAGGGCTGCGGTTAGCGGAATGGGAACCTGCCGCAGCGGAAATTCCCGCCGAGATTCTAACGCTGGCGCAACAGCGCCAGGAAGCGCGCGCCGCCCGGCGCTGGCAAGAGGCCGATGCGCTGCGCGAGCAGATCAAAGCCGCCGGTTACGAAATCGAGGATACGCCGCAAGGGCCGCGTCTGCGGAAGATATAACGCGCCGCGCGCCTGGGGAAAGGGCGCTTCCTTCGCTGACCGAAGACCGGGGACGGATGACCGGCGCAAATCGCCAACCGGTTGTCGGTCCTCGGTCAACCTTTATACTCCGGCTCCCGGTCTTTTCTATCGGACTTTGAAAAGCAACACCAACAGAATCGGCGTGATGATGGTTTGCAGCAGCATAAAGCGCAGCAGCACCTGCGTGTTCGACCAACCCAGCTCCTTGCGGACGTGATCGTGCAGGGGATAGCGCACATTCCTGAAGATGCCGATACGGAAGAAGCGCAGCAGCGCCACCTTGAGCAGTCCCGTCGCGCCATCCACCAGCACCATGAAAGCCACCACCACGATGAGGAAGGGATTTCCCGCCGCGAGCACCAGGACGCCCAACAAAAACCCCATCGGGCGCGAGCCGGCATCGCCCATCAGCACGGCGCTGGGATTGGCGTTGTACCAGAGATACGCCGCCAGGCAGCCCACCAGCACAAAAGCCATGATGCCCCAGTCGGCGCCATCGGCGTAGTGTGGGACGAGCAGGTATTCGGAGATCTCCACGTGCCCCACTACGGCGTAAAGGATGACGCCGAGAAAGACGAAGGCCAGCGTTGCCAGACTGCCGGAAAGGCCATCCACGCCATCGGTGCAGTTGGTGGCGTTGATAGCGAGCCAGATCAGCGCCGTGCCCAGGGGGATGAAGATCCACGGCGAGACGATCAGCGGTTCCTTGAATAGCGGCAGCCAGAGCGTCACCGGCTCAAGATTGGAGATTGCCAACGCGCCCAGAAACGCGATGATGAAATCTGCCGCGCCTAGCTGGAGCTCGCTCAGCCCGCCGCGTCGCTTGTCATCCACAAAGCCGACCGCCATCGCCAGCAGCGCCAGTCCCAGGATTTCCAGGTGACACAGGCTGAAGGGCAGGACGAGCAGGCAGATCAGGACGAAAATGGGGATGAAGATCAGCCCCGCGCCCACGGGCTTGCCGAGGCTTTGCTCGGCGCCCACCGCATATACGCGACCGCCATCACGCGGCAGCCGATTCCAAAGCCGGGGCAGCGCCAGCCAGGTAAGCGCCGTCGCCAGCGCAATCCCGACCGTCGCCAAAAACAGATAGGAGTTAAAGAGCCGGAAAGGCCCGTAGAATTGTACCAGATGATGTCCTAACCAGGGTAACAAAATTCCCCCCTTGAAAAGGATGCGGGCGGAAGGATGAAGGCTGAACCATTCCAGCCGCCCTTGCGCCAGCGTGTGAAGCGAGACCCAACACTTGGACGCGGATTAACGCCGATTCGATGGTAAAAGTCCGCTCACAAACGCCGCAGACAGGGCGATGGTTCCGCAGCGGTCAACGCGGGATGATCGGCGTACACACCCCGATACGCGGGCGGCAACAGGCGCGCCACTTCCGCCATGATCGCATCGGCGATGACCTGCCGCATTTCCCGGCCGATTTGCTCGCCAGCAGCCAGCGTGAGCGGCTCCCCCACTGCAATGTAGAAATCGGTGCGGCGCAGGCGCCGCAGATTCCCCCAGAAAGCTTCGCCGCCGTAATACGCCACGGGCAGGATTGGCGCGCCGCTGCGCTGCGCTAACCAGGCGATGCCAGGATGCGCGCGGCGCAAAATCCCATCTCCGCTGCGGGTGCCTTCGGGGGTGACGCCCAGCAGCATTCCCGCTTCCAGCGCTGCCAGTCCCCGGCGCAGCGCCAGGAGATCGGCCTCGCCGCGTTGCAGGGGGATGATATTCCACAGATTCATCAGCGTGCGTCCAGCCCAGGTGTTCCACGTCTCCGCTTTGGCAAAGCCCGTGATCGGGCGCGGCAGCAGATGCGTGTAGAGCAGTGGCACTTCCAGAAAGTTGATGTGATTGCCAACGATAAGCAGCGGCCCTTGCGCGGGCACGCGCTTCAACGCGGCGGCATCAATGCGGCAGAGGATGTGCAACACCCCTTTGAAGGTGTAGCTCACGGTATCGTGGAGCACGCGCTTGGGGCTGAACGCAGACGGAATTCCGGGCAGGGGGGCGGTTGCTTCCACGCTGCTCAACTCGCGGCGGTAATGAGCTCGATCTGCGCCGGCAACAGGGTGACGGTCAATTCCTGCCCCTCGGTACACAACGTCTCGCCATCGGCATGAGCGGGAAGCGTCCCTTCCAGCGCCGTCACCGTCACCTGGCGCGTGCGTCCGGTGACGACTGCTGACTGCGTGGCTTGCGTCCCTTTCATAAAGTGCGGCACCAACCCAAAGATGCGGAGGCGCGGCACCTGGCGCGCAATGCAGAGGTCAAGCTGCCCATCGCCGGGATCGCCCTGGGGCGCCATCATGAAACCGCCGCCCATACGTCGCCCGTTCATAATCGAAACCATGAGCGCGTGGATCTGGCTGACGTTGCCGTCATATTCGAGGGATACCAGCGGCGCTTTGTAGTAGAGAAAGGTCGTCTTGAGCGTCGCCACGATGTAGGAGAGAAAGCCGCTCAGACGTTTCTGCCGCGCAGCTACAAAGCCCACCACAGCATCAAAACCAATCCCGATACCATTGCCGAAGTAGCGCCCTTCTGGGAAATCGCCGCCGAAAACCTGTCCCACATCAATGGTGCGGCGGCGGCCCTGCGCCAGTGTTTGGCAGCCGGCTTCCAATTCGTGGGGAATGCCCATCCCGAAAGCGAAATCGTTGCCTCGGCCCACGCTCAGCACGCCCAACGCCGGAACACGGCTGCGGCTTTGGCGGTCGCCATTTTGGGCGAGCATCAACCCGTTGAGGACTTCATTGGCGGTGCCATCGCCGCCCACAGCGACAACGACATCAATCCCTGCGTCTGCCGCCGCCTGCGCCAGCTCTGCGGCATGCCAGCGGCGCTCGGTGCGAATAAGATCGAAGTCCAGCCCCAGCGCGCGCAGCTGCGTTTCGATAGCCGGTACCACCGCATTCCCGGCGCCATTACCCGCGATCGGGTTCACAATGATGCGATATTTCACCTTTCCCCCTCTTGCCGCCGCGAAATCCGTAATGTTGTGCTGGCGGCGACATTCGGAGTATACGTGAGTCAGCGGGCGTGTCAATGCGGTTTCTGGTCTACGCCTGCGGCAACGTGAAGGAAACCGTGGCGCCTTGCCCTTCGATGCTCTCTATCCATAACTGCCCGCCATGCGCTTCGACGAGGGCGCGGGCGATGGCGAGGCCCAGACCGCTGCCGCCCTGGCTGCGCGCGCGCGCTTTGTCTGCACGATAGAAGCGCTGCCCCAGGCGGGGCAGCGCCTCCGCCGGAATGCCTGGCCCCCGATCTATCACCTGCACCAGCACGGTGCGTTCCGCTCCTGGCATCAGAAGCACGCGCACCTCATTGCTCTGCGGCGCGTATTTGAGGGCGTTATCGAGCAGGTTCAGCAGCATTTGCGCCACGCGGTCGGGGTCAGCCCAGGCGCGGGGCAGATTCGGGGCGGCTTCGATGCGAAGCGCAGTCTGGCGGGCGCGGTTCTGAAGCGGCGCAGCGACTTCGCGGGCCAACGCCGGCAGATCCAGCGGCTCGCGGCGCAGGTTCAGCGCCTCAGAATCCGTGCGCGAGAGCAGCAGCAGATCGTTGACCAGGCGGATCATGCGGTCGGTCTCGCTCTCGATGGTCGCCAGAAACCGGTCGCGGGCGTCGAGGTCGTCCACGGCGCCATCGCGCAGCGTTTCCACCGTGCCTTTGACTGCCGTGAGCGGCGTCCGCAGCTCATGCGAGACGTTGGCGACGAAATCCACCTGCATCTGTCGGGCGGCGCGCAGTCGGGCCGTCATGTCATTGAAGGCGCGGCTCAGGCGTCCGAGCTCGTCGCGGGAAGCCGCCGGCACCTCGACGGAGAAATCGCCGCCGGCGACCGCCCCCGCCGCCGAGGTCAGGCGGCGCAGCGGGCGGGTGATCGCGCCGGAGAGCAGCAGGCCCAGCAGCCCAGAGAAGCCCAGCGCGATGACCGTCGCCAGCGCCCAGCGCAGGCGCAGGTCGCGCATCACCGCGATCACATCCTGGAGCGGTTGGGTGAGGTAGACCACGCCCACAATTTCGTTATCGAGCAGGATGGGCAATGCTGCCGTCATCGTTGCGCCGTCCTCAACCGAAGCGTAGCGCCCCAACAACGCCAGCTGCGTCAGCGCCTCTTCCGCGAGACTCACTCCCAGGCTGTGATTCTGGGAATCCAGCAATACCACGCCGTTCCGATCCAGAATGCGGATGCGGGTTTCCAATTCCGCGCCCAGTTGCAGGGAGCTCTGCGCAAGGTAGGAGAGATCCACGTCGCCGGGGGCCAGCGGCGCTTGGGGTTGCTGGTAGTTTTCCACGCGCAGATTCAGGTTGCTGATCTGCCGCTGCGAGATGATGGTGTTCAGCGGCGCTTGATCTTCGCCCGCCGGGCCGGCGACTTCGGCGCCGGGCACAAGCGTCAGCGCGGTGATGCGGGCTTGCGCGGCAAGGCTTTCCTCGGTGGATTTGAGGAAGTAGCGTTGCAGAAAGGAAAGCAGCAACACGCCAGAAAGCCCCATCGCCAGCACAATCACGGCGAAGTGGCTCAGGAGTAAGCGGAACCGGATACTGGATTGCATAACGTCCTAATGCGTAATTCGTAATTCGTAATGCATAATGCGTAATTCGTAATGCGTAATACGTGACTAATCCGTTTTGCGCGGTTTACGTAGTACGCATTACGTATTATGCTGTTAGCCGATAGCCCACCCCGCGCACGGTTTCGATGACGTCGCACGCCGACGCGACGGCGCGCAGTTTGGCGCGCAGACGCTTGACGACGGCATCCACCACGCGGACATCTTCGACGTAGTCGTAGCCCCAGACTTGCTCCAGCAGTTGCTCGCGGCTGAAGACCCAGCCGGGGCGCGTCATGAGCAGGTGCAGCAGCTCGAATTCCAGCGCGGTGAGCTCGAGCGGCGTCCCGTCCAGCTGTACTTCGTGCCGGGCCATATCGAGGTGCAGCGCGCCTGCATGGAGCAGCGACGCGGCGGGATCCGCCGGCTGCGCGCGCGCCGCTGTGCGCCGCAATACGTTTTTGATGCGCGCCAGCAGCTCGCGCACGCTGAACGGCTTGACGACGTAATCATCCGCGCCCAGCTCCAGGCCCACCACGCGATCAATCTCTTCATCGCGGGCGGTGAGCATGATGATGGGCACGTCGCGCTCGCGGCGCAGCGCGCGGCAGACCTCAAGGCCATCCAGCTTGGGCAGCATCAGATCGAGCACGATCAGCTCAGGCTGCTCGCGCCGGGCCAGATCCAGCGCCTGCTCTCCATCCCAGGCAATGAGCACCTCGTAGTTGGCGCGCCTGAGGTTGTATGAGAGCATATCAATGATGGGCGCTTCGTCGTCAACGATGAGAATTTTGGTCATACTTCGATTGTAACAGGGATTTGGATCGCCGTAAAGCCATTGTGTGACAAAACGGGGATAAGTTCCGGGTAATTGGAAGATAAGGGAACGCCGACTTCATTTCGGGGATTGTCTGGCATGGTTGCGCAGCGATTACGCCGCGGCGCAACCATAGCCCTTTATAACCGGGTGTTATGCGGCTTCCCAGTGTCGTAGGATTCGGTATGCCGACTGTGCCATCTCGAAGAGTGTCGCGCCCACGCCGACAACCAGCGCCCAGCGGAAGAGATGCGTCAGCAGCGTTTCCAGCACGTCCATGTCTGCGCCGGGCCAGGCAGTGAAGGGCGCCCACAGCACCGGCCCATTGATCATCCGCACCAGAATGTAGATAGTGAAGCCTTTGATTCCCAGTTCCACCAGGCGGGTGGCGCGGTTCCAGCGTCCTTGCTGGAGCACCAGCACATTCAACCCCAACGAGAGGCCCCAGCCGATGTTCCACAGAGGCAGGTAGGTTTTCAACGCTTCGGCGCTGAGCAAGGGAATGACATGCCAGCCCTGTTCCGTTTGTGTGAAGACGAGACCCAGCCGATCCGCAAACAGGTTGAAGAGCACCAGCCCCAACAAGCCGAAGCAGATTTCGACGATCAATCCGACAGGTTGGATGCGGTTGTGATCTTCGATGCGCGGTAAGGAGCGGGGATCCCACACGCTCTCATCTTTCAAATCGGCGAGATCTTTATCCGAAAGGATGCGTTCCAGAACGGCGAAGATCACCGTGGTGAAACCCACCGCCCCCGCCGCTGCGCCGATATATTGCCCAATGAGAGCGCCAAAGGTCGCCAGCATGCTGATCCCCTCCGGCTGCGATTGCCACAGGCTCACGGCTGTGCTGATGGACAGCGCCAGCGCCACTGCGCCCAGGACGATGCCGATGACGCGGATATAAGCGTCATAGAGGCGCGGCCCGATGACGTATCGGGGGGCGGTGGTGTACCGCGCGGCGACCTCCGCCGGCGCGCCGAGCTCCTTGAGCACGGCAACTTGCGCTTCCTCGTCGAAATCCGGCGTCGCGGCGCTACTCTGCGCTTCTAGCGCATCCAGGATGAGCGAGCGCAGCTCGGCCTCCACATCTGCGCGCTGCTTCTGGGGCAGTCGCCGCCCCACCTCGTGAATGTAGCGCTCGACCAATTCCAGTTTGCCTTCCAGTGTTTTCCCGTTCATGATGCCTTTCCTTTCTGTATTGGATAATTGGGTGGTGGGTAATGGGTGGCTCAGTTACGCATCACCCGTGACCTGTGATTGACCCGGCAGCAACCGCGCCATGACGTCCACCAATTGTCGCCATTCCATGACCATCGCCGCGAAAGCCTCCTGCCCTTGCGCGCTGAGGATGTAGTAGCGGCGCGGACGTGATTCCGTCACATCCCATTCGCTGTCTAGCAGCCCTTGCTTTTCCAGGCGACGGAGCAAAGGGTAGAGCGTTCCCTGATCAATGTCCATGCCCTGTTCCGCCAGCCGTTCCTTGAGCGAGTAGCCGTATTGCGGTTGGCGCAACTGGCTCAGGACGCTGAGCATCAATGTCCCCCGACGTAACTCCAGAATCAAGTTTTGGATGATCTCTTCCATAGATTGCCTCCTACCTTATTGTACTTCATATTATACCATATATCACACAGTATTGTTAAAAGGCAAATATAGGATTTTGGCTTATATTGGAGAAACTTAGGGTGTTTCTGGGCTGGGAAGGCGCTTGAGCGCCGCCGCGGTGATCGCCAATCCCAGCAATGCCACGAAGATGAAACCTGTCCACACGGTTGCCATGCCATAACGCTCGTAGATGGCGCCCGCTGCGAACAGGCCCAGGCTTGGGCCTAGCCCTAGCGCTACAGTAAGATAGAGTCCCTGACCGGTGGCGCGCCAGCGATGCGGCAACTGCGCATCCATGAAGCTCACGCCAATGACCAGCAGGCTCACGATGGCGACGCTGTGCAAAATCTGCGCCGGCAACACCCATATCGGGTTGCGGATCACGGCGAGCAACAGCCAACGCACCGGCGTGAGCACCAGCCCCGCCATGAGCAACGTCGGCGCGCGGAAACGGTGCATCAGCCGGGGCGTCCATTGCATGAAGGGCACTTCCAGCACCGCCTGCGACGAAATCGCCAAACCGATGAGCCAGCCTGGCGCATTGAGCTCCTGCATAAAAATGGCAAGATAGCTGACGGCGATGATGATCGGTGCAGCGATGAGCATCATACCCAGGAGAAAGACCACGAGCAGAGGCCGTTCCGGCAACAGGCGCACCCCTTCCAGCCAGTTCCCAGCGGTCTCGGTCGGCGCATCCGGCAGGGTGAGCGCCAATAACGCCACCAGCAATAGCGCAATTCCATGAATCAAAGGCACGTGCACAAGAAGATTGCCGATGAAGGTCCCGGTCAGAAATGAGGACACCGCAAAACCCACCGATCCCCAACCGCGCAACGGGCCGTAGTGCTCGCGTATGTGGTGGCGCTCCAGGAAGTCGAACGTGAGCGCGTTGCCCAGGGGCAGGATCGGCGCGCGCACGATGGAAAGGCCCACGTTGAGTGCCAGTAACCAGACGAAACCTTCGCCCAGGCCCAGCGCCGCCGAGATCGCGGCGGTCGCCAGGCATGCAAAAACGAGCACACCGCGCCGCGCGTGATACACGTCGCTGAGCAGGCTCCACAGCGGTTGGGCGAAGATGCCTACGAGCGAGCCAAGGCTCAGCAGCAATCCGACCTGAGCGCCGGAGAGGGTGCGACTCTCGAAATAGGCTGCCATGTACGGCAGAAAAAATCCCGTAGCCCCATAGAAGAGCAGATAGAACAATCCAAAACGTCGGCGAATTTCAAGCATGGTTTTGTCCTCTTGCGAAAATGGCAAAAAGACCCCGAGGCGCGTGGGGGCGCTTCGGGGTCTGCCTGGCATCATTCCGCGAGCTGCGGGCTACGTGCCCTCTTCCCACGAAGCGAGATAATGCTGCTGTTCTTCGGTAAGCACGTCAATCTGTACGCCCATCGCCTCGAGCTTGAGCGCGGCAATCGCCTGATCAATCTCCTCCGGAACGGAGTAGACGCGCCGCTCTAGCTCACTGGCATGTGCCAGCATATACTCGGCGCTGAGGGCCTGGTTGGCAAAGGACATATCCATCACAGCGCTGGGATGACCTTCGGCGGCGGCGAGGTTCACCAGGCGACCATCGGCGAGGATGTTGATCTTCCGGCCATCGGAGAGCGTGTACTGCTTGACGAAGGGGCGCACGATGCGCGGCTCATGCGCCGCCATCTTCTCCAGCGCGGGCAGGTTGATTTCCACGTTAAAGTGCCCGGAGTTGCTGACGATAGCGCCATCCTTCATCACCTCGAAGTGCGGTCCATCAATCACGTTGATGTCGCCCGTAGCCGTGATGAAGATGTCGCCCTGCGGCGCGGCTTCGATCATCGGCATGACGCGATAGCCATCCAAAAACGCTTCCAGCGCCTTGAGGGGATCAATTTCGGTGATGATGACGTTGGCGCCGAGGCCCTGCGCGCGCATGGCGATGCCCCGGCTGCACCAGCCGTAGCCCGCCACGACCACTGTCTTCCCGGAGATGAGCACGTTAGTGGCACGGATCACCCCGTCGAGCGTGGACTGGCCCGTGCCGTAGCGATTGTCGAAGAGGTGCTTGGTCAGCGCGTCGTTCACAGCGATGATGGGATAGTGCAGCGCGCCCTCTTTCGCCATCGCCCGCAGGCGGATGACGCCCGTGGTGGTCTCTTCCGTGCCGCCGACGATGGTGTCCAGGACTTCGCGGCGATCCTTGTGCATCGTGCTCACCAGATCGGCGCCGTCATCCATGGTGATGTGCGGCTTGTGATCGAGCGCGGCGTGAATGTGCTCGTAATAGGTGTCGTTATCCTCGCCCTTGATGGCGTAGACGGGGATTTCGTCGTAAGCCACCAGCGCGGCGGCGACATCGTCCTGCGTGCTGAGCGGATTGCTGGCGACCAGCACCAGATTTGCGCCGCCGGCTTGCAGCACGCGCGCCAGATTGCCCGTCTCGGTGGTGACGTGCAGACACGCCGACATCCGCACGCCCTTGAACGGCTTCTCAGCGGCAAAACGCTCGCGGATGCGGCGCAGCACCGGCATCTCGCGCTCGGCCCATTCCATGCGCAGCCGTCCGGCTGGCGCCAGTTCCAGATCTTTGACGTGATGTTTCATACCTGTTGAGACTCCTTAATGTAAAGTGATACGTGATGTATGCTTCGTAATACGTAATACGCATTACGTATTACGTATTACGTATTACGTATTACGAAGGTTTACGCCATTTTTTCCGTGAATGCATCTTCCCCAAAGTGCGCCCGGTAACGTGCGGCGAACTCCGTCGGAGTATAGTGCTGGCTCTGCGGGCCGATGCATTCTAGTGTGTAGGTTGCCGCGAGTGCGCCGATGCGTCCACAGACTTCCCACGGCAGGCCCAACGCCAGGCCCTTGATGAGGCCCGCGCGATAGGCATCGCCCACGCCGGTAGGATCGGCAATCTGCTGGGGCGGAACCACGAGCACAGTGACGCGCGTATCGGCCCAGATGTCGGAGCCATCCGCGCCGCGGGTGATGATGACGGCGCGGTTGACGGCGGCACGAATCTGCGCATCGGTGAGGCCCGTGCGCGTCTTGAGCAACTCGAACTCGTAATCATTCACGATGAGCATATCTGCCCCTTCTAACCCCAAACACAGCGAATCCGCGCCGACGCGCACCACTTGCTGCCCTGGATCGTAGATGTAGGGGATGCCCAACGCCTTGCACTCGATGGCGTACTTGTCCATCGCTGCGGGATCGTTCGGAGAAATGATGACGAGATCGGGGCGTTGTTCCAGATCGTGGAAAGAGAGTTCCCGTGCAAAAGCCATCGCGCCGGTGTAGAAGGTGGCGATCTGGTTCTGCTCCAGGTCTGTGTTTACAAAGAAAGAAGCGGTGAAAACTTCAGGAATGGTGCGCGTGAGACTGGTATCCACGCCTTGCGCTTCGAGCCAGGCGCGATAGCTCTCGAAATCTTGCCCGGCAGTCGCCATCATGATGGGGCGTTCTCCCAGCAGCGCCAGATTGTAGGCGATATTGGCTGCGCAGCCGCCGCGCACGCGGCGCATCTCATCCACCAGAAAACTGAGGCTCACCTTGCCGACCCGCTCCATGAGCAGATGCTCGCTGAAGCGTCCCGGAAAGGACATCAGATAGTCATAAGCAATCGAACCGGTTACGATGACGCGCATCGTTTGCCTCCCTAGAAAATCTCAACAAAGAGGGCCGCATCAACTGATTCACGCGGCCCAAGCTTTTCAAATGTACCACAAATAGGGGGGATGTCCAATGCAAAATAGGCATAGGCATTCCGCTAAGTTGGAGTAAAATAGGGCTATGTCAATGCCGTAGCAATTTAGCAAAGGACGAAGCGCCATGAATCTCGAAGCAACTTTACGTGAACAAATACTGTTGAAACTGGTCGAAGTGATTGATCCCGAAACGGGCGTAGATGTGTTGCGGATGCAGCTTGTCGAGGACTTGAACGTAGACGAAGCCACGGGCGCGGTCAGCTACAACTTCCGTCCCTCATCGCCGTTATGTCCCCTGGCGCTGAGCCTGGCAACTGATATCAAACGTGCGGTGGGCAGCATTCCCGGTGTGCAGCGGCAACATATCACGGTGACGAATTACGTCCGCGCCGAAGACCTGATGCGCATCATCAATCAAGATGAAGCCTGAGTGCTCTTTTACGGGACGACTCACAAGAAGGACTCCATGCCAGCTCCTAATCGCGATTACCTGATTCAATTACTGGATGCTTATTGGTTTGCGCCGCCGGTAGCGTTATGGCGCGCTGTGGAATTGCGGACGCTCGCCCGCGAGTCGTTTCCGCGTCCCATTCTTGATCTCGGCTGCGGCGACGGGTTGATCGCGCGCACGCTCTTCGACGGCGAGCCGCCCCTTGAAGTGGGCTTCGATCCCTGGTGGGAGCAGCTGCGCAAAGGCGCGTGCAGCGGCATGTATGCCAGCGTACAACAGGCTTACGGAGATGCTATGCCCTATCGCAGCGGAGCCTTTGGAACCGTTTTCAGCAACTCGGTGCTGGAACACATTGCCGATCTCGAACCGGTGTTGCATGAATGTGGGCGGGTGCTGCGTCCAGGCGGGCGCTTCATCACTACCGTGCCGAGCGACGCCTTCCGGCGCTTGCTGGCCGGTTATCGGGATCGCGCGGCTGTGGGCGATCTCATTGGCGCCGAAGCCTATGCGGCGCGTATTGATGCGCGCCTGGCGCACCATCACTATCACACGCCGCCGGAATGGGCCGCCTTGCTGGCACGGGTCGGCATTCGCCTGCTTACGGCGCGCTACTATCTGCCGGCAAGCGTTGCCGCGATGTGGGACAAGAGCAACGGTGATTTCGGGATCACCGGAGAGGGGCGCCCCTTCTATCGCTGGCTGGCGTCGCCGCGTCTGCGCGGATGGGGTTTCCAGCCCTTTGTACGCCGCCAGGTGGTGCGGCGGTTGAGTCGCAGTTGGCGTCGCGCCTACGAGATGGATGTGCCGGAAGGCGGCGTGGGCGCCGGGCTGCTGGTGGTGGGGGAAAAAGTGTGACGCCTGTCGCCATTGCCCCAGAGATCTGGGATTGCTTTGTGACACAACACCCTTATGGGACGTTGTTACAGACGTCCGATTGGGGGCGGCTGAAAGCGGCTTTTGGCTGGAACTGGGATCTCGTGAGCCTGGGCGCAGCGGGTGAGCCGACAGCCGGCGCTCTGTTGCTCACCCGCCGCTGGGCGTTGAGCCGGGTTGCCACCATCGCCTATGCGCCGCGCGGCCCGGTGGTGGATTGGGACGATGCGGCGCTGACGGCAGCTGTCATCGGTGCGGCAGAGGCGGTTGCCCGGCGGCAGCGCGCTCTGGCGCTCTGGTTGGAGCCGGAATTGCCCGATACCCCTGCCCACCGCGCAATCCTGGAGCGCCTGGGGTATCAGCCCACGGCGCGCACGATTCAGCCGCCCTGCACGCTGGTGTTGGACCTCGCCGGCGATGAAGATAGCATCCTCGCACAGATGAAGCAGAAGACGCGCTACAACATCCGCCTTGCCGCGCGCAAGGGCGTCACGGTGCGACACGGCGACGAGCAAGACCTGCCGCAGTTCTATCGCCTGATGTTGCAAACCGGGCAGCGCGACGCCTTCGGCATCCACACAGACGCCTATTATCGGATGGCTTTCAACCAGTTCTGGCCGCAAGGGCGGGTAGCGCTATTGCTGGCTGAAGTCGAAGGGGAAGCTGTGGCGGCGCTGATGGCTTTTGCCCTGGGCGCGAAAGCCTGGTACTTCTATGGCGCCTCTTCGGACCGGCATCGCGATAGAATGCCGACCTACGCGCTGCAATGGGAAGCGATCCGCTGGGCCAAGGCGCGCGGATGTACGAGCTACGATCTGTGGGGCATTCCCAACGCCGATGAGGCGACCCTCGAAGCTGAGTTTGCGACCCGGAACGATGGGCTATGGGGCGTTTATCGCTTCAAGCGGGGATTTGGCGGGCGTGTCGTGCGATTTGTGGGCTTGTGGGAGAAACCGCTTAGCCCGGTCTATCCGTTGGTCATGCGCGTCCTTCGCCGCCTGCGAAAGTCGCCCTGATGCCCCGTGGTCAGTTTCGTTGGAGCGATTTTGAACGCAGATACACGCAGATAAGGTTTGAAAGAATCTGCGTACATCTGTAAAATCTGTAAAATCTGCGAAATCTGCGTTTCCGGCTCACGGTTCTCCGTAACCCTGTTTTCAAAGAGGATCCCTGATGAGTTTTCAATTCACTTCCCTGGCATTGCCCGAAGTCATCCTTATCGAGCCACGCGCCTTCGCCGATGAGCGCGGCTTCTTTCTGGAGACCTACCGCCTTTCGGCGTTTGCGGAGGCGGGGCTGCCGCCCTTTGTCCAGACGAACCATTCGCATTCCAGCCGCAACGTACTGCGCGGCCTACATTTCCAGAAGCATCCGGCGGCGCAAGGCAAACTCATTGCCGCGATTCGAGGCGAGATCTTCGACGTGGCGGTGGATCTGCGGCGCGGCTCGCCGATGTATGGACGTTGGGTAGGTGAAATCCTGTCGGCGCAGAATCACCGGCTGCTCTACATTCCGCCGGGCTTTGCGCACGGTTTCTGCGTGCTGAGCGAGGAAGCTGATGTGGTGTACCAGGTCACGACGGAGTACGTCCACGCACTGGATCGCGGCGTCTTGTGGAACGATCCCACCATTGGCGTCGTGTGGCCCGTCGCCGAGCCGCTGCTCTCTGCGAAAGATGCGCGCCAACCGCTGTTGGCTGATGCAGATCACAACTTCATCTATGGAGAAGGTTGAACTTACATGCCCTCTTGGATTATTTTGACTTTACTGGCAACGTTCATCTTTGGTTTTTGGGGCTACTTCCCGAAGCTGGCGACGCAATACCTCGAACCGCGCACGGCGTTGTTGTATCAGAACGTCGGCACACTGCTTTCCAGCATCGTGCTCTTCGCAGTGCTGAAAGTGCGCTTCACCATTCACCCACGGGGGATCCTGTTCTCGATGCTCACCGGCATCGCGGGCACGGTGGGCACGCTCTTCATGTTGATGGCGCTGAGCAAGGGCAAGGTCTCGGTGGTGATTCCTCTCACCGCCATGTATCCCGTAGTGACAGTGCTGCTCGCCGTGCTCACGCTCAAAGAGCCGATCACCACCAAACAGCTGCTCGGACTGAGCCTGTCACTGGTCGCCATCTACCTGATGTCTTCATCCTGACTTTGCCATTTGCAATTCGCTATTTGCCATTCTTGAAGGAGCGCGTATGGGGTTCGTAATCGCTGCAGGCGTGGTTGTCGCTCTTATTATCGGCGCTGGCTATTATTTCTCCAACATCGCCATTCACCCGCGCACCCGCTCGCCGGAATACACCTACACATGGGAAACCGAGCAAGGGTACATCACCGCCGAGGGCTTCGAGCGTTGGCCCCAGGAGGAGGTGCGCATCACCTCGCCTTACGGTTATGAACTCTACGGTCTGTACCTGCCGGTTGCAGGTTCCAAGAGAACCGTGATTCTGGCGCACGGCATCACCTGGACGCTGTACGGCTCGGTGAAGTACGCGGGATTTTTCCGCGAGCGCGGCTGGAATGTGCTTATTTACGATCACCGCAATCATGGCAAAAGCGGCGGCAGCGACACATCGTTTGGCGTCTACGAGAAAGAAGATCTCAAGGCCTGGGTGGATTGGGTCTTTGCGCGGTGCGGTGCGGATGCTGTGGTAGGCACACACGGCGAATCCATGGGCGCGGCGACGGTGCTGCAACACGCCGCCATTGACCCGCGCCTGGCTTTTGTGATCGCCGATTGCCCGTATGCCAGCGCGCGGGAGCAGTTCGCCTACCGGTTGCGCGTGGAATATCATCTGCCGGAATGGCCGCTGCTGCCGGTCGCCAGCCTGATCACGCGCTTGCGCGCGGGCTGGTTCTTTGGGGCGGCGGCGCCCATTGCCACCATCGCGCAGGTGCAGACGCCCATCCTCTTCATCCACGGTGCGGAAGATGATTACATTCCGCCGACAGCCAGCAAGCGGATGTTCGATCAGAAGCCTGGCGTCAAACGCCTCTACCTCGCGCCCGGCGCCGCGCACGCCCAATCCGTCGTCGTTGATTCGGCGGCTTATGATCGGGAGATCGGGGCCTTCCTGCAAGAAATCGGGCTTGCTGAATCCACGTAACCGGTTCGCATTGGCGAGGAAGGCGCTTCGGCGCCTTCAACACCGCGCTGAAGCGCATCACGACGAAACCAGTTTCGTCCCCGTTGGTGCGCCACAGGCACACGACGACTCCTCGAAATTGTCCTCCAGACCAGGCCCTACCTGTTCCACAGAGCGTAGACCAGAGCGCGAATTTTGGATAAACTGGACCGCGTAAGCGAATAATTCCATGTCTGATCTCGTTTACCTTGGTAGGAACTGACGGATACACGGTTGTTGATTACGAACAGAGAACATCCATGAGGGAAATCATCCAATACCTGTTACGACGCAAAAGCCGCACGGCGCTGACCATGCTGGCGGTTATCGTGGGCATCTTCGCGGTGACGGCGGTCGGCGGCATCACCGAGCAGCTGGAGCAGACCATCCAGACGGCGGAAAATGACGCGCTGCGCCGCATTGCAGTGCGCCACGCCGATTTCACCCCCGTGAGCGACGCCACCCTGCGGGAAATCCGCCGGACGCCGGGCGTCGCCGGCGTCACCGAAAGCCTCGTCGGCGATATCGAAAAGCCGGAAGAGGGCATGGTGCGCATCTCCATCAACCCGGAGAGCTTCCTCGCCACCCGCTCGGATGTGCCCGGTCTGGAATACGAGCCGCCCACCACCGACACTCGCCTCTGGGATGGGCGCCTGCCGCAGAGCCGCAACGAAACCGTCCTCACCTGGGCGCTGGCGCAGAGCCGGGGATTGGGCGTCGGCGATACTCTGTTCATCCAGGAGCGGCCTTTCAAGGTCGTGGGCATTTGGGAGGATGCGGCGGCTGTCACCGGGCGGCTGGCAACCATTGATTATACGGCTGCAGAACAGATTTTGCGCGATAGCTACCTCTTCAAGCTGGTCTATGTGGTTCCCCAGGCCGGCGTAGACCCGGAGAGCCTGGCGCGGCAATTGGAAGCTGCCATTCCCGAGCTCCAGGCCGATTCGCCCGCCGAGATCATCGCGCAGGCGCGGCAGCAGAACTTGATCTTCTCGCTAATTGTGGGCGCCAGCGGCATCATCTCGCTGCTCATTGGGACTTTGACCATTGTGAATACCATGATCGTGAGCGTGCAGGAGCGCCGCTGCGAGATCGGATTGAAGAAGGCGCTCGGCGCAGAAGATGGGCATATTCTTGCCGAAGTGGTCGCCGAAGCGGCGCTCATCGCCGGCATTGGCGGGCTGGTGGGCATGGCGGCGGGCGCGGGCGCGGGATTGCTTGCCAACCACTTTTTGGTGCAGCAGATGGGCGCGCGCTTTTTCGCGCTGACGCCGCGCCTGACGGTGGGCGTCGTCGCCTTCAGCGCAGTGATGAGCGTGATTGCGGGCGCTTATCCCGCCTGGCAGGCGGCGCAGCTGGATCCCATCATCGCGCTGCGCGGGCTGGGCAGCGGCGCGATCTATGCTGGGCGGGGCCTCAAGCGCTGGCTCTATCTGCTTCGGCGCAACGCGCGCGCCATCTTCACCATCGGCGACATCGCCATCGGCATCTTCGCGCTGGTGTTGCTGGGCAGCCTCTCGGAGGCGCTGAACACCTCTATCAGCAATGTGACTCAGGGCACTCGGAACTTGTTCATGCTTACGCCCCAACGCGCCGATGTGGCGATTGGACGCAGCCTGGCGCGGACGGTGCAGAGCTTTGCCGGAGTGCAGGATGTCATTCTGACCAGCACGGGCGAGCTGCCGCTGAAGGTTTCCGCGGAGGCGCGGGAAGACGCCGGCAAACAGGTGCGCGTGTGGGCGCACGAGTCGTTGCACGGCGATTGGGGCTTTGCGATGCCGGTGCGCAACCGGCTGGCGAAGGGGCGCTTCTTCACACCCGATAGCACCGATGAATTGGTGCTCGGCGCCGGGTTGGCGGAGATGCAGAGCCTTTCTGTGGCCGATACGGTCTGGTTCAAGGAGCGGCCCTTCACCGTGGTGGGTATCTGGGCCAAGATCCCCTTCGATATTTTCGGGCACGACAACGCCGCGTTCATGTCGCTGGAGGCGCTGAACCGCCTACAGAGCGGCCCGGAAGTGAATGGTTTGGCGATTCGAGCGGCTTCGGCGCAGGACTTCCAGGGATTGCGCGCGCAGCTGCGAGAGGAATACACCGGCGTCGAGATCATGGCGACGGATGAGCTGTTCGGCTCGGTGCGGCAGGCATTGGCGACGTTGTTCGCGGTGATGGGGGGATTTTCTCCATCGCGGTCTTCGTGGGCGGGGTTTCGGTCGCCAATACGATGGTGATCGCCGTGAACGAGCAGGTGCCGCAGATCGGTCTGAAAAAAGCCGTGGGCGCCGAGAATGGGGATATTCTGGCCGAAGTTTTGCTCCAGGCGGCGCAGCTGGGTCTGGTGGGGGGCGCCATCGGCGTGGCGTTGGCGTGGATTGCCACGTTGCTCATCAATCCCCTGGTCAAGGCGCAGGTGGAAATAGACATTTTGCACCTTTCGCCCCGGCTGGTGGTGGGCGGGCTGATCTTCAGCCTGGTTTTGGGAATGCTTGCCGGGCTGCTGCCGGCGCGCCGCGCGGCGCAGTTGGATCCGGTAGTGGCGTTACATGCGGAGTAATCTGCTGCGAAATACGTAATTCGTAATACGTAATGCGTGAGCGGTATGTGGCGCGCCTTACGTAGGTGGGATTGGGCGACCGCATCCATCACCGCCCGCTGGAGCTCTCCGGCGGGCAGCAATAACGGGCAGCGGTCGCCCGTGTGTTGATCAACCGCCCCGCGCTCATCCTCGCTGATGAACCGACGGGCAACCTGGATAGCAGATCCGGCGATGAGATCATGGCGCTGCTGCGCGCGCTCAACACCGAGGGGCAGACCATCATTGCTGTGACGCATGATCCCCGTGTGGCGGAGTAGACCGACCGCACGGTGATGCTGCGCGATGGGCAGGTGGTGAACGAAATCAGACGTCAGGGGAACGGGAAGGCGTAACGCCGCCAGACGCACACATCGGGCCGGAAAACCTCCGGCCCGATTGTTTATAAGCGCGGCGAGCAAACGCCCGGCGCGCCTACCGCGCTTCTGCTCGGCGTTTCAATCCTCGGAACATCTCCCGCTGCATCACGGAGCTGATCGGCTCCACGAAATACGGGCCAAAACCCAAACGGCTGGCAAAGCTGTCGTCGTGATCGGTGCGGAAGCGCGAGATCACGCGGCTCACGCCCGGCGCGATTTCTTCCACCAGGAAGAGCCAGCTCAGGTTTGTGTAACCCTTGGGCGGGGTGGGGCTTGGGCCGCCCTCGCGCGTATCTCCGTGGACGGCGAAAGCCTGCCCAGGCGCCAGAACCGCCACGGGCATCGGCGGCATCTGGGGATGCAAGCGAATCCCATCGCCAAGCTTCAAGTCCTGGAATTCCGGCAGGATGCGGTCGGCGTTGTGGATGTCGCAGCCCACGAGGTTCTCCAGCCATTCGTAGCTGTAGAAGCCGCCACGTCCCTGCCCGATCTGCGCCAGCCAACGCCACACCTCGGCTGCCGGGGCATGGATGGTGATCGCCTGCGTGTATTGCCACTTAGGCGTGGGCACCAGTTCATCGCCGGGCAACGTCCGCTGCACCTCGGCATCGGTCGCGCCCCAGCGGCAGCGCCACTTCCGGCTGAAGGGCAACAGCAGGTTGCCGGCAATCAACAGCGCGCCCCCAATCCCAGCTCGCACATCCTGCCACTTTGCCATGCGGAACACCTCCTGTAGGGAATTGCCAAAGACAGGAACAATTAGCCCAAGCGGGCGCCGGCACGGTGAGGACAGTTTCGTATGAACAACCAGCGCTTTGGGCATTGTCACCTCAAGGTGGATTGTAGCCGGTTTTGGGAGAGAGGCAACTGTGGGTGGATACAGCGTGCTGCGTGAAGCGTATTGCGTCCACTGAAAAATAAGATTTTCATCACAGAGCCACAGATGGCACAGAGTTTTGTTTGATACGCAACTGCTCTCTTAGCATATAATCAGGAAAAGAGCCTGGTGTATGCGATAGGTTGCGAGGCCGTCCCCGAATGTATACACGAATGCACGAATGTTTGCCAGCCAGGATTTATTTGTGCATTCGTGGCCCAATTCGGGGACGGCCTTTGCCCTCCCCACGCCCAAGCGATGGCGCGCTTGACCCTGGATTCTAGTGCGCGTATAATGATTAGTAGAGTAGGGTTTGTTTCGCTCGTATGGTGTGCCCAATCAAGAAAACAGGGAGGGGTAATAATGACCATCAAAGAAATAGAAATGGCGATTATGCAACTACCGCCCTCAGATTTCAGTGAATTAAGGACGTGGTTTGAGAATTATGCGGCTCAAATGTGGGATAGGCAGATTGAAAAAGACTTAAAAGCAGGGCGTCTTGATGCATTGTTGACCGAGGTTGACCAGGAATACGAGGCTGGATTGGGACAACCGTTATGAAGCATCTGACCCTGCCGCGTTTCTGGCAGTGTTACCGGCAACTCCCCAAAGAAGTGCAAGCGCTGGCGGATAAAAATTTCGCGCTACTCAAGCGCGATCCGTATCATCCTTCACGACACCTCAAGAAAATTGGCGATACACACTCGCTCTGGTCAGTGCGTGTGGGGGCGCACTATCGCGCGTTGGGTAGGGAGAAACCAGAAGGCATTGTGTGGTTCTGGATTGGTACTCACACTGATTATGACAAACTGTTGTCATAGGTGAAGGACATAGCCCGGTTCTGGGTGCCGATGAGCGGCTTATCCGCCGCCCCGTTGGGCGGCTGACTGAAGTCACGTGAGGGAACTACGATGTACGGTCAGGAACTCTTGTTTTCAGAGCGCGACCTTCGTGCAGTTATGGAAGCCACAAAGGCTAAAATGCTCCAAGAGATCGAGGCATATCCAGCCAATCAACTCTTGAACACAAGCCTCGATGACTTGGCAACCTACTTCGCTGCCAAGTTTGAGATCACACCTGTCAATATCATCGACGATCAGATTCGGGTGGATCAACAAGAAACAAAAGTCGATGTAAGTCGAGATCCTATGCGTTCCATAACAGATCGTGATAGGCCATTCTATATCCCCGGAACGCTCATTACCCTGTACGTTCCCTTTGAAGGTGATCCCGACATATTCAATTGCAGACCTTCCGCTTTCAATTGCAATCCCCCACGCGGTCGTATTCAGGGCAATATGCTCGAATTTGCAATTTCTTGTACAGGCCACAACGCCCAAGCCGTAAAAAGCGAGCTCGACCGGCTTTTAGGAAGCGTTAGGGAATACTTGGGATGGGCTGCAAGGGATTTGACCTCCTTCAACACCACTCTCAAAGATGTGGCACGACGCCACATTGAGGCACGCCGACAGAAACTGCTTAATGATCAAGGACTTGTCGCCAGTCTCGGTTTTCCCCTTCGAGAGCGCCCCAGTGCGCCGACCACTTATATTGCACCAGAAGTCCGCAGAAAGGTTGTACCGAAACCACCGCCAGCTAGCACAAAGGCTTACGTTCCAGAGCCGACTCTCGAGATGGCAGAGTACGAGAACATTTTATCGATCATTCAAAAAAAACGGCAACTATACTGGAAAGAAGCCCAGAAGCATTTCGCGGGATGAATGAGGAAAACCTTCGCGACCAGTTTCTCGTTCCACTGAACAGCCACTATGAAGGCCAAGCAACTGGAGAAACATTCAACTTTATGTGGAAAGTCAGACATCCTCATAAGAGATGGCGACCGAAGTGTTTTCGTTGCGGAGTGCAAGATTTGGCGAGGTTCAAAGTCGCTGAGCAATGCCATTGACCAGTTGCTCGGTTATGCTACTTGGCGAGATACAAAGACGGCGATTCTCGTTTTCAATCGCAACAAAGAACTCAGCAAATGAATCAGATACCAGACATTCTGAAGTCACATCCCAATTTCAAAAGAGGAATGGAATTTCCGAGTCAAACGGGCTTCCAATGTGTGCTTGCTCATAAGGACGACCCGAATCGCGAGATTATTCTGACGGTATTGGTTTTCAAGGTGCCTAAGTAATTGGCAGGTCCACGCCGCCTAACGATGCGCATCCAGCCGACAGGCTTCGCCTCGCTGCGCTCGGCTTGCCCGTGGCTGATGCGCACCGTTAGCCCCTCCACACCAAACCAAAACCCCCTATTCCCTGCCGCCAGAGAATAGGGGGGCTTTGTCTCTCTCTTCACGTTTCACGCCTCACGTTTCACGTCTCCCCAGCCCCCGCTTGAGCGGATTCCCCTTGTACCTCCACGCCGCGCGGCAGAACTGCCACCTCCCCGCGATTGAGGGTTGATAATCCGGCGATTTGTGCCAGAATGGGTTTGGGGAAATCGGGAAAAGGAGCTATCTATGACGCAACCGGCTATTCGCGCTGAAGATTTGACCTACAGTTACGGCCAGAATTTGGCTGTGGATCATATTAACTTTCATGTAGATGAGGGGGAAATTCTGGGCTTTCTAGGGCCAAACGGTGCGGGCAAATCCACGACGGTGAAGATGCTCACGGGGCAGCTGCGCCCGCAAGCTGGCCGCGCCACGCTGCTGGGCCTGGATGTGGCCCGGCAGCCCAAGCAGGTGCAGGCGCAGATCGGCATCTGCTTCGAGGTCACTAATCTGTACGAGGAGATGAGCGGCGTGGAGAATCTCACGCTCTTCGCTCGCCTCTTCGGCGCGCGGGATTTCGATGCGGGCGCGCTGCTCAAGCGCGTGGGCCTGGATGGGCGCGGCACGGACAAGGTCGAGCGGTACTCGAAGGGGATGAAGCAGCGGTTGATGATTGCGCGCGCGCTGGTCAACCATCCCAAGATTCTGTTCCTCGATGAACCCACCGAGGGCCTTGATCCCATGTCGGCGCAGGCGATCCGCGCGCTGATTCTGGAGGAGCGTGAACGCGGCGCGACCATCTTCCTCACCACGCACGATATGCACGAAGCGGACATCCTCTGTAACCGGGTGGCCTTTATCGAGCAAGGCAAAATTGTGGCGCTCGATACGCCGCACGCGCTCAAGCAGGCGCATGGCAAGCGCATGGTGCGCGCGCAGGTTGCCCGGCCCGATGGCGGCCTGGAGGTGCGTGAAATCCTTCTCGACCGCCCGGAGACAGCTGAGGAAATCCAAAAGATGTTTGCGGGCGAGCAAGTGGTCACGCTGCACAGTACCGAAGCCACGTTGGAGGATATCTTCGTGCGCATCACGGGGCGAGGGCTGGCATGAACGCGCGGATGTTGCTCGCGCTGCTGCGCAAAGACCTCCGGGTCTACTTTGCCAATCGCTTTTTTGCGCTGGTGACGGTGTTGGGCCTGGTGGCGTATACCATCATGTTCTTCCTGCTGCCCACGACGGTAGATGAGACGCTGGAACTGGGCATCTACATGGCGCAGATGCCGCCCGCGCTGGAAGCGTTGTTGGCCGATGAGGAAGTGGTCTTCTACCGCGCCGAGTCGGAGGCCGCGCTCCGGCAGGCGGTGCTGGATGGCGAGATTCCGGCAGGCTATGCGTTCCCCGATGACACGCTGGCCCGGCTGCGCGCGGGGGAGCGCCTGCCGGTGACGTTGTACCTCTCGCCGGAGCTGCCGCCGGACTTCGATGGCATCTACGCGATGGTGCTGGACGAGTTCGGTTTTGCGCTGAGCGGGCAAACGCTCGACATCGCAGCGACGGAGATCACGCTAGGGCCGGATATGGCCGGGCAGCAGATCGCCCCCCGCCAGCGGATGTTGCCCCTGCTCACAGTCTTTATCCTGATGATAGAGTGTCTGGGGCTGGCGAGCCTCATCAGCACCGAGATCGAAAGCGGCACGCTGCGCGCCTTGCTGGTGACGCCGCTCACGCTGGGCGGCCTGTTCACGGCCAAAGGGATTTTCGGGACGGCGTTTGCCTTCGCGCAGGCGAGTCTGCTCATGTTGATTACCGGCGGGTTCCGCACGCAGCCGGCCTTGATCGCCATGGCGCTGCTGCTGGGGGCGGTGATGATTACGGGCGTAGCCTTTCTCATCGCCTCGGTGGGCAAGGATTTGATGTCCGTGATGGGGTGGGGCATCCTGGGGATGCTGCTGCTCGCGCTGCCCTCGTTCAGCGTGTTGAT
>CAZDSF010000046.1:0-33719 GCA_964508025.1 uncultured Anaerolineales bacterium
CAGTACCCGCCCTCGTCGCGCATCATTCGGACGATGTGCTCGGCGCGCTTCGAGGAGGGCTTCATCGCCAGGGCCTTCGAGCGGGGCGCGGGCGCGGTGCTGGTGACGGGCTGCCGACTCACGGAGAACGGCTCGGATTGTCACTACAACTACGCCAATGTCCACACGCAGAAGCGCTTCGAGCGGTGGCACAAGAAATTCGTCAAGCAGGGCATCGCGCCGGAGCGGTTGCAATTGCGCTGGATCAGCGCGGCGGAAGGCAAGGAGTTCGCGGAGAAGCTGGCGGAGATGGATGAGATTGTAAAACGTAATGCGTAATTCGTAATGCGTAAAAGCAGAGAGAAAGCGAAAATTTAGCCTTCAGCGTCGAGTTGGGTCCAGACCGCATCGTGGCTCATACCGCCGGTTTCCTGGATGCGCTGTTCTGCCTGGTCGAGGAGGGCCTGGAATTTCGGGGACGTGGCTAACAGGATGCGCTCCAGATCGTCCTGATCCGCAATGCCCAGTAGTACCGCCACCGGACGGCCATTTTTCGTCACGATGACCGGCTCATCCTGGACGCGCTTGATGTAGGCGCTAAAACGGGCTTTGACATCGGCGAGCGGGGCGATATTCATAGTTTCACTTCCTTTCCGGCAATAAAAAGACGTTCTCGAACCTTGACGCCGATTGCCAGGATATGCACTTCGGCTTTTTCTGGATAGACGCTGTAAAAAACACGGAACTGGTTGTTGTCGCCAAACCGGAGTTCCCAACGCGCGCCAAAGTCAGAAGCTCGGCTCAACGGTTTGCGATTGCGCGTCTTCACATCCGGTTCGAGGCCCAATTGCTGCTCAATCGTTGCTCGGATGAGCGCGTGATGTTTGCGCTCAATGCACCGCATTTGAGCGATGAATTCGGAATCGTAGATTAAATCGAAATGCCCAGCGGTCATATTGACTATTATTATAGTCAAAGTTACAATGTTTGTCAATATCACTGCCAAACCTGATGGAAAGAAGTCAATGTTGGGGAATGAATATGGTAGATGAAATAGAAAAAGACTTGATTCTAGCGTGCGCGCGTAAATACGGCGCGACGGAACTGATATTGTTCGGCTCAGCTGTGGAAAGCGAAGCGTATCGTGACATTGACCTGGACGTTAGAGGAATTCCGCCGGCATCCTTCTTCCGCTTCTATGGCGAGTTGCTGCGCAAGTTGGCGCGTCCGGTGGATGTGGTGGATTTGTCCAAGCCGTCGCCATTCACTGCGTTGATTGAAAAGGAAAGGGTGAGATTGTTATGAAAAACCGTCATCTTGTCCCCAAGCCAGAACTTTGGGCCGAATTCTGCCTACAGCGGCACATCCGCCGCCTGGCATTGTTTGGCTCTGTACTGCGCGACGACTTCGGCCCGGAGAGTGATGTGGATGTGCTGGTTGAGTTTGAGCCGGGACATACGCCCGGCCTGGCGCTCATCGAAATCCAGGACGAGCTCTCGGCCTTGCTGGGTGGGCGTCCGGTGGATTTGGTCACGCCGAAATTCCTACATCCGCGCATCCGAGAGCAAGTCTTAACAGAAATGCAGGTGCAGTATGAGCAAAAAGGATGATACGCTGTATCTCTGGCATATTTTGGAGACGGCCCGCAAAGCCAGTGACAAGGTTCAAGGGCTTGAGCGCGCAACTTACAACACGGATGAGAACTTACGGTTGGCGCTTACCCATCTGGTGCAAGTCATCGGCGAGGCCGCGGCGCGCGTTTCACCCGCAGGACAAGCAGCGTATCCTGATATCCCCTGGCGGCAAATTATTGGGATGCGCCACAAAATTGTTCACGATTATCTGTACGTTGATGAAGATGTCGTCTGGCAAGTTGTCGTCCGTGATTTGCCAGCGCTAATCGCGCAACTTGAGCGTATTCTGGTTGATGAATAGCGAGGATAAAGCGACCGATGCCCCAAGACGAACGCCAACGGATAGTGCAGGAAATCAGCACGGTGCAATTCCTCGATTTGGGCGACTGCGGATTCTCCCGGAGCGACCTGCCCGAAGCACTCCGCGAGGATCGCCGTATCACGATTATCTTGAAGTGGACCGGGCCGTGGGGGGATTGACAGCGTTGTAGAGGAATCATCAACCAATCACCTACCGAATACTGCTCAAAGGAATTTTTGTTACGCAGTACGCATTACGCAGTACGCATTACGCAGTACGCATTACGCAGTACGTTTTGGAGGCTCCATGGACTCACAAGAACCTGTGTTTACACTTGACGACGCCCTCTGGGAACGCCTGCTCGAATTGACCGGCGGGGAGGCGGCGCTGTGCTATCAGTGCGGGACGTGTACGGCGACGTGCCCCTGGGGGCTGGTGCGCGGGGAGACGGTTTCCGTGCGCGAGTTCATCCGCCGCGTGCAGTTGGGCCTGGAAACGACCGAGGCGCTGTGGCTCTGCACCACCTGCGTCCAGTGCGAAGCGGCCTGTCCGCGCGGCGTCTCCATCGCGGGCATCTTCCGCGCGCTGCGCGAGCTGGCCTGGGAGCGCCGCGAGACGCCAGCGGGCCTGCCCTCGCTGCTGTGGTCAGTCTTTTGGAACGATAACACCTGGAGCCAGCCGCCCTCGCAGCGCGGACAGTGGGCCAAAGACCTGGCCCTCCCTGCTTTCGACCCGGCGCAGCACGAGCTGCTGCTTTACATCGGCGGCGCGGCCTCGTATGATAATCGCGTGCAGAAAGTCGCTATCGCGTTGGTGCGTGTGCTGCAAGCAGCGGGCGTCGCTTTCGGCATCCTCGGCGCGGAGGAGCCGCCCAGCGGCGCGGACGTGCTGGATGTGGGGCATCGCCTGTACTTCGAGGAGCTCGCGGCGAAGACGGCGGCGGTCTTCCGCGAGCGCGGGGTCACACGGCTGGTCGCGCTCTCGCCGCACAGCTACGATGCGTTCAAGAATGCCTATCCGCCGGTGAGTGAGGGTTTCGCGCCGCAGCACTACGTTCAATTCCTGGCGGAACTGCTCGATGCGGGCCGCCTCAAGCCGGAGAAGCCGCTCAATGCCACCGTTGCCTTCCACGATCCGTGCTATCTGGCGCGGCGCAACGCCGAAACGGACGCGCCGCGCCGGGTGCTGGCCGCGCTGCCCGGCGTCACGCTTGTGGAGATGGCGCACAGCGGCGCGGATACGCTCTGCTGCGGCGGCGGGGGCGGGCGGATGTATCTGGAAACCGAGGCGGGCGAGCGCTTCTCCGATGTGCGCGTGGAGGAGGCGCAGGCCAGCGGCGCGCAGATCATGGCGACGGCCTGCCCGTATTGCATCGTCTGCCTGGAAGATAGCGTCAAAGCGCGGAAGCTGGCTCTGAAAGTGATGGATGTGGCGGAGATTGTAGCATTGGCGTTGTAGTTGAAAGTTCAAAGTTGCAAGTTAAAAGTTAGTTTCATTTGCGAGAACTTTTAACTTGCAACTTTCAACTTGTAACCCTCAACCGGAGGTTCCTGTGGTCAAATCCCTTTACGGTGTCGAAGAAGCGGTCAATGCGATGTGGGTTTTCCTGGAGCATTCCGGCGGGGCGCTGGAGCCGGTCTCGCTGGAGCTGCTGGGCAAGGCGCGGGAACTGGCGGATGCAGCGGGCTGGCCCGTGGTAGGGCTGCTCCTCGGCGCGGATGTGGGCGACTTGGCCCAGACGGCCTGCGCGCACGGCGCGGATGTGGTGCGGCTGGCGGAGCATCCGCTGCTGGCGGAGTTCACGGTCGAGGGCTACACGCATGTCGCCGGCGAGGCACTGCTGGCTGCGAAGCCCACCGCGTTCCTGCTCGGCGCAACGCCCAACGGGCGCGATCTCGCCGGGCGGCTGGCGGTGCGCCTGCGCACGGGACTCAACGCCGACTGCACCGCTCTGCGGCTCGATCCGGCGACGGGCGTGTTGGTGAGCGAGGTCTCCGGCTTCGGCGGCGGCGTGCTGGCGTTGCTAGAGATGCAACACCACCGCCCGCAGATGGCGACGTTCCGCCCCGGCGTGTTCCCGCTCCGCGCGCCCGATCCCGCCCGGCGCGGCGCGGTCATTCCCGTGCCGGTGACGCTCACGGCAGAGATGCTCCACACCCGCGTCATCGAGCGCGTGGTAGGCGCGGGTCTCGATCTGAGCCAGGCGCCGGTGCTGGTGGTGGGCGGGCGCGGCGTGGAAGGGGATTTCGCTACGCTGCGGGAGCTCGCGGCCCTGCTCGGCGGCGAGGTGGGCGCGACCCGTCCGCCGGTGGATGAGGGCCACATCGAGCGCGCGCGGCAAATCGGGCAAACCGGCGTCGTCTGCCGGCCCAAAGTCGCGCTCGTCTGCGGGGTCAGCGGCGCGTTCCACTTCGTCGTGGGCATCCAGGATGCGGAGACCGTCATTGCCATCAACAACGATCCCGGCGCAGAGATCTTCAACCACGCGGATTACTGTGTGGTGGGGGATGTGCGCGAGGTGATGCCAGCATTGATAGAAGCGTTGCGAGTTACGGGTTGAGCGTTACGGGTTTCGAGTTAAGAGTTGAGAGTTGAAAGGAGTTAGCAGATGGCGAGAATCGAGCGGTTTGAGGAGATTCTGGGGTGGCAAAAGGGCCGGAAGCTGTGCAATCTGGTGTATACCTGCACCAAACAAGGAGCCTTTGCGCGGGATTTTGGATTGCGCGACCAGATCAGAAGAGCCGCTGTGTCTGTCATCTCTAATATCGCTGAAGGCTTCGAAAGCCAAAACAATCGCACGTTTATCCGCTATCTTTACATCGCCAAAGGCTCAGCCAGCGAAGTCTGCGCGCAAGCCTATATCGCGCTTGATGAAGGCTATATCACCCAACAACAATTCGATCAGATTTACGCTCTCTCGGACGAAACCGGGCGACTCATCGGCGGCTTTATCGCCTATCTTCAGCAACATCTTGATGATCCCCCACGCGCCACGGCCTCCCCAGTAAATAAACCTGGTTCTGTTTCTAATCGCCCAAACTCTCCCAACTCCAAACTCCCAACTCAAAACGCGTAACTCAAACCGAGGTAACTATGCTACAAATCATCGTCTGCGTCAAAGTTGTCCCGAAACCCGAAGAAGTCCGCGTGGATCCCGTGACCTGGCGGCTGGATCGCGGTTCGGCGCGGTCGGAGATCAATCCACCGGATATGAACGCGGTGGAGTTCGCGTTGCAGCTCAAGGAGCAGCACGGCGCGCGCGTGGAATTACTCTCGATGGGGCCGCCGTTCTTCGAGCCGCTGCTCCGCGTGGCGCTGGCGATGGGCGCGGATCACATCACCCTGCTCAGCGACCGGGCCTTCGGCGGCGCGGATACGCTGGCGACAACGTACACGCTCGCGCGGGCCATCGAGAAGCTGGGCGGGGCGGATCTGGTGCTCTGCGGCGTGGAATCCTCCGATGGGGCCACGGGCCAGGTGCCGGCGGGCATCGCGGAGTGGCTAGGTTGGGCGCAGCTGACCATGCTCAACCGCGTGACGCTCGACCCGGCGCGGCGCGTGGTGCAGGGGCGGCGGGAGATCAAGGGCGGGCACGAGGTGTTGGAAGTGCCGTTGCCGGCAGTGCTTTCTGTAGAGACGGCCTCCAACGAGCCGCGCTTCATGGATTATCGCATCAAGCCGTGGGCCTTCGCGCCGGAGCAGGTGACGGTCTGGGATGCCGTCGCGCTCGCCGCCGACCCGGAGCTCATCGGCATTCCCGGCTCGCCCACCGTTGTCAGCGGGCTGGATCAGGCCCCTTCACGAGAGCGCAAGCGCTTGCCCGTGGAAGGGACGCCGGAGGAACAAGCGCGACAGCTGGCGGAGTTGTTACGGAGTGTGTAAAGCGTAATCCGTGCGGCGCTGACGTAGTACGGTCACCAGCGTCGCATCGGCAAGCGCATCCACGGCCAGCAGCTCCCACACGCCGGGATAGGCCAACGCCGGGCCGATCACGTCGCCCGGCGCCCCGGCAAGGATAGCCGCCAGCGGGCGATGGGTGGCCTGTGCGGTCTGGGTCAACAGCACCCGCGAAGCCGCCTGCGCCGCTGCCCGGCTGGGGGGATAGCCCCCACCCCACTCCGGCTCGAACAGCCGATCGAAGATGAAGCGCAGTTCCGCCGCGTGGCCGAAGCCCACGCCCTGCTTGCCCGGCAGGGAGATGCAGTTCCCCGCATTGATCTGCGCAAACAACCACGCATCCAGCGGGGAGCGGATGAGGCCGCAGAAGACGCCCGGATATTGCATGGCTGCGCTAAGGAAGCCTTGCCCCGTCCCGCACCCACCAATGACCAGATCGGCGCGGCCCAGGCCCAGCAGCAAGCCCGCCAGAAAGCCCGTGTGCAGGTACGAGAGCGCCGGCTGCGCATCGCCCCGCGTCATCCCCACGTTGAGGATAGCGTGCCCACGCCCCGCAAGCGCCTCGATGATAGCGGCGTTGATGTCTGCCGAAGTCAGATCGTTGATCACAGCGATTCTCATTTACGATTTCCCCCTTGCAGTAGCGCGATGGGCGTCAGCAATAGCGCCAGTATCGCCATCATGATTAGTCCAAAGATCATCACACCGTAGAAGCGGTTGTAGATGGGCGCGATCCAGGCAATTGCCAGGTCGCCATAGTTACCCAGCCAGAATGTCGCCAGATTGAACAGGAAAACCGTCAACAACAATGCGCCGCCCCCAAAGCGCATAATGACAAGGTCCTGCGTGCTGAGGGTCATTGCAGTGCCAATGCTCAGGGTGATATACAGGAAGGTGAGCACCATCGCGGGCGCGTTGTTGGCGCCCGCAAACACGCCAGCAATGACGACGCCCGTGCTGTTTACAATCCGCTCGATGAGCAATCCCACGGTGGTCAGCGTGAAGCCATCGCCGGTTAAGCTGGTCTGATCCATGCCGGCAAAGGTCTCGGCTCCCAACAGACCCCAGGCAGCAAGGTAGATGCACAGCGTTCCTATCAACAACGGCCCCAGACCGATAAAAAAGTTGGCGAAGCGCTGATAAATGTTGCTGTCGGGCGCTAATCTAACATACCCTGGAATGGGATCCCAGGTATCCGTGCTGAAGAACTTCACCTCTTGGATTCTGCGAAAGGAGAGCAGCGCAAAGGCAACATGCCCCAGCTCATGAACGGCGGTCCCCAGCCAACCGAGGAGCACGAGGAACAGCGTGGGGCGCAGCAGGCGAATACAAGTGATGCCAATAAACTTCCCCAAGACGTTGAGCAAGAAAGCCAGAATCAGGAGCGGGCCAAAAAAGATCAAGATCTGCGTCAGCGTTGCAGATGCAGCGGCATAGAGGTAGCCAAAAGCAAACGTGAAGATGGCTTCAGGATTCATGGACGCCCTCCGCAGGGAATTTCTTCACACGGACCGTTGCTCGATGCGCGCCGGCTTAGAGAGGATCCAGGCCCCAATACGCCGGTTGTGTGGGATCCTCTTGCTCTTGAGCTGCCGGTAACACGAAGAAGAAGGTGCTGCCCTGCCCCGGCTCGCTTTCGACGCCGGCTTCGCCGCTGAGGCGATCCATGATCCGCCGCACGATAGAAAGCCCCAAACCATGCCCTTCTGCTGACCGGCTGCCTACCCGTTGGAAGGGAATAAAGAGGTGGGTTTGTTGTTCCTGAGCAATGCCAGAGCCATTATCTCGCACCCAGAAGCGCACCCTATCTCCTGGAAGGACTGTCGCGCCCAGCTCTATACGCGGCGGCTCACCGCCGTACTTGAGAGCATTGTCAATGTAATTCACCCAGACTTCTTCGATCCACGGCGTGTAGCTCCGGATTGCGGGCCACGCATCGGGCAGTACAATCTCCGCTTGAGTGCGCTCGATGGCAGGCGCCAGGCGCGCCAACGACTCTTGGATCACGGCGTTCATATCCACAGGAGTGAACTTGGGCAAAACCTGTTTGCGCACGCCCGCCAGCAGCAACAGCGCGTTGATGATGTCGGTCATCTTGAAGGCCGAACGCAACAGCCCTTGCACGGCCTGAGAACCCAACTCGTCGAGCGGGACCCGGTTGGCTAACAACTCAGCATAGCCCAGAATCACGTTCAGAGGATTGCGCAAGTCGTGCGCTACGGTATGCGCAAAGGCATCGAGCTCTTCATTGCGCGCTTGCAGCTCCGCATTGAGCGCGTTCACCGCTTCGAGTTGCCGCCCCAGCTCAGTGTTGGCTTCTTCCAACTCGCGTTGCAAGCGCCGCAGCCGCACATGCGCCTCCACCCGGGCGATGATCTCCGGCAGCTGGAAGGGCTTGGTCACATAATCCACGCCGCCCACGCTAAAAGCGCGCAATTTATCCTCGGTATCATCCAACGCGCTCAGGAAAATGATGGGAATGTCACGGGTGAGGGCATTCATCTTGAGGCGCTGGCACACCTGATAGCCGTTCATCTCCGGCATCATAATATCAAGCAGAATCAAATCCGGCAGCGTAGCGTTGATGGAAGTGAGCGCGCGCGCCCCGCTGGTCACTGCGCGCACCTTGTATCCGGCGGCCGCCAGCATATTCGAGAGCAGGCGTAAGTTTTCAGGAGTATCATCTACAATCAGGATATTAGCTTGTTCTTTCATCACGCCTCCAGTTTATGACAGCAACATCAAAATTGTATCATGATCGTAATCATCAGCAAGAAGTTTGAGCGCAGACGCCAGGGAAGGGTGGGTGGCGCTGATTTGCTCAATACATTTTAAAATCAGATGCACGTCGGCATTGATAGTGGCCTCACGAAGGGCATCGCGCCATGCCTCCGGCAAATCGTGCAACATCTGCAGGGATACTGCCGGCGGCTCGACGGCGCTCACGCTATCCACAGGAAGCGTCGCTGGCAGCGGCTCTTCATCGAGGAACTGCAATCCCAGGTGTTGCGCCAGCTTCTCGTAGATTTCGGTCTTGAGAAAGGGTTTGCGCATAAAGTCATCACACCCTTCGTTGAGCAACGCAACCCGTTCTTCTTCGAAGGCAACAGCCGTCAGGGCAATGATGATGGTCTCTTGTCCTCCAGTCCTCGCCCGAATGCGCCGCACCAGTTCATACCCATCCATGATCGGCATACGGATATCCATGAAAATGAGATGCGGCTGCCAAGTCTCCCAGAGCCGCAGGGTCTCGGCGCCATCAGCGGCTTCACGCAGTTCCAGCCCCAGAGGAGTCAGCATTTTGACCAGCAACCGGCGTGAAAGCTCTTCATCATCGGCAAGCAAAACCCGATAGGTGGGTTGTCCGGGTTTCGCCTTCAGGATTTCGGGCGCGGTGGTTCCTAGCTGCAAGGGCTGCTCGATGTCGGCAGCAGCCAGAGTATAGCGCAGGTCAAATGCAAACAGGCAGCCGGCGCCAACCTGGCTGCGCAAGGTGATTTCAGCGCCCAACAGGCGGGCAAGTTGTTGGCTAATCGCCAACCCCAGCCCTGTTCCTGACGCGCCGTGAGGTAATGCGCCAGCCTGCACAAAAGGCGTGAAGACTCTCGCCTGTTCTTCCGGCGCAATTCCGGGGCCAGTATCTTCTACCTCGAAGCGCAGAAAGCCATACTCGGTTCCAGGGGCATTTGCAGTTGCTGCTACACGCAGGATCACAGATCCCTCCTGGGTGAATTTGATGGCGTTATCAAGCAAATTAATCAAAATCTGACGCAGCTTTCCCTGATCCAGGTGGATATAACGGGGAAGATCTCGACGCCACTGGAAAATCAAGTGCAGTTTCTGCCGCGCCGCGCGTGGCGTAAACATCTCTTCAAGCGTGTAGAGCAATTGATGCAAATCGAAATCCTGTTCCTGAAGAGGAATACGTCCGGCTTCGATTTTCGAAAGTTCCAGAACATTGTTGATCAGGTCCAACAAATGTTCGCCGCTGCGCCCAATGATGGCGAGGTTCTCGCGTTGCTCAGCATCGAGTCGGGGATGCTGCGCCATCAACTGCACGAATCCCAGAATCACGTTCAGAGGCGTGCGCAGCTCATGCGTCATATTGGCGAGGAAGGCACTCTTCGCGTGATTGGCGGCTTCGGCATTGGCAAGCGCTTCTTGCGCCAGCTGTGTCGCTTGCGCCAGTTGTTCTGCGCGTTGTTCAGCCATCACATAGAGCCGCGCCTGCCGAATGGCGATTGCCAGCAATGCCGCCACCTCCAGGGCTGCATCTATGGTTTCGGCGGTAAACACATGCGGTTGCGCCGCTTCCAGCAGCAGCGCCCCGATCAGCTCCGTATGCACCAGCATGGGAATCGCCACGTAGGCGCGCATCCCATCGTGGAACAGCAATTCCTGCAACTGAGTGCGCTGAGCGAGGGCGGCTAGATCTTCGACGCCCTGGGGACGCCCCTGTCTCAGCGCTTCTTGATTGAGCAGCGCGGCGCATGATTGCATGGCGGTGCTGAACTCATACTCGGCTTCTACGCCCAGCACGGAGACATGCTCGCCGGCGCCAAATTCCACAGCGGTCACACGCTGACAGGCGAGCATCCGCCGCAACCGCCCTAGCGCCGCCAGGGCGATTGCGGCGGGCGAACGCGCCGCCAAGATGGATTGGTCAATCTCATGCAGAATGCGCAGCCGTTCCGCGTAGCGCCCGATTTCAACCTCGGCGCGTTTGCGTTCTGTGATATCACGCACCAGCGAGAGCACCCGATGCTCGTCAATGGGGAAGACATGCGCTTCAAACCAGGTGCGCCTTGCCAGATCGAGACTATATTCCAGCGTCACGCGCTGATGGCAGCGCAAGCTTTCCCGAACGGCTCTCAGAGAAAGGTCGGCCAACGTTGACGGCAAGACGTCATGCAGTGTTTTACCAATGATGGCTTCAGGCGCACGCGGCAACAACGCCTGGGGGCTATTGCGGATCTCGAGATAGCGTCCCTGGTCATCCAGCACGATGACCAGGTCTGTCACCACTGAGAGAACGGCCTGGAGCTCGCGCTGCACGCGGTCGAGTGCAAGATAGGTGTGGCGCAATTCGGCGCTCAGGGACTCCACCGATGGCAACATCGCGTCAGATGCTTCACTGAGTGAAACATCAGATGCTAATGCTTGCGGTTCCTCATCGGCGACATCACTCGCAGGTGTCATGTTGATCCTACCCGATCATCTACGGATTAAAAACCGCTCCTATGGCGCCGCGATTTGAGACGCGGCAGGGGAGCGGGCGGGGGCGGCGCAGAAGCCGCCTCCATCTGCGCATAGTAGTAGTCCAGACCCGGATCATCTGGAGCGTAGGATTCCCATAGCTCCAGCCAGTGGTCAGCGGTATCAAGATCATCCGTTGCCAGCCCCAATTCAATAGCCGCCGCACACAGAGACGCGAATTCTTGCGGATGCAGTTTCGTGCGTTTGAAAACGGGATCGAGAAGGTCTTGCGCTGTATCTGTTTCACCGCGACTGATACAGAGCCGGGCCAGGTTCAGCCGGGCAAACACATACTCCGGGAAACGCCGGTGAACATCCCAAAGCATCTTCTCCGCTTCTTCTTCGTAGCCCTGAAAGCGCAACATGACGGCGATGTTGCCTTGCAGATCGGGCGCGTCGGGTTCCAAGGCGCTGGCTTCTCGAAACAGCATCTCGGCGCGTTTCCAATCCTGATTCTGCCCCGCAGCGGTGGCTTGATCCAGCAGCGCTATCACCTCTGGCCGATGTTGGAAGGCTGGCTCGTCAGCGATTTCGATCCCTTGGGTACTGATGGTGCGCCATTCCCCCCCAAGCCACATGCGAATATCTGTCGGGGGCACGAGCTGCGCTTGTGTGACAATTCGGAGCGCCTGGAATCGCAGAGAGTCGGATCCCCGTTGCCCTAACGCAAAGTCCTTGACCGCATTCAGCAATGCCCGATCCTGGCTGAAATCGGCAATCCCCAATAACAACCCGCGTGTGACTGGATCTGCGTGCGCCAGAACAAGGGGAAACAAGGTTCGGAGTTCCGCGGATTTGCGCACCAGGCGCCGCGCGCCGCGCGCCAGCACCTCGAGGTTCGGCGACTCAATATCCAAATCCGCCGGCAGCATGGTCTGTCTGATATCTGTTATCAGATCGGTGGAGAACCAGAAAGCGCTGCTAAAAGCCCAGGCGCCGTTGCGTTCATGCAGATCGAAGTCCAGGTCAGCCAGATTGCCCGCCGCCACATCGAGACCGGGTTGATATTGCAGCGCCTCGCGCCACAGCCGGCGCGCTTCATCCTCGCGCCCCAAGCGCATAGAGGCTACCGCGGCGAAATGCGCCAGTATAGCCCAGGCGGAGGGCGAGAGGAACTGTTCCTCCTCGCTGAGATGCGCCAGCCGGTAAATTTCGAGTACCTCTTCATCATTGCCCAAGAGGGCCAAACTTTCCGCCTTCTTGACCCACCCTTCCCAGGCCGGAGCGGTGCTATCCTTGAGCGCCGCCGCATGGGCGCGCGCTTCTGCCTCATGGCCGGTCAAGTACAGGTATTGAATGAGGTTCGCCAATGCGTGGATATTGCCAGGATCCCGCTCCAGCACTTGCTGCGCCGTTTCGATAGCGAGATTGAAATTCCCCTGCTGCCGGTAAATCAGGCTCAGGTTATTGAGCAGGGGCAAATGGTCGGGATGCTGGCGTAGCGTGGCCTTGGCGAGGCGTTCCGCTGCTGCGAACGCGCCATCATTGAGCAACACTTGCACTTCTTCGTGCGCCAGCGCCAGTTTGAAGTGCTCCTCGTTAGCAGCTGATAACGGGTCAAACACCTTTTGCTCTATGTCTCGCACCAGCTCGCGGATTTCCGCTGCGCGTTCGTGAGCGGGCGCCAACGCGAGAAACTCGCGCAGCGTGCGCAATGTCAGCGCGAGATACCCCTGTTGCATGTAAGCCACAGCCAGGCTGGCCAAAGCGTCAGGCTCTTTAGGCTGCAAGGCGAGAATGCGCTTGCTGGCATATTGCAGCATGTGCGGATCATGGATCTCTTGCGCCAGGTTAATCATTTCGCCGAGAATCTCGATGCGATTGGGATATTGCGCATGGAGCTCATTGAGCAAATATAGGGCATTTTCCAGATCGCCGGTTTCTGTCAAACGGGCGACCTCATTGAGACCAGCAACCACCCGCGAAGGGGGATTTCGCGTAAGCGTCGGCGGCGCCGGACGCGAAGTACGTTTCTTGCGTTTGGACATTTCACACCTCTTTTCTCTCTATGGTATCACATATCCCTTTGGCGGAACAGCCGCCGGCCCGCGCGCCTGCAGCCGCTGCGCCAGCCGGGTGTTTCGCCGGGCAATTTGATCATTCCGCACAGCCATAGCGATGGCGCGCATCCCTCCCACCAACACCACAAGCGAACGCGCGCGCGTCACGCCGGTGTAGAGCAAATTACGCTGTAACATCATGTAGTGCTGGGTGAGCAGCGGCAGCACCACCGCCGGGAACTCCGAGCCTTGCGCCTTGTGGATGCTCACCGCGTAAGCGTGAACCAGCGCGTCGAGCTCGCTGAACTCGTAGACCACCGTCGTATCATCGAAAGCCACCGTCGCTAGCTGATCCTCCAGATCAATCGCGGTGATGCGGCCCATGTCGCCGTTGAAGACCTGCCGCTCGTAATCGTTTTGCAGTTGCATGACGCGGTCGCCCACACGCAGGATGCGCCCGCCATGCCGCACTTCAGCCTTGCCGGGCGCGGATGGATTGAGCGTCTCCTGCAGCTGCCGGTTCAGCGTCGCCACGCCCGCCGCGCCCCGGTGCATGGGACTGAGCACCTGCACATCGCGCTCCGCATCCAGCCCGAATTTGGCCGGAATGCGCCGGGCGACAATATCCAGCACCAACGCGGCAGCCTGTTCGGGATCCTCCTGACGAAAGAGGAAGCAATCGCGCGCCTCCGCGGGGAACAGCGGCAGCTCGCCCCGGTTGATGCGGTGCGCGTTGACAATGATGAAGCTGTCATCGGCCTGACGGAAGATCGTCTCCAGCCGCGTCACCGGCACAACCTCGCTGGCGATGAGGTCTTGCAGCACGTTGCCCGGCCCCACCGAAGGCAGCTGATCCACGTCGCCCACCAGCAGCAGGTGACTGCCCGCTTCTACAGCCTTGAGCAGATGGTTGCAGAGCAGCAGGTCAATCATCGAAGCCTCATCCACAATGATGAGGTCAGCATCCAGGGGATTTTCCTGATCGCGGAGGAAGCGATTGCCCTGCGCCGGCTTGAATTCCAACAGCCGGTGTAGCGTTTTGGCATCCAGGCCCGTGAGCTCGCTCAGACGCTTGGCCGCGCGGCCCGTGGGCGCCGCCAGCAACACCGAGCGCCCCTTCGATTGCAGCAGCTGGATGATAGCGCGCGTGATGGTCGTCTTGCCCGTCCCCGGCCCGCCGGTGAGGATGGCGACTTTCTCCGTGAGCGCCATGCGCACAGCGCGACGCTGCGCTTCTACCAACCGGAAATCGTTGCGCCCATCGAGCCAGGCGAAAGCGCGCTCCCAATCCAACGCGGCGAAATCGCCCAACCGGTCGCGCGCGCTGCGTAGAAGCAGCTGCAGCTTGGCGGCCACGTTCCGCTCCGCCTGGAAGAAGGGCGGCAGGTAGATGGCATCCTCCTCGGCGACCAGCTCCTCACTGCCGACCAGGGTCTCCAAAGCCGTCTCACACGCTGCAACGGGGACTTCCAGCAACTTAATGGCGGCTTCTAGCAGCTGCGGGCGCGTGGCAAAGCAATGCCCCTCGTCGCTAAGCTCCCCCAGCGCGTAACGCAGCCCCGCTTCGATGCGCTGCGGCGCGTCGTGAGCCAGACCCAGCTGCCGCGCAATCTTATCCGCCGTCTTGAAGCCAATTCCCCAGATGTCCTTCGCCAGCCGGTAGGGATTGTCTTGCACCACCGCAATCGCATCGGCGCCGTAGTGCTTGAAGATCTTTACCGCCAGCCCCGTGCTCACACCATGACTCTGAAGAAAGAGCATAATCTCTTTAATCTGCTTCTGCTCTTCCCAGGCCGCGGCGACGCTGGCGGCGCGCTTCTCGCCGATGCCGGGCACCTCGCGCAGCCGGTTGACATCGCGCTCGATGATGTCGAGCGTTTGCAAGCCGAAATAATCCACGATGCGCCGGGCGTTCACCGGCCCCACGCCGCGAATCAAGCCGCTGCCCAGGTACTTGCGCAGCCCTTCGATGGTGGCGGGCAGCTGTACCGTATAGCGTTGCACCTGAAACTGCCGCCCATAGCGTGGATGTTCGACCCATACACCCTGCAAGCGCAACGATTCGCCCACGCTCACCCCCATCAGTGCGCCCACAACGGCCACTTCGTAGTTCTTGCCGCGCGGGACCACTTTAGCGATGGTGTACCCGTTCTCCTCGTTTTGGAATGTGATGCGCTCTAAAATCCCCTCCAGGGTTTGGAGGGGAGCGTCCACAGCGTGAGCAATCGGCGTAGGTGACATAACCCAATTCTACTATGAGATCAAGTTTCAACAACTGCCCAAATGCTTCCAATAGGGTTATAATGGAGTGACAACAACAACGACAACAACAACAATAACAATGGAAATATCAACGCAAAGCTGCGGAGGTTTTCAGCCTTCCGCCTTCATCCTTCAGCCTTTCTAAGGAGGTAGACCATGAACATCACAGTTTTGGGTGCGGGACGTGTCGGGCAAGCCATGGTCAAAGACCTGGCGCAGGAACCGGAGTTCTACGTCACGGCGGTAGATATCAGCGAGTCCGCGCTGCAGGCCCTGGCGGGCATTCCGCGCGTGCATGGCATCTACGCCGACTTGCAAGAGCCGGGGCGAGTGCCAACGCTGATCGCCGGCGCCGATCTCGTGATCTGCGCGACGCCGGGCTTCCTTGGCTACCAGACAATGCGAGCCATCATCGCAGCCGGCAAAAATGTCGTGGACATTTCCTTTTTTGAGGAAGACCCTTTCTCGCTGGATGCCCTGGCGCGGGAGCAGGGCGTCACGGCGGTGGTAGATTGCGGCGTCGCGCCAGGGCTGTGCAACATCCTTGCCGGGCACGTGGAGAGCGTGCTGGAACGCCTGGAGCGGTACGTCTGCTATGTGGGCGGATTGCCGCAGATCCGCCAGTGGCCCTACGAGTACAAAGCCGTCTTCTCGCCCATTGATGTGCTCGAAGAGTACACCCGCCCCGCGCGCTTCGTCGAATACGGACAAGAAGTGGTGCGCCCGGCGCTCTCCGATATCGAACTGCTGGATTTTCCGGGCGTGGGGACGCTGGAAGCCTTCAACACCGATGGTCTGCGCTCGTTGCAGCGCACACTCAACGCGCCGTTCATGAAGGAGAAAACACTGCGCTACCCCGGTCACGCCGAACTGATGCGCGTCTTCCGGGAGACGGGCTTCTTCGGAACGGCCCCGGTGGCAGTCGGCGGCGTCTCCGTGCGCCCCATTGACCTCATCTCCCGGCTGCTCTTCGCGCGCTGGCAATTGCAAGAAGGGGAGACCGACTTCACCATCATGCAAGTCATCGTCGAAGGGGAACAGGCTGGGCAACGCCTGCGCTACACCTACGACCTGCTCGACCGCTACGACGCCGAGACGCAGACCACTTCGATGGCGCGCACCACAGGCTACACCGCGACCATCGTCGCGCGGCAAGTGCTGCGCGGGCAGTTCACGCAGCAAGGCGTATGTCCGCCGGAGTTCATCGGGCGGCGCGCCGATTGTTACGCCGATCTGCTCGCCGAATATGCCCGGCGGAATATTCGGCTGGTCGAAACCGTGGTTCCAATGGCGTGAGGTTGCCCCGCCGGCGAGATCACAGCTATGTCCAGTTCGATCACCAATCTGGCCCATTATCTACAGATTCTCGGCGATCTACCCGATGATTACGCCGCGCTGCGCCACGCCCTGGCGCTCACCGAAGCCTTCGCTGCGGCTACGCCGCCAGAAGGCGTGGCATTGCCCCTGCACACCGGCATCCTCGAACGCCTCAGCCTGCAAGAGTACGCCTGGGGGCGGCTGGCGCAGCAAGCTGCCATCGCCATCGAGACGCTGGCAGCCGGGCTTACCCACAAAGAGCTCGCCGCCCTGCTGCGGGGTTTCATCCGCAACGCCGCCCCCATCGAGGCGTCATGGTTATTGGCGCAGCTGGGCCGCTCCAACACCCTCAATGCGCTAGTGCGCGACGCACTCGCCCTCCAATCCGAGATAGGGACGCTGCCGCCCGATTTTTGCCACAGTCTGCGCCGCGCCTTCGATACCGCTGAGCGCCGCCACCGCTCGCGGACGCTGACCACGCTGCTCGACATCGCCGCAGACCTCGGCGCGCCGTTTCTGAGCGCGCAAGAGATAGCGGCGCTGCTGCATGAGTGGGACGAACATACATCGGTCGTGCTGGCGCTGCTCCGCTACACCGCCGCGCTTCGGCTGGAGGGAATGCTCGAACCACTACATGCGCGGCTGGCGCACAGCTCCGGCGCACAACCGGCGCTGCGCCTGGCGTTGGTAGATGCCCTTGCCGCCATCGGTGGATTAGATTGTCCCATGCTCGATGCCTTCGCCGCGCGCCTGGAGCAGGAACCCTGGCCCAATCGCCTGCTGCGAGATTACGTCGCGGCCCTGCGCGCTCCCACACCGCGTCCACCGGCTGAAGGATTGGTCATCGCCCAGTGCATGTTCCTGGGCCGTATCGGGCAGGCGGGCAAAGGCGACAGCGGGGGCCTGGGCGTCTTTCTCGGCGCGCTCGGCGATGCGCTTGCCCAGACGCCGGGCATCGCGCACGTCTACACCCTCGTGCTGCTCAACGCCCCGCCCGAAGACGACTCCCCCCTGACCTTCGAACACACGCCCGGACACACCATCGTCCATATACCTATATACGGACAAACACTCACTCAATATCAGATGATGGTGCAGGCAACGGCGCTTCGCACGGCTATCGAGCGGGTGTTGACAGCGCTCAGCATCGAACCGGACGTGTTCCATGTGCGTTACGCCGATCATGGCTCACGGGCGGCAGCCGAAGTAGCCCGCCGGCGCGGCAAACGGGTCGTCTACACCCTCACCGCCGATCCCCACCGACGGCTGCTGCCCGCTTTTGCCGGCGCCGCCGTCAAGGGCCTGGATGCCAAAACGCTGACCTTCGAGCTCGTCCGGGTGCTGGTCGCCGACCAGATTGTGGCGCTCGCCGATGGTTTTGTGGGTATGCCGACGAGCGAGGGTCTCAAGCCGCTGCGCGCGTACTTTCCACAGCTCATCCTCGACTCGGTAACGCGCGCCAAACCCCTGGAGCTCATCGCGGAGGGCATTCAGTTGGGCGAGGTCGAACCGCTGGATGCGCCTGCCAACGACGCCCCGCTCTACGGTCTGTGCCGCTTCGAAAGCTGCCAGCAAGGCTACCGCCTCGATGCCGGCTTCGAGGCGCGCCCGATCATGCTCAATGTGGGACGGCTGCACCCCGTCAAACAGCAGCCCTTGCTCGTCGAGGCGTGGGCCGAAAGCGGCTTATGGCGCAGCTACAACCTCGCCCTGATTGGCGGCAACCTGGAGACCCCCAACGCGGTTGAGCGCGCCATGCAAGCGCGGCTGGAAGCCACCTTTGCGCGCTATCCCGAAGCGCGGGGACGCTTTTGCTTTTTGCCGGCCATGCCCAACGCCCAGGTGCGCCAGCTGGAGCGCGCCCTGGTCAACGCACTGCCGGCCCGATTGCCCCACGTCTACGTGTGCAGCAGCCTCAAAGAGGAGTTTGGCATCGCCGTGCTCGAAGCGATGGATGCAGGATTGCTCGTCTTCGGACCGCGCGCCGGCGGACTTTCCAGCTACATCACGCCGGGAGAGAACGGCTTTCTGATGGATACGAGCAGCGCGGATGGAATACGCGCCGCCCTGACCGCCATCCTGCAAGAGGAGCGCATCGCCCCTGAACGCCTGCGCGCCATCGCTGCCGAAGGGCAACGCACCGTGCGCGAGCGTTTCGATATCCGCGTCACCGCGCGGGCCTTCGCCGATTTCTACCTGCGTTGCGCCGCAACGCAATAGTTGACGCCAGGGCTATCGCATTTGGGGAACGCTTCCTATCGGTTGCTGTGCTGCCGCTAAAGCGGCTTTTTTAGAGGGTTTTTGTGGCGGGGCCTCGCCCCACCACAAAAACCCCTTTTTATCCCTGGTCATGACAAACGGGATAACGCTGAACAATTACATAACATCGCTCATTGACAGGCGGTTTCTTCGTGGTATGATATGCTCATATTTAGCACTCACAACAACGGAGTGCTAAAACAAGCCGATTACAGGGATACAAAGACGTTATGGAAGCGCCAGAACTAACGACCAGACAAGCGCAGTTACTCGGATACATTGTCAAAGAGCATATCCGCACCGCCGCGCCGGTGGCGTCGCGGCTGCTGGTCGAGTATTACAACCTGGACGTCAGCCCAGCCACCGTGCGCAACGAGATGGCGCGGCTAGAAGAACTCGGCTATCTGTCTCAACCACACACGTCGGCGGGCCGCGTGCCCACAGAAACCGGCTTCCGCTACTTTGTCGAACGGCTCATGGAGGAACAGACGCTGCCCCTGGCAGAACAACGACGCATCGCCCACCAGTTCTATCAGGCGCGCGATCATATAGATGAATGGCTGCCGCTGGCAGCCTCGGTGTTGGCGCACGCCACCCGCACCGCGGCGTTGGTGACGCCGCCGCAAGCAGTCACAGCGAGTTATCGGCATGTCGAGCTGTTGAGCACCCACGGGCGCGCGGTGTTGCTGGTACTCGTATTGGAAGGCGGCGCTGTCAAACAACAGGCTTTGGTATTGCCCGAATACCTGTCGCAGAACACCCTGAGCGATATTGCCGACCGGCTGAATCAGCTCTTCACCGGCTTGACAGCAGCGGCGATCCGCCGCCATCTCATGGATCTGGCCCCCCTGGAGCTCGATTTCGCCCGCCTGGTGCTCAGCCTCATGGAAGACGCCAAAGACCTGCCTGCAGAAGCCGTCTATCGGCACGGGCTTTCGCAGCTTCTGCGCGAACCAGAGTTCGCCGAGGGTGAAGAACGCTCGCACGGCCTGATTCGCGTTCTGGAAGAACAAAGCCTGCTGCAAGCCGTCATCGCCGACGCGCTCAGTCCCGCGCTCGGCATCGGCGGAATGCGCATCCTCATCGGCGGCGAAGGGCGCTGGGATTCGCTGCGCACGTGCAGCGTCATTCTCACCCGCTACGGCGTCGCCAATTACGCCACCGGCGCCTTGGGCGTCGTTGGTCCGGTGCGCATGGCGTATGGACGCGCCATCTCGGTGCTCCGGTTTGTCGCAGGCGTGCTCAGCGAGCTCACCTACGAAGCCTTTAGTCCTGGAGACCGAGAACTTGGTCCACCCCATTTCACGTTGGATCTCGAGACGCAGAATTGACCCCGACGCTGGGGTCAATACTTATGGAGGATGAAGAAGACTATGGAAGAAGCTACCATCCAAACACCGGAAGATAGCCCCAAGCCGGAACAACCCGTCGAAACCACGCCGGAGGAGATGACGCCTGGTATGCAGGAAATTGCACGCCTCAACGCGGCGCTGGAACAGGCCGAAGCGCAAGCGGCGCAGAACCTTGCCGGCTGGCAACGCGCGCAAGCCAACCTTGAGAACTACCGCAAACGCACCGAGGCAGAGCGCGTGGAGTGGACGGCAAATGCCAACCTCATACTCCTTGCCCGGCTGCTGCCCGTACTCGATGATTTCGAACGCGCCTTTGCCAACCTGCCCGACCCGCTGCAAGAAGAACCCTGGATCGGCGGCGTCCGGCTGATCGAACAGAAATTGCGCCATGTCCTGGCCCTTGAGGGCGTGGAACCCATTCCCGTGGCCCCTGGCGATGCCTTCGACCCCTTCTATCATCAGGCCATCCTGTATCAGCAAGCCCCCGGCTTTGACGAGGGACAGATCGTCGCCGAAGTGCAGCGCGGCTACCGCCAGGGTGAGCGGATCGTGCGCCCGTCACAGGTGGTGGTTGCCAAAGCGCCAGCAGACCACGAGGACGCAAATCAAAAGGCTGTAGAAGCAGCCTGAATCTACAAGCGAGCGCCCTTGCGCCGTTATAGCCCACCCACGAAGGACAACCCTCTATGGCAGATAGAAACTATTACAGCGTTCTGGGAGTAGAACGAGACGCCGCTCAGGAAGACATCAAAAAGGCCTACCGGCAGCTGGCGCGCAAATACCATCCTGATGTCAGCACCGAGCCGGACGCCGAAGAACGCTTTAAGGAAATCAACAGCGCCTACGAGGTGCTTTCCGATCCTGAGAAGCGCCAAATGTACGACCGCTACGGCACTGTCTCGCCTATGGGCAACGGCTTCGAAGATTTCCGCGACCCCTTCGATCTCTTCGCCGAAGTCTTTGGGAATATGGGCGGCTTTGGCTTTGGGCAGGGACGCCAGAGCAACCCGCGTGGGCGCGATTTGCGCACCTCCATAGATATCACCTTTGAAGAAGCCGCTTTTGGCGTCGAGAAAACCATCGAAGTGCAGCGGGCCGAAGTCTGCGACATCTGCCACGGCGCGGGGGCCGAGCCGGGCACCCGCCCCGAACGGTGCAACGACTGCAATGGCGCCGGCAAAGTCCGGCGCACGCAGCAGACGTTCCTGGGCGCCTTCGTCAACATCACTCCCTGTCCCACCTGCAACGGTTCCGGCACAATCATCCGCACGCCCTGTCATGGCTGTCACGGGACGGGGCGCGTGCGCAAGACGCGCCGCATTCCCATCCGTATACCCGCCGGCGTGGATGACGGCATCAGCGTGCGGCTGGCTGGCGGCGGCGAACCCGGCGAGCGCAACGCGCCTCCCGGCGACCTGTACGTGGGCATCCGCGTCCAACCGCATCCCTACTTCAAGCGGCGAGATAACGATGTGATCGTTGAACTCAAAATCAACGTGGCGCAGGCTGCGTTAGGCGCTGTAGTGCAAGTGCCCACGCTAGATGGCGCACAAGATATAACCCTGCAACCGGGCACCCAACCCAACGCCGTGATCCGGCTGCGCGGGATGGGAATTCCCCATCTGCGTGGCAACGGACGCGGCGACCAGCTGGTCGTGGTGCAAGTCGCCATCCCCACCAAACTCAACGAGACGCAGCGCGAGCTCTTTGAGAACCTGGCCCAAAGCCTGGGCACAGCAGTCGTAGTCGAAGAAAAACAAAGCCTTGTAGATCGAATCAAAGATGCGCTGGGGCTGTAAGGGAGATAAAGATGGAATGGCTGGAAATCAGTCTCACAGTTGAAGCCGAAGCCGCCGAAGCGGTCGCCGAAGTGCTAAGTCGCTACGCGCCCCAAGGCGTCGCCATTGATCTGGGTGACGCGCCCACAGCAGAGCGCGTCACCGTGCGCGCCTACCTCATCCGCGATGAAACCATCGAAGAGCGGCAGCGTCAGGTTGAGGAAGGGCTGTGGCATCTCAGCCAGATCTGGCCCATGCCGGCGCCCACCTTCACGCCCATCGCCGATCAAGATTGGACCGCCTCGTGGAAAGCAACGCTGCCCGTGTTACACATCGGACGCCGCATCGTCATCAAACCCTCATGGCGCAGCTACACTCCCGATCCCAATGCCGCGCAGAGTGATGTCGTGGTGCTGGAGTTAGATCCGGGGCAAGCCTTCGGTACCGGACTGCATCCCACCACACAATTGTGCCTTGAGGCTCTGGAAGACCTGCTCCAGCCCGGAATGCGCGTGCTCGATCTGGGCGCCGGGACGGGAATCCTCGCTCTGGCTGCGGCAAAACTGGCCGCGTCGGTCGAGGTGCTCGCCGTAGATAACGACGCCAACGCGGTAGCCGTCGCGCGGCGGAATGCGCGCGTAAACGACGCCAGCCACGCTATTCGGCTGCTGCACGGCTCGCTGGCAGATGTCAGCGGCGCCTACGACCTGATTCTGGCAAACATCCTGGCCCCGGTCATCATTGAGATGGCGCGCAGCGGCTTGGGGGTGCGGCTGCGACCCGAGGGACGGCTGGTTGCTTCGGGCATCCTTGCAGAACAACTGGAAGAAGTCGCCGCGGCCCTGCGAGAGAATGGCATAGATGTGCTCGACGCGCGGCAAAAGGGCGATTGGGTGGCCCTGATCGCGGGACGTACCCGACCAGCGGCATAAGCAATTGCGGGCCGGCAACGTCTCAAACGCTTGCCACGCGCCCTACCACCAAGACCGCTGATACTAAAACAACGACGGCCTGCATTAGTGCAGGCCGTCGGGGCATTTCAGGAACCGTGTTTACAATTCTAAATCATCGCCGCCAGCGCGGCGCTTATGGCGGTAAACAATGCGTCCTCGCGTCAGATCGTAGGGAGAAAGCTCCAAGCGTACACGGTCGCCAAGAAGGATTCGAATATAATACTTCCGCATTTTGCCAGAGAGATAAGCCAGCACCTCATGTCCGGTATCCAATTTCACCTTGAACTGCGTTGCCGGCAATGCCTCAACGATTGTTCCTTCTACAACAATCTTATCTTCCTTGGAACTCATGCAGTGGGCCTCTTTTCCCTTTGACGGTAATCCTTTCACAGCGTCAGCCTGCCGGCTTATGCCTCAGACGCCTCAACATCATCCGCAGGCTCAACGACCGCTTCGGCCTCAACCTCAACATCCGCGACATCTGCGTTCTCGAGCGCCTCAAAAACCTCGCCTTCAGCCAGGAAATCATCGCCCTCATCGAGATCGTCCAGAGCCGCCGCAGCTTCGGCCTCGGCCTTGGCTTGCGCTTTAGCCTCCGCCCGCGAGGCGGCTTCAGCATACCACTGCTCCCATTCCTCGCGGCGCACCTGTCGGGCGCTGAGTCCAATCCGCCGGCGGTCAGGCTCAATACGGATCACTTTGACCAGCACTTCGGCGCCCACAGTCAGCTCATCGCGTTGCTCGGCAGAGAGCAGTTCGGAGTTGTGCAGCAACCCCTCCACACCCGGCTCAAGCTCCACGAAGATGCCGAAATCGGCCAATTGACTGACCTTACCATCGGCCAGCTGCCCAATGGTATAACGCTCCTCCGCGGTATCCCAGGGATCGGGCGTCAGCGCTTTGATGCTGAGAGCAATACGTTGGCGGTCGCGGTCTACACTCAAGACCTTGACTTTGACGCGCTGTCCGACGCGATAGACATCAGCAGGGTTCTCGATGCGCCCCCATGAGAGTTCCGACACATGTACCAGACCATCCAGCCCGCCAAGATTGACGAACAAGCCAAAATTGGTGATCTGACTCAGCCGCCCACTGCGCACCTGCCCAGGCTCGAGGTCTTCGAGCAGTTGCTTGCGGCGTTCGGTGCGCCATTCTTTGGCGGCAGCCTGCTGTGAAAGAATCAGCCGCCGCCGGCTGCGATTGACCTCAATGACCTTGAGCAACATCGTCTTGCCGACCAGGGCGCCAAGACGGCGATACCGCTCTGAGGCCTGCCGAATGCGACCGAAACCGATGAGCTGCGACATGGGCACGAACCCGCGCAGCCGCCCAAACTCGACGGTCAGACCGCCCCGGTTGGATTCCACAACCTTGGCCTCGCAGACCGTTTCATCGTTCTTCATTTGCTCTGCGGTGAGCCAATCTTCTTGCTGCTTGGCTTGCGCGATGGATAATTCAACGTTGCCATCATTGTTGCGCGGCTTCATCACGATGACGGGAACAGTCTGCCCAATCTCGAAAGCATCCGCGCCTTCTAGCTGCGCCAGATCAGCAACCGGCACGATGCCATCCCGCTTCGCGCCAATATCTACGACCAGACCGTCATCACGCCGCTGCATGACGATGCCTTCGCGCAGTTGCCCGCGACGTGGCTCATCGAAGCCCAAATCGCCTTCTTGCAAATTTTCCATAGAGAAGGGTTCAGTTTCGACAACATCACCCGTGCGTTCTTCAAATTCCAGTTCCACTTCCAACTCCTCACACCGCGCTCGGTGAAGCACTGCCTTCCCATCGGCGGCGTTTTCCACGAACTATGCCGTATTCTATCATACGCAGAAAGATTGTCAAACCTTAAATTTGTCCCATGATGCTTTCCCCGCCATCTACGGGGATAACGGCGCCAGAGATCCAGGTAACACGCGGATCAGCCAGGGCAACGAGGACAGCAGCAACATCTTCCGGCGTCGTGAGCCTCCCGGCCGGGTGTTGAACAGCAATCCGTTCCAACAGCTGCGGAGCGCCGGGAATGGCCCGTGAGGCGGGAGTATCGGCAACGCCGGGCATCAGACAGTTGACGGCAACGCCGAACGGCGCCAGCTCTAGCGCCAGCTGCCGCGTATGGCTTTCCAGCGCCGCCTTGGCGGCAGAAACCGCGCCGTAGGGCTTGATGACCCGTTGCGCGCCGGCGCTGCTCAAGGCATAAATGCGGCTGCCGCGCCCCAGAAGCCCTGCCCGCAGCAGGTCTTGCGTCCAATAGACGAGGCTGTGCGCCATCACACGCAAGGTCATCTCCAGTTGCGCCTCGGTTGTTGCTTCCTGCGGCGCAGCGGCGATGAAAGGCCGCAGGCTGCCGAAAGCCAGCGAGTGCAGCATGAGGTGTAGCAGGGGGTGTGGCCCATCCTGCAACGTTTCAGCGATGGCGCTCACCACGTGGGCGCGCCGCTGCGGGTCGGCAGCGTTGCCATTGAAAAAGACCGCGCGCCTTCCGCGCGCCTCAATATCCGCGCGAACGGCATCCGCGCGCGCTTGAGTACTGCGCGTGTCGAGGTGCACGCCGAAAATGTGCATCCCGGCGCGCGCCAGCATCCGCGCTGATGCCGCGCCAAAACCGCTCGAAGCGCCCAGAATGAGCGCCCAACGGTCTTCGAGGGGGGCAGTTATAGCATCCATAAACATCACATACCAAAATCCATACCGCCGCCAGAATCGCCCAACCCCTCTGCCAGGGCAGGGACTTCCCGCTCGATGGATTCAGGGTCCTGCCCCGCTTCCAGGCGATCCACGACTTCCTCGAACTCCGGGCCGAGGTCATCGCCTTCATCGCCCATCTCACGCATCATCTTGCGCATAAAACGCCCAATGCTCTTGGGGTCATTTTCATCGAAATCCCCCAGCGCACTGGGATCTGCCAGATCCTCAAGCCGACTCTCTTCCGACCGCAACACGCGCACACGGGAGATCAGCCGTTGGGGATCCGCCGCGCCACAGAACCGGCAGGTGGGGCTTCCTTCTTCGGCGGCGCTATATGTGCGCCAGAAAACGGAAAAGCGCCGCCGGCATTGCGAACAACGGTACTCATAGATAGGCATCCCTTTCTCTCCTGTGCTGAATGTGGTATAGTAGTTAAACAGCGCACGCCATTGGGCGGCGTCTGTTGCCCAATAGTATTATATCCAGAAATGATTGAGGAACAAAGTATGGCGCTACGACCCATCCGTGATCCGTACCATCCAGTAGGCTTTCCCATTGTGATCGTCATCTCCGGGCCTTCGGGCGTGGGCAAAGACAGCGTAGTCCAGGCTTTGCAGGCGCGCGGGTATCCATTCCACTTTGTGGTAACAGCAACATCACGTCCCCCCCGCGCCCATGAAGTCCATGGGGTGGATTATGTCTTTGTTTCCGAAGCGGAGTTCGAATCCATGATTCAAAATGACGAATTGCTCGAACACGCCATCGTCTACGGACAGCACAAGGGCATCCCAAAGCAACAGGTGCGCGATGCGCTGGCAAGCGGTAAAGATGTGATAATGCGGCTGGATGTGCAAGGCGCAGCTACGGTCAAACGCCTGCTCCCCGAAGCCGTGTTGATCTTTCTGAGCGCCGCTTCGGAAGAGGAGTTGCGCTCACGGTTGCGACAACGCGCCACTGATACCGAGGCGCAGATTCAGCACCGCATCGAGACCGCACAAGAGGAAATGCGCCGCCTTGCGGAATTCGATTATGTCGTAGTCAACCCCGATAGCGGCCTGGAACAGGCTGTGGAAACGGTGCTCGCGATCATCCAGAGCGAGCACTGCCGGGTGCATCCGCGGATCGTGCAGCTATAGATTATCGAAGGAATACCACTATGCGTCCTCCCATGGAGCTGCGTATCGGCGACATCGTGCTCCTGCGCAAGCCGCACCCCTGCGGCGGCGATACCTGGCGCATCGAGCGCGTGGGGGCAGACATCGGCGCGGTATGCCTGACCTGCCAACGCTATGTGCTGGTGTCCCGGAGCCACTTCGAGGCGCGGATCAAGCGCTTTGTGGAGCGCGGGCCGGCCGTCGAAGTGTGAGCCAGACATGTCGGCGCCTTTGCGGCGACGTTTTCTCTTTCTCTATTCTAACACAGGCGGCGGACACCGTGCGGCAGCGCTCGCCGTGCGCGCGGCGCTGCTGGCGCGTTATGGAGCGCAAGCCGATGTCACCCTCTGCGATGGGCTGCACGACGCCGGGCGCTGGCCCTTCGACCAGTTTCCGGATTGGTGGCCTGCTATGGTGCGGCTGGGGGGGGGTCCGTGGCGCGGTTTCTACAAATTGACCAATCACCCGGCGATTCCGGCAGCGCTGGCGCGGCTCCTGCTCCCCTATACGGCGCCGGCATTGGAACGTCTGTTAGCGCAACATCCCGCCGAAGTTATCGTCAGTTTCCATCCGCTGTTCACGCACACTATAGGCGCCTTGTTATCTCGACGCCGCCACGCGCCCCCGTTGGCAAGCGTGGTGCTTGATCTGGTAAGCATTCATGCGGCGTGGTGCGCGCCCACGTGTACGCGCATCTTCGCGCCCACCCTTGAGGCTGGCAGACGGATGATAACATGGGGAATGCCGCCAAAGCAGATACAGTGCACCGGTCTGCCCGTGCATCCCCGGTTCGCTGCAGCCGCGCACTTCGATGTGCACACCGCGCGTACCGCATTAGGACTGCCGCTTCACATTCCCATCGTTATGGTGACAGGCGGCGGCGATGCCAGCGGGCCGTTACCGAAAGTCATCCAGGCTGTAACCGCGCAAGTACCCCATGCACAAATCGTCGTCATTGCCGGAAAGAATGCCCGCCTCAAATCCACCCTGGCTCGCCAACACCCCAAGATGCGTGTAGAGGGTTTCGTGGAGAACATGGAGATGTGGATGCGCGCTTCTGATGTGCTGATGACCAAAGCCGGCCCCAACACGCTAGCGGAAGCGCTCGTCATGGGCCTGCCGCTGGTGCTGTATCAGGCTATTCCTGGACAGGAAACCGGCAACGTAGACTGGATCACAACCCACGGCGCGGGCCTTTGGACGCCGCGACCCGCGCGCGCAGCAGCCGCCGTCGCGGCTTTGCTCGCCGATGAGACGCGCCGAGCCGCCATGCGCACAGCAGCATTAGAATTGGCGCGACCTGCCGCAGCGGACACAATCGCCGAAACACTCTGGAATCTGACGGCAGGCAACTGAGATACGCCCCCCTTTCCGGGCAAAAAGCACCAAAGAGCCATGCCGCGAGGCTGTTCGTTTGGTTTTCCTCTTTGTTATGTTATAATCTTCAAGCGATAGTTTTGAAGAAAACTCCCTTGAGGGACAAGGCGTTACATCAAGGCAAAACAGGACTTACGTACCTTTCCGTTGGCGACGGAATTTCCACCGCAGAGTGGGCAAGGCGCGCCGAGCTCAAGGTTTCCTGAGGTTTTCAGCACCCTACGAGAGAAAGTTCGCGCCGCGCACGTCCTGGGAACAGATAATGCAAACTCACCTTAAACAGTTTCTGAACTACATGCAATATGAGCGAGGGTATGCCGCGAACACGCTGGCTGCCTATCGCCGGGATCTGGAGCAGCTGCGCACCTTTATGGTAACGCAGGATCTACAAAGCTGGGCGGCGCTCAGCCCGGAGCTGCTTGAACGCTTCGGCGCTATGCTGCAGACCCAGGCTTACAGCCCGGCGACAGTCGCGCGTAAGATCGCCGCCGCGCGTTCCTTCCTGCACTTCCTGTTCACTGAGGGTATCATTACACAGGAACTCACCGAATGGTTGCCGCAACCCAAGGTGGGGCGCCGATTGCCCCACGCCCTATCACAAGAGGAGATCGAGCAACTTTTGGAAGCCGCTGCCGGGCAAGAAACGCCGCTCAAGCTGCGCGATCAAGCGTTGCTTGAAGTGCTCTACGCCACGGGCCTGCGCGCGACCGAAGCTATCGCCTTGCGCGCCAGCGACGTGGATCTGAATTCCGGCGTGTTGCGCTGTATGGGCAAAGGCAGCAAGGAACGCCTCATCCCACTGCACCCACGCGCGTGCCAAATCCTGAGCCGTTATCTCAAGGAGGCCCGTCCCTTTCTACTCACCAACGCCGGCGAGCCCATCTTGTTCCTCAACCGGGTAGGGCAACCGCTCACCCGACAGGGATTGTGGTTTATCATCCAACAATATGCCCGCGAAGCAGGATTGGAAGATCGCGTGACGCCGCACACGCTGCGACATAGTTTCGCCACGCACCTGTTGGATGGCGGCGCCGATCTCCGCGAGGTTCAGGAATTTCTGGGGCACGCCAGCATTACCACCACGCAGATCTATACTGAAGTCTCAAGCCAACGCAAACGCGCCGTCTACGACCAGGCTCACCCGCGCGCTTTTGAATCAGAAGACGATTCATCCTATCACGAGGAGAAGACGCCATGACACAATACTTCACGATGGAGGATTACCGGCAAGCTGTAGAGGTCATCCAACGCCGGAGCGACACCCGCCCCACAGTGGGGCTGATTCTGGGATCGGGGTTGAATGCGCTCGCCGAATCCGTCGAGCACGCGGTGGTCATCCCCTTTGGCGACATTCCCCATTTCCCTGTGGCGCATGTGCAGGGACATGTGGGGCGCTTGATCTTGGGACAGCTGGAAGGTTGCACCGTGGCGGTCATGCAGGGGCGCGGGCATTTCTACGAGGGCAACAGCATGGCGCAGGTGGGCCTGCCAGTGCGCGTGATGCGCTTGCTGGGCGTAGAAACATTGATCGTCACCAACGCTGCCGGCGGTCTAAACATGACCTATCAACCGGGCGATATTATGATTCTACGCGACCATCTCAATCTGTTGGGGATGGCGGGGCATAACCCGCTCTTTGGCCCAAACCTGGAAGAATTTGGCCCACGCTTTCCCAGCATGAATGACGCCTATAGTCCTCGGCTGCGCGCCGTAGCGCACGAACTCGCCCTGAAAGCCGGCATTCCACACCATCTTGGCGTCTATATCTGCCTTGCCGGCCCGGTCTTCGAGAGTCCCGCCGACGTGCGTTTCTTGCGCCTCATCGGCGCGGATGCCGTGGGTATGTCCACGGTGCCAGAAGTCATCACCGCCCGGCACTGCGGCATGGAAGTGTTGGGACTTTCGGGCATCTCCAACCGGCTGGTAGGGGAAGAAGGCAGCCCGCCGCCGAACCATGAAGAGGTGCTGGAAGCCGGACGAATCCTGGTGCCGAGGCTCGAAACTATTATTCGAGGGGTCTTGAACTCATCCGCCCTCAATCCCACATGATCTGAGCGATGACAGCAATTTTGGAGTGGTTGGCGCGACAGGCGGTGCTATTCTACGCCGCATGTGGCGTGGGCGCGGTTGCCTACGCCATCGCCGCACTTGCAGCGCGCCGTCGCGGCGAAGCAGCGCAATTCTCGCTGGAACGCGAAATCACGCAGCAGCAACAAGGACGCGCGTGGGTCATGGCTGGGCTGTTTGTTGTTCTGGGATTGGTGGTTTTCGGGGTACAGGCGATGTTTTCGCCGAATCAAGTGCAAAGCACCCCAGAACCGTTGCAACCGCTGGCCGGCATCACCCCGCTGCCTACGCAGACGCCCACCCCGCTGCCCACTGCAACGCCAACAATCCCGGCAGCGACAGCCGATGAACCGGAAAACATAGATGCGCCGACGGCGGGGCCGGCTAACGCGACGCCAACAGCGCCAGCACCCACAGAGACGCCGACGCCGGTCCCAACGCCGCTTCCACCGCTGGAACCGCCCAACTGCCCCTCACCCGATGTACAGGTCACGGCGCCGGTCGCCGGCAGTTCTGTCAGGGGCACCGTCGAAGTATGGGGCACAGCGCAGATCAACTCGTTTGCCTATTACAAATTCGAAATCCAATTTCAGGGTTCCAGCACGCCCAACTTCATTGCGCAGTTTGAACGTCCGGTAAGCAATGGCATTCTGGGATATTGGCCCATCACCGGAGAATATCCGGTCGGCGGGCCGCACCGGTTCCGGTTGGTCGTTGTGGATGTCTACGGCAACACCACCAACTGCATCATCCCGGTGTTCATCAGTCCCTAGGAAGGGCGCAAGTTCGCGGGGCTGTAAATGAGAGACCGATTATCAAGAGAGGCACTCCGTGCGTATTCGTTCAGCTCGTAATGATGATTTGAAGGCTTGCCTGGAATTGGACGCAACCTACGAAACCGAGATTGCCTGGCAAGTGGAAGAACTGCGCGGCGATAAGGAATGGGGTATGCATTTCCGCGAAATCCGCCTGCCGCGAAAGCAGACTATCGCGCCGGTTTACACGCCGGAAGAGCGGCTGGCAGCCTGGCAACGCCGCGATGGGTTTTGGGTCGCTATCGAGCGTTCCAAGGTGGTGGGCTACCTGGCAGTGATCGTGGAAAGCGAGCATCGCCAGGCGCGCATTGGCGATCTGGTGGTCGCGCCCGCCTATCGGCGCAAGGGCGTCGGCGGCAAATTGCTGGAACACGCCATTGCCTGGTGTCTGCGACAGAATGTGGAGCAATTGGTGCTGGAATGCACCCTCAAAGCGCAACCGGCAATCGCCTTCGCGCAAAAATACCGCTTTACGGTCTGCGGCTTTCAGGATGCCTATTGGCCCGGTCAGGAAGTAGGGCTGTTCTTTCGGAAGCGCATTCGCTAACAGCGCTTTCCCCGGCAAGGAGCCTGTGCTTTCCAGACTATCCGGGGCGAGACGTTATGAACTGGCAAGAGCTACTGATAGGCGCAAATAACGTTCTCAGTGTGGGGATCGGCGCAACCGCCTTTGCCTTACAGCTCTATTTGTTCTTTTACAACCGTGAGAGTCGGGTTGCCCGCAGTTTTGGAGGATTGCTGCTGTGCGTCATCGTCGTCTATCTCACCGACTTGTTGATGGGTGATGCGCACAACTTGCAGCTGACCGAATCCCTGCTCCGCTGGCAGTGGTTGGGGATCGCCTTTACGCCCACACTCTATCTGGAATTCACCCGCGCTATTCGCAATGTGGTGCAGCAAGACCATTTTCCGCGCTGGCTGCACGGCGGCAGTTACATCCTAAGCGGCGGCATCTTTGTGCTGGCATTGACCACCGATCTCGTTGTTCACAACGGCACCACCTGGCAGGGCGCCGCGTTTCTGCATCCGGGGCCGCTCTTCTATCCCTTCGCTCTGCTCTTTGCCCTGGCTACGCTATGGGGATTGCAGCAGACCTTTGCGGCGCGGCATCGTTGCCACACCCACGCTGCGCGGCGGCGGATGACGTACCTTTCCATCGGTTTCATCGCGCCGGCGCTGGGCGTTTTCCCTTACCTGCTGATCATGGGATGGCCGGCCGCCCTGCCCGGCGTGATGCTGTGGGGGCTGTTGATTGTGGGAAACCTCGCCGTCGGCGCAATGCTGGCGCTCATGGCTTACGCCGTCGCCTTCATCGGCGCGCTGACGCCCGAACGGGTGGTGAAACACCGCCTGGTGCGTTTTCTGTTACGCGGGCCGGCTGCCGCTCTGCTGGCGCTGGTGGCTTTCGGATTGGGACGCACCATCGAACGCGCCCTGGACGTGGGGCAGTACACGCTGGCGCTCATCGCTGTTGCCGGCGCCATCATCCTGGTGCAACTGGGCGTGGAGTTGGGTAAGCCGCTGCTGGATCTCGCCCTGTACCGCGAAGGACGCGCGGAGATTGCCCGCGTCCAGGCGTTGAGCCAAAGCTTGCTTACCACCGCCGATCTGCGTCAATTTCTGGAAAACATCCTCGCCGCGCTGTGCGAGCTGGTGCAAAGCCAATCCGGTTTCATTGCAGCCCTTGAGGATGGCGCGCTACACCGCGAAATCTGGTGTGGCTTTAACATCACCATCGAAGAACTCGCCGACTTTCCGTTGAGCGAGAGCGAAAAAGCCCAACAACAAGACGGCTTCATCCTGTGGAATGCTTACTGGATCACGCCCATCTACGATAAAGCCGGCGCAGAACTGTTGGGGCTTGTCGGCATCCGCCATCCGCAACTGCCACTCCCGCTGGCAACACAACGCCGGCAGTTGTTTGAGCAGCTACTCCGACAGGCGCAGGCCGCTCTGGATGACCGCCGGCTACAGCAAGCCATCTTCGCCGCGTTCACCCCCATTCTCGGCGAACTGGGTGAAATTCAGCGCCGCCGGGGCTTGCTGCGCTATAACGGCGCCTCCGCGGAAGGCTTCGCACTCACTGTATCCGGCGAGTTGCCGCAATGGGTGCATGATGCGCTGGCGCATTACTGGGGCGGCCCGCGTCTCACAGAAAATCCGTTGCTCAATTTACAAGTGGTTCAACGCGCTGCAGCCGCACATGATGGCAGCCCCATCAAAGGGTTGCGCGCCGTTCTTACAGAAGCATTGGAGCGATTGCGCCCCGATGGCGAACGCAAGTTGACAGCACCGGAATGGCTGCTATACAATATTCTGGAAATGAAATTTATCCGTGGACAAAAAGTGCGCGAGGTTGCCATGCGTCTGGCATTGAGTGAGTCCGATTATTACCGCAAACAGCGCGTCGCCATCGAAAATCTGGCCCATATCATCGCGGAGATGGAAACCCATCTCCGGCAAACCGATATCGCCGCCGAACGCGCCATCGAAACCAAGGCAGCAGGCAGCTGAACGCAGCGGTGAATTGCCGCGCGACCACAGCACTTACACATCGAAGTCAGGCAAAGGAGTTTCATGGATTGGGTCTATATCCCCGCACAACATAACGGCTGTGAATCATACTG
>CAZDSF010000047.1:0-33002 GCA_964508025.1 uncultured Anaerolineales bacterium
CCGCGCCGTGGGCGCAAAGTTGGGCGAAGCCAACGTGCTGAAGGCCATGGGGGATGTGCAGGCGTTCCGGGATGACCGCGACGCCGCGCTGGACTCCTACGCCCAGGCGCTCACGCTCTACCGCGCCGTGGGCGCAAAGTTGGGCGAAGCCAACGTGCTTTTGTCTTTAGGAGATCTAAAGCGTGTTTCAGAAAAAATCACTGAAGCGCAAGAAAATCTGCTTTCTGCCTTGAATCTTTATCAGATCATTGGAGATCGTTATAGTCAGGCGCGCGCTTTATACCGCTTGGGAGACTGCGCCATGACAGAAAACAGAGCTGTGGATGCCCTCGAGCTTTATCAACAAGCTATCCAGCTGTGGACATTGATTAGCCTGGAGGATTTGGTGAAAAATATCTTGCTTCCTCGACGGGCTAAGGCAGAGGCGCAATTGCAGCAGGGTGGGGAAACGCAAGAAGATCAAGAAGATGATGGCGCGCGAAAACGTGCTACGTGACATATAAAGACAGGCCCCGCGAGAGATTATTCGTCTTTTTCCAGTTTCACCAGCCAAAATCCGGCGGGCTTCATCTGCGTGTGCGCGGCGTGCAAGCCGAGGCTTTTGATACTCCAATAAACTTCCGACTATATATATTATGTAAACTAAGGGCTTGCGGGCCTGTTCGTATCATATAGTCGGAAGTTCGAAAGGGGCAAGGCGCGTAAGCGCTATAGGATGGAAAAACAGAAGATTGAGTCACGAATGCACGAATTTATCGCGGTTGGCAGCCATTCGCGGACGGCGCGCAGGCCTTAATTTAATGCTATTGAAGTCAATCACAATACGGAGATTTTTCATCCTTCCGCCTTCATCCTTCTGCATTCATCATATATTTATTCTTTACGATGCAAAAACCAATATTCTTAACCTTGAAACTCCCCTTCATCTGTGTTACAATACGCGGCGTGAAACAACTCTCTCGATTTCAAGTATCGGTTTTGCTCGGCCTGGCGCTCGTGGTTGCGCTGGCGCTGGCGTTCAGCACAGGCTTGTGGGTCGGCGCATTGACCGCCGGCTTTGGTCGTCCGCGCGCTGCCGTCGCGGGGCAAGGCCCGCTGCCGGTGCTGGACGAGGCCTGGCAGCTCGTCGTCGAGGACTTCTACGGCGCGCTGCCTCCCGCCGAAACGCGCATGCGCGGCGCGATCCGAGGGCTGCTGGCGACGCTGGACGATCCCTACACCGTGCTGCTCGACCCAGAACCGGCGCGCGAGGAGCAACAACGGCTCTCCGGGCGCATCGGCAGCATCGGCGTGAGCCTGTGGTGGGCAGGGGATGGCGCCATTGCGCTGGCCCCCCACCCTGATAGCCCCGCAGCCGCAGCCGGCGTCCGTATGGGAGATCGCTTGCTTGCTATTGATGGCGAACGCCTCGATGGGGTGCGCGATCTCGATGCGGTGGCGCGCCGCTTCGAGGGCGACGTAGGGACGACGCTCACGCTGACGTTGCAACGCGACGCAACCGAGTTCGCACTTACGCTCACCCGCGCCGAAGCAGTACAGCCCTCCGTCCAGTGGCGCGTGCTCGAAGGCGCGCCGCACATCGGCTACCTGCGCCTGCAACTGTTTACAGCAGAGACGGCGGAAGAAGTGCGACAAGCACTCGCCACCCTGCAAGATCGCGGCGTCAGCGCGCTCGTGCTTGACCTGCGCGGCAATGGCGGCGGCATGTTGGCCGATCTGGACGCCATCGCGGGACTGTTCCTGTCTTCTGGAGCGACGCTGTACTATGACGTGCGCGGCGCACAAGAACGCCAGATCACAGTGCGCGGGCCGCAGCAGTTTCACGAGCCGCTACTCGTATTGGTAGATGGCAGCACCGCCAGCGCGGCGGAGATTCTGGCGGCGGCGTTGCGCGACCAAAACCGCGCCACACTCATCGGCGCGCAAACCTACGGCAAAGGCTCCATCCAGGCGCTCTATCCATTGCAAGATGGCTCAGTGCTGCACGTGACGCACGCCGTCTGGCTCACCCCTAACCGCGAGCGCCTCGATGGCGTGGGACTGACGCCGGATATACCGGTCGAGCCGCGTCCGGGCGCAGATGCAGCGCTAGAGACGGCTGTCGCTTATCTGACTGATCATTTGACGGACTAAACCCCGTTCACGCATTACGCATTACGCATTACGCATTATGCATTATGCATTATGCATTATGCATTACGAGTTACAAATATCTTTGGAGGCATTCACCATGCGTAAGGTTATCATTGGACTATTTGTCGCCATCCTGGCTCTGGGGCTGATCACAGGCGCCTTTGCCGGCGGCATTGTTGTAGGACGGACGCTGGATCGCACGGCGGCGTTCGCGCCGCAAGCCGCCGTCACACCCACCCGCACGCCTGCGCCGCCCGCACAAGAGACGCCGACAGCATCGGAGCCGACTCCCGCTGCGCCAACGCCGCAACGCCCGGCAACAACGACAGGCGAGGTGCTGGATTATGCATTGCTGGAGCAAGTGCTAACCATCCTCGAACAGGAGTTCTACGGTGGCTTGCCGGATCAGGACACGCTCTCGTATGGGGCAATTCGCGGCCTGTTGTTCACGCTGGGCGATCCCTACACCACATTCATCGAGCCGGAGATTGCTGCGATCTGGAATCAGGATTCCACCGGGCAGTTCGAGGGCATCGGCGCCACCGTGCGGATGCGCGAGGACGGCTATCTGGAGATCGTGCGCCCGTTGCCGGGACATCCCGCCGAAGCTGCCGGCATTCGCGGCGGCGACCTCGTGCTTTCGGTGGATGGAACTTCCATCTACGGCATGGGCCTCTACGAAGCCATCGGGCTGATTCGCGGACCGGCGGGCACGCAAGTCACGCTGGAAATTGGGCGTCCTGGCGAGCGCGAACCCTTCACCGTGACAGTGACACGCGCCCGCATCGAAATGCCCAACGTTGACTCGCGCATGTTGGAGAGCAACATCGGCTACATCCAGCTCACGGAATTCGATGATGCGGCAACCACGCGCGTCACCGCAGCGCTGCAAGCCTTGCTAGATCAGGGCGCGCAATCCCTGATTTTCGACTTGCGCGATAACCCCGGCGGCTTCCTCTCGCAAGCCATTCAGATTGGCGATCTGTTCCTGGATCAGGGCGTTGTCGCCATCGAGCGCGACTCCACCGGGGCGGAGCGCAGCTTCCCCTCCCGCACGGGCAATCTCGGCGAGACGATTCCGCTGGTGGTGCTGATCAACGGCGGCAGCGCGAGCGCCTCGGAGATCGTCGCCGGCGCTATCCAGGATCGGGAGCGCGCCGTGCTGATCGGCAGCCCCACATTGGGCAAAGGCTCCGTGCAGATGCCGCACAACCTCAGCGATGGCTCGCAGCTGCGCGTCACCATCGCGCGGTGGTATACGCCCAACAATAACAGCATCCATGGCGCGGGGCTGATTCCAGACATCGAAGTCCCCTTCCCCAATGACACCCCTGTGGGTGAAGATCCGCAACTGGAGCGCGCCATTCAATATCTGCTGGAAGGAAAATAGCCGCTTTGGACGACATCAAGGTCATCGCCACCAATCGCAAAGCCTATCACGACTACTTCATCGAAGACCGTTACGAAGCCGGAATCGTGCTTTCCGGCACCGAGATCAAAGCAGTGCGGGCCGCGCAAGTGAGCTTGCGTGAGGGATACGTCACTGCCCGTGATGGGGAGCTATGGCTGGTAGGCGTTCATATCGCGCCTTATGAGCAGGCGGGCGCGCGCGCCGCCTATGACCCCATCCATCCGCGCAAATTGCTGCTGCACCGGCGCGAAATCAACAAACTGCTGGGCATCGTCCAGGAAAAAGGCTACACCATCGTGCCGCTGCGCATGTATCTACGCAACCGGCGAGCGAAAGTAGAAATCGCATTGGTGCGCGGTAAACGGCAGTACGACAAACGCGCCGCCATCGCCAAACGCGACGCCGAACGCCGCATTGAACGGGAAAGCAAGGACTACTAGCGTTCAGTTGACAGCATTGCTTCCTGCGCTATAATACGCTGTTGTACTTAAAAATTAGGAGTGAGGTGGATGCCGGAAGAAAGCACTGTTCAACCAACTTCGATTGAGGAACTTCGCCCCAAGATGCGGCTGACCGGTAAGGTCACGCGCACCGAGCTCTACGGAGCATTTGTCAACATCGGCCTGGAGCGCGAGGGGATGATTCACATCTCGCGGCTTGCGTCCCGCCGGGTGAACAAAGTCACCGATAAGGTTCAACCGGGCGACACCGTCAATGTCTGGGTGCTCGATGTCAACCCAGAAGCTGGACGGATCGGGTTGACCATGGTAGAGCCTGCCGAGGTGGAATGGGACGAGATACAGGAAGGTCAGATACGGAAGGGCAAAGTTGTACGCCTGGAACGCTATGGGGCCTTTGTTGATCTGGGAGCGGAGAAACCCGGTCTTCTTCATGTTCGTGAGATGGGCCAATATGTACGGCATCCGTCGGAAGTGGTGAAGGAAAATGAAGAAATCGAGGTGCGTGTTATGCGCCTTGATCGCCGCAAGCGCCAGATTGATCTGACGATGGATCTGGGCGACAGCCCGCCAGAGGAAGAAGAAGAGGCCGAGCCTTTCCTCTCTGCAATGGAACTGGCGTTCCGCAAGGCGCAGAGCACCCCCGCTGGCGCCAAAGCTGCCGGCTCCCGCAAGAATCGCCGCCCGCGCCCGCAAGACGACGATTACGAAGATATTTATCGTCACGCGCTGGGCAGCGGACGATAAGCCGATCTCTTTCACGGCTACGGGGCGATTGCGAATTGCCCCGTAGCTGTGTTGTTCCCCCTACCCCTTGTTGCGGGTAAATCTAAATCCCGCTTAGCCGTCGCGTTGCGCACTACACGCTTCCCCAAATGCGATCATCCTGAGCGTTCTCTTCTCATGTCTGCCTTTCAAGCCAGACGTGGACGGAGCGTCATTTCGCATAGCCTTTTCTTATTTCTAAGAAAACAACATCCATAATGGGTGTGGCTTGCGTTGCGATCTATGACTACGCGAAATTAAGAAGGGGCAACAAATTTGAAGCCGTGCCCGCGCAGTGTGACGATATAGTTGTGGTCGGGATCAAGTTCGGTCAAACGCTCGCGCAAGCGGTAGACCAACGCATCCACTGCCTGATCCGTGACGCCCCCTACCGCATCGGGCCACACAGCGCGCACCACGTCCTGCCGACTAACCACATCACCCTTGGATTCTATCAACAAAATCAGCAAGCAAAACTGCGATGGGGATAGTGGGGGATCCAATTCCCGACGCCCCAAAGATACACGTCGGGCTTCTTTGTCCACAACCAGGCTTTGGGGCGCAGCGGGCAGCAAACCCCCCAACGGCAATGTAGCATCACCCGCGACAAAACCGATGCGCATGGCGGTTGCCAGAACGATCTCATCCCCGTCGCGCAAGCGATAAGGTTGTCCTCGCACCGGCTCATCATTGACGGTAGTTCCGTTTTTGCTGCCCAAATCACGCAGCAAATATCCCTCGCCGTCACGCTCAATGCGCACGTGATACCGCGAAACCTGGCGTTCGAGAATGACAATATCGCAATCCGGCGCGCGCCCGATGGTGATCCGATCTCGATCCAGCGGCCAACGCGAGCCAGACATCACGCCCTCATAGACAATCAGTACCGGCACATTCGGTTCTTCCATAGGCAGATTGCGACTCCTGAATGCTTGACACAAAAACAGAACCGGCTTATCATGCAAAGCATGACCAAGTTACTGGATCCGCAGGTAATACTCAAGGAACGATACCGCATCGTCGGCCCCATCGGGCAGGGCGGCATGGGGGCGGTTTATCGCGCCGAAGACCTGCTGCTGCCAGGACGGATTTGTGCGCTCAAAGAGATTGTCCCCGACAACGACCTGCTCCCTGAAGCACTCACTCAAATCCAGGAGCAATTTCGGCAAGAAGCCGGCGTGCTCGCCCGACTGGATCATCCCAATTTGCCCAAAGTTTCCGACTATTTTTCCCATGAAGGGCGCGAATACCTGGTTATGGATTTCGTGCCCGGATACGACCTGCGAGAAATGGTAGAACAAGCGCGCGAACGCGACGAATTCCTCGAAAGCCGGCAGGTGCTACGCTGGGCTGACCAGCTGTGCGACGCGCTGAGCTACCTGCATTCCCAGGACCCGCCGATCGTTCACCGCGATATCAAACCGTCGAACATCAAACTCACCCCCTCCGGCTTGATCAAACTGGTGGACTTCGGGCTGGTCAAACTCCTCACCAGCGATGAAGCGCGCACCATCACCGTAGTACAGGGCCGGGGCACCGCCGCATTTACGCCGCTCGAGCAATACGGCAACGACGACGGGCACACCGATGTGCGCAGCGATATCTATGCGCTGGGCGCCACGCTCTACAATCTCCTTACTGGCCGCCCTCCGGCCGCCGCCAGGGAGCGCTTTCTCAATCCGGCAGTGCTGCTGGCGCCGCGGAATATCAATCCCCAAATTCCGGCGGGGGTCGAACATGCCATCCTGCAAGCGTTACAACTGCACCCGGATGATCGCCCGCCGGACATCAAAACCTTCCACGAGCTGCTACATCATGCTGCGCCGCGACGCTTTGCCACAGTAATGCCAATAGAAGGCTGGGGTAATGCACTGCGCGCCAATGCGCCGCTCGTGGGCGCAACCCTGGTACTGCTCGCACTCGCCTTATTGTTGACGCCCTGAAATCAGGGATGCCCTGAAATCACGAGCGCGCCTCGCGCAGATGCGCCAATCCGCGCACGAGCAACAACGCCGCGGCGCCCCCACATAACGCCACGGCGCCGGCAATGAATTCCCGTCCCGAAAGCGCATAAAAACGCGCTCGCCACAGCCACCGATGCCCCAGCGCAAACAGCACATAAGCGCCCAATCCACCCACAGCGCCCCACAGCGAGAGCCGTACACGCAGCGCCAGGCCGCTCAGGCGCTCACGACCCCACCAATAGCCGGCAAGCGCGCAAAGCAGCCCACCCATCAAGCCCCAGGTCAATAACGAAGCACGCCTCGGCGCTGGCAAGCGCAATGGCTCCGGTAGCAATTTGGCCTCCTGAGCCGAAGCAACCTGCGTCGGCGTGAGCTCGGCATCGGCAGGCGGCGGCGTCGGCGTGATCGAAATCATGATGACCGACTCCTCGCGGATGGTCAATTGCAAGTGAAAGAGCGGCGGCGCAGGACGGGATTCCACAGTAATATCTAGCTGCCCGACCCTATCGAGATTGACCGAGGTAAAAGCTACCCCGTCCTTTGTCTCCGCAGAAATCAAGCGCGTGCGATCTTCTTGCGGATAGAACAGCGTGAACTGCACGGGTGTCTTATCCGGCACAGGGCGCCCATTGTGATCATAGATGATACTGGTGCGCAGATAGATGACGTCATCCTTGCGAATATCGCGGATCTCCTCAATTGCCATTTCCTGGCCCCTGGCATCCACCACATTCAGAGAGATTACCTGGTTGGGATTCGGCAATGTTTGCAGCGCCAGCGCATAATTCAGCGCCGGTACACTGACAGGAGAGGCGCCCGATGCCGGCAGGTCGCGGAACAACGCCTGGAAAGCCGTCTGCACAAACGATTCGCTGGGGAAGTAGAGCGTGTAGTAGAGATCAACTTTGCTCACATCGGTACTATCCAAATCGTAAGGCGGGCCAAAGTTCAAGACCACGAGGCGCGACTCCAACAACGGCGCCCACTGTTCCAAAAAACGCTTCAGCGCCATGGATTCGGGCAAAGCGCGATTGAGTCCCGTAGAGGCAAAAACCACCCACTGCGCCTGTTGCAAGGAAAGGAACAGCGGATAGGTCGGGTCTTCTGGCGACGGTTCGGGATTATCCAGGAGCTGCAATAAATCCTCAAAGGAATAAAGCGCGATGCGATCCAGGCGCACCTGCCCCGTGCCGTTGGGCCCATAGAGGCGCACCAATGTTTGGAGCACGAGGTCGCGGGGCAGTTTGGCGATTCCAGGGCCTTCGGGCGTAAGCGCGAGGCGTTGCTCCTGGGTAAAGATGACGATATACGCGCCCTCTTGCGGCGCAGGCGGCATCAGATCATCGGAGAGCGGCGCCAGGCGGGTGATCGCATTTACGGCAATCTGCGCATTGACCGTCGGCCCCTGCCCCAGAAGCCCGGACAAAGTTTCGGCGTTGCGGAGCGTCGAAGCGAGCGCCATATCCGGGTGCAGGCGGAATTTCAGCTGGAGCACACGCCCCACCGCCTCATCCACCCGCGCCTTGACCGTGGGATCGCTCTCGTAAAGCTGTGCAAGAAAATCCAGCGTGATCTGAACATTGGCAAAATGTTCCGCCCAGTCATCACTGCCGGCGAAACGATCCAGAATCAGCAGATCGTTGCCGGCGAGCAGCGCATCGCGCGCCACCTGTCGCGGGTTGAACGTCAGATCGCGGGGATCATAGAAACGCCGCATCGCCGGCAGGCCCAGGTTGTCGGCGATCAACAGCCCCCCGGCCTGCCGCCACAACCCAAAATCCGCTAACGCCGCCTGCAAGCCCTGCGCATCCAGGCTGAGCGGGCGCGTTCCCTGACGAATGGCGCCCTGAAAACCCTGATAGCGCGCGTGCGTCACCAACAGACCATCGGCGACGGTCTCCACGCCCGGCGTCTGGTTCGTCACCGCAAGAAAGGGCGCCAGCTCAATGCGCCGGAGCTGCTCCAACGAGCGTTGCACGGTAGGCAGCTCATCTGAGAGCGGGCGATCGGCGTTACCCAGGCCCGGAAAATGACGCGGAATGACTCCCATGCGGCCCTGGCTGCCCTGATGCACACCCCGAACATACGCGCGCCCCAGCTCCCCAACCCAATACCCGTCGCCGCCGAAAACCGTCGTACCGAGATCAGCGGGATCGCCAGGACGGGGCGTGTCCAGCACATCGAGATTGGGGCCGAGAAACAGATTGAAGCCCATCGCGGCGAGCTCGCGCCCGGCGACTTGTCCTGCCGCTTCGGCAAGCGCGCGATTCCAGGTCGCCCCAATACTCATCGGCGTAGGCAACACCGACGCGCCGGTAATGAAACGGGTAATCGAAAGCCCTTGCACATCCGGCTCGACCGCGATGAACAGAGGCAAGAAGGAACCCTGGTACAACGGGAAATCGGAGAGCGGTGAAGTGATCGTCCGCGCTGGACGCCAGGCGAAACGCTGGAGTTGATTGGTCATCGAGATGAGCGCCGTAGGTGTGATCGCGATCGCGCCGAAATTGCCATTCTCAGGACGCAACCAGACGCCGCCGATGGCATAATCAGAGATCAACGCCTCGATCTCTGAGTCCAGGCCAACATCAACGCCGGGGAATGACACCAGCACCAGCTGGCCGATCTTGATGCGCGTGGGCAGCCCCTCGACCAACTGCTGCAAGGGATCCTGGAATGGCTCTTGCGCCTTGGCGCGGGGAACAAAACCGAGCAAGATCAGCACGATCAGCACAACGCGCCCTAACTTCTGCAACCTCATTCGCTATCGCCTCCGTCTGTATTGTAAACCGAAGACCCCGGTTAGGCAAATCCGGCGCAGTTGACTTCCCCGTCCTCTCTGGTACACTGACTTGCATCCTTCATACACTAATCATAGGAGGCCGTTTGGTGAAGGTCGCACAGTTTTGTTTGTTGCTGCTGCTGGCGCTGCTGCTGACCAGTTGTGGACAAAAACCCCTGCTAGAAGCGGTGGTCATAGCGCCCAGCACGATTTCGCCCAACGCCGATGGGCAAGCCGATCTCGCGCGCATCAGCTTTCGACTCAACCGCACCGCGCGCGTCTCGATCACTTTCCAGGATGCCGCTGGACGTGAATACGTCTTCCGCGCCGCAACCCCATTGGGACGCAACGAGGAGCCGTACTCGGTGCTATTTGCCGGCGTAGTCGAGGGCTTCCTGCTGCCAGGCGAGGATTTCCCATTTGCGATTACCCGGCGTGTGCTACCCGATGGCGTCTACACGTGGAAAATCACCGCCGTGACCGCCGATGGCGAAACGGTGACCGAAACCGGCGCTCTGATCGTCGAAGACGCTGATACCACCCTGCCGAAAATCACCGGCTTTTCAATTTATCCCAAGGAGTTTTCCCCCAATCAGGACGGCATCAACGACCGGGTGACGGTCAACCTGTTCCTGCACAAGGATGTGGAAGAGCTCGTGGTCTACATGCTGGATCAAAACGGCGTGCGCCACCACATCCCCGAAGATGAACGCCGCACCCCCTTGAATATGGCCGGCTTTCACACCTTCGATTACGACGGCGGCATTGACGCCGGCGCCGAGCCGCCGCCAGACGGCATCTACACAGTCTACGCCGAAGCGCGAGATATTTTGGGACAGCGGGTGCGCATCAGCGACACACTTACCCTGATCAATGCCGGGCTGCCGCGCGCGTATATCCTCAACGGTGAGATTACACTCAAACCGACCACGCTGGTGATTTCCGACACGCTCTGCTTTACGCTTACGGTGGAGAATGACAGCAGCACCTACATCCGCACGACCGGCCCCTGGCCCGGCACAACCTATCGCAGCAACGAGAACTTCAACACCCTGGGATGGGCTGAAGAATCGGGCGCTTTTCGCGTGGGCTTAGATTTCGATACCAGTTTGCGGAATTACCCTTTCCGGTGGGGCGTGGGCGTCCCCGGAAAGGATCTGGTGCAAATCGGCGAACATTGGTACCTGCCTCCATTTGAGCGCGCCGAAGTCACCGGCTGCGTACAAGTGGTCGAAATGCCGCCGCGCGTGCGCCTCTACTACTGGGCCGGCCTGATCCATGAGGATGTGGAAATCGCAGCGGTCAATAACCGCGTAGATCCGCACATGGTGGAAATCTGGGAGCCTTAGCGCGCCAGGCGCTCACGGCTGCGAGCAAGATCTCATGTCCAAGCTGGCTATCATCATCGTCTCCTGGAATGTGCGCGCGTGGCTTGATCGCTGCCTCACAAGCCTGCGCGACGATCTGGCGCACACAGATGTCGAAGCCCGCGTTTGGGTCGTGGATAACGCTTCGGAAGACGGCTCAGCAGCGCTCGTGCAGAACCAGCATCCCTGGGTGCAGCTAGAAGCCCTGGATGAAAATCTCGGCTTTGTGCGCGGCAACAATCTGGTCCTGGAACGTTTGCTTGTCCAGGGAGTCCCAGATTTCGTCTGGCTGCTCAATCCCGATACCGAGATACGACCCGGTGCGACACAAACGCTGCTCAACGCCTTTGCCGCCCTCCCCCGCGCTGGGCTTCTCGGCCCACGATTGCGCAACCCCGATGGCACGCTCCAACACGGCGCGTTCCGGTTTCCGGGCCTGTTCCAGCCGCTTTTGGATTTGGGAATGCTGCCGCTGCGTTTTTATGACACCCGATTGAACGGGCGTTACACGCCGTCTGACTACGCGAAGCGCGCCCCCTTCAAAATTGACTACCCTCTCGGCGCGGCGATGATGGCGCGCGGCGCGGCGCTCGCCCAAATCGGCGTCCTTGATCCCGCCTTCTTCATGTACTGTGAGGAAATTGATTGGGCCTGGCGGATGAGAAAGGCCGGCTGGGAAGCCTGGCTGGTTCCGCAGGCCGAGGTGATCCATCACGGCGGCGCCAGCACCGGGCAGGCGCGCCCGCAGACTACCGCCCATCTCTGGGAAAGCCGCGCCCGGCTCTACCGCAAACATCATGGAGCGTTGCTGCGCGTTGGTATCAGCGCCCTGGTGCGCCGACGCTTCGCGCAAAAAGCTGCCGCCAGCGACAGCGCCGAATGGCGCGCCGCCTACGAAAGAATCATCCGCGCATGGCAATGATCGCTGCAATTCTGACGCTCAACGAAGAGCGCCACATTCGAGCCTGCATCGAGAGCGTCGCCTGGACCGACGGCGTATTGATCGTGGACTGCTTCAGCACGGATAGCACTGTAGCCCTGGCGGAAGCCGCCGGCGCGCGCGTGATCCAACATCCCTGGGAGAACTACTCTGTGCAGCGCAACGTCGCGCTCGAAGCGGCCCGCGACGCGGATTGGGTGCTCTTCATAGACGCCGACGAGCGCGCCACGCCGGCGCTCGCCGCCGAGATACAGCAAGTCAGCGCGAATTGCGCCGAAGTGGGCTGGTGGATTCCCCGCCACAACTACATCTTCGGCCATCGCATGAAGGGCGCAGGCTGGTGGCCCGACCACCAGCTGCGGCTGCTGCGCCCCCAACACGCACGCTACGATCCAGTGCGCGCGGTGCATGAGGAAGCCATCCTCGATGGCGCGGCGGGCTATCTCCAGCAACCGCTCATCCACTACAATTACGAGACGCTGGCGCAATTTCACGCCAAGCAACGCCGCTACACGGATTACGACGCCGGCATTTTGAGGCAAAAAGGCATCACCGCGCGTTTTTATACCCCTTACAGCCAGGCAGCCCGTCATTTCTGGTGGCGCTTCGTCACGCTGCATGGATGGCGTGACGGGCTTCATGGCATGCGATTGTGTGCGCTGATGGCGTATTACGAGATGCGCAAGTACCGCAAGGTGCGCCAGGCAGCCTGAACGACAGTTGAGCAGGAAGCAGTAAGAAGATGCGTCATCACCCTTCTCACAGCCGTCAATATCTGAAAGCCCTGCGTCGCGTCATCGCGCTGGCGGCGCTGCTGCTGGCGCTGCTCGCCGACGCGCCGATAACCACCGGTGCCGCGCGGATTCCCGACGCCCGCTTCGGCATCATCGAGACCTATCACGCGCCCGCTGCTGCCAACGCGAGCGGCGCCGGCTGGACGCGCATCACCTTCGAGTGGAACCAGATCCAGCCTGACGGCCCCGATAGCTGGGTAGAGTACCCTGTCCCTGACGCGGTCATTGACGCGGAGCGCGCCGCCGGACGCGAAGTGGTGGGGCTGCTCGTTACAGCGCCCGGCTGGGCGTGGGCGCAATTCGGCGGCAAGAACGTCCCATCGGGACTCGACCTCCCCATAGACGATCCTCGCAACCTCTGGGCCACGTTCGTCAGAGAGATGGTTAGCCGGCACCGGCAGCGCATCCAGCACTGGATCATCTGGAACGAGCCGGACATCTGGGGCACAGATTTCCAATCGTGGGGCGGCACGGTGGAGGAATTTGCCCGCCTCATGGAAGTCGCCTATCGCGTCGCTCGTGAAGCCAACCCCAGAGCCATCATCCACCTGCCAGCGGTGACGCACTGGTGGGACGCCAACTATGGACGCGAGCTCTTCATGGAACGCCTGCTCGACGCGCTGGCAGAGCGTCCCGACGCGCAGCGGTATGGCTACTTCTTCGATGCTTTCACGCTGCATCTTTACTTCAATGTGGACACAATTTACGATCTGAGCCAGCACTATCATGGCATCCTGCGCGCTCACGGCCTTTCCAAGCCACTGTGGATCGTGGAGACCAACGCCCCACCCTCGACCGATCCCGCGTGGCCCATCCAGGGGCCGAATTTCAACATCACTCAGGAAGAACAGGCGGCGTTTATGGTGCAGGGATTGGCGATGGCTCTAGCAGCCGGCGCGCAACGCACCGCCGTGTATAAGATGGCGGATCGCGCCGGCGACCACGCCAACGCCGAGCCGTTCGGCCTGGTGCGGCTGGATGGCTCGCGCCGCCCCGCCTTCACCGCGTACCAGACGGCGACCACCTACCTCGCGGGCTACCGGCAGGCGACGTTGCTGCGCCGCGACGATGCAACCGTCATCAGCGTGCGGCGCGCCAACGGCTGGACGACCGTCGTCTGGGCGCGCGGGCCGGAGCCGGTCGAAGTGCGCATCCGCGCCAACGCCGCGAGTGCGCGGCTGGTGGATTGGCGCGGCAACGCGCGCGCCCTCAGCGCCAGAGGCGGCTTCTACACCCTTACGCTGCCCGCGAGCGCCTGCACACATCCCGCATCGCCCTGTCTCATCGGCGGCGAGCCATGGATGCTCGTGGAAGGGGGGCTGAGCGTCGGCGCCCCCACGCTCGATGCCGCGCCCGCTGCGCCGACCACACCACGCCCGCCGCAGTCATCGCCCGCGCCCTCGACCCCTCCCGCCAACGAACGTCCGAGCAGCCCCACACTCAAGATGGATTGAAAAGTATGACCGCGCGCCGCCAATTGCACCGCACATTGCTCCCCTTCGCCGCGTTCATGATCGTGCTCGGCGCCTGCGCTTCCCAGAATGCAGCGCTGCCCGCTGCGCCTTTTGCGCCCTCTCTCTCCCCACTCCCGCTGCCCACACGCATTCCGACGCCCACGCCGCTCCCGCCGAATTTCTGGCTCGAGCAGCTGCAACTTGCGCTGCTTCAAGATGATGCACACCTGCCGGAAGCCGAGAGCGCATGGGAGACGGCGCTGCGTCACGCGCCAGACAATGGCGCTGTGCAACGCGCCGGCGCGCGCCTGGCGCTGCGCCAGGGCGATATAGCCGCCGCCACGGAACGCGTCAACGCCGCGCTGCGCCTCGATCCAGAGGATGCGGACGCCTGGCTGCTGGCAGGCGTCATCGCGCAACGGCTGGGAGATCCGGCGACCATGCAAGAAGCGTTCCGTACCGCCGAAACGCTGGATCCCACCCTGGCAGAGAGCCTTTTCCCCACGCGCTGGCGCGTCGCGCTTGAGATGGGCGACACGGATACCCTGGGGCAGCTGGCGCAATTCTACACGCTCACGCACCTCGAAGATCCGCTATCGGCTTACTTCCGCGCTGAGACGCTGCTCGCCGCCGGCTATCCCCGCACGGCGCTCGAGTTGCTCATTCTGCGCATGGATAGCGCATCGCCGGGCGTACTGTGGTACACCCTCGGGCGGATCTACCTCGCGCTCGATGAACCGCTCAACGCCATCATCACCCTGGAAACCGCCAATGCGCTGCTGGCGCGCGGCGATAGCAGCCTCTCGCTGGCGTCCGACGATCCCACGCGCGATGTGAGTACAGCGCTGGGGCGCGCCTACCTCGCCGTGCGCCGCTGTGACGAAGCGCGCCGACTGCTGCTCCTGTTGGCAACGCCCTACCCCGAAATCGCCCCCCTCGTGGAGGAAGCGCAACGCTGTCCGCCGCCAGCCCCCACACCCACCTTTGCACCGTGGTTGCCGTAAACAACACTGGCGGCTAAAATAGTCCGCAAATGCACAAATGCTGCCCGTAGACGAATTCATCCCCCGGAATTGGGGAACTTATAATGCCAGAACAACGTCTTTTCCTAGTGCGAAAAACTAGCAACCGATTCGATACCTGAATCATGAAAAAAGCTTGCGGGAGGATCCATGTCAGAGAAACCGTCAGAAAAACAGGGTAGCGGGGCAAAGAAGTCGCCTCTCAAGTTGCTCGCCGGTGTATTCATGCGCCCACGCGCCACCTTCATCCATCTGCGAGATCATCAGCCGCGAAGCTGGTGGTTGCCGGCAATCCTCATTGTGATATGCACCGTGTTGCCTCTGTGGACCGGTATCGCCGTCGCCAATCGGCCCATGCTCGCCGGCCCGGCGGGCCTTATGCACACCGAAGAAAGCGCCGTGATGATCGAAAAGGGCGGCGGCCCTATCGTCATGGGCGGGGGCTTTGACGGCCCCCAGCCGCAGCCTCCCACGCAGCCAACAGCGATGAACGTGCTAAAAATCGCGGGCACGGTGGCGGGTCAGCCGCTCACCTGGTTGCTGTGGGGTGGCGCGCTCTACCTCGCCAGCGTATTTCTGGGACGCAGCAGCGGCTTCAAAGATATGTTCCGGCTCACCGTGTGGGCCTGGATGCCTTACGCCGTGCGCGGGCTGGCGCAAACCATCTACATCTGGAGCACCGGGCAGACCATCGTCAACACCGGTTTTGCGGGCTATGTGATTGATCGCAGCGTCACCCAGTTCATCCCACCAGGGCCAGGAACCCTGGCGCTCGCCGGCGTGCTCGGACGGATAGACATTTACCTGGTATGGAATCTGGTCTTGCTGGTGGTCGGATTGAGAGCCTTCACCAACCTGCCTCGCCGCAAGGCAATTGGCGCCATCCTGAGCATCTGGATCGTGCTGGCGTTGCTGAGCGTGATCCCGGCGATTGTGGGCGGTCTCTTCGGCTCCATGACGATGTAATCAACGCATGAACAACGCAAGTATTATCAGCACCAAAGCACTAACACGCCATTTTATGATGGGAGACCAGGTTGTGCGCGCGTTGGATGGCATAGATTTGGAGGTAACAGCCGGAGAATTTCTGGCGATCATGGGGCCTTCCGGCTCCGGGAAATCCACGCTGCTGTATCTGATCGGCGGACTGGATCGCCCTACCGGCGGCGAGCTGCGCGTCAACAACCGGGAAATCACCCACCTGGACGAAAACGATCTCGCCAGCTATCGCGGTCGGGAGGTAGGCTTCATCTTCCAGGCCTTTCATCTGGTGCCAACCATGACGGCGCTCCAAAATGTGGAGTTTCCGATGATCTTCAGCGGCGTCGCGCCACAACAACGGCACACGCGCGCACTGACGCTATTGGATCGCGTAGGACTGGGAGATCGCATGGCGCACAAGCCCGTTGAACTCTCCGGCGGACAACAGCAGCGCGTCGCCATCGCCCGCGCGTTGGCGAACAATCCCCGCCTCGTTCTGGCAGATGAGCCTACGGGCAATCTCGATACCCAGACGGGACGTGAGGTTCTGAGCCTGCTGGTGACGCTAAACCGTGAAGAGGGGCGCACCATCGTCATCGTCACACATGATCCTTCGATCACCCAATTCGCCACGCGCACCATCCATCTGCTGGATGGCAAAATCACCAACTGAGGAACAAGACAATGAGCCGAAACAGTATCAGAATTATTATCAGCCTCTTAATAGTTGCAGGCGCGCTGCTGACCCTGGCGGTTGCCACGGCCGGCGCACAGACTCCGGCCTTCACCATCGAGCCATCAAAACTATCTACCGAAACGGGCGGGATGGTCAGCATCTACGCCAATCCAGGCGCCGGCGTGAGCTTCACCAACACCACCACCGTGCGGATGGTAGGCTACGGCATCCTCTCCACGCGCTATGTGAATCCACAAGCGCTGCAAGCCACCGTGCCTGCGGGATTGGCAGCGGGCAACTACATGCTGATTGCGCTCGATACTTCCGCCGGCGACCGCGAGATGGGCGTCGTCCAGCTCATCGCTCCGCCCCCGCCCACGCCAACGCCCGCGCCTTTTGAGCCGCCGCCCCCAGGGCAGCCGCTGCTCACCATCCGCAACTACCGCACCGAGCCAACGCAAGTACGCCCCGGACAGGAATTCACCGTCCACATCGAAGTCTACAACAACGGCAGCCGGGCCGCCGAAAATACCATGGTGATTTTCCCCGGCGGGACGTTCATGCCGGTAGGCGAGAACGGGCACGTGTTCTGGCAGGTACCCATCAACGCGACGTTCACCGCGTCGCAGCGGATGCGTGTGCCAACGAGCCTCGGCAACGGCGTTCACAATCTCCAGGTAAATCTCTCCGCCAACGATTTCTCCGGCGCGAATTACCAGTTTCCGCAGACCGTGGCGGTAGAAGTCATCGGCGCTGCCAGCAACGGGGGCGCGCCCACGGGCAAACCAGAAGTCCTGGTAGAAGACCTGAGCACAGATCCAGCCATCATCGCGCCGGGCATGCCCTTCACGCTGACGCTGATTCTGGCAAACCGGGGCAATCGCACCGCGATCAACCTCAAAGCCGTGGGCGATACCAGCCTGGTGATTCCGGCGCGGGGCGGCGGCGTGGCAACGCTCGATGTGCTGCGCGTGAATCAAACGGCGACATTGACGCTGCCGTTGTTGCTCAAACCGGGCAAAGAAGGCGGGCGGCTGGGATTGCCCATCGCGCTGACGTACAGCGACTATAACGGCGGCAGCTACAGCGGGCAGCAGACCGTGGGCATTGATGTGGATGCCAGTCTGGCAAACCGCCCACAACTGCTGATTGATGGCTACCGCACCGATCCGGCGCAAATCTCGCCGGGCGATAGCTTCACGCTGACGTTGGAGCTGGTGAATGTGGGCGGCGGCGCAGCGCAACGGCTCACATTGGCGCTGGGCGGCGAAGAGGGCGAGAACCTCGGCGCCTTCGTCCCCATCGAGGGCAGCAATGTCAGCTTCGTGCCGCACATCGAAGCGGGGCAGACCGCCAGCGTGGCGCTGCGGCTCATGGTCGCGGGCAACGCCGAAACGCGCGCGCACAACCTGCCCGTGGCCCTGGCCTACGATACCGGCGGCGGCACGCGGGAAAAGGGCACGCAACGGGTCAGCCTACTCGTGCGCCGACGTCCCAGCTTCAAAGTTAGCTTCTACCGGCCTGTGGAAGGCACCGCGATGGCTGGACAGCCCTTCATGCTGCCTATCGAGCTGGTGAATGCAAGCAACTTCCGTTTCACCATCTCTGAGCTCAGCGCCGCCGGCGAGAGACTGGAATTCTTGGGCGAGCGCAGCACCTTCGTCGGCCCGCTGGATCCCGGCGGCTCGTGGACGCTCGATACCGCCGCGATGCGGATGGAACCGGGCACAGCGGAAATCGTGGTCAGCGTCGCCTTCATGGATGATCTGAATCAGACTCAGATCATTTCCGTGACGCTCACGGTGGAAGTGATGGAAGATCCCTTCTCCGGGCAAAACGGAATGCCCGGGCCCTGGGAGCCAGAAGGCCCCAACGAGCGGCCGGTGACCTTCTGGGAACAGGTTGTACGTTTCGTGAAGGCATTGTTCGGCCTGGGGAGCTAAATGAGCGCGCGGGATCTGCTGCGATTGGTATGGAGCAATCTGCGCCGCATGAAAGCGCGGGTCGCCATGACGGCAGTCGGCGTGATCATCGGGACGGCGGCGGTTGTCGTGCTGGTCTCCCTGGGCGCGGGTCTGCAGAAGCAGGCGACGGAGAGCCTGTTCACCATGGGCGGATTGGATGAGCTGATGGTGCGCAGCATGGGCTACTGGGGTCCGCCCGTTGAGGAGAAGCCGGGCGGCGGGCGGCAACCAGAGCGCCCGCCCGCTCTCAACGCCGAGATGTTGGAGGAGATCCGCGCCATGGAAGGCGTGATCGCCGTGATGCCGCTGTACGATGTCTACATGCAAGGCCCGCTGCGGCTCGACCGGCAGGATGGCTGGGCGCAGATGTACGGCGTGGATATGGACGCCTTCGCCAGCATCGTGACCCTCGATAAAGGCGGGCTGGAACTGTACCGGGGGCAGGTCGTCATCGGCGGGATGGTGCCGGACAACTTCATCCCCTGGGAAAAACGCTGGGAAGCGGAACAGGCGGGCCTGGAACCGCCGCAGCCGCCGGAATTATTGGGGCAGACCTTGCAGATGATCAAGTACAGCTACGATCCGGTGACGTGGATGTCAAGCGAGACCGTGGTCGCCCGGCTACAAGTCGTGGGCGTGCTCAAGCGCCAGGGCTATCTCTACGATTACAGCATCTTCCTGCCGCTCAAAGAGGCGCAACGGCTCAATCAACGCCTCAGCGAAGGGCAACAATTGCCGAATCCCGACAAGGACGGCTACTCGCAAGTGCTAGTCAAACTCTCGCACCCCAATCGCGCGCCGCTGGTGGAGCAAACCCTGAAGGATCGCGGCTTCTATGTAGAATCGGCGCGGGAACAGCTGGCAAGCATCAACCGCTTCTTCGCCATCGTGCAAGCAATTCTCGGCGGCATCGGCGCGATTGCGCTGCTCGTGGCGGCCTTCGGCATCGCCAACACGATGACCATGGCAATCTACGAGCGCACGCGCGAGATCGGCCTGATGAAGGCTATCGGCGCGACAAATCAAGACGTGATGTCGGTCTTCCTGGCGGAGGCGGGCAGCATCGGCTTGCTCGGCGGGGCGGGCGGCGTGCTGCTGGCGCTGGGGCTGAACGCCCTCATCAACGTGGTGGGGCGCTCCCTGCTGCCCGATGGCGGCGGCTTTTTCGGCGGCGGGCCTGGGCAACAGACAGCCGCCTCACTCACAGCCATGCCGCTGTGGCTGCCGATTTTCGCCATCATCTTCGCTGTGCTCATCGGGGTAGCGTCGGGCGTCTATCCCGCCATCCGCGCCGCGGCGCTCAGCCCCATTCGCGCATTGAAATACGAGTAACCCCTATGGCCGAAAAACTCTTCATCGTCGCTGCACCGGGATTGGAGACGTTAACCGCGCGCGAGCTGGCTACATTGGGGCTGACTGGCGTAACCGTGGCGGGCGGCGTGGAGCTAGCCGGTACGCTGGAAACGGTCTATCGCGCCAACCTGCATCTGCGCACCGCGAGCCGCGTCCTCGTGCGGCTGGGCGAGTTCTACGCGGCGGCGTTCTCCGAGTTGCGCAAGAAGGCGAGCCGCCTGCCCTGGGAGCGCTATCTCGCGCCGGGGCAGCCCGTAGCGCTGCGCGCCACCTGCCACAAGTCGCGGCTGTACCACTCAGATGCCGTCATCGAGCGGGTACTGGGCGCGATAGGGGATCGCCTGGGCCAACCTGTTCCCCTGGCAGCGTGGGATGAAGAAACCGAGGGATATCCCCCACAGGGCGTGGTGATCCGGCTTACCAACGATCTCTGCACGATCAGCGTGGACAGCTCCGGCGCGCTGCTACACCGGCGCGGCTACCGGCTGGCGACGGCCAAAGCGCCCCTACGGGAGACGCTCGCAGCAGCGATGGTGCTGGCTTCCGGCTGGGACGGACGGGCGCCGCTGCTCGATCCCTTCTGCGGCTCAGGCGTCATCCCCATCGAGGCGGCGCTGTGGGCGCGGCGCATCGCGCCCGGCAAAGCGCGGCGCTTCACTTTCATGGATTGGCCCAACTTCGACGCCGGGCTATGGGAAGCGCTGCGCGCAGCAGCCCTCGCGGCAGAGCAGCCCAATGCGCCGCCGATTCTAGGCTCAGACCGGGACGCCGGCGCCATCAAGTCCGCCGCCGCCAATGCCGCGCGGGCGGGCGTCGCTGCGGATATCGCGTTCAGTTGCCGGGCGCTATCGGCCATCGAAGCGCCGCCGGGACCGGGGTGGCTCGTCACCAATCCTCCCTACGGCGTGCGCGTGAGCGCCGCCAAAGACCTGCGCAATCTCTACGCCCAATTCGGCAACGTCCTGCGCCGTCGCTGCCCCGGCTGGCAGGCGGCGTTTCTCTGCAATAGCTTCCCACTGATGCGGCAAACCGGCCTCGCGCTCGATACCTCGCTCAGCTGGAGCAACGGCGGCGTGCGCGTCCACCTTGCGCGCGGCGTCGTGGCATGAAGGGCGACAAAATCCCCCTGATATTCTGATCTACACCGAGGTACTGCTGCCTCCGGGCGTGATGTCATAAAGACCTCTGCATGGCAGAGAGCCAGCCGCTCTGTACGCAGCTGCCCAACGCCGGGCAACCCTAGGAGGGCACATGCTAACCAATCCCAGACCCCTTGCAGGCCGTGTCGCGCTGATCACGGGATGTAGCCGGCGCATCGGCATCGGCGCGGCGATTGCGCGCCGGCTCGCCGCGCTGGGCGCCGATCTGCTGCTGCACGCCTACACGCCCTACGACGCCGCCCAACCCTGGGGCAGCGATCCCGATGACGCCGCCGCGCTGTCGGCGGAATTGCGGCAGCATGGGGTGCGCGTTGCGCGCGTCGAAGCCGATTTTATGGACGCCAACGCGCCGCAGCAAGTGCTCGCCGCCGCCGTGGAGATCTATCAGCACGTGGACATTCTGATCGCCAACCACGCCTACAGCACCATGGGCGCGCTGGAGAATCTGGACGCAGACGAAATTGACCGGCACTTGCACGTCAACGTGAGGGCGACCATGCTGCTGCTCAAAGCCTTTGCCGCGCAACACGATCACCGCCCAGGCGGGCGCATCGTGCTGCTCACTTCGGGGCAACATCTGGGGCCGATGCCGGAGGAACTGGCGTACATCGCTTCCAAAGGCGCGTTGCACCCGCTGGGAACGAGTCTCGCGGCGTACCTGGCGCCGCGAGGCATTACCGTCAACATCGTCAATCCCGGCGCGACAGATACCGGCTACGCTTCACCGGAGCTGTACGCCGCCGTGTGTGCGCTCGAACCGCAAGGGCGCTGGGGCAAGCCGGATGACGCCGCGCGGCTCATTGCCTGGCTCTGCACCGATGACGCCCGCTGGATCACCGGGCAAGTCATCAACTCCACCGGCGGCGGGCCGTAGAAGTCAGGGAGGCCCGCTGATCACGGCGTTGAATTCGCCATCCTGCACTTCCACCCGCAACGCCGCGCCGGGAGAAGCTTGCTGCACGGAGACCAGGATGCGCCCTGTCTCCACGTGATGCACGATGGCATAGCCGCGACTGAGCACCGCGCGCGGGTTCAACGTCTCCAAGCGCGCCGTCAGCCCGTCCAAGCGATAGCGCAGCGTGGTGCTGCGATGCGCGAACGCCCGTTCAGCGCGCGCGCTCAGCGCATCCACGCGTTGCCGGGCATTGGCAAGGCGCCCAATCGGTGAGAGATAACCCAACGCGCTCGAAAGACGCTCCACGGCGCGCCGCCGCTCACGCAATTGTGCCGTGAGCGCGTGTTGCAAGCGCGCCGTCTGCTGCGCCAGGCGCGCCGCGAGCTCGGCGACATCGGGGGTCGCCAGTTCTGCCGCCGCCGAGGGCGTGGGCGCGCGCACGTCGGCGGCAAAATCCGCCAGCGAGAAATCCGTCTCATGCCCCACCCCGCTCACCACGGGAATCCGCGAGGCTGCCACCGCGCGAGCCACACGTTCATCATTGAAAGCCCACAGATCTTCCAGTGAGCCGCCGCCGCGCACGAGTAGAATCACATCCACGTCCGGGCGGTCATTGAGCGCCGCCAGCGCGGCGACAATCTGCGCCGGCGCCAGCTCGCCCTGCACCAGCGTGGGCGCGAGCAGCACCCGCGCCAGCGGATAGCGGCGACGCAGCACATTCAGCACATCGCGGAACGCTGCCGCCGTGGGCGAAGTCGCCACGCCGATACAGCGGGGATATTGCGGCAAAGGCCGCTTGCGCGCCGCAGCGAAAAGTCCTTCTGCCTCAAGGCGCGCCTTCAGGCGCTCATATTGCTGGAACAGCGAGCCTTGCCCCGCCGGCTGCAAAAAATCTACATACAGCTGGTAGCGCCCCCCCGCCTCATAGAGGCCGATGCGCCCGTGAACGACAATCTGATCCCCTGAGCGCGGCAACAGCGTCAACGCCTGCGCCTGCGCCCGCCAGACCACACACGCCAGCTGCGCGCCCGCATCCTTGAGCGTGAAATAGAGATGCCCTGACGCCGCCCGCGTGAAATTGGAGACTTCACCGGAGATCCAGAGGTGTTGCAAGGCGGCATCCTGCTCCAGCAGCGTGCGAATGCGCCCGGTGATTTCGCTAACGGAGTAGGGATTTTCGGGCCCGGAGAAGAGCGCTTGTTGCTTCCACATCGCGTTACCCTGCGGTCAGAAGATCAACACCAGCGTGTTGACGAGCAAAATCCCGCCGCCCAGAGCGAGCAGCAGAATGGCCGTGTTTAGCGGCATCGCCAGCAGCGTCAGGCTGCCAAGCAACCCGATCAGATACACCACGGCGCCCGCGATGAAGAACACCCGTTCCGCCCCGTACAGCCGCAGCGTCCGGTTCGCCCGCGCCCCGCGCGCACGTCGCACTCCAGCAGATCGTCGTCGCATATCGCCCCCACCCTATCACGCGATTTTCGGATCAACCCCTGCATTGTACTCCAAAACCAGACTACGCCAAAGTTCAAATGGTTGCCAAAACAGGCGCCGCTGCGTCGCAGCACAGTTTTGTAGCAAGAATCGTCCTGAGAGACGGAGCGGCCCGCCCATATCACCCTTTCGTTATCCCGCAGATGGTGTACAATTGAAGCAGGGGCACAAGGGGTGATCCCGGTTCTGCGCCAGGGGCGCACAGCCTGGACTTCCGGCTTCGACGCCGGTTTTCAGAAAACCATATCAACAGAAAAGGAGTTCAAACCATGGAAGAACGAGTACTCGAGCAGTTTCTGGGGATCGTGCGCGAAGGCGCTTTTGAGATGTTGTTGCCCGATTATGCGCCGGCCGGCGCGGTGCGGCTGACCACGCTCCAGGTTCAGGAGGCTCGCGCGCCTGAAAGCGCCGAGCTCGACCTGAGTAAGCTCGAAGGGCTGGCGGTGATGATTGTGGGCTACGATGAGGGCGACTGGATCTACGAAGCCTCCATCGTGGATCAGGCCGGGCCGATCCTCACCACCGTAGTAGACGCGCTGTTCGGCGAAGAGAGCGAATTCGATATGGACTTCGACGACGAAGACTTCGAGGACGAAGACTTCGAGGACGAATTCGAAGACGAAGCCTGATCTCAGGGAATCTAAAACCCGAACACCTGAAATCTCGCCTGCTGCCGCGTGCGGCAGCAGGCGACTCTTATCCAGACCATGAATGACCCGTTGCCAACCGCACAACAGCGCGTAGCCGCATTTCTCGCCGCCCATGATCTCGAAGCGCCGCTCCCCGCGCGCCTGCTCGATCTCGTGTCAGAGGTGGGCGAGCTGGCGAAAACGGCGCTCACCGCCACCGAATATGGGCGCGCGCCATTCACCGCTGGCGTCGCGTGGCGCGAGGAACTCGGCGATGTGGCGTTCGCCTTGCTCTGCGTCGCCATCGCCAGCGACGTGGAGCTCGAAGCTGCGCTCGACGCCGCGCTGGAAAAGATGACCCGGCGGTTAGCCGCAACAGGCAACGCTGCCTCTGGGCGCTGATCAAACCGTATGCAAGTCATTCTCACCCACGAAAACGCTGATTTCGACGCCATCGCCAGCCTGCTGGGAGCGCACAAACTCTTCCCCGCGGCGCTGGCGGTCTTGCCGCGTCGCATCAACCGCAACGTGCAAGCCTTTCTGGCGCTGTACCGCGCCGAATTGCCCTTCCTCACCCCCCAAGAGCTGCCGCGAGGCCGGCACATTCAGCGCGTTATCCTCGTGGACACGCAGAGCCTCACCTCAGTGCGCGGGATGGGGCCAGAATTGCAGGAAGTGCTCGTTATTGACCATCACGCGCCGCCCGAAACCCTGCCGCCAGGCTGGAAATTCACCGGCGACCTGCTCGGCGCGACCACCACGCTGCTCGTGGAATCCCTGTCCGCCCGGCTGATGCCCGTCAGCCGTATCGAAGCCACACTCATGCTCACGGGCATCTACGAGGATACCGGCAGCCTCACGTACCCTTCCACCACCGCCCGCGACCTCCGCGCCGCTGGCTGGCTGCTGGATCACAACGCCAGCCTCGACATCGCCAACGACTTCCTGCACCATCCGCTCACGCCCGAACAGCAGGCGCTCTACGAAGCGCTCCTCGCCCACGTCGAAACCCTGCACATCGGCGGACATCCCATCGTCATCACCTGGGCGCAAGCCCCGCCCAATTTGAATGAAGAAATCTCCACGCTGGCGCACAAATTGCGCGACCTGCTCGAGCCGTCCGCGCTCTTCGTCCTCGTGGGGCTGGATCCGCACACGCAGATGGTGGCTCGCAGCACCACCGATGACATCAACGTAGACGCCATCGCGCAGCACTTCGGCGGGCGCGGGCACGCCCGCGCCGCCGCCGCCCTGCTCCGCGACCAACCCGTCGGCGCCGTGATAACGGCATTGCGCGAAGCCCTGCCTCGCTTCGTCCACCCCCGGCACACCGTCCGGGATTTGATGTCGTACACCGTGCGCACCGTCCACCCCGAAGATCGCATTCAAGATATGGCGCAGCGCATGATCCACACCGGGCATGAGGGCTTTCCCGTCGTGGATCATGAGGGCAAAGTGGTGGGCCTGGTCACGCGCAACGCCGTGGATCGCGCCCTACAACACAACTGGGGCAACCAACCTGTCCGCCGCATCATGGACGCCGGCGCAGTGCAAGTCGCGCCGGAAGATTCCGCCGAACGGGTCCGCGCCCTGATGATCGAGAAAGGCTGGGGGCAGATTCCCGTCGTCAGCGGCGACCAGATTCTCGGCGTTGTCACCCGGACGGATCTCATTCGGCTGCCGCCCACCGAGCAAGAGAACGAACGCCAGGACATCATCCGGCGAATGGAGCGCGCATTCCCCGCGCCGCTGCTCAGCCTCATCCGCCAGATCGGCGAACGGGCCGCCGCCCGCGCGGAACACCTCTATTTCGTGGGCGGCATTGTGCGCGACCTGCTGCTCGACCAGCCGATTTTCGATGTAGATCTGGTGGTTGAAGGCGACGCCATCGCGCTATGCCGCGCGCTCGTCCACGAATTCGGCGGCGAAATCCGCCAGCACAGCCGGTTCGGCACCGCCAAGTGGCTGCTCGATGCCGAAGTCTGGCGCGCCATCTCCCCCGATCTGCCAGAGGCGCGACGCCAACGATTGCCGGCGTTCATTGATTTCGTGACGGCGCGGACGGAATTCTACACCCACGCCACCGCGCTCCCCACCGTGGAGCGGAGCTCCATCAAACAAGATCTCCACCGCCGCGATTTCACCATCAACACCCTGGCGATCCGGCTCAGTCCTGCGCATTGGGGACAACCTCTCGACTTCTTCGGCGGGCGCGCCGACCTGCGGGATGGCATTATTCGCGTGCTGCACAGCATGAGCTTCGTGGAAGATCCCACCCGCATCCTGCGCGCGGCTCGCTTTGAAGCGCGGCTGGGATTTCACCTCGATCCACGTAGCGAGGCGCTCATCGCCGAGGCGCTGCCGCTGCTGGGGCGCGTCACAGGCGGGCGCATCCGCCACGAGCTCGAGCTCATCTTCAACGAGGCGCGGCCCGAAGCCGCCCTGGAGCGGCTCCAGACCCTCGGCGCGCTGCAACAGATTGATCCCATCCTGGCGAGCGACCAGCGCGTTCGCGGCGTCTTCAGCCGGCTGCGCGAGACCCTCGACGCCGCCTATTGGAAGCTGGATGCGGACGATCTCGTTTATCTGCACTGGGCGCTGTTCCTGTACCCCCTCAACGCAGACAGCATCAAGCGCATCGCCGCCCGGCTGATGATGCCGCGTCGGCTCACCGACGCCCTGCTGCAATTGGACACCCTGCGGCAAATATTGGAAGTGCTGCCCACGCTCACCCGCCCCGGTGATGTGGTGGCCCGGCTGGAGCCGCTGAATCGGCCCCTGCTCGCGGCGGGCTGGCTGCTCGCAGAAGAAACCAGCGTCAAAGAGCAGCTACTGGCATACTGGAGCGCCTGGCGGCACGTTCAACCGTTGCTCACCGGCGCCGATCTCAAGGCGCTGGGATTGCCTCCCGGCCCGCTCTACCGGCGCATCTTCGATGCGGCGCGCATTGCACGTCTTAACGGCGAGATCGCCACAGTGGAAGAAGAGCGCGCGCTGGCATTACGGCTGGCGGAAAGTGATGAGGCAAGGATCATAAGTCATAAGTCAACTCCTGACTCTTGAGTGCTGAAGGATTATCACAGGATGAAACGTTTCTATCCTTCCTATCAGGCCTTGATGTTGGCGGAGCAAGTGCTCGACGCCGTTGGGGCGCGCGCGCCGGGCTATCAGGGGCGCATCGGCGTCAACTGGTACTGGCAGCTTTCCGGCGGGGTGCTCGTCGCCTTCGGGCTGGATTACACCGTCACCGAGCAGCGTTGGGATGTGCTGCTGGCAGAAGCGAGCTCGCCACGTGTCGGCGTTTTCAGCGCGGTGAGATTCCCTTTCGCTATCTACGGCACGCTCATCACCTCGCCGCCGTACATCCACGACCTCGATGGCGAAGCCGAGTGGAGCAACCGTCTGTATTTTCAGATGGGGCATCTCATCGAAGATGCAACCCGTTGGCTAACAATACTGCAAGCCACGGTCATAGATCCGAGCATTCGCCCGCCGGCAGCCTTCCCGCAGCTGAACACACTTGAACGGGAGATTGTCATCTACGCGCTGGAGCAGCTCAACGGGCGCTTCCAGCTGCAAGAGCTTCACGCCGCCTTCGAGGGACGCATCACGCGGGCGGAACTGAGCCGGCTCGCGCGGCGCTGGGAAGAAGCGCAGCTGCTCACCGAAACGCCGCGCCGCGTCACCGTGGCGCTCCGCGCCCTCGCTGAAGCCTACACACCATGAAGCGGTTCCACGCGAACAATAACATCCTCGCCGCCGCCTAATCAGGAGAAGACGCCGCCAAATGCCCAAAACGCCGCTCGATCAGCTCAGCATCAACGCCTTGCGCATCCTCGCCATGGACGCCGTCGAAGAGGCCGGCGCAGGCGACGCAGGCGCGCCAATGGCCCTGGCAGATGTGGCCTACGTCCTATGGATGCGCCATCTACACCACAATCCCCATAACCCGCGTTGGCGCAACCGCGACCGCTTCGTGCTCTCAGCCGGCAATGCCGCCATGCTGCTTTACGGCCTGCTGCACCTCACCGGTTATCCCCTCTTCCTGGAGAACCTGCGACGTTTCCGGCAGTGGGATAGCTCCACGCCGGGGCATCCCGTTTACGCGCCGGATATGGGTGTAGAGACAACCAGCGGGCCGCCGGGACAAGGTTTTGCCAATGCGGTCGGCATGACCATCGCCCGCACGCACCTGGCGCTGCACTTCAATCGTCCGGGGTATCCCCTGTTCGATCATCAAGTGTACGCGATCCTGTCTGAAGAAGAGTTGCTGGAGGGGCTAAGCCACGAGGCGGCCTCGTTGGCCGGGCACCTCGGACTGAGGGGCCTGATATGCTGCGTCAATGCCAACAGCATCACCGCCGACGGCCCGCTGACACACACCGCCACCGAAGACGTCGCCGCGCGCTTCACGGCTTACGGTTGGCGCGTGCAGACGCTCGATGGACACGATTTCGACGCGATTGACCAGGCGATCCACGTAGCGCGCCAGGCGCAAAGCCAGCCGCAATTGCTGATCTGCCGAACGCACATCGCTTATGGCAGCCCCAACAAGCAGGATAGCCCGCTGGCGCACAACCAGCCGCTAGGCGCAGAGGAAGTGCGCGTGACGCGGGAGGCATTGGGTTGGCCCAATGAGGCGCCGTTTGCCATTCCAGACGAGGTCTACGCACACTATCACGTCGCCGTGAGCCGAGGCGAGCAACGCGAGGCGCGCTGGCGCGAGCTGCTCACCGGTTACGCGCGTGAACATCCGGCAGAGTATCGCCAGCTGCAACGCATTCTGGCCGGCGAGCTGCCCCCTTCGCTGGAACGCGATCTGCCGCGCTTTACCCCCGCCGATGGGCCGCTCGCCACACGGCTCGCTTCGGGGCGTATTCTGAACGCGCTCGCGGCGCAGATGCCGGAGCTGTTAGGCGGTGCAGCGGGAAGCGCTATTGAAACCCAAACCACCCTTCAGGGACAATTGCCGTTCCAGAAAGAGACGCCCGAAGGCCGCAACGTGATTTTCGGCGCGCGGGAACACGCCATGGGCGCGATCCTCAACGGGATGGCGATCTACGGCGGCGTGCGCGTGTTCGGCGGGACGCGATTGTCGCTCTCAGATTATCTCCGCCCAGCGCTGCGGTTGGCAGTGCAAATGCGCGCGCCCGTCATCTACGTCTTTACCCACGACTCGCTCTTTGGCAGCGAGGAAGGGCCGGCCCTGGCGCCGCTGGAACATCTGCTGGGCCTCCGCAGCCTGCCCGGATTGACGGTGTTCCGTCCTGCCGACGCCAACGAAACCGCTGCAGCCTGGCTGCTGGCTCTGCAACAACGCGGTCCGGTGGCGCTCGTCTTGAGTCGGCAGCCTCTGCCCATCATTGAAGAAACGCCGACGCGCGCCGAAGAGGGCGTAGCCCATGGCGGCTACGTGCTCCGCGATGCGCCCCAAGAGCGCATTGATCTGCTGCTGCTGGCCTCCGGCTCCGAAGCAGCGCTGGCTCTGGAAGCGCAGCGGCTTCTGACCGAACGCCGCATCAGCGCGCGGGTCATCAGTATGCCTTCGTGGGAATTGTTCGAGATGCAATCGCTCTTCTACAAACTCACAGTCCTGCCGCCTTCCACGGTCAAGCGGCTGGCAATCGAAGCCGGACTGCCGTTGGGCTGGGAGCGCTATACAGGGCCGCAAGGCGCAGTGATGGGGATCCAGCGCTTCGGCGCGTCCGCGCCAACGCACGTGCTGCAAGAGCAATTCGGCTTCACCGCCGAGCGCATCGTTGAACGCGCGATCCGGCTGTTGGCAGAGTGACGCCCGGCGGCCATCGGAGTCAGAGAGCATGAGTCACGAGTTGCGAGTCACGGATCAGAAGTTGCGAGTCACGGGTCACGAGTCAGAAGTTGCGAGTCACGAGTCAAAGCGCGGATCGCAGCCATCACCGCAATTCCCCACCTCCCCATCACCTCAACTCCCCACCTCCCCAACTCCCCAACTCCCTATCTCCCCGGCGCCGCGGCTGCTCCTCGCGCTGTTCTGGCTGGCGTTCTTCGCGCTCTATGCGGCGACAACCGTCCGCGATGTGCTGCCCGCAGATAACGGCGAATTTCAGCTGGCTGCGGCGCTATGGGATATTCTACACCCGCCAGGCTATCCGCTCTACACGGTCGCCGGCGCGCTGTGGGTGCGCCTGCTGCCGTGGGGCAGCCTCGCGTTCCGGCTCAATCTGCTCAGCGCCGCCCTGGCTGCTACGACGTTGCTGCTGGTAGCCGAAAGTGTGCGCGTGTGGGCGGAATCCTGGCAGCTGCCGCGCCGCGCCGCCCTGCTCGGCGGTATTGCCGCGTCGGCGCTCCTGGGCAGCGCGCCGACGTTCTGGGCGCAGGCGACGACGGCCAATATCCGTATGCCCACGCTGCTCTTCGGCGCGTGGGGATTCCTGGCTTTGGCGCACTACAGCCGTCCGGCGCAGTCCCCCAAAGCGCAGCGTGGGGCGCTGCTCAGCCTCGCCGTGGCGCTGGGATTGGGTGTGGGGCATCATCCATCGCTGATTTTCATAGCGGCGGGATGGGCGCTCTATCTGCTGCTGCACGATCCCGCGTTGCTCTGGCAGCCGCGGCGCTGGCGGCATGTCATTCCGGCGGCCGCGCTGGCATGGGGGCTGCCGCAGCTCTATCTGCCGTTGCGCGGCGCCGCCATCGAAGGGCTGCAGCTCGCGTCGCCGGGTTTGAATACGTGGGCGGGCTTCTGGCATCACGTGCTGGCGCGCGGCTTCTCCGGCGATATGTTCGCCTTCGCCAACGCCGCCGACCTGGCGCTGCGCCTGCCGTTGCTTGGGCCGCTGTTCCGTTTTCAGTTTCTGCTGCTGGCGCTGATCGCTACGGGCATGGCATGGCTCTGGCTGCTGGCGCGGCAATGGCGCTTTGCCCTTTCCCTCGGCGCGGCGTGGCTGCTGCACACCTTTGTCACCCTCACCTACCGCGCGCCGCAGACCGTGGAATATCTCATGCCGGCGTATCTACCCATCGCCATTGTGTTTGGGTTGGGGATGGGAGTGCTGGCGGCTGGACGCAGGTCACAGGTCACAAGTCACGAGTCGCCGGCAATAGGCAAACGGCAGCGCGTCATCAGCGCACTGTTGACGGCGGCATTTGTGTGGCGTTTTGCCATGCTGCTGCCGGACTTCCTCGTTCTGGCTGCCGATACCTCCATCCGCGATCGGGTTGCGCCGCTGCTCGAACAGGCGCCGCCCAACGCGCTGATTCTTGCCGACTGGCATTGGGCGACGCCCTTATGGGTATTGCAACGCACAGAAGGGTTAGGACAGGAAGCGGAAGTTTTCTACGTGTACCCACGCGCCAATCAAGAATATGAACAAGTCTGGCGCGAGTGGGTCGAAATCGCCAAAGAACGGCCCCTGTTCACCACGCATGCCTACGATTGGGCCGACTGGAGCGCCGCGCCGGTCGGCGGCGGCTATCGGCTGTTCCGCCGCCCGCTCGCAGAACTGCCGCCAGCATTGGGTTACATGCCGCTCGATGCCGATCTCGGCCCACTGCGGCTGCGCGGCTACCGCATCGAAGGCGCAGCACGGCCCGGTAGCGCGCTCGAAGTGCAGCTCGCGTGGCAGGCGACCGGACCGCAAGCGCCGGCGCCTTCCCTCACCGCACGGCTATTCGACGCCCAGGGCGGCTTTCTCGTCAACGCCGACCGTTGGTTGGGCAGCGATACCGCACCCGACGAGATCCGCTTCACCAATCTGACGCTGCTGCTGCCGCTGAATGTCTGTACGGAAACGCTCTATCCCAACGTGGGCGTCTACACCATGGACGCAAACGGTTTCAACAATCTGGGCGACGTGGGGTTGCCGGCGCTCGCCATGGACTGCACCGCGCCCGCCCTGCCCGTAGCGCACTTCAAGCCCGGCTTCGTCCTGTGGCGTGGGCCGTTCCTCTGCGGCGCGGATTATGACTTGCGCGCTGACACCGTCGTGTACCTTCACTGGTGCGGGCCAGGACGCGGATTGATTGTACACAGCGGCGACGCGAGTGCTGTCATCTCTCCCCTCAAACCAGGGCAACGCCAAACCGTTGCCCTGCCGATTGGCGGCGGGACCCGGCCCACATTCGGCTTCACGCAGCTCGATGGAGCGCCGACGCGGCTGCTTGCCGCCCCGTTCCGCAAGGCGCGCGCCGGCGAGCTCTACATCCCCTTCGGCGATGCGATGGCGCTGACGGGCGTTACATTTGCCGAACGCGGCGGGCAGACTGTGGCGACGCTGCGGTGGCGCGTCGCGCGCCCGCTGGTGGAGGATTACGCCGTGAGCGTGCGGCTGCACGCGGGAGAGACCTTCCTGGGGATGCACGATATGCAGCCCGCGCTGAGCACCGTCCCCACGCTAAAATGGCTGCAAAGCGGCGCCCGCATCCACGACCCGCACCCGTTTCCATTGCTAGAAACGCCGCCCACCCACATCACCGTTGCCGTCTATGAGCGCTTCAGACTGACGCCTGTGGGAGCAGCCGCCGCCATTCCACGCTAATCACGCACGCGCCCCAGTGGAGTCAGTTGCCGCTTTGCTGGCTCGTGCTACAATGGAGTTAGTAACATTTATGGAGAAGTGCATGGACGAAACACCGTTGCCCGCCGTAAAAGCGCACTTACATCAACACGAGATCGAATTGCAAGCCCTGCACTGGATCGTACAGGCCATCAACTTTACGCTGCCTGTGGATGACATCATGGAGCTCATCTACACGCAGATCCAACGGGTGTTGAAAGGCGCC
>CAZDSF010000048.1:0-32331 GCA_964508025.1 uncultured Anaerolineales bacterium
GGATACCGCCGGCTATGGCGTAGCGGTGGTGGATGGGGCAACTTTCTCGCCGCTGTCGGAGGGCCATGTCTGGGCGCTCGTGCCGGGCCTGGAAACGCCCTGCGGCGAGCCGACGGGCGTCTTCACGCCTACCGGCTTGCTGCGCGCCGCAGCGCATCCGCTGATGCAGTATGTGACCTCGGAGGATGTGCATATTGCCCGCGCGACGCGCTACACGCTGCCGGCGGATGCGCTTGTGTTGCTCGACGCGCCGCAAGGCCCGCTGTTGTGGCTGCTGGAGCGTCCGGGACAGCGACTCATCTGCCAGGCTTTTGCCTTGCAGGATTCCGATCTGCCGCTGCGCGTTGCTTTTCCCATCCTCACCACCAATTTTCTGAGCTGGCTCCTGCCGCAGACCTCGCCGGAGCCGATTTTCCCCTTACCGGCGGGGCGCGCCTGGGACCCGCCGTTGCCCCTGGATGTGAGCGCCGCGCGTTTGATTAGCCCAGATGGCGCGCAGGCGGCATTGTTGGGGCCTGAACGTGCGGTGTTGCCTCATCGCGCCGGGTTGTATCGCCTGGAGATCGAGACCCCGCAAGGGCCGGCGACGCATTACGCGGCGCTGGCGTTGCTGGATGCTGAGGAGAGCGATCTGCGCCCGCGTCTGGAAGGAGACGCTGCGCAGCTTTCTTCGCCGCATGTGGGAGCGGCGACCGGTTGGCGCGATCTCAGCCGGTGGGTTGCGGCGGCGGCATTGGTGTTGCTCATCGCGGAGGGCGCTGCCTGGTGGGGGCGCGGCGCGGGGCTGCGCGGGGAGCTGCTTTCGGTGTTTTTGCGACTCGCCCTGCTGATAGGATTGGCGCTGGCCCTGGCAAATGTGCGCTTGGCCCAAACCACACGCGATCTGGTGACGGTTTTTGTGGTGGATCGCTCCGCCAGCGTCGAGGCAGCGCGCGGCGAGAGCGCGGCGCTCCTTGAGGCTGCATGGCGGACTAAAAGCCCGCGAGATCGTGGGGCGGTGGTGGTCTTTGGCGCGGAGGCGCGAGTGGCGCAGCCGCCAGGCGAGGGCGCGCTTTCCCCCGAAGCGTCGTTGCCGCGTCGTGACGCCACCGATATCGAGGCGGCGGTGCGTTTGGGCTTGAGCCTCATTCCCGAAGACGCACCGGGACGGCTGGTATTGCTTAGCGATGGACTTGAGACGCGCGGCGATGGCGCTGCGGCCTTGCTCCAGGCGCAGCAGCGCGGCGTGGATACGTTGATCGCGCCTCTTGTTGTGCCGGGGGACGCGCCAGAGGTCTGGGTGGAGGAGCTGCGTCTGCCTGCGCGCGCCTATCCTGGCGATGCGGTGACAGCAGCGGCGGTGCTCGGCGCGACGCAGGCGCAATCGGTGCGCCTCACCTGGTCAGCCAGCGCGCAGATGGGCGAGGCGGTTTGGGATGTTGTTGGGGGACGGGGAACTTTTCTCTTCTCCTTGACTGCGCCGGAACCGGGTTTGTTGCCGGTGCGCTTTTGCGTGGAGGCGCCGGCGGATCAGTTCATCGAGAACAATTGCGCGGGCGGTTGGCTGCGCGTCGAGGGAGCGCCTCGGCTGTTGGTGGTCGGCGCGCTGGAGGAGCGCTCGGCGTTGGCGGCGGCGCTACGTCAGACAGGTCTCGCGGTGGTGGAGCGACTTCCGGCGGAATTGCCGCTTTCGGCGCAGGGGCTAGGCGATTATGCTGCCTTGGTGCTCGTCAATACGCCGGCGCGCGCGCTGCCGCTGCAAGGTCCTCAGGCGATCCAGACCTTCGTGCGCGATTTGGGCGGCGGTTTGATTGCTGTGGGCGGCTCGGAGAGTTACGGGGTGGGCGGCTGGTCGAATACGGCCCTCGAAACTGCGCTGCCCGTCTCGATGCAGGTGCAGGATCCGCGCCGCTTTCCGCCCCTGGCGATGGTCATCGTGATAGATAAATCCGGCAGTATGGCCGCGCCCGATACGGCGCCCGGATTGCCGGGCGCGGGCAGCTCCAAGATTCGGCTGGCGGGCGAGGCGGCGGCGCGCGTGGCTGAGACGCTAAACGATGATGACGCGCTCGCGGTGGTGGCTTATGACGACCGTCCGGCGGATACTTTTGGCCCGGTGATGGGGTACGACCGCTCTTTGCTGATCGAGCGTTTGCAGCGGCTACAGGCAGGCGGCGGCGGTATTTATGTGCGGGATAGCCTCATGTACGCCGGGCGATTGCTGCGGGAGGATTTCGAGGCTGCGCCCGGTCAACAGCGGCATATTTTGCTGGTCGCTGATGGCAGCGACGCGGAACAGCAGGAGGGCGTGTTGCCGTTGATAGCCTCCCTGCGCGCCGAGGGGGTGACGGTGAGCGTCATCGCGGTGGGCGCGGGCGTGGATGTGCCATTCCTGCAAGCTGTGGCGGGCGAGGGCGCGGGACGCTTCTATCTTACGGAGCGCGCTGCCGATTTGCCGGCGATTTTTACAGAGGAGACCGCGCGGGCGCGCCGTTCCTACGTTGTGGAGGAGCCTTTCTATCCCGTGCGCGGGGCATCGTGGGCGCCTGTGGCGGATTTTGCGGCGCTGCCGCCCCTGGAGGGTTACGTCGCTGCCACGCCCAAACCTGGCGCGGAGGTAGTGCTGCGGGGCGCGGTGACGGTTGATCCGCTGCTGGCGGCATGGCAGTATGGTCTGGGGCGCGCCGTGGCGTGGACTTCGGATGCCGGTGGGCGCTGGGCGGCTGATTGGGTCGCCTGGGAGGATTTTCCGCGTTTTTGGGGCAATGTGGCGCGTTGGGTGCTGCCTCCGCCCGCTGATGATGGTATGGCGCTGCATGTGGAAGCGATGGGCGAACGCGCGCAGATCACGCTGGATGTGCGTGACATCGAGACGGGCGCTTATGTGGATGGGCTGGCGCTGCGTGTACAGGCTTCGCAGGTGGGGCGTGCTGTTGCCGCGCCGGAGATTGCGTTCTCACAGACGGCGCCGGGGCGGTATGCGGCGACGATGATGCTAGGAGAAGATCCCGCGCCGTGGCTGTTCCGTGTGACGGGCGAGCGGCAAATGTTGGCAGGCTGGTCCGCGCCATACGGGGCTGAATATGCGCCTGGCGATGCGGCGCAGGCGGTGGAGCGCTTGCTCGCGCGTGGACGGGCGCAGCGCCTCACAGACCCGGCGCAGGCTTTTGCGCCGACGTTACGCGGACGGCAGGCTGGACAGCCATTGTCGCCCTGGCTGATTGCGGCGGCGGCGTTGCTGTGGCCGTTGGATATTGCTCTGCGCCGGTTGGCATTGACATGGGTGGATGCGCGGCGCAGCGTCAACCGTCTGTCGGGGAAGATTCAGAGGCGGCAGCGTGCTGCGGTTATTACAGAGCGCGCTATGACGGCGTCCCCAGATGTTATCCCGGAAGCGCCCTTGACCGACACAGAGGCATTGGCTACACGCCTGAAACGTCGCTTGCGTCCGCCGCCGCAACCTTGAAATGGTTGCGCCTTGCGTGAGCGATGCCGCTAACCCATTTCAACTTTAGTTCACGGCCCCAATGTTTTGAGCATTGGGGCCGTGAACGGTTTAACCAATATCTGTGGTGTTGTTACGCTTGCTTGGCGGCGTTAATGCCACTCTGAAGCTCGGACATGAAGGCCAGGGCGCTCTCTTTCTTGCTGTTGAGCAGCGCATCCTTCAGCGTTGCCACGATCAGCAGCGACACCGCGAAGCTATTGATGTCCAGCGGGCTGCGTCCAGGCGTCGTGACAATCGTTTCGGCTTCACGTGCGGCGAGGGTTGTGCCGTTATCCGTAACGCAGACGGTGGGGATGCCTTTGTCGCGGGCCAGTTTGACCGCGTGACCGGTATCCACGCCCGGCGTGCCGAATACCAGGGCCAACAGCGTATCGCCATCCTGCATTTCGCTGATGGATTGGGCCGCTTCGGCCATGCTCGGCGCGAAGTGGAAGACTGGGATTTCGAGTGGGGCGAGGCCCTCGGCAACGTATTGGGCGATGTTGTAGCTGGGGAATTCGCCAACGACCCAGATTCGCTTTGCGGCTGCCAGCACTTTGAGCGCCTGGGCCAGATTAGGCGCCTCGGTCGTAGCAAATTGTTCCAGATCCTGCGCCGTGCTGGCAAACAGGGCCTTGAGCAGATCTTCCTCTGTGCCGGCTTCGGCAGCCTTGCGATAGGTCTGGGAGATTTCTCCACGCACATGCGCCTTGATTTCCCGCGAGAGCTCCCGGAAGCCGCTGTAGCCGATTTCCTGGGAGAAGCGCACGACCGTTGCCGGATCAATGCCTACGCGGCGTGAAAGCTCGGTAGCGGTCAGGAACGCCACATCAAGGGTCTGATTGAGGATGAAATCAGCCAGACGGCGAAATCCAGGGGTCAAATTTTCATAATGCTCTTCGATTCGTTGCTGAAACATGTTGGTCTCCTTTCTGTTTCAATGCTTAGTGCTGCAATGTATGATGGGTTGATTACGAACCGTTATTCTTTCAGTTGCGGCAAGGTGGCTTCATAGGCCGCGGTCTGTGCGCGCATTTCGAGGATCTCACTGAGATACTCGTTGTAGGTTGTGAAGGCCTCGGCGGTTTTGGTCGCGTTTGCGCCGGCGATAGCTTCCCAGATCAGCGCGATGATGGCAATCGCCGCGCCGGTATTGGGGATCCCGGAGGGGTCGAGGGTGGGGACAACGACCACCAGTTCGGCCTCTTGTGCAGGAGCGCACAGACTGTTATCGGTGATGGTGATGGTGTGCAATCCCTTTTCCCGCGCCAGGTGGGCCAATTGGCCGGTATCCAGGCTGGGGCTGCTGATGACAAGGATAACCAGCGCTTCTTCGGGCTGCATTTTGCTCAGCGTGGTCATGGCGCTCATCATGCCTGGCGGGAAGGCTTCTGCTTCGATGCCTGCGACCTGTAGCATCCGCGCCAGGAATTGCGCGATGGAGAGGACCGGCCCTTCACCGGTGATCCAGACCTTGGAGGTCTGTTTGAGCATGCGCAGGGTTTCTCCCAGTTTTGAGGTTTCGGTTTCAGCAAAATCCGCGAGGTTTTGCTTGGTGGTGTTGACCAGGTGATGTACCAATGCTTCTTCGGTCTCGGCTTCGGCGCCTGTGCGATACGTGGTGGTCACTTGATCGCGCACATAACGTTTGATCTCGCGGGAGAGCTCGCGGTACCCGCTGTAGCCGATCTCCTGCGCAAAGCGGACAACCGTCGCCGGGTCCACACCCACGCGGCGAGAAATTTCCGTCACGGTCAGGAACGCGGCGTCGAGAGTGTGGTTCATGATGAAGTCGGCTAATTTGCGAAATCCTGGCGTCAAACTGTCGTAGTACTGGCGAATTTGATCTTGGAACATGGTCTTGGCCTCCTTTGTTACACTATCCGTTGATTGATTTGTTTGATGTACGATTCTTGAAACTGCGTTGCGTGTCGTTATAAGATTGGCGGGTGACGTGTCTGACTCAATTGCTGCGCCCAGATAGCGGGAGCAGTATTGTCAAGCTGGCCTTCTTGTGCGCGCAACGCCATCAGCCGGGCGATATTGGCGCGCCGTTCTTCCTGATGCTGCATTGTCTCCCGCAAGTGCAAGTCTGCCAGCGCTTCCCAGATCAACACCAGGAGTAGCGCGATGAAAGCGAATCCTGGAGCCAGCGAAGGTTTCTTGCAGGGCGCGATCAGCGATAATTCGGCTTCGCGCGCGGCGATCTGTAGCTCATTGCTGCTAAGGCATAGCGTGCGCACGCCTTTTTCGCGCGCTAATCGCAGCGCATAGCCGATATCCACTTCCGGGCCTTCGTTCCCGATGGCTAACAGGGTATCTTCGGCGTGCATTTCATGTAACCGCATTGCTGTTTCCAGCAGATTGGGATAAAAGGCGGTGGCTGATAAGCCGCTATTTTGCAGGTTGCGGGCGAATGCCTGCGCCAAATCCCAACTCGTGTCTTCTGCGACTATCCAGATGCGCGCCGCCGTATTGAGAATGGCGATCATCTGTCCCAGTCGGTCAAAATCTGCAGCCGTGAAGTATTGCAGATTTTGCTGAAAGTCGTCAAATCGCGCGGTGAGTCGGCGCTCCAGAGATGCTTCGGGCGGACTCGGTTCATGTCTTGATGTGATTTGCGCGTGTACATAACGTTTGATTTCTTGCGAAAGTTCCCGAAATCCTGTATAACCTAGTTCTTGGGCAAATCGCACTACCGTTGCCGGATCTACTTCAACCTGACGGGCGATTTCTGTGGCAGTCAGAAACGCGGCGTCCAGTGTGTGGTTCACCAGGAAATCCGCAAGTTTGCGGTGCCCAGGTGTAAGGCGTTCGTAATTTTCCCGAATGTGATCTCTAAACATTTGTTTAATTTAAGAATTCATGAAGATGTTTGTAACTGGTATATACCAGTTTGCTGGCTCACTTTTTGCATACTCACAGTATATCATATCAAATCAGAAACGCAAGCGTTAAATTCAGTCGAATCCAAAACTTGATTACATGCACCGCAGGTGATTGATAAAAGCGGCAACCAGGGTACAATCATGGGGATTCATGCACGTGAGGAAAGAGCAATGGCAAGAGTTTGGCGATGTATAGGTTTATGCGGGTTGTTGTTGGCGTTGTTGGCGGGCTGCGCGCGGGTTCGCCCGGCGCTTGAAGCCACGCCAGCGGCGCCGGTTGTGCTGACACAGTGGGCTATCGAAGCTGAAGCAAGTTCGCGCTATGCTACCCCTGACTGGAGCCCGGCGCGAGCAACGGGTGAACCCGATGTGCTGGTCTGCAGCGATGATCCTCGCGCCTGGGCCTCTGCGCGCGGCAACGGCCTGGAATGGCTGGAATTGCGTTATGCGCAGGCTGTGTACGCCACGGAAGTGCGCATCTACCAGACGTTGGGGCCGGGAACGATTGCGCGGGTGCATTTGATTGACGAGGGCGGGGGGCGGCAGTTGGTCTGGGAGGGCGAAGACACCTCCATCATCTGTCCAGGGGTGTTCACGGTGGCGTTTCCCCGCACGGCGTATCCGGTGGTGGGCGTGCGCATTGAGCTGGATGAGTCTCGGACGGGTTTCTGGAATCAAATTGACGCGGTGGCGTTGATCGGGATGTTGCCCTAGAAGCTGGGAACCGGCAGCGTTACTGTCCCAACAACCGGCGGCGTAGGGCTTCTGGAATGGCGCCGCCACGTTCCAGAATGCGCAACACCTCGCCCGGCGGTAGGGGTGGCAATGGCGGCGCTTCGACAGATGCCGCTGCCGCGCTGGGGGCAGGCGTTGCCGGGGCGCTTTCGAGGAGCCATTGCAGGACGTCGCTGGCTTCGGCGGTGCAACGCAGTCCCGGCAGTGGCGGCGTGTTCGGCGGTTCGGCGGTGATCCACAGGGCGCGCGCGCCGTTGATGGGCGCCGCCGGCGGTGTGGCGCTGATCCACAGTACGTGATTGGCGGCGGCGAGCTCTACCTGGAGCAGCGCTGCGTCCCATTTGGCGTTGGCGGCAACATTCGGCAGCAAGGGGCTTAGCAATAGCAGGCGTTCGCTTTCCAGCAGATATTGCTCTCCTGCGCTGAGAGCAACGCTTTCCAAGCCGTGCCGGGCGAAGAGCAGCAGGTCGCCTTCCGCATCGGCAAGCTCACTGAGCAGACATTCCGCTTGGTTGCTGCCGCGTATCGCTGCCAGCAGCAGGTTTTCTCCCAGCAGGTAGCTCAGCGTTTCCTGGAGCAGCAGGGTGTGAACATCATCCAGGGGGGCGGGCGGAATGATTAGAAGCGGGCGGGCGTGCAGCATACGCGGCTCGCCGCGATAGAAGAGCAGCGCGGGGCGAAGTTTGAGTTCCAGCTCCAACAGCCCCTTGGGATAGAGGGTCTCGTTCCAGCGCAACGCCGTGATCGGCTCGAGCGTGGTTGGCGGATGGGCGGCGCGCGCTTCCTCGGCGGTGAATCCTGCTGCCAGGGCGCTTCCTGGCAGCGCGGCAAGCGCGGCTTCGAGGGTGCTGCCGTTAATGCGCCAGGCATCCAACAGCGTCTTGGCGCGCGTGGTGGGCATCACACCGCCGAAGAGCAGCCAGTACCAAAGTTGCGTTTCGCGGTTGGGCATATTCATGGCGCTGGTTGCGGCTCTTTTTCCAGGATGATGGTGACGGGCCCATCATTGACTAGTTCAACGTGCATGTGCGCGCCGAAAACGCCGGTCTCCACCGGCAGGTTCTTTTCGCGTAGTGATTCGCGCAGCGCGGCGCAATAGCATTCCACCAACGGCGCGGCGACTTCGGGCAGCGCTGCTTTGGTGAACGAGGGCCGGAAGCCGCGCCGAATGTCGCCATGAAGGGTGAATTGTGAGATCACCAATACGCCTCCGCCGACATCCTGAACGGAGAGGTTCATCTTGCCTTCTGCATCAGAGAAGATGCGCAGGTTGGCGGTCTTGTGGGCGAGCCAACGCGCTTCAGCTGCGGTGTCGCCCTCAGCGACGCCGAGCAGCACCAGCAGGCCCACTCCGATGGCGCCGGTAACAGCGCCCTCCACCGTGACTGCAGCTCTCGACACCCGTTGAATGACCGCGCGCATAGTTCACCTCCCTAGTGCGACGACCGAGGCAATTGCCAGTCCGCCATCGTGGGTCAGGCTGACAGCCCACTCGGTTAATCCTTGCATTTCCGCCAGTTGTCTGGCATAGCCATGCAAGGTGAGCGTGGGACGTCCGGTAGGGGCGTTGAGGATTTCGGCATCGTGCCAGTAGATGCCCACCGGTGAGAGTAAGCGCATCCCCACGCCCAGAGTTTTGGCGACGGCTTCTTTGGCTGCGAAGCGTGCTGCCAGTTCTGCCGGGCGGCGGCGGCTGTAGTGGATTTCAGCCGGCGTAAAAATCCGTTCCAGAAAGCGGTCGCCGCGCGTTTCCATGGCGCGCGCGATCCGGGCGATTTCGATCACGTCAATACCGGTGGCGAGCATCTACAGCGTTTCCTCTGCAACCACAAAGAGCTCTTGATCGGCGGCGTTGATGGCCCTGATGAGCTCCGGGTATTGGCGCGCTTCCGCGAGGAGTTGTTCGACGAGCTGGCGGCTGGCAAATTCTTGCAGGGCGGTGCTGGCGACGTCGGCAAGCGGGGGGCAGGGAAGAAAGTAGGCCAGGCTGAGTTGCTGTTGCTCGTTGCGCACCAGGTAGAAGGGCCAGCTGCGACACAACGCCGGTTTGTAGGGTTGGATGATACAGCGCGCCGATGGCGCCGCGTAGAGCGGGCATTGCCACGCACCGTCCGCAACCGATTGCAGCTGAATGCGCCACAGTTGCCCTACCTTATCAAAGCGCAAGCCCTTTTCCGGAAACTCCGCTTCGGCCTGGGCTTTTTCTGCGGCGGTGAAGAGCGGCGCATAATGCACCTCATCCTCATAGAAGGTGCAGCAACGCCTGCACGCGCGGCAATCGCTGGCGGTGAGCAGGACTTCGGCCATCGCTGCGCCTCACCCTGGCCGTCAGGCGTCCGCCGGGCCAGACATGCCCAGGATGTAGGCTTCTGGATTGAGCCAGCGCTCCGCGGCAGCTTGCACATCCTCCGCGGTGATGGCTGTGATGCGCTCCTGGTACCGTTGCAGGTAGTCTAGCCCCAACCCATAGCGCTCGATGTTGGTGAGCGCACCGGCAACGCCTTCGTTCGTTTCCAGGCGAAGCGGGAGGCTGCCGATGAGATAGGCGCGATTATCTTCGAGCTCGTCGCGCGGGGGCGGTTCATCGCGCAGGCGTCGGATTTCGTCCAGGATGAGCGCTAGCGCTTTCTCGACTTGCGTGGGATGGACGCCCGCCACAATGTTCCATGGCCCAGGACCGGCGCCGCCATCCAGACGGCTGTAGACGTAGTAAGCCAGGCCGTTTTGCGAGCGAACTTGCTCGCCAAGCCGCCCCATCATCCCGAAAACGCCAAGGATGGTATTGGCAACCAGGCAATGAAGATAATCTGGCGCGCGCCGTTCTGGGCCGGGCCAGCCCAATACCAGGTCGGTTTGCGTCTTTTCCGGCAAAGCGATGTAGCGCTGTTTAATTTCGGTGGGGGGCGTGACCGGCGGCAGCGCGTTGCGCGGTGGGCGTTCCGTATCCCAATCTCCAAACGCAGCGCTGACTGCTTCGAGGGCGGCGCGCGCTTTGACTGCGCCTACAATAGCGATGACCATCCCACGCGGGGAAACGGTCTGCTCATGAAAGGCGACCAGCTCCTCGCGGCGCAGTGTGGCTACGCTAGCCGGTGTGCCCATGATGTGGCGCTGATAGGGATGCCCGGCGGGATAGGTCAGCTCGTGGAACGCTTGCGCGGCCCGGCTGGAGGTGTCGAATTCCTGCTCACGAAGGTTGCTGAGAATTTCCGCGCGCACGCGCTCGACCTGTTCTGCGGGAAATGCAGGATGGCGCAGCACATCGCTGCAAATATCCAGCAGTAACGGCAACTGCTCCGCCAATCCCTTGCCGCCAAAGGAGGTGATGTGGGCGCCGGCGGAAAAACCAAAGGTTGCGCCGACCGACTCCACTTCCTCGTACAGTTGCTCGAAAGAGCGCTGGCGCGTCCCGCGCTCCATCACATCCATGGTGAAGCTCGCCAGACCTGCGCGGGATTCGGGTTCATCCTCGGAGCCGGCGACGAAGTAGCCATCCAGCACCACCGCCGGACTGGCGAAATTCTCACGGGCCAGTACAGTGATCCCGTTGGGCAATGTTTCCCGCAGCACGTCATCAGGGCTAGGTAGTGAAACTTGGTTTTTGCGCATGGCAGCTCCTGCGAAGTCGCTTTACGCGATAGAGTCGGCGGAGAGATAGTGTCCCACCGTGGTGTTTTGGGCGCGCAGATAGATTTCAGCCACGCGCAAGACATCTTCCACAGTTACGGTATCCAGGCGTTCCAGGTAACGCAGAAACCAGCTGGTATCGGCAAAAATCTCGCTAAAGCCCAGCCAGAAAGCCTGGTTGGTGATGCTCTCGCTGGAGAAAGCGAAGAGCGCGCGCGCCTGGCGTTTGGCTTTTTCCAGCTCTTCTTGGGTGATGGCGGTAGTGCGGATGCGCTCGAGCTCGGTGCGGATGGCCGTTTCGACCTCCGTGGGGGTGTGTCCCGGCAGCACGGTTGCCGTAATGCGGTAGAGATTGGGATCCACGGTGGGGATCAGGCTGGCGCTCACATCGGCGGCGAGTTCGCGCTCAACCACCGCGCGGTAGAGGCGGCTGGTGTAATTGGTGAGGCTGCCGCGCCCGACCAGCGATCCGGAGCCGCCTGCCAGCACCGTGCTGAGCACGGTGAGGGGGAGGAAATCGGGATGCCGGGCTTCTGGCGTGTGAAAGGCCAATACCAGGTAATCAATGCCGGCATTGCCTTCGACGATCACCCGCCGCTCACCTTTCTGCGGCGGTTCTTGCGCGGTGACTACAGGCAACGGCTCACGGGGCGCGAGCCTGCTGAAGCTGTTTTCGATCATCCGCAGCATCTCGCCCGCGTTGAAGTCTCCGGCGGCGGCAAGGATTGCGTTGTTGGGCGCGTAATACGTGCAGTAGTGATGGTAGAGCGCGTCGCGGGTCATCGTTTGCAGATCGCAGAGATGGCCGATGGTGTCATGGCCGTAGGGGTGCAGGCGAAAAGCGGCGGCGGTGAGCTCCTCATTCAGCAGAAAGAGCGGTGAGTTCTCACTGCCCTGCCGCTCGCTGATAATTACGGTGCGCTCGGCGGCGACTTCTTGCGGCTCAAACAGCGCGTTCTTCATCCGATCCGCTTCGATATCGAGGGCCATATAGGCTTTGCCGGCGGGCAGCGTCTCGAAATAGGTCGTGAAGTCGTACCAGGTCATCGCGTTGAGATACCCGCCCTCGCGCGCGATGGCCTGATCCAGTTTTTGCCGGGGCCAGCGCTCCGTGCCCTTGAAGAGCATGTGTTCCACCCAATGCGAGATACCGGTGATGCCCAGGTGCTCATTGCGACTGCCGACGCGGTACCAGACCCACACGCTGGTCACGGGCGCGCTGTGACTCTCGCGCAACACCACCGTCAGGCCATTCTCAAGGGTTGTTTTGAGCAAATTCACGGGCGTCTCCTTCAAACATGGTAATGGGTGAGCAGTGAGGGGTGAGTAGTCTGGGTGCGGCGAACTGTGTCCGGCTCACTGCTCTCTACGAACTGTTTATCTTGTATCGGTGGAAGCTGGTTTATTCGCAGGCGACGCCTTCGCCATTGTAGCCGCGTCCGATGCCGCGATAGTGGAAGCCAAGATCGAGCATCGCTTGCGGATCGTAGATGTTGCGACCATCCACCAGAATCGGCGCGCGTAGCAGCGTCTTGATGCGCATCAGATCCAGGTTCTTGAACTCGTTCCACTCGGTGACGAGGATGAGGGCGTCGGCGCCTTCAGCCAGGGCGTAGGCGTTGGGCATCATTTCCACTTCGGGCATGAGGCCGCTGGCATTGGACATGGCGACGGGGTCGTAGGCGCGGACTTTGGCGCCGGCGCGCAACAGGGCGCGGGCGATATCGGTGGAAGGGGCGTCGCGCATGTCGTCGGTATTCGGCTTGAAAGCCAATCCCAGCAAGCCAACGACCTTGCCCTTGAGATCGTTGCCCAGCAGCTCGTGCAGCTTGCGGATGGGCGACTGGCGTTGATCGGCGTTGATGTCCATGACGGCGTGGAGCAGGTGGGGGTGGCGCCCCTCGGTTTCGGCCATATAGGCCAGGGCTTTGACATCTTTGGGGAAGCAGGAGCCGCCCCAGCCGATGCCGGCATCGAGGAAATGGCGTCCGATGCGCTTATCGAGGCCCATGCCCCAGGCGACTTCCTTCACGTCGGCGCCCAACGCTTCGCAGATATTGGCGATCTCGTTGATGAAGGAGATCTTTGTCGCCAGGAAGGCGTTGGAAGCGTATTTGATCATCTCCGCTGTGCGCAGATCGGTGATCATGATCGTGGAACGCAGCGGCAGATGCAGCTGCGCCACCTTTTCGGCGGCTTCGCGGCTGGTAGAGCCGAGGATGGTGCGGTCGGGATTCATGAAGTCGGTGATGGCGCTGCCTTCGCGCAGGAACTCCGGGCACGAGACCACAGCAAAGTCGGGCGCGTCAGGGCGGCGATTGTGGATAATCTCGGCGACCCAGTCGCCCGTGCCTACCGGTACGGTGGATTTGTTGACCACGATGAGGGGATGATCCATGGTATCGGCGATGGATTCCGCCGCCATGCGCACATAGCGCAGGTCAGCCTGGCCGTCCACATCCGAGGGCGTGCCCACGGCGATGAAGACAAAATCGGCGTCCTTGAGGGCGTCGGGGTAGGAGGTGGTGAAGAACAGCCGCCCTGCCTTGACGTTGCGCTCGACCAGCTCTTCCAATCCCGGCTCATAGATGGGCATGATGTTCTTTTTCAGGTTGGCGATGCGTTCTGCATTAATGTCGAGGCAGGTGACGCGATTCCCCAGATCGGCGAAGCACGCGCCGCTGACCAATCCGACATAGCCAACGCCAATCACGGCAATATTTTTCATGTGCTATTTTCTCCTTGGATCCTGTAATCCTGTAAGCTACGAATGGGGATGATACCACAGTTGTATGATAGAACAACTGCGCTGCGACAAAAGGGGATTGCAGTTGTTGCTATAGCAGTACAATGCCTGCGCTAAGGGCTGCCGCAATGCTCAGCGCCACGAGGTCGCACGCGCCGAAATGCAACTCCGTCATCGAGGTGCGCTCCTTGCCGCCGGTGTAGCCCCGCGCTTCCATTGCCAGCGCCAGAGCCTCGGCGCGTTGCAGGCTGTTGAGAAAGAGCGGCACGAGCAAGGGCAACGTCTGCCGCACCCGGCGCAGCAGCCCGGCTTTGCCCGCGCCCCAATCGGCGCCGCGCGAGGCTTGCGCCTTGGCGATGCGTTCGGCTTCCAGCGCCAGCAACGGCAAAAAACGCAGCGTCACTTGCGTCATGAGGACGACATCGTGCATCGGCAAGCCCACAGCCGTGAGCGGCTTCAGCAGGGCTTGCAGGCCGTGGACGAGTTCTGAGGTGGAGATGATTGCGGATTGGAGGCTGATGAGCAGGATCAAGGCGACGAAACGCGCGAGGAGCATCGCCCCGGCGAGCAGGTCCGCGCCGGAGATGCGGAGCGGGCCGAGCGCGAGCAGCGCTGGCGCGGCCCCGGTTTGCGGCCCGACGATAATCTGCAACAGCGCCAGGAAGCCGATGAAGGGTAGCGGCGGCAACAATCCGCGCAGTGCATAGCGCAGCGGAATCCGGGCCGCAAGCAGCGCGCCCAGCGTTGCGCCTAATGCTAATCCCAGCCCCGCGAGGTGCGGCGCAGCCGTGACTGCAATTAGCAGGCCCGCACTGCCCACGAGGCGCGTGCGCGGATCGAGGCGGTGAAGGGGCGAGCTGGTCGCCAGATATTGCCCCACAGTGACATAACGCAGGAATTCGAAATCAGCCATCGGCAAGTAGCTCCACCAGGCGCGCGGCGAGGGTCTCGGCCGTGAGGATGCCGGGCGGCAGGGGCCAGCCGCGCGCGTGTAACGCGCCGGCGATCTCCGCTGCCACGGGCAATCCCAGTCCCAGCGCGCGGAGTTGCCCTTCTTGCGCGAAGACCTCGGCGGCCGAGCCATGCAGCACACTGTTGCCTTCGGCCATCACTGTAAGGGTTGCCGCCATGCGCGCCAGGTCTTCCATGCGGTGCGATGAGACCACAAGCGTCATGCCGGTGGCGCGCAGCGCCTCGAAGTGCGCCAGCAGCTCGCGCCGCGAGGCCGGATCGAGGCCGGCGGTGGGTTCATCGAGGAGCAGCAGCGCGGGCTGGAGCGCCAGCACCGCGGCCAGCGCTACCTTGCGTCGCTCTCCGCCGCTCAGGGCGAAAGTGAGCCGATCCTTGAAGGCGTCGAAATCCAGCCCCACCAGCATCATTGCCCAGCGGACGCGCTCTCGCAGGGCTGCGCCCTCTAGTCCCTGGAGTCGCGGGCCGAAGGCGATCTCGTCGCCGACGTATTGTTCGAAGATCTGCAATTCCGGCATCTGGAAAGCCAATCCTGCCGAACGGCGCACCGCACGCAGATCAGTGCGCGGATCGTTGAGATCGAAATCGCCGATGCGCACGCGCCCTTCCTGGGGGCGCAGCAAGCCGTTGAGGTGTTGCAGCAGGGTGGATTTTCCCGATCCTGTGGCGCCGAGCAGCCCGTGGGCGCCGTGTTCGGGAACGGTGAGCGTCACGTTGTGCAACGCGCGGTGCGCCAGCGGAGTGTCCTGCATGTAAATATGCCCCAATGCGGCGACTTCGATCCAGGCTGGTGGCAGCGCCGCCGGTGCGGGTGTTGCTGACGTTGGCGACGCTGGGCGGCGCGGCAGCGCATCGAGCGCGCTGGCGAGGGCCGGCGCGGTGAGCAGGTGCGGCGGCAGCGCGGGCAGAGCTTCACGCAGGCGGCGCGCCAGCCGGACGACGGGCGGCGGTTCCAGGCTGAGCTCGTTGAGCGCCGTCTCATCGCTGAAGATGGTCTCAGGGGGCGCATCCAACGCCACGCGCCCATGATCCATGACGATCACTCGCTGCGCGTCCATAGCCTCGTCCATGAAATGCGTGATGGTGATGATGGTGATACCTTGCGCGTGCAGTTCGGCCATCATCAGGCGGACGGTGCGCCTTCCGGCAGGATCGAGCATCGCCGTGGCCTCATCAAAAACGATGCAGCGGGGGCGCATGGCAAGGATGCCCGCCAGGGCTACGCGCTGCATCTGCCCGGCGGATAGGAGGTGCGGCGGGCGCAGGCGCGCGTCCCAGAGTTTGACCGTTTCCAGGGCTTCGCGCACGCGCATGCGGATTTCGATGGGCGGCAGGCCCAGGTTCTCCGGGCCGAAAGCGACATCTTCTTCGATGGTGGCGGCGACGATCTGGTCATCGGGGCGCTGAAAAACCATCCCGACCAGCTGGCGAATGGCGCGGCGATGCTGGCGCTCGCGGGTATCCATCCCCGCAATGCGGATGGCGCCGGCGGTGGGCAGCAGCAGCGCGTTGAGGTGGCGCGCCAGCGTGGACTTGCCGGAGCCGTTCGCGCCGACGATGGCGACATAGTCGCCTGCCTCGATGCGCAGCGACACGTCTCGCAACGCCGGCAGCGCGACGCTGCCCGGCGTGGCATAGGCGAAACTGACGTTTTCCAGTTCGATGAGCGCGCTCATGTCTGTCCTTGGCGAGAATGCGCGGCGCCGGTTGATCCAACGCCGCGTATTGCATTATAACCGTTCTGAAAAGGGGTGTCAAAGCCGGACTTCGCGGTATAATGGCGCTGTGAATTTCTGATTTGGAGGTGCTCGAATGCAGGAATCTCGCACGCGGAAAGTTGTCATCGCTGGCGTCTTGGGCGCGATTGCCGCGTTCCTCGGTTGGACGCATTGGGGCTTCATCCCCTGGTTCAGCGGCGCATCGCTGACCATCATGCACGTCCCCGTTATCATCGGCGCCGTACTGGAAGGCCCGGTGGTGGGCGTCGCAGTCGGGCTGATCTTTGGTCTGTTCAGCATGTTGCAGGCGGCGATTGCGCCGACCGGCCCGGCGGATGTGTGGTTCACCAATCCGCTGCTGGCAGTGCTGCCCCGGCTCCTTATCGGGCCGGCGGCGTGGCTAATCTGGCGCGCGCTCCAACGTTGGCCGACTGCGGGGCTGGTCAGCGCGGGCATTGTGGGCAGCCTGACGAATACCGTGCTGGTGCTGGGTATGATCGGTGTGCTGGGCTTTGTGCCCTGGGTGGCTCTGCCGCCGATTGTGCTTGCCAATGGGTTGCCAGAGGCGGCGGCGTCTGCTGTGATTACACTTGTGGTCGTGGCGGCATGGCGGCGTATCGAAATCGGCAAACGCAAGGGCGCTAATCTATAACGGCTGGGGAAGTGCGACTGAACTTGCGGCGCCGCTCTGGTTATCAATGCAGAGGTGCAGGGGCGCGCAGGAGCAGGAGAGCAAAGGTTTTTTCATCCTTCCGCCTTCATCCTTCTGCCTTAGATTCTGGGGGGATTTATGCTTCTGGCAGTAGATATCGGCAACACCAACATTGTCTTCGCGGTGCATGATGGGGAGTCGTGGCGGCATCACTGGCGCGTGCAAACGGTCAAAGAGAAGATGCCGGATGAATACGGCTTGCTGTTCCGCGCCTTTTTGCATGAAGCCGCGCTCGATGCGACGGTGTTTGAGCACGTGGTTCTGAGCAGCGTCGTGCCGCCCGTCACCTGGAAAATCGAGCGGATGTTGCAGAAGCAAACGGGCCAGACGCCGCTGTTCGTGGATCATCAGGTAGATACGGGCCTGACTTTCCGCGTGAAGAACCCGGCAGAAGTGGGCGGCGATCTCATCGCCGATGCGGTGGCGGCTTATGCGCGTTTCAGGGGCGCGTGCATCTCCGTGGATTTCGGCACGGCGACGACGTTCGTAGCAGTCTCCGATAAAGCGGAGTTCCTGGGCGTGGCAATTGCGCCCGGCGCCAATTTGATGGCGGCTTCGCTGGCGGGCGGCACGTCGCAGTTGCCGCAGATCGCGCTGGAAATGCCGGAATCCGCCATTGGCACGGATACGATCTCGGCTTTGAGTGCGGGCATCATGCTGGGCTACATTGGGCTGGTGGAGCGCCTGATTACTCGCATCCGCGCGGAGATGTTGGCGCGCGGCGTGGTCGGCCCGGTCTCCGTCGCTGTGACGGGCGGGCTGGGGCAGTTCATCGCGCCGATGACGGATTGCTTCGACATCTACGATCCCTGGCTTACGCTCAATGGCATGCGGTTGATCGCGCTGCGGAACGCCGGACTGTAGTTTGCAACTTGTGGTTTGTCTTCCTTCGTCGGTCATCGGTCTTTCGTCGTTGCTGGTCTGTCGTCGAGTCTACACTTCCTGGAGATTGATCCATGCCTGATCCTTTTGCTATGTCTTTTACCCGGCGCGGGTACCTCGATGCGCTGGACGATCACGTCATTCTCTTCGATGGCGCCACCGGTACACAGCTGGCGCGGACGGCGCTGACGGCGGCGGATTTCGGCGGGCCGCGCACCGAGGGCCTGAACGAGATGCTGCTGCTGCATCGCCCGGCGCTCATCGAGGCGACGCACGCGGCGTATTTCGCCGCCGGCGCAGAGGCCGTGGAGACCAACTCCTTCCGCGCGAACCGGCTTACGCTGGCGGAGTTCGGCGTGGATGCGCTTGCCCTCGACTTGAACCGCCGCGCGGCGAAGCTGGCGCGGCGCGTTGCGGATCGCGTCGCGGCGGAGGTGGGCGCGCCGCGCTTTGTGGCCGGCTCCATGGGGCCGACAGGGCGGCTGCTCTCGCTGCCTGATGGCGCGGACGGGAGCGACTTCGACGCGCTGGCGGGGGTCTACGCCGAGGCGGCGCAGGGCTTGCTCGAAGGCGGCGTGGATCTGCTGTTGCTCGAAACGCAGCAAGACCTGCTCGAGCTCAAGGCAGCGATTCACGGCGTTTGGCGCGCGTTCCGGCGGCTGGGTGTGCGGGTGCCGCTCCAGGCGCAGGTGACGCTGGACGCCAGCGGTCGCATGCTCACCGGGCCTGACGTGGAGGCCGTGGCGGCGACGCTCGCGGCGTTGCCCGTGGATGTGCTGGGCCTCAACTGTTCCACCGGGCCGGAGGAGATGCGGGATGCCGTGCGGCGCTTCCTGGCGCTCAGTCCGCGTCCCCTTTGCGTGATGCCCAACGCTGGAATGCCGGAAAACGTGGACGGGAAAGCTGTTTACACGTTGGCGCCTGGCGCATTCGCGGCTGCGATGGCGGAGTTCGTTGCCTGGGGCGTCCGCGCAGTGGGCGGCTGTTGCGGCGCCGGCCCCGAGCATATCGCGGCGCTGCGTGGTGTGTTGGATCGTCAACCTCTTCATCCTTCATCCTTCCGTCTTTATCCTTCCGCTGTGCCTTATGTGAGCAGCAATGTGCAGGCGGTGAGTTTGCATCAAGAGCCGCGTCCGTTGCTTGTGGGGGAACGGATCAACACGCAAGGTTCCAAAGCGGCGCGGACGTTGATGCTCGAAGGGCGCTACACCGCGCTGGCGACGCTCGCTGAGGAGCAGGTGAATGCGGGCGCGCACGTCCTCGATGTGTGCGCGGCGCTCACTGAACGCGCCGATGAGGCGGAGACGATGGCGCGCGTGGTCTCGCTGCTGACGGCGCACACTGCCGCGCCGCTCATGCTCGACACAACCGATCTGGCTGTGATGCGCGCCGCGCTGGAACGCTATCCGGGGCGGGCGATCCTCAATTCCGTGAACCTGGAGGGCGGCGAGGCGCGGGCGCGCGAGATTCTCACGTTGGCGCGGGAGTTCGGCGCGGCGTTGATCGCGCTCACCATTGATGAGGATGGCATGGCGAAGACCGTCGAGCGCAAACTGGCGGCAGCGCGACGTTTGTATGCGCTTGCCGTAGACGAAATCGGCTTGCCGCCGCACGCGCTGATCTTCGATCCGCTCACGTTCACGCTGGCGACGGGCGACCCGGAGAGCGCCAACGCGGCGATAGAGACGCTCGACGCGCTGCGCCGCATCAAGGCGGAACTGCCCGGCGCGCTCACCAATCTGGGCGTCAGCAATATCTCCTACGGACTGCGCCCGGCGGCGCGACGGGTGCTCAACAGTGCCTTTCTCTTCCGCGCCGTGGAAGCGGGCCTCGATGTCGCCATCGTCAATCCCGCGCAGATTACGCCTTATGCCGACATTCCGCCCGCCGAACGCGCGCTGGCGGATGCAGTGATTTTCAACCGCTACTCGGAGGCGCTGGCGGATTTCATCGCCGCGTTTGAGGGCGCGCGCGTCGAAGAGGCGTTGGCGGCAGCGGAGGCGCCCGATCCGGCGACGCAGCTGCACGAGGCGGTGTTGCGTCGCCGTCGCGAGGGTGTGGAGGCGCTGGTGGAAGCCTGTCTCGCGGAACATCCGCCGTTGGAGGTGCTGAACGCCATGCTGCTGCCGGCGATGAAGGCTGTGGGCGACCGTTTTGGCGCGGGCGAGCTGATTCTGCCGTTTGTGCTCCAATCTGCGGAGGTGATGAAGGCGGCGGTGGCGCGGCTGGAGCGCGAGCTGGATCGCGCGGCGGGCATCTCCAAGGGCGTGGTGGTGCTGGCAACCGTCTTCGGCGATGTCCATGACATCGGCAAGAACCTGGTCAAGACGATTCTCGCCAACAACGGCTACACCGTCCACGATTTGGGCAAGCAAGTGCCTGTGGATGTGATTCTCGATCAGGCGGTGGCGTTGGGCGCGGATGCCATCGGGCTGAGCGCATTGCTCGTGGCGACGAGCCGGGAGATGGCGCGCGCGGTGGAGGGGTTGCAGCGGCGCGGGCTGGCGATCCCACTGTTGGTGGGCGGCGCGGCGATCAACCCGGCGTTCGCGCAACGCATCGCCATTTCCGAAGGCGGCGAGCTCTATCGCGGCGGCGTCTACTATTGCAAGGATGCCTTCGAGGCGTTGCAGGTGCTGGAACATATCGTCATGTTCAAGCCGGCGCCCGTGGCGCATGAGCACGCAGAGGAGCAGGGGGGCAGAGGCGCAGAGGAGCAGGGGAGCGGAGGCGCAGGGGAGCAAGGCGGTTGCGCCACTTGCGCCGGATGCACGTCAGCAGCTGTCCCCATTACCCCCTCTCCCTATCCCCCTATCTCCCCATCGCCCCATCACTCCACCTCCCGTTACCCTCGCCCGCCGTTCTGGGGCTATCGCGCGATCACCGAGATTCCGCGCGAGGAGCTTCTGGCGCTGTTGGATCGCAAAAGCCTCTACCGCTTGGGGTGGGGCGCGCGCGGGGCGACGGGCGCGGCGTGGGAAGCGTTGCAGGCGGAGTTCGATGCACGCCTGGCGGAGATGTGGCCCGCGGCGGCGTATCTGCGCCCGCGAGCGCTGTACGGCTACTTCCCGGTCAACGCGGAGGGGGAGATGCTGCTGGTTTACGATCCGCAGCAGCCGGAGGCGCGCCGCGAGATTGCGCGCTTCACCTTCCCGCGCCTGCGGCGGGGTGACGCTTGCCTGTGTCTGGCGGATTATTTCGCGCCGGTGGGCGGCGACGTGGTGGATGTCGCGGCGTTCCAGGTGGTCACTGTGGGCGCGGGGGCCACGGAGCGTTTCGGCGCGCTCGATGCGGGCGGTGCGTACAGCGACGCTTATTTTGTCCACGGGCTGGCGGCGCACACTACCGAGGCCATCGCCGAGTGGCTGCATCGTCGCATCCGCGCCGAGTTGGGGCTGGCAGAGAACCAGGGCAAGCGTTATTCCTGGGGCTATCCTGCGTGCCCAGACCTGGAAGGGCATCGCATCCTGTTTGGCTTTTTGCCGGCAGAGGCGGCGCTGGGATTGCGGCTCTCCGCGGCGGCGCAGCTCATCCCCGAACACAGCACGGCGGCGCTGGTGGTGCATCATCCCGGCGCGCGCTATGTTCCTTGATATACGGCGGGGATCGTTCTTGTCAATTCCTCTATGTGGTGCTACACTGAGAGCATCGGTTCAGATGGCAGCATTTTTATCAGGAGAGGAGGGCATCATGGGGAAGAAGAAGCACAAGAAGAATGCGGAGAACTCGGAAGCGCCGGTCGTAGCCGAGAAGCCCGCTGAGACCCCGCCGGAAGGGCCGGATCTTTCGGAGGCTACACGGGAGAAGATCAAGGGCATCTCCAACCGCGATTATTATCGCGAGCTGCGGAAGTTGCACATCGAACTGGTCAAGCTGCAAGGTTGGGTCAAGCAAGAGGGCCTTAAGGTGGTAGCGATTTTCGAGGGCCGCGATGCGGCGGGGAAGGGAGGCACGATCAAGCGTTTTACCGAGCCGCTGAATCCGCGTTATGCGCGCGTGGTGGCGTTGGGTGTGCCCACCGAGCGCGAAAAGACGCAGTGGTACTTCCAGCGTTATGTGGCCCATTTACCTGCAGCGGGAGAGATTGTTTTCTTCGACCGCAGCTGGTACAACCGTGCGGGGGTTGAGCGGGTGATGGGCTTCTGCACGGAGGAAGAGTACCGCGAATTTCTGCGTTCCGCGCCAGAGTTCGAGCGGATGCTGGTGCGTTCGGGAATCATTTTGGTGAAATATTGGTTTTCCGTGAGCGATGCGGAGCAGGAGCGACGTTTCCAGGCGCGGTTGGATGATCCCACGCGGCGCTGGAAGCTCAGCCCGATGGATCTGGAATCGCGCACGCGCTGGGTCGAATATTCCAGGGCCAAGGATGAGATGTTCAAGTACACGGACATTAAGCAGGCGCCGTGGTATGTGGTGAACGCTGATAACAAGAAACGCGCGCGCTTGAACTGCATCAGCCATTTCCTCTCGCTGATTCCTTACCAGGATTTGACGCCCGAACCAATGCAGCTGCCGCCACGGCAGGAGGATATCGGTTATGTGCGTCCGCCGATTACGGATCAGACGTTTGTGCCGGAGAAGTATTGAGAGATCGGTGAGGGGTGAGTCGTGATGGGGGGGATTTTTGCTGTGGCGCACAACGCGGCGGTGAAAATCCCCTTTTTGTCATCGCCATGTCAGACAATAAGGATGTATGATGGGCGTTTATGACGAAGGCTTGTCCTTGAAGCAGGTGGTGGTCTGTGCGCCAGGCCCCGCGTTTTTTGGCGTGGGGATGGAATCGCTGGCAGCGCACAACTTTCGCGCGCCGGTGGATGCTGCGCGAGCGGCGGCGCAGCATCGGATGTTGCGGGAGGCGCTTGCTGCCTGCGGCGCAGAGGTGATCGCGCTGGAGGAGCCGGACGGGCAGCCGAATGCCGTTTTCACGCAGGATGTGGCGGTGGGCGCGCCGCCGGGCTTCATCCGGATGCGGATGGGATTGCCGACGCGAGAAGGCGAGCCGGCGTGGATGGCGGCGGCGTTGACGGCGCGCGGATTCCCGGAAATCGGGTGTATCGAGCCGCCGGGCACGGCTGAGGGCGGCGATGTCATCCTCGCCGGCGATGTGGCTTTTGTGGGGTTATCGGGCCGCACCAATGCGGAGGGTGCGCGGCAGCTCCGTGTGCTGCTGGGGGCGTTGGGCTATGTCGTGCGGGTGATCCCTGTGCCGGCGCCTTCTTTGCATCTCGGCGGTATGATGAGCGTCATTGGGCCGCGCCAGGTGTTGGCGTGTACGGATGTGCCGCCCGTGAGTGCGCTGGCGGGCTTCGAGGTGGTGGGGCTATCCAAGCGGGATTTCATCAGCGGGAATGTGATCACACTGGGGCCGGGCGAGGTCATTGCCGAGCAGCGCAATGAGCCGGCGATTAAGGCGCTGTTGCGGGCGGGGGTGAAAGTTCACGCGCTCGACCTGTTCGAGTTCGTCAAGGGCGGGGGTGGGCCGAGCTGCCTCATTCTGCCGCTGGCGCGCGCCGCGCTGTTGTAAAATGGGAGTATAATTGCTTCTGTTGGATGAGTGATACCATTCAGAGGAGTGTTTGTATGGGTGAGCAGATTGCCTTTACCTCTAACTATTCCGACCTGAGCACGGATCGCGGTTTTCAGTTTGAGTTCCACTGCGAGCGTTGTGGTACGGGCTTTCGCAACCGCTTTGATCCCTGGGTCACGGGGACGGCGGCTTCGGTGCTGGATGCGGCAAGTGGATTGTTGGGCGGGGTTTTCAGCCGCGCTGCTGATGTGGGCGAGCGGGTGCGCTCTGCTGCGTGGCGCAATGCCCATGACGAGGCTTTCGTGCGGGCGGCTGAGGAGATTCGCCCTTCATTTGTGCAGTGTCCTCGCTGCTCGACATGGGTTTGCCGGAAGAGCTGTTGGAATGAGAAGCGGGGCCTGTGCAAGAACTGCGCGCCGGATCTGGGTGTTGAGATGTCCGCTGCTCAAGCCAGCCGCTCGGTGGAAGAGGTGTGGGCGCACGCGGCCATGGCGGAGGAAGACAAGAAGCTGGGCAAGAAGGAATGGCGGCAGACCGTCCGCGCCACCTGTCCCAATTGCGAAGCGCCGCTGGCAACCAATGCGAAGTTCTGCCCGGAGTGCGGCGCGAAGTTGAAGGTGGAGTTGCACTGCACCGAGTGCGGGACGTTGCTCGCGCCGAACGCGAAATTCTGCCCGGAGTGCGGGACGAAGACCGGCGCAAAATAGCGCTTACATTCACCTGATTTTCTGACCGCTGACCGATAACCAGATACCAGGCATTGGAACAATGTCCGCTGGCGGCGCAGTTTTTCAGAGTTTTCCGTTGGCGCGTACTGAGGATGACTTGTATCCTAGCGCAGTCGTCACTTTGGCACTGTTGTTCGCGCTCAAGGGAGTCAGAAATCGGGCTTTCTATCGGTGGTTGACACGCGATTACCGGTGTTTGTTTCCGCATTTGCCGGAGCGTATCCGGCTGTTTCGGCTGTTCAATAGCCATCGCCGTTGGATGGAGCAGTTCATGGCAGCACCCAGCTTGCTGGGATGGGTGGACACTTATGGAATTGCACTGCTACATCCCTGGCGCGAAGGTTGCAGCGTCCAACAGATCGGGAGGAAGGGGCTGTTGAACAAACGCTGGATCGTGGGCGGCAAGCTGTGTTTCGTGCTCAACCATCTCGGTCTGATTGTGGATTGGGCTGTGGATACCGCGAATGTCTATGATGGGGCGGCTTTTCAGGATATCGTGGAGCGCCATGCCGAAAATATGGTGTTGTTTGCTGATGGGGTAGGGTCGTGCTTGAGAGGCAACTGCACGGGCGTGCTACATCAGGGTCACAACAAGACAGCGGCGCAAGGTTTTCCTGCGCCTCATCTCGACGCCTCATCTCGAGGCCTTTGCGAGCAAGCCTTGATTTCGCGTCGCTCAATGGTTGCTGCTGCTAGCGCAGGCGGTAGCAGCCATTACCACTCACATAGCCCTTCCCCACATGCAACCACTGTCCCAACCAGAGGTAGGGGAGCAAAGACGCAAGCGCCGCCCCACTGTACCAGGCGTTGCCGATGAAGCCTTCCATCTCGTAGACGCCGGCGGTTTGGGAACGGCGCTGATAGCCCAACCATTGGGTCTCGTGATGCTCCAGGTGCACGGTCTCAGCCGCGTCCAACAGCGGCCCCCACTCCTCGTGGGGCCACTCTCCCCCGCCATGCACCTCGCTCAGGATGCGCAGCCGCCGCACTAGCGCCTTGAAGAACGGGACAAATTCGGGAGTCTCCACCCAGACGCCGCGTTCCTTGAACTTCATGGGGCTGAGAAATTCCAGTTGCAATGCCGGAGCCGCAGACGCGCGTTGCGCAGCCCATGCCAGGGCTTCCGACAAACCAAATGCCACCGCCGATTGGTCATAGCTTTGCCATACCAGCGTGTGCTCCTGTTGCTGCGCGATGCCCACACTTGCCTTCTGTCCGCCCGGCTGCTCTGCGGTTACTTGTAGCACGCGGCTGCGCAACCGGACTCGTCCCATGCCCTGTTCGGCGCCCTGTTGCACCGCGGCGACAATCGCCGGCAGCTGCCGCAACGCCAGGCTGCCGATGAGGGTCAGCGTGAAGGCCCAGCGACTTCCGGGAAGCAGCTGTGTGCGGCGATCACGCTCATCCCAGAGCACATAGGCGCCGGGCGCCTCAGCGCCCAGCAGTTTCCGCACCTGCGGCGACCAGGAGGGGTCTACAGCCGGCGTGCAGAGGCGGCCAAACATGCAGATATCGGGGCGGTGGCAGCCCTCGCGGCAGCGGGTTGACTCCGGGCACCAGAATTCACTGAGCCACCAGAGGAGGGCCATGCGGAGGAGGTCGCCCTTGTAGGGGGGCACGCTGGCGGCTTCGAGAGTTTCGAGCTCGAAGCGTAGATGCGCGAGGGGCAGGTGGGAAAGGGCTGACACGGGTTTTACCGCCTTCGTCGCGCTTGTTCACGCACGGCTTGCAGGTTGATCAGTTCGGCCACTTCGAAGCGCGGGGGAAGCACGCCCTCGATGGCGCGCAGGCGCAACACCGGTGGAAAGTAGCCCATGCGCCCGTGGAGTTCGGCCAATAACGCTGCGGCGATCATGTTGAGGGATGGCGGATTGATGAGAATGGGCTGGGTCTGCCACTCCGAGGAGGTCAGCCCGATTTGTTCCACCAGCGCCGCGACCTGCGGGGCAAAGGGCAGCGCCGGGTCGAAATGCGTGGGGATATCCAGCACACGGACCCCTGCCGTCCCGGTCAGCGCCTCTACTTGCGCAAGGTGTTCGGCGGTCAAGGGATGGGAAAAGTTGAGAATCAGCATGATGGCCTCAGTCAATGCTCCCTGTGTCACTCCACGATGCTCTTACGCACTACAGCGTCACGGGCTTCTCCTTGATTGCGGATGCGGCAATCCCGGTTGCCCCAACGCCTGCAACGTCCGGTTGATGGCTTCACGCACGGCGCGCACTTCATGGTGAAACCAGACGCGCAACACCGGCGCGAGGGCGGTGCGTCGCTCAGCGGCAATCGTTTCCAGCACGCGGAATTTGATCTCGCGGTGGACAGGTTCCAGGCGCGGCCACACGCGCTCCGGCTGCCCGGCGGCGGCCCACTCCGCCAGCCACGCCAGCACCCGCGCCACCCAGAGCGTCTTCACACGCTCCCAGCCTTTGGGGGAATGCACTAGCAGGGGAATGTCGCGGTCGTATTGGATACGAAGCCAATCGTAGTGGATGCACCAATCCACCTTGCGGGCGATTTCCTCGCTGGTGAGATGCCTGAGCCGACCATAGTCAGGCAACTGATCCCACTCCTGCGCCAAGGCCTTTTTGCTGCGCGAGCCTTTGAGGATGAGCGTCACGCCGGCGCGCCCGGCTTGCATGACGATGGCATCGGTCGCCATGAGCACGGCGTCAATCTCGTCTGGCGTCGGGGGCTCCGGCGGCAGGACGAGGGTCACGGGGATGGGGGGGCGATGGCGACGGGACATGGGTCAACTCCTACCATGGACTGGACAAGTTTACCTGATCAGCCAAGTTTTTCAGTTGTGCTTTGAGCTGCTTCACTTCGTTGATGATTTGATCCAGTGAGCGTGGCTTGGTGGTATGCACTTTACCAGCGTGATTCAGATCGCTACGCAAAGTATCAACGAAATTCCAGGTTTCAACAAAAAGACGGGCTGTCTTGGGATCATGTTGGATAAGATGGCAAGCCGCTTGAGTTGGACGGTCATTAGCACCTTGGCTTGTCACTGTGGCAGCTTGCACTAGCGATCTGAGCTTCCTAATGGCTTTTGCCATGTCTTTGCCTGGTTTTCGTACTTCACCGCTGCGCCATTCTGGTTCTACCCACACGTTACCGTTGCTATCAGTGCTTTGATTCAACGCGGTCCATCCCACCAGCCAGCAAAACAGCGAAACTAACCACTCCCGCGCGACGGTAACAGCTGAGAGAATTTGTCCCCGGTTCAGATTCCAGTCAATCAATGCTAATTCTTGCTCCAGTTCCTGTTTCAAATCGTTCTGATCGGGTTGCACTGAAGCAATGTCGAGAAACTCTTTTTGTATTCGTTTGAGTAGCAAGCCAAATGGACGCGCCTGTGGGTTAAGATCGTCTGGCTCTATATCCAACTGCGCCCAGGCATAAGCCAATCGGCGCGCCTCATCGGGACGAGCCAAACGCAGTGCTGCAGCTACTTGCTGCAGACTCTGCGGCGCGTTTGCTTCCAACCATTCTGCAAGCTCGAGCCGCTGGACCACATCTTCTGCATAGCCAGCTTTCAGGAACAGGTGCGTAGCCGTTGTCCAATCTAACAAATCTACGAAGCGAATCAGATCGTACACAGGAGAGCTTGCGTAGTCCTTATATGGAGCATAGAGCACCGCTTCCAACTCAAAATTGCGCACTACCCGCAAATAGGCTATGGTCAGCAACGCCAGGAAAGGCAGCGAGCGGAAGGAGTGGGTAATATCGAAGATAATGTGGTCGCCAGGGTCAATCTGCCTTTGTATAATGACGAAGGCTTTCCACATTTCTTCGTCGCTGACAACTTCACCAATAGGAGGTGCCTGAAAGCCGTTCAGGGCAGTGCGGTGCTTTTTCTTAGCCTCATCGGTCGCCAGAACGATGATTGTGTAATCGGCATAGAATTGTTTCAGGGCTATATGGAAATATTGTGTAGAACCGGAATCGTGTTTATTCCATTTATAGGTTGTGATTTTGTAGTCGTCCGCCCCGATAAAGGTGATCACTTTGTTGCTCACGGCTCACCTCCCTCTTACGGCGCAGCAGTTAAAGGCGCCGTAGGGTTATCGTTGAACCACTGCCGATCGGGATACTGAATGTTAATGGCGGAATCGGCAGGCCAACGCCAGATGCGTTGCAGTTCGGCCATGGGCGTGGGTTGCAACAACGTGCTGCCATGGCGTTGAATGTAGTCAGCTATGGCTGTAGGGAGGGTATCCGGCGCTACTATCTCCCAACCAGCTCCCAATGTAGTGTAACGCGCCTCGCGATCCATGCGTTGCCAACCAGTGATCTCTATACGAACACTTCCCAGACCGACGGGCTTGCCCATGCCGAGCTTGTGCCGCATTTTCGGTTCCAATGCCACAGCGTAAAGCAGCAGTGCCAGTTCGGACTCGGTAAGGTTGGTGTACTCGATTTCAAAAGTGAAACTGGCACCGGGGCGCGCTGCTTCAACGGTTTTGTTTTGCCCATCTTTGGCAAGGCGCGTTTTTACAGCTCCAGGGGGATGATGGTAGTAGAACTTGCGCCCGCGTATCTCGCGCCCAGTTGGGGTGGTGGCGTAAAAGGCGCGGTGATGCGGCTTGGGCGTGGAGAGCACAGCCAGGGTGAAGGTATCTGTTTGGAACATCTCCTCGATGGCGTTTGCGTCACTGATGGCGACAAGGCCGCTGAAAACCTCACGGCGGTTGAGAAAACCGAATATGCGACACGCAGGACATAGGTGATGAACATCAGTGCAGTGATTGTACCCAGACGGCAGGTTGTAACGAGTGGTGTTGCGTTCGTAGCTCAGATTGTCGTAGATGAAACAGGAGCCGGAAACGGCTTCGGCGACGCTTCTCAAGACGCCCTTGATGGAGGTGCCTGGAATGAAATGGTGATTCCCCTTATCGCGGCAGAAGCGCAATTGCTCGTGCAATCTGCCGCGCGCCGAGCTTTCCGAGCGATATGCAGGCACGAAAATGTGGGTCTTAGCCGTTATCTGACAGGTAAGACGACCACTGAGACCGGTGAACTGATCGTGTCCGCGGTCACGGACCGATTCTCTCCGCGCGGGCGGCGGCAAAAGCACAAAGTCGTATGGATTCATCGGTTTCCCTCCCGTTGCATGGCAACCGCTCGTGCAAAGACAAAAGCGCCGTTCGCCGCATCGCGGAATTCCTCGAACACCAGCTGCGGGTGCCCTTGTCCTTGAGGTAAAGCCTCGTACACGGGCGATTCACCGAGGGCAATGTTATCGGGGCCCCAGAGGAAATAGGTCTGAAAGTTGCTCTCGCAGGATGAGAGATCCAGACTCACGATCCATCCTTCGGCAGGTGCATCCTCCGAGATCCAGAGCGTGTGGAAATCCGTCGTCTGCGCGTTCCATTGCACTTCGATCGTGGCTCCAAAGGCGCGCCCACGCGGCCATTCAGTAGGAAGCAGCGCCGTTTCAGCTGCAGGAAAACGGATGCTGTCCGCCCGTTCCACGATGGCAAAGGGTAGCTGTGAGCGGTGTGCAGCCAGCAGGGTCGTTAGCTCAGCTTCAGTCAGCGTTTGTGCGTAAATCTTCATTATTTCCTCCCGCGCCAGCGTTGCATATCTGCGGCATCCTGGAAATTTCTGGCGTACTGCACCCAATATGGACCTACAGCATCCCATGGGAAGGCGTCGCCTTGCCAGGTTGCAGTGGAGCGCAACCCATTGCTGCGCCAGGTTGTAGACGCTACGTCAAAGGGTATCTGCACTTCGTCACCGGTTCCCACCCCATAGGCACTGACATCGGTGAGGGCGCCCATACCACGCACCTTTAGTTGGTTGTTCTCCAGCTGCGGGGCCTGAGGACCCAGGAAATGCAGCTGCACGTCGCGAATGGTCCCGCGCACCTTCCCCAGACCACGGCTTTTGGCCGCGCCGATGCGAATCAGGCCCTCGCTCAAATCCGCCAACACGAAGCCCACCAAGCCAAGTTGCCAGAGCTCAAAGTTGCGCAAGTGCAGGGTGGTGAGGAAGACGCCTTCGGTGATCACCTCCAGGTCGAATTTGACGGCTTGGGCCGCGCCGCCAGTGAAACGATCCAGACCCACCCCGTCGCGCTGTTGCGGTTGCGGCATGCGTCCCTCGACGTAGGCATCCGCAGTCGCGAGTCTCCCGGCGTACCAGGTGGAACCGAAGAGCTTGCACATCGGGCAGGAATAGGCGTACACCCGCTGATTGACCAGATCGACCTGATCCTGTGGATCGGGCAGAACATTGATTTTCTTGAGACGGTCGAAGATTTGTCCACAGGCGCTCGCTTCTTCTTCGACTTTGGCGAAGGGGTTGCAGGCTGCTGCGGGGTTCAGCGTGCGAGCGATCCGCTCGGCGTGGCTGCGCAGCACGCCTTTGAGGCTGCTGCCAGGGAGGTATACCTGTTCTTCGCCATTGCGCCACACTTTCACGAACGCCATATCGGGGCCGCTGACCGTGGTTAGGCCGGATTTGATGAGAATGGGGCCCACAGGTTCGATTTGCAGGGTAATCACGCATTCATTGACCAGTTGCTTGAGCATTTTACGCCTCCAATTCGAGCAATTGCTGAACAGCCTGATTGAGCAGCGGCGCTGCATCCTGGAACGCCGGCGGGCCTTGAGTCAGATAGCTTGTGAGCGCGGCGGTGTTCTCGAAATCTACCATTTGCACTTGTAAGTCCTGCAGGCGGCAACGCCCCAGCCCCCGCGAGCGAATGCCGCCTAAAGATACCATGCCGTTGACGAATTCCTGCAAGCCGATGGCCACCAGTCCCAGCTCGCGCGGACCGGCGTTTTCGACCGTGAGGCGGAAATCGAAGCGTGTACCAGGTGGAACGACCTCATAATCATACTTGATGCGTTCGCGGGCGCGCTCGCTGTCGCGGTCAATGCCCACCCCATCGCGCACCTGCACGATATCCGACCAGGGCTCTTGCACGGGCAGGTCGGCGAATTGCGTCAAAGCTGCCAGGCGCGGTGAGCCAAAAACCTTGCATGTGGCGCACAACCAACGGTCAAGCGCTTTTAGCAACAGGGCGTCTGTGACGGTTTGCCCTGCCACTTCTTGAAGCTGCAGTGTTCCCAACGCTGTCGTTACTGCCTCGTTGTTGCGCAGCGCGCGCCCCATCAAGCCTGTCAGCACACCATACGCGTCATCCAGGTTTTTGTTGGTGCTCATACATGCTGCGTATCCGGGTTGCAGAGCGCAGGTATGCAGGCCCAGATACGCCAGGTTCGGCACCAATCGCTCGACAGCCGCGCGGAAAGCGCCCTTGAACGACGAGCCGGGAATGTACGGTCTTCCCAGGGGGTCGCGGATGATGGGGCTGTCGCTGACGCTGATTTGCTCACGCCCTCCGCCGATGTGGAGAGCGGTATCCATGACCAATGTTCCTTTGAAGACATGGCGCTTCCTTAGGTGTCCACGGGATAGTTGATCAGTCATCGAATATCCTCCTTGGTTTCGTTATTTCGAGATTGGGTGATTCAGAATCCTTGACCTTTTTGGATAGAGGATTATCCACACTAATCCCCTTGCCCTTAAGGTTTGAATTCAGAATCCTGTTCGATCTGTTTTCCTGCTTTTTCAAAAACAAGCTTATAATCTTGGTGCGTCTCAGCATCCAGATCCGAAGTAAGTATTTTCCGCAACAGGTCTAGTTCTGCTGGTGTTGTAAGGCCGTTGGCAACCACCCCCTGAAACTCTGGCAACAGATCAGCAATGATCCGAGTCCGATCAATATCGTTGATCTCGTCAAGATGGTCCCAGAAAACCAACTGCAGAACCGGAATCGTGTCTATTGTATTGGCCCTGGCTAATTTCTGAACAATTTTGCGGTTTATCTGCCGACGTTTTTGGGGATTTGGTTCCAACCTTTCCCAGACACTTCTTATCCTTATACGCACTTCTTCTGTGGTATCCGGATCGAAGTACGAGTTCAGCAATCTATCCAGGAACGGCAGCAGGTCTTGTTCCCGAATGCCCTTGACCCAAGCCCGCACTCGAGCAGGATAGAGAGAGTAATCCGATTTGAGAATGAAGCCAACTACCTCTTGGTAATCCTGGAAGGAGCATTTCGTACCTTGGGACTGAGAAACAAAGGTTTCGATTTTCTTGAACCGATAAAGCACATCCTCAAGTTGGACGTCGCGCGGTCCAGCGTGAGCACATTTGTTCCTCAATTCACGGATATCATCAAGTGTGTCAAGATCCTCGTCCGTCTTCAGGAGTCCCATATTCAGGAGCACTCGCAGCAGGTCATAGTCCTTTACCTTTTGGAGGTCAGATGTTCTCTTAATCTCCTCCTTCTTCTGTTTTTGAGCATCCTGAAGTTCGTTAAA
>CAZDSF010000049.1:0-8029 GCA_964508025.1 uncultured Anaerolineales bacterium
GTGGTGCAATTGCCAGTCGTAGCGAGCAAAGGCCACGGGGCGCTCTTCCAGCGCATCGGCGGCGTACAGATGGGCCAGGGCGCTGTGCGGATCGTGCGTCACGGCGGCAGCGGTGTAGGCGGGGGCCAGCACCAATCGCACTTCGAGAAGGTGCTGGGTGAAGCCATCGGGCAGGCGCCGGTAGCGCACCAGATCGCCTAACACGTTCAGGCCGCCTTCGCGCCAGATATCGTTCACCACGGTTGGTTTGCCCTGGTGGATCGTCACCCAGCCATCACGCGCCAAGCGTTGCAGCGCCTCGCGGAGGGTGGGTCGGGTGAGGCCCAGCTGCGCCGCCAGCTCCCGTTCACCGGGCAGCGGCGATCCGGCGGGGTAGTCGCCGTTCAAAATGGCGACGATCAGGCTTTCTTCTGCATAGTCTGCCGGGCGTTGCGGTGCGTTCCAGACGGGCATGGCATGGCTCCTATTGCAATAACTGGTAAGTGGTCTTACCAGTTAATTGTAGCATGGGTTTCATGAGGTGTCAAGGCGTATAGGCAGAAGTTCTGATTTTTGTTATAATAGCACTATGCCCCAACTTTCGTTATCCCTGTTAGGCGTATTCCAGGCGACGTTGGAAGGCGCGCCGGTGCGGAATTTTCGCTCCGATAAGATCCGCGCGCTGCTCGCCTACCTCAGTCTGCAAGCCGACCGCCCGATCCGCCGGGAGACGTTGGCGGCGCTGTTCTGGTCGGAGTGGGGCGATGCGGAGGCGGCGAACAATTTGCGCAAGTCGTTGCATCGGCTCCGCCAGACCCTTGATGCGCACCAGCCGGGTTTCAGCGCGCAGCTGCTCACGATTACCCGCCAGGATGTGACCCTCGATACGGCGTTGATCTATGTGGATGTGGCGCGCTTTCAGACGTTGCTGGCTGCCGTCGCTGCGCACCCGCATCGGCGCCTGCATCTGTGCCGCGCCTGCCTGGAGCGCCTGGCCGAAGCCGTGGATCTCTATCGCGGCGAGTTGCTCAGCGGCTTTTCGCTGGGAGATGCGATCGCTTTCGAGGAATGGCTGTTAGTGGAACGCGAGCGGCTGCATCAACAGGCGATGCTGACGCTGGCGCAGCTGGCGACGGCGCACGAACAGCGCGGCGAGTTTGCGCTGGCGGATCGCTTTGCCGCCCGGCAGCTAGCGTTAGAACCATGGCGCGAGGAAGTCCACCGGCAGCGGATGCGCCTGCTGGCGTTGAGCGGGCAACGCAGCCAGGCGGTGGCGCAATATGCCCAGTGTCGGCGCATTCTGGAGCAGGAGCTCGGCATTGCGCCTTCCCCCGAAACGGAGCAGCTCTACGCCCAAATCGCCCGAGGCGAAGGGGGCATGCTCGGCGGCGGGCAACCCACGTCGAAGTTATACAATTTCCCGCTGCAGTTCACGCCTTTTGTGGGGCGGATGGTGGAGCTGGGCCGGATCTTGGAATGTTTGATTGATCCTGATTGCCGGCTGCTGACGTTGGCGGGAGCGGGTGGGATCGGCAAGACGCGCCTGGCGCAACGCGCCGCTGAGCAAGTTGCTGCGCTGGGCCTGATGTTCGCCGATGGGCTGTTTTTCGCGCCCCTGGCTGGCGTGTTGGAACCGGCATCGCTGGTCAGCGCGCTGGGGCAGAGCCTGGGGCTGATCTTCAACGAACAGCGTCCTCCCTATCCGCAACTGGTGGATTATCTGCGCGCCAAGGAGCTGCTGCTGGTGCTCGATAGTTTTGAGCATCTACTGCCGGGGGCGGCGCTGTTGCGCGATTTGCTTGCCGCTGCGCCCGGTCTCAAGCTGCTGGTCACGTCGCGGGAGCCGTTGGCGCTGCAGGCCGAATGGCTGCTGCGGGTGGAGGGGCTGACGTATCCTGATCTGGCGGAATGTAGCCCCGATGCGGGCGGCGATTGCCTGGATTGTCCGTATAGCGCGGTGCAGCTTTTCATCCAGGCGGCGCAACGCGCGCAAGTTGCTTTTGCGCCCGGCCCGAAGCGTTGCCCATCCGTCTTCGCGATCTGCCGCGCCCTTGAGGGAATTCCACTGGCGCTGGAAATCGCGGCGGCGCGGCTGCGCCAGCAACCGCTGGAGACAATTGCCTGTGAGATCGCCGCCAATTTGGACGCCTTCACGTCCCCGTTTCAGGATGCGCCCGCGCCCCACCGCTCATTGCGCGCTGTCTTCGAGCGCTCGTGGACTTTGCTCTCTTCCCAGGAGCAATCGCTGTTGGCCCGCCTCTCGGTGTTTCGCGGCGGTTGCATGTTGAATGCGGCGCAGGCTATCGCCGAGGCGGCGCCTGCCGATGCGCTGCTGACAAGCCTGATGCATAAATCCCTGTTGCGGCAGTCGGCGGAGGGCCGCTACACGCTGCACGAGCTGCTGCGTCAGTTCGCCGCCGAGAAATTGCCCACATCCGAGGCGCCTGTCATCCGCGAGCGTTATGTCGCCTGGTATCTGGGTCTCGCGGCGCAGCAGGAAGCAGCGCTGTATGGCGCAGCACCGAAGCGCGCCTGCGCCGGGCTGCAAAGCGAGTGGGCCAACATTCAGCAGGCGTGGGCCTGGGCTGTGGAACAGCGCAACGCGGCGGCATTGATGGAGACGCTGCCCGCGTTGATGCGTTTCTTTTCCCTGAGCGGTCTCTTTAGCGAGGGGCTTCAAATGCTGGATGCCGCCGCAAAGGCGCTGGCATCAGAGGGCGGCTCGACTCTCTGCGCACTGTGGACGCTGCAAGCGGAGCTGCTCGATATGCAAGGGCAACTCGAGGCGGCGTTGGCCCTGGCGGAGCGGGCGCAGGCATGGGCGCAACGCCTGGATGACCCGGCGCGATTGGCGCAGGCGCAGCTGGCGTTGGGCAGCGTGTGGACGCGCAAGGGCGCCTACGAACGCGCCTTTGCAGCTTACGCCGAAGCGCTGACTTTCTTCCAGGGCGCGGCGGATGATCGCGGCGCAGCGCGCGCCTGGATGGGCCGGGCGGCGACGCTGTGGCAGGTGGGGGATTACGCCGGCAGCCTCGAAGCACACCGGCAGGCGTTGTTGCTGTTGCAGGCGCAGGCGGATCGGGTGGGCATCGCCGCTTGCGTGGGGAGTATGGGGCTGGCGCATTACAAGCGCGGCGAATATGAGGCGGCGCTGGCGTGCTATCGGCAGGCGTTGGAGCTGGCTGAGCAGCTGGGCAATCGTTACGCCATTGCCAAGACTGCTAACAATATGGCGGCGGTCTATCACGATCAGGGGCGCTTCGATGCGGCGTTGGCAGCGCTGCGGCGCGGGCTGGAACTGGATGAGGCGCTGGGCAATCGGCTCGGCGTTGCACTGCGCCTCGGCAACATCGGCCTGATCCAGTGGCGGTTGGGGAACTACGCTGACGCGCTGGAATCCGATCACGCGGCGCTGCGGCTGCATCAGGAGCTGGGGCACAAAAAGGGCGTCTCGATTTGTCAGGGCAATATCGGGATTGTCCACTGGCATCGCGGAGAGTATGTCGCGGCGCTGGATTATCACCAGCAGGCGTTGGCTCTGGATCAGGAGATTGGCAACCGCGAGGGCGTCGCCCGGCATCTGAGCAACATCGGCTGCATTTACAAGGATATGGGGGAGGTCGCGACGGCGCTCTCCTACTACGATCAGGCGCTCGCCTTGCATCAAGACCAGGGGATTCCGTACTTCCATTGCGAGGCGTTGGTGCGCAAAGCGGAGGCTCTGTTCTTGCTGGGGCGGCATGACGAGGCGGACGCGCTCAATGCGGCAGGGCTGCGGCTGGCTTTGGAGATCGGACGGCAGGATACGCGCTTCAATGGCGAGGTGCTCGCGGCGCGGCTGCTGCACGCGCGCGGCGACCCGGCTGCCGCGCAGGAACGGTTCATGGCGTTGTTGGCGGCGTCGGACGATCAGACTGAGCAAGCTGCGCTGCACTACGAGTTGTGGCGTCTGGATCGTGCGCCGCAACATGGGCAAACGGCGCTTGCGCTTTACCGGCAGCTGTTCGCGCGCACTCCCCATATCGAATATCAGAAACGCATCAAGCATCTGGAAGCGGCGCGGTTGGCTTGACGCAAGTGTTGGCGCAGGGGGTAAAAAAGGATTTTTGCGGCGGGACAAAGCTCCGCCGCAAAAATCCGCTTCCAAAAAGCCGCTTTAGCGGCAAGACAGGGGGCGCGATAGGAAGAATTCCCCCCTCCGATGGCCCTTGTAAGCGCCGCTTTAGGGCGCGATCTCATCCAGCGGCAGGACGGTGAGCCAGTTGACCTGGCATACGCCCTGGATGATGAAGTCGTGCAGCATTCCGTAGGCCGCGCCGCAATTTACGGTGGGATCGGTGGCGCACGCGCGATCCACATTCCACTGGTTGATCGAGACGATGATGTCTACCCCCACGGGCAGCGAACGCTTGGCGCCATTCGCCGTGCTGCAGACGTAGAGATTCGGCCCGTCGTACAGGCTACCCGCCGCGAGGAAGGCGCCTGCCGTGTACAGGTTCTCATTATCCCCTACTGTCTTGAGCGTCTGGATGTGGTTTAAGACCGTGTTATCCTCGGCAGTGGCGCGGAAGATGCGGATCTTGCCGGTGCTGGGCTGGCCGATGATGATCTCATTGCGGAAGAAGCCTGTATCCGGCATGGTATTGATCGCCAGCCGCGAGCCGTTCTCGAAGAAGCCCTGGAACTCGGCGGCCGGGCCGTAATCCTTGGAGTCCAGATCGTAGTTATACACCGTGACTTTCCCGCTCACGTGGTCGGCGATGACAATTTCATCCTTGTAGGTGCCGATGACATTTCCCACCGCAAAGCCATCGCCGGCTTTGAAGGGAACATTGAAGATGAGCACGTCCGCGAGATTGTCGAGATTGATGCTCACCACCCGATTCTGCGCGGCGCGGGCGATGAAGATGCGGTTGGGTTGCTGGTCTCTCAGCCGACCCAAGGCCACTTGATCGTTGGCCCCAATGTTGAGCGCGACCGATCTGAGGAATACGCCGTTGTGGTCGTGGATGCGGATCTGTCCGCTGGCTTTGATCAGCAGAATCTCGTCGAAGATGTCGTTATCTATATCGCCTACCAGGAGCCGATCCCCATCTGCAAAGCCGATATCATATTGTGCGATCTGCGCGCCGCTCGGTTCGTAAAGGGTGAGGCGGCCCCAGGCGGAGGTGGCGATGTAGAGCTTGTGCTTGCCGGTGACATCGGGGCGGCCTACGGCGAAGCCCCCGACTTCGTGGAAGAAGGCATTGACCGGATAGCCGTCGGCGTCGTAGCTGACCACTTGTCCGTTTTTATTGGGGGCGAGCAGGAAATTCGGTGCGCGCAGGGTTTGATCGCTGGCGATGCTGCGCCCGTTGGGCGTGCGCGGCGGCAACCTGTAGGTCAGCGGCTCGCCCTGCTTGCCCAATTGCATGGCCCACGACATGGCTCCAAACAACGCGCCATTGTGTGTGGTGTACAGGTTCCACACCGGGCTTCCTGCGGAGAGGCGTCTTTCTCCGATGCGCGGATTTTCGTCATAGCCGCCGACCCAGTACTTGTTGAGGAACTTGAGGAAAGTCCCGGGATCGGCGACCAGCTCCCCGCTGCCGGCGTTGACGCCGATCCATTCCGCGACCAGGGGGACCTCTGCGCGTTGCCAGCTCCAGCTGATGCGCCCGTGCGTGGCCAGCCGCCAGGAGTCGAAGTTGCAGCTGGTCCCCGTATTATTTACGATGCAGTGCGGGCGCTTGGTATCCCAGCTCACGGGATAGTAGGTGTTCTGCTCCCCATTCCAGATACGCTTCTTGGGTTCGGGATCGCCAGGGGGGAACGGCGTAGTCAGATGTGCGCGGAAGATGCCGCTTTGCCCGGTGGTGGGTACGCCCAGCTCTTCGAGAAAGAATTCGTGGAGCAGCGATCCTGTATGCGAAGCCGGATTGCCGTTATCGGCGGCAAAGCGCTTGTTTTTCAGGTTTTCGGCGATGATGATGATATAACCAGGGCCATCGTTGCTGTATTGATGGACATAATCATCGGGATTGTGGAGCAAGGGGCGCGCCGCGATCACGTGGAGGAATTCCTGCAGCGTGGGTTGCGGCACGAAATAGACCCTGGACGCGGGCACGCCGGCGGCGGCAGCCATCGCAGTCCGCGCGTTGTTCACGGCGGCTGCGCCGTAGATGGCGGTCAGCAGGGCCTCCTGCTCGGCTAGTTTGGTGGTATCAATGTTACCCTGGTCTGTGAGCAGATTGCGCAGCGCAGGAATGCTGTTGACGGAATGGCGGAGGTAGTCGTTGCCGCCATCGCGCTGCATCCCCGACCTGTGAGCCAGCAGATGTCCCAGCGTGACAGAAATCCACCGGGGATCGGCAAAGTTGCCAAAGGTGGCGGTGTACACATAAGGCACGGTTAGCTGGCGGCTGTAGACCGCGTTCAGTGTGGGCGGGAGCATATTGACGCCTAACGCCGTGTTCCAGGTGTTCACCAGGGGCAGCGCCTCGATCCATCCATCCGGAGGCACCGTGCCCCACTGGTTGAAGGCCCAGGTCTGCTTGACGGCGCGCCGTCCGATGGCAGCGGTCACGCTCTTGCTGATGCTGCCCAGGCGGAACGGGGTGGTCGGCTGCACCAGCGGCGCATTGGGATAGAATGGATTCTGGGTGGCGTTGCCGCATTCGGGGCGGCTGTTGAGCGACGCGCGCCCATCCATGCGCCCCAAGCCCCAGATTCCCACCGGTTTGCCATAGTAGGAGACGCCAATCACGCCGCCGCCGATACACCGGTAGTCCATGAAGTCGCTCAGCGAACGCAGGATCGGCTGTAGATTGGCATGTCCCTGACCGGTCACGGGAATTGCGCCAGGCGCGGTATAGACGATGTTTTTGACGCCGGGGAAGACCGCGCCGCCGCCCACCGGGGCCGCAGCGATCTGGGTGATGCCCAGCGGCTCTCCGCTCGCGGGCGCGCGGAACGCGACGGTCGCCAGCCCTTCGAGGGTCTGCTGGCAGCCGCCCGCGGCATCCTCGAAACAGCCCGCGTCGCCCTCGCGGATGCTCCACGAGAAGCGCGCCACGCCATCGGCGGAAGCGGTCAGCGTGACGACCTGCCCGTGTTCGATGGAAGCGTCCCCGCCGGAGATGGCAACTTCAACGACCGGTGTGCGTTGCACACATTGTCCCAGCGTGGCTTGATAACCGTAGCCGGGCGCGCAGAGGGTGCAGCTTTCGCCCGCGTAACCCTCGGCGCAGGCGCAGGTTGCTACGCCATCAATGATGACAGCCTCGCCAAAGGCGCTGCAACTCACGTCTGTCAGCGACATGTTGGGGAGACACCGATAATCCCCGTCGCGGTATTCTTCTGTGTCCGGGGCCGTGATTCCCAGCCGCCCAGAGGCATGGATCAGGTGATAGCCTGCTGGACAGACGCCGCCGCGCGGCGCGAAGCCATCGCGGAACTCCCGGACGTAGTTGCGGAAAATCAATGGTAGGTAGACCGACCCGCCGTTGGTACGCGCGCTCGTTGCGCCCGGCGGCGTATCGGCGCGCCCGGCGCTTGCCGGAGCGGCGCTCTCTGCGGCGCCCTGCGCCAGATGGATCGGCTGTGGATTCAGGGTTGCTAACAGCACAATCACGACCATGATGAACATCCATCGTTTACCCATGTTTTATCCTCCTGGAGATGTGTGATCTGAGATGGTTTTGCTGTGCAAGAAAGCAGACAGACTTTCGAGATCGGCAAAATGGCGTTGTTCGCCGGTTGCCACAGCCCGCACGGTGGCTCGCCAGACCCCGTTCTCCTCATCCCGCCATAGACGGACGAGAAACGAGTGGTAAGCCGGAGGGCTACTATGCAATTCTGGCTGTCTCTTTCTGCTCATGGTGAAAAGCATAGCATAGTCGCGTCTCCAAATCGTTCCCAAACGCTGCTGGGTGGTGTCACTTCCGTGTCTCGCTGCTGTGCGAGAAGCGGTTGCATCGTTACGGAATTCCATTCTAACTTTAGTTGACTTCTTACACGTGCTGATTTATACTGGAATTATGATACGGTTGCTTCGATACCTTCCTGCTAC
>CAZDSF010000049.1:8129-31992 GCA_964508025.1 uncultured Anaerolineales bacterium
ACGTGCTGATTTATACTGGAATTATGATACGGTTGCTTCGATACCTTCCTGCTACTATTACGTGTCGTTTTAGCATTCATAGAGGGAGCAAGAGCCATGAACGTCAAGCAGTGCGTTTGCTGTTGGATGTTATTGTTGACGCTATTGATTCCTGCTACGCCTTCCGCAGCGCAATCTCCCACTCTCCCCTGCTCTCAAGAGGCCGGCCCGGCGGGCTGCATTGATCTCACCCTCTCTGCGGCAACGATTTTTGGCGATGTCTACGTGGACGGCGAGCTGGTCGCGGTGCAGGTCAATGCCCTGCGGCTCTCGGTGTCGCCGGGGGCGGCTCACACCATCGAAGTGCGCAATCTCACCGACGCCAGCGACGGTTTTGGCGACATCTTTGTTTACAGCGAGATCAGCCGCGCAAATGTGGTGGTGGGCGAAGGCCGTGTGATTCCCCTGGCGCTCAAGCCGCAGATCGTCTATCTCAAAGGTTTCGTGCGGTTCACCTGTGATATCAAAGCCTGGGCGTTGGAGTACGAGGTGCTCTGTCAGCCGGCGGTTGCAGAGACACCGCTGCCGGCGGTCGCTGCCGGTGCAACCGCGGATTTCGCTTTGCCCGTTGGCGTCCACACGCTGCATGTAGACGTGATTGGCGCCCATGCCGATCTCTGGGCCCCGCCCGCGCAAGAGCTGCCGGTCACGATCGCTGGCGGGCGAACCACACCGCTGCGCGCCACCTTCAACCGCAAGGGGAAGCTGGTGTTGGCGCTGAGCGTCCCCAACGTGGTAGGCGACTTCTACGTGAATGAGCAGCTTATCGCGGCGCAGGCATTCACTGCCACCGTCTTCGTAGCGCCGGGGAATCACAAGGTGGAGGTACGCGACGTTGTGGATCCGGCAGCCAACGGCGTGTATCGCTATCCCAACGCGGCGCTGACGGCGACGGCGGTCGCCAACCAGAGTCGTCCGGCGACGCTGCGGCTGGTCAAGGAGTATCTCCTTGGCTTTGGACAGCTCACCTGCCGCATTAACGGTCTCGAAGCCGGGCATGATGTGCGGTGCCAGGCGTTCATAGACGGCAACGACATGGGGCTGATCGAAGCGGGCCAGATGCAGACCTACAACCTGCTGCCGGGACCTCATGCCGTGAGCGTCAGCATTATCGGCGCTCACGCCGATCTCTGGGCGCCCGCCAGTCAAGACCTGAATCTCGCCATCACGGCAGGCAGAAACAGCCCCTTGCCGGCGACCTTCAACCGCAAGGGGAAGCTGGCGTTGGCGCTGAGCGTCCCCAACGTGGTGGGCGATTTCTACGTGGATGAACAGCTCATCGCGGCGCAAGTGTTTACCACCACCGTGTTTGTAGCGCCGGGGAATCACAAGGTGGAGGTGCGCAACGTTGTGGATCCGGCAGCCAACGGCGTGTATCGCTATCCTGATGCGGTGATGACGGCGGCGGCAGTCGCCAATCAAAGCCGCCCGGCAACGCTGCGGCTGGCCAAGGAGTACCTGCTCGGTTTTGGACAGCTCACCTGCCGCATCAACGGCCTCGAAGCGGGGCACGATGTGCGGTGCCAGGTGTTCATAGATGGCAATGATATGGGGTTGATCGAAGCGGGCCAGATGCAGACCTACAACCTGCCGCCGGGAACGCGCGCGGTCAGTGTGGGGGTGGTGGGCGGTCATGCCGACCTCTGGGCGCCCACGGTGCAAGAGCTGGCGTTTACCATCACGGCGGGGAGAAACAGCCTCTCAACGGCGACCTTCAACCGGCGGGGCATTCTGCGGGTGGCGTTGAGCGATCCCAACGTGGTAGCTGACATTTTCCTGAATGGCAATCCGGTTGCGGGCCAGGTCAACACGGCGGAGATCGTGCTAGATCCAAACGTGCGGCACACGATCGAGGCGCGCACTCTGCGGAACATCAATGCGCCGGACGCCTTCGAATACGATGACCTCTCGCAGGTTGTGACCCTGACGCCCAACCAGACGCGCAGTCTCACGCTGACGGTAGGCCGTCCCCGCGAACGTTGTACGGGCAGCATGGTGTTGTTGCGCGTGGTCAGCTGGCTGCGTTCGACGCTCACGCTGCGCTTTGTCGGGCCGGAAAGCAAGACCATTTCGGTATCGGCGAACGGCGAGACGCGCTTCTGTATAGTGCCTGGCGCGTACACGGTCACATCTACCGCGCCCGGGTATGTCACCAAAGTCGAGACTAGTACGTACACCAGTGGGGGGTGCTGGTTGTGGCGGTTCTGGGACGAGGGTGGTGCGCCGCCGCCAGAAGATGGGTGCAGCGACAATCCCGCCGATTACCGGCGCCCGTGAAATCTGTGTTGATTCGTGAGCAGATTCGGAGGGAGTGCTGATGACTACCTCACGTCGTGATTTTATCAAGATGATAGGGGTTTCGGTTTCCGCTTTGTTTTTGAGCCGCTGCCGCTTTCTCGTGGGGCCTACCTGTTATGCGCCGATGCCGCCTTCCTCCACCCCCACCATTCCGGCTTCTGCCCATGAACGCTTGCGCATGTGCTGGCGGCGCTTCGATGCGCTGGCGCAGGCCGCGATCGAAGAATCCCAGGAAGGGGAGTATGAGAACATCTTTGGGCAGCAATTGATGGCTGAGCACCGCGCCGCTCTGGATGCGCTGATTGCCGAGGGGGAGCTTACGGCAACGGTCGCGGAACTGGTACAGGAGGGGTACGAAGCCGCCGTCTTTCATGTCTGGCGCTCGAATATCCCCGTGACCTGTTATGAGCCGAAAATCGTGGATTACGCGATGCCCAGCGCGGCCATTCTCGTGCGGCAGGCGCAGGCGCTGGAGCAGGCGGCGGCAGCCGGGACGATTGATCCCGCAACGATCGAACGCGCCCGCGCCGCGCTCGAACACGATATGGCGTTCTATGCGCTCACCGAGGAGGAAGTCAACCAGCTCTACGAGCGGCTCCTCGCGGAGTGGGAATCGCAGCAGCAATGGCCTCCGGCCTTCAAGGACATGGAATTCGAGATCACCCCAGAGGCGCGGGCCGCCGCGCGCTTCATCATTGCACTGCTGACCACGCCATGACCGTGCTCCGCCCACGCCTGCCCTCGCTCATCTTCGAGGCGACGCAGGACTGCAACCACGCTTGCCGGTACTGCTACAACGTCTGGCGCGGCCCGCAGGCGACGCCCTATCCCCGTGGACAGCTCGACACGGCGCGGACGCTGGCGCTGCTCGGTAAGGCGCTCGACGAGACCCGTTGCTTTCACGTGACGCTAACGGGCGGCGAACCGCTGCTGCGCGCTGACCTGTTGCAAATTCTGGAATTCCTCCAACGCCGCCGCGTGCAGATGACGCTGATCAGCAACGGGCGGCTGCTCGATGCGGCGATGACCGTGGCCCTCATCGCGCGGGGTGTGGGGTTGTTTGAACTCCCGCTGTTGAGCTGCCGCCGCGAGACCCACGACGCCCTCTCCGGCGCGCCCGGTGCGTGGGATGCGGTCCTCGCGGCGATGGCAAATGTGCGGCTGCATCGGGGGCAGGTGATCGCGGCGTTCGTCGCCACGCGGGAGAACATCGCCGACCTCTACGAGACGATTCGCCTGGCGTTCGCCTTCGGCGCGCGGGGTGTGATGTTCAACCGCTTCAATCCCGGTGGGCGGGGGCGGGAGCATCTCGCGGCGCTGTTGCCCACCGTGGAACAAGTCCGCGACGGGTTGGCGGCGGCGGAAGCGGCAGCGGTGGAGTTTGGCATTCCCGTGTCGTGTTCGATCCCCATCCAGCCGTGCTTGATTGACCTGGACGCCTACCCGCACCTGAACTTCGGCTTCTGCGCCGCCGGCGTCGAGCGGGCCTATTACACGCTCGATCCGTTGGGCAATCTCCGCCCCTGCAATCACAGCGAGACGATCCTGGGCAACCTCTTCGATGCGCCTTTTGGCACATGGATCGCTTCGGAGCGGCTCGCTGCTTTTGTGGCTGCCGCGCCTGCCTTCTGCGCGGACTGCGCCCGGCGTGCAGAATGTCAGGGCGGATGCAAAGCGGCCGCGCAGGTTTGCTACGGCGCGCTCGACGCAGAGGAGCCGTTTTTGCGGCAAGTGATTTCTGACTTTTAGATTTGCGAACTTTGCGCAATCATTCATCCTTATTTCCAACAGGGGGCTTCGATGAAATTTACGATGGGTCAATGGCAATTACGCCCTGGCGTCCGAGCGCAGTATGCAAGTGCGCTTTTCGAGACCGAAGTCGCCGCCGACACACTTACAGCGGTCGCGCTGGTGCAGCCGCGTGCGCCGGGGCGCGTCCAAACGCTGGATGCGACGCTGCTCACGGCGTGTTTCTCCTCGCCCATGGCGGATGTGTTGCGCGTCCGGCTCAGTCACTTCGAGGGCGTGCGCGCCAAAGGGCCGGCGTTTGAGCTGCAACCGCAGCCCGCGCCGTCTGTCACCATCGAGGAGACGCCCGACGCGGCGAGTATCACCAGCGGGCGGTTTACCGCGCGTATCACCAAGGAGGGGCCGTGGCGCGTGGACTTCTTCGGCGATGGACGTCTGCTGACCGCCAGCGCCGACCGGGCCTTCGGTTACGTGCAGACTGCCGAGAGCGCCTACATCCACGAGCAGCTGGAGCTCTCCGTGGGCGAGCTCGTCTACGGCTTGGGCGAGCGCTTCACGGCGCTGGTGAAGAACGGGCAAACGGTGGATATCTGGAACGAAGATGGCGGCGCGGGCAGCGATCTCGCGTACAAGAACATCCCCTTTTACCTGACCAATCGCGGCTACGGCGTTTTCGTCAACCAGCCAGAGTGCGTCTCCTTCGAGGCAGCCTCGGAGCGCGCGAGCCGCGTCCAGTTCAGCGTGCCGGGGGAAAGCCTGGAGTATTTCCTCATCTACGGGCCGAGTCCCAAAGCCATTCTCGAAAAATACACCGCGCTCACCGGCCGCCCTGCCCTGCCGCCCGCCTGGTCTTTCGGGCTGTGGCTCTCCACCTCGTTCACCACTGATTACAGCGAACCCATCGTCACGGAAATGATTGAGGGAATGCGCGTGCGCGACATTCCGCTGAGCGTTTTCCACTTCGATTGCCTGTGGATGCGGGATGGGCGCTGGATTGACCTCACCTGGGACGCTGCCCAGTTTCCCGATCCGGAGGGCATGATTCGGCGGCTCAAAGCGCGCGGGCTGCGGCTCTGTGTGTGGATCAATCCCTACGTGGCGCAACGCTCGCGCCTCTTTGCGGAAGCCGCCGAGGCGGGCTATCTGCTCAAGCGGCCCAACGGCGATATCTGGCAGACGGATTTCTGGCAGCCGGGAATGGGCATCGTGGATTTCACCCATCCGGGCGCGCGAGCCTGGTACGCGGCGCAGCTCCGCTCGTTGCTGGCGCAGGGCGTGGATTGCTTCAAAACGGATTTCGGCGAGCGGATTCCCACGGATGTGGTCTATGCCGACGGCTCCGATCCGCAGCGGATGCACAACTTCTACACCTTCCTCTACAACCGCACTGTATTCGAGCTGCTGGAAGAGGTGCGGGGCAGGGGCGAAGCAGTGCTCTTTGCCCGTTCGGCCACGGCGGGCGGGCAGCGTTTCCCCGTCCACTGGGGCGGCGACAATCGCTCGTCCTTCGAATCCATGGCGGAGAGCCTGCGCGGCGGCTTATCGGCGGGGCTTTCCGGCATCGGCTTCTGGAGCCACGATATCGGCGGCTTTGAGGGTCTGCCGCCTGCGGCGTTGTACAAGCGTTGGGTGGCGTTCGGGCTGCTCTCCTCGCATAGCCGGCTGCACGCCAATTCGAGCTATCGCGTGCCGTGGGCCTTCGACGAGGAGGCGACGGCGGTATTGCGCCATTTCACCCGGCTCAAGTGCCGCCTGATGCCCTATCTCTTCGCCGCAGCGTTGGAGACGGCGCGGACGGGCGTTCCCATGCTGCGGGCGATGCTGTTGGAATTTCCTGAGGATCCGGCGTGCGCGACGCTGGAGCGGCAGTACATGCTCGGCGAGCGGCTGCTCGTGGCGCCGGTGTTTTCGGCGGAAGGGGAGGTCGCGTATTACGCGCCCGCTGGCCGCTGGACGCAGCTCCTCACGGGCGCGGTCGTCGAGGGGCCGCGCTGGGTGCAGGAGCGGCACGACTTCATGAGCCTGCCCTTGCTCGTGCGTCCCAACAGCCTTATCCCCCTGGGCGCGATAAGCACGCGCCCCGATTACGATTACGCGGCGCACGTGCGTCTCGCGCTCTACGCTCTCGAAGATGGGGCGACGGCGGAAGCGATCGTGCCCACGCTGGGGGGAGAGGTCGCCCTGCGCGCGGTTGCCCGCCGGGAAGGCGCGTGCATCACCGTGGAGGCAGCGGGCGCAACACAACCCTGGGAGCTGCTGCTGGTCGGCGTGCGAGAGCCGACCGCAGTGGAAGGCGGTGTGGCGACGGCAACAGCGGAGGGCGTGCTCGTCGCGGTGGACGGCGCCAGGGTGCGCGTGTGGGAATCCTAGCGGCGGAAGCGCACCCACGCCAGCGCCGCGCCGATCAACGCCAGCGCGCCTATCCCGATGAGGGGCCAGGGCGCGCTTGTCGTCGCTGCTTCGACGGGCGCGGCGGCATCCGCCGCCGCGATGTAATCCTCCAGGCCCGGCAGCTCTGGCAAAGGCGCGCCGCCGTTCGCGGCGACTTCCTCCAACAGCGCGGGCAGTTGGGCTTCGATGTCTCGCCTGCCCGCCAGCATTGTTTTCCCTACCACGATTGTCGGGACGCCTTCGAGCCGGGGACGGTAGCGCGCGGCGGCGAGGTCGTAGAGCGTCTTGCCGGCGGCTTCGGAGGTGTTGATGGCGATCAGGTGCAGTTGCTTCTCATAGCGCGTTTGCAGCTCTGCGAGCAGGGCGCTTTCGAGCTCGCGGCATCCGCCGCAGCTGGGCGATTGGAAGTAGAGCAGGTGCAGCGCGCCATCGGATGCGCCAGCGGCCGCAGCGGTGGGGGCAGTTTCGACGAGCGGCGCCGGCTCGGCGGGATTGCTCTCGACGGCGCCCGGTAGATGCGGCAACGCGGGCCAATCCACGCCGCCAGCCGCCAGGAAATGCTCGATCAGCCCTGGCAGGCGGTCGGGAATCTGCACCGAACCGACCAGAACATGCTCGCCGATCACCAGCATCGGCACGCCGCGCACCGAGGGTTTGTAGCGTTCCAGGGTGCGCTGATAGATCGCAGAGCCTTCTGGTTCCTGAATGTTCACCTCGAGGATCTCCAGTTGTGCGCCGTAGCGCGCGCGCAACGGCGGCAGCGTTTCTTCTATGACGGTGTGGCAATGGCTGCACGTGGGGGAGTACAGCAGCACCGCGCGCACAACCGGACTTTGCGCTTGCGCACGACCAGCAAGCGGCGCCAGCAACAGCGCGAAGATGATAGCGTATCTGCTGAGTCTGAGCAACATAATTGACCTCTCAGTTGATTGGGTTGGACGTTACTATAACATAAGCTTCGGCAGTTACAACTGGGCTGAACTGAGCGTCGAGCAGTTTGCCTCAGTTGTTAACGTGAATTTGTGCTATAATCTATTGTAAAAATCACAAGTGGGGGGGCAATGGATTACACAAAACTGGCAGATGCGTTGACGCTCTGGCTGCGGGCGCAGGTGCAGCAAGCTGGGTTGGAAGGGTACGCGGTGGGCTTGAGCGGCGGTATTGATTCCGCTGTCTCGGCGGCGCTGGCGGTGCGGGCGGTGGGTAGAGAGCGGGTCTGGTCGGCGTGGTTGCCCTGTCACAGCCTGGAAGAGGATCGCGCCAGTGCGATGTTGGTTGCGGAGGCGCTGGGCTTGAACCCGGCGACGGTGGATCTTGGCCCCGCGTTCGATGCGTTCATGGCGGCATTGCCGCCGGGCAGCGATATGGCCCGCGCCAACATCAAACCGCGTTTGCGGATGACGGCGCTGTATTTCCTAGCGCAATCCAACCGGGCGTTGGTGTTGGGGACAGGGAATAAGCCGGAGCTCATGGTGGGCTATTTCACGAAATACGGCGACGGGGGCGTGGATCTGGAACCCTTGGGCGCGCTGTACAAGCACGAAGTGCGGGCGCTGGCGCGGGTGCTGGGCATTCCTGAAGCCGTCATCACCCGTGCGCCTACGGCTGGGTTGTGGCCCGGCCAAACCGATGAGGGCGAGATGGGCGTTACCTACGATATGTTGGATGCCATTCTCGCGGCGTGGGAGGCGGGCATAGAACCCGAAGCGCCGGCGGAGATCGTCGCCAAAGTGCAGCGGATGGTCGCGCTTTCGGCGCATAAGCGCGCGTTGCCGCCGGTCTTTTCTGTGCAACGCTGAGTTGGGGGGATGCCCATGACCGCGTACCGCGAGGAGCGCGATTCCCTCGGCCCCGTGCGGGTGCCTGCCGAGGCGTTGTGGGGCGCGCAGACGCAACGCGCAGTCGAGAATTTCCCGATTTCCGGGCAGCGTTTCGGGCGGGATTTTATCGCGGCGTTGGGACAGGTCAAACGGGCCTGCATCCTTTCTAATCTGGAGCTGGGCTTGCTCGCGCCGGAACTGGCCGAGGCATTGCTGCGCGCTTGCGATGAAGTGATCGCCGGGATGTGGGACGCGCACTTTCCGGTGGATGTGTTCCAGACCGGCTCTGGCACTTCGACGAACATGAACGCCAACGAGGTCATCGCCAATCGGGCGATTCAGCTGCTCGGCGGCGTGGTGGGCAGCAAGCAACCGGTGCATCCCAACGATCACGTCAACTTGAGCCAGTCCAGCAATGATGTGATTCCGACGGCGATCCATGTGGCGGCAACGCTGGCGCTGCGGGATACCCTGCTGCCGGCGTTGGCGGTGTTGCGCGATGCGCTTCAAGACAAGGCAGTGGCTTTCGATGCTATTGTCAAGCCGGGGCGCACACATTTGCAGGATGCGACGCCGATCCGTCTGGGGCAGGAATTTGGCGGCTATGCGGCGCAGATTGCGCAGAGCATGGCGCGCGCGCAGGCCGCGATGACGGCGCTGCGACCGTTAGCGCTCGGCGGCACGGCGGTGGGGACCGGCATCAACTGCCCGCCGGGTTTTGTGACACGGGCTATCACCCACCTCAACGCTGCGTTGGATGCGACTTTTGTGGAAGCGGCGAATCATGTGGCTGCAAACGCCGGTCAGGAGGCGCTGGTCGAAGTCTCCGGACAGCTCAAGGCGATTGCGGTCAGCCTCGCGAAGATCGCCGATGACATTCGCTGGCTGGCTTCGGGCCCGCGCAGCGGTCTGGGCGAGCTGCGGCTGCCGGAGGTGCAACCCGGTTCTTCGATTATGCCGGGCAAGGTGAACCCGGTGATGGCGGAGGCGTTGTTGATGGCGACAGCGCAGGTCATCGGCTTTGATGCGGCGATCACTTTGGGAGGGTTGGGCGCGCATTTCGAGCTGAATACCATGCTGCCATTGATGGCGCACAATCTATTACAGGGAATCACGTGGCTGGCGAATGCGACGCGCGCGTTTGCCGTGCGCTGTGTGGCGGGCCTGGAAGCCGATGCGGGGCGGTGCCTGGCTCTGGTGGAAGATAATCTTGCCCTGGCGACAGCGCTTACGCCGCTAATCGGCTATGATGCGGCAGCGGCGATCGCGCAGGAAGCCTATCGTAGTGGCCGCTCCGTGCGCGAGGTGGCGCTGGAGCGTGGTGTGGCATCGTCGGAGCGGTTGGCGGCGCTGCTCGACCCTTTACAGTTGACAATGAGCGGCGGCGTATCGGTATCGGGTGATGTATCATAAGGAGCAACCAGGATGCAGCAAGAATCCCAGGAGCCTGAAGTGTTGGTGGAGTGTGGTCTAGGCGACAAAGCACTCCCGCGCAATGTGGTGGATATGCGGGTATTTCTCGAGTCGCTGATTGAGAGTGTGGTGGTCATTGATGCCTGCGGCCTCATCGTCATGGTGAATGCCGCTGGCGAAAAACTCTTTGGTTACAGTCGCCAGGAGCTGCTGGGATGTCCGCTGGAGGTCCTGATGCCCGAACGCTTCCGCGAGCGTCATGCACAGCACATTGCAGCTTTCTTTCGGGACCCACGGCCGCGTCCCATGGGCATAGGGCTGGAACTGGTCGGGTTGCGCAAGGATGGCGTGGAATTCCCCATTGAGGTAAGTCTGAGCTATCTGGATTTGGAGGGGCGGCCGCTGGCGCCGGCGTTCATCGCGGATTTGACGGCCCGTACAGAGCTAGAAGCGATGCGCCAAAAGCTGACTAAAGAGCTGCAAATTCGCAATCAGGATCTTGAAGCTTATGCGCATACGGTCGCGCATGATCTCAAAGGGCCATTGGGATTGATGCTGGGGTATGCGGAGCTGTTGAACGAGGCTGTCGAGACCTTGGACGCTCACACTGTGCGTTTGGCAACGACCCAAATCGTGCGAAGCACTAAGCGTATGGGCCGCATCATCCACGAACTGCTGTTGCTGGCGACATTGCGGCGCGAGGAATTGGTTCTCGAACCTCTCGACATGGCGCGGATCGTTGGCGATGTGCAGGAGCGCCTGTCATGGATGCAGCAAGAGTGTGAGGGCGAGATCATTATCGCCGATGTGTGGCCTGTGGCATTGGGGTATTCGGCGTGGGTTGAAGAGGTGTGGGTGAATTACGTGGGCAATGCGTTGAAGTATGGTGGTCGTCCGCCGCGCGTTGAACTTGGCGCCACCTTGTTGGATAATGGTTTCATCAAGTTCTGGGTTCAGGATAATGGCGCTGGGCTTACTTTAGAACAACAGGCGGCGCTTTTCAAACCCTTCATCCGTCTGGATCAGGTGCGAGCCACGGGAAATGGCTTGGGTTTATCTATCGTCGCCAATATTGTCACCAAAATGGGCGGCGAGGTCGGGGTCGAGAGCGAACCTGGCAAGGGGAGTGTTTTTAGTTTTACACTGCCGGCGTATATCTGAAGTGGCGCCAGCTGCCGGGCGCAGCTTTGAAAGCGCCGCGGCTCTCGTTATTGGCGCCTATCCACTTCATCCGTCACAATTTCTGCAGGAGGGACTCATGCTCAAATTAGAACGCGATGTCTGTAGCAGCTTCGATGAGGCTTCCAGGCACGAGTGGTTGGTGACTAACGGCCTGGGTGGTTATGCCGCTGGCACGCTATCTGGTGTGTTGACCCGCCGTTATCATGGGTTGCTGGTCGCGGCGCTGACGCCGCCGCGCGAGCGCGTGCTGCTGGCCGCCAAGGTGGAGGATAGCGCGCAGTACAATGGACGTTTCCACCGGCTCTATGCCAATCACTGGGCCGCCAATGTGGTCGAGGCAGATGGTTACACGTATCTGGAGCGCTTCTGTCTGGAGGATGGCATCCCCACCTGGACTTTTGCGTTGGAACCTGGAGTGCGATTGCAAAAACGCATTTGGATGCAGCAGGGAACCAACACGACTTACATTCATTACACGTATCTTGAGGGAGCGCAGCCTTTGGCGCTGGTGTTGGAGACGTTGGTCAACTATCGGGATCATCATCGGTTGACGCGGGCTGTGGGACAGTGGATGCGCGTGGAACCGGTGGGCCATGGGGTGCGCATTGTCGCTTCCAATCAGGCAATTCCGTTCTACATCTTCAGCCGTGATGCAAATGCCTCGACGCGCCATGAGTGGTACCGGGATTTTTACCTGCGCGTTGAGGCTGAACGGGGCCTGGATTGCGTCGAGGATCACTTGAATGTGGGAGATTTTCACGGCACGCTGGCTCCGGGGGGAACGTTGACCCTGGTGCTGAGCATCGAGCCGAAGCCGGAGCTGGATGGGAACGCGGCGTTGGCGGCGCAGCGCGCACATGTGCAACAGCTCCTTGCGGCGGCTGCGCTATCGGATGCGCCGCCGGAGGTGCAGCAGCTGGCGCTGGCCGCGCACCAGTTCGTGGCGCGGCGGCTTCTCGCCGATGGCACAGAGGGCTATACCATTATCGCGGGCTATCCCTGGTTTGCCGATTGGGGCCGGGATACCATGATTTCGCTGCCGGGGCTGACGCTGACAACGGGGCAACTGCACATCGCGCGGCAAATTCTGCGAACGTTTGCGGGGCTGGTAGATCAGGGCATGTTGCCCAATCACTTCACTGATACTGAGGCGCAACCCGGTTACAATACGGTGGATGCGGCGCTGTGGTACTTTGAGGCGCTGCGAGCGTATTTCGCTGCCTCTGGCGATGAAACTTTTTTGCGCGAACTCTTCCCGGTGTTGCAGGATATCATCGCCTGGCATGAGCGCGGCACGCGCTACCAGATTCGTATGGATCCCCAAGATGGCCTGTTGCACGCCGGAGAGCCGGGGGTGCAGCTGACCTGGATGGATGTGAAAATTGACGAGTGCGTGGTGACGCCGCGCATCGGTAAAGCGGTGGAAGTGAACGCGCTGTGGTACAACGCGCTGTGTATCATGGCGGAGTTTGCCGCGGTGTTGGGCGAGCCGGCTGAGGCGTATACGCAGGCGGCGGCGCGGGCGGCGGCGAGTTTCGAGCGTTTTTGGAATGCAGAAGCTGGCTGCTGTTACGATGTCATTGACGGGCCCGATGGGGCTGACCCCACGTTACGCCCGAATCAGATCCTCGCTGTGTCGTTGCCGCACAGTCCGCTCGCCCCAGAGCGTCAGCGTGCGGTCGTGGAGGTCTGTGAGCGCGAGTTGTTGACGCCTTATGGGTTGCGCACGTTGGCCCCCAGCGATCCCGCTTTCGCGCCGTACTGTCGGGGAGATCAAAGCCAGCGTGATCGCGCCTACCACCAGGGGACGGTCTGGCCCTGGCTGATGGGACATTTCGTGAGCGCCCATCTGCGCGTCTATGCCAATCCGCAACGCGCGGCGGCCTTTCTGGAGCCGCTGCTTCAGCACGTCAATGAGCAGGGTGTGGGAACAATCAGCGAGATCTTCGACGCTGTCGCGCCGTTTACCGCGCGGGGCTGTATTGCCCAGGCGTGGAGCGTCGCCGAAGTACTGCGCGCCTGGCGGCTGCTGCATCCGCCGGCGGGCGTTGACGTTGTGACAGCCGTAAACGCCGAGCAGTAAAAGAGATTTCGATTTACCACGCTCTGCTCACTATGAACCGATTTCTGTTTTCCAAGGGATTTTTGTGACGAGGTACCATGAGCGAGATAGCACAGTTTCAGGCTGAACGTTTGGCGCTCAACGAGATCGTGCTGGCGCATGCCAACCGCGATATCAAGCGATTCTTCAATCTGGATACGCAGGTCTACACCGATGGCGCATTGCCCAAGAAGACCAAAGAGCTATTGGGGCTGGTGGCTTCGACGGTCTTGCGCTGTGATGATTGCATCAAATATCATCTCATCGCGTGCTACGAGGTCGGCTTTACTACCGAGGAGATCACCGAGGCGTTGTCGGTGGCGCTCATTGTCGGCGGTTCGATCACTATCCCGCACTTGCGGCGCGCCTTCAAAGCGTGGGAAGAGCTCCAGGGACAAAGCAGCGCAGGATGAATACTACTGAATTGCTACAAGTCGCCCTTGATCTGGTGGGCTTCGATGCCATTCCAGAGGATAGCGCCATCTATGTTCCTGGGGCGAAAGTGCGCCGGGTGCTCTTCGGCCTCGACATCGGTACGGCGGAGTTGCTGCTGGCGCGGCAGCTGGGCTATGATGCTGTGATCGCGCATCATCCGGTGGGCGTGCCGCACCGGGCGTGGCGCGTCTTTGAGCGCCACGTGCCATTGCTGATGGGCGCCGGCGTTCCCGCAGCGGCAGCGCAGGCTGCGATTGCGCCGAAGCTGGCAGCCCTGCGGCTCACCGGTATGACGACGAATTACGAGCAGGTACCGTTGGCGGCGCGGCGGCTGGGGATGCCGTTTATGAATGTTCACGCGCCGCTGGATGAGTTGGGGCGGCGCACGATGCAGACTACTGTGGATACGTTGCTGACCTCGGCGCCCGATGCCACGCTGCGTGATGTGGTCGCCGTTCTGGGGATGTTGCCTGCTGCGCAACGCGCTGCCGTCCCCATCGAGGTGTTGTTGGGCAATCCCAATGCGCGCGCGGGTCGGGTGCTGGTATGCCATGGCGCTTACACCAACGGCGGTTATGGCGTGGCGCGCGCGTGTTTCGAGCACGGGATTGATACCGTGATCTACATTCACATTGCGCCAGACGACCTGCAAGCGTTGCGGCGCGATACGCGCGGGCAGCTCATTGTCACGGGACATATTTTGGGAGATGCGTTTGGCATTGCTCCCTATATTGCCGCTCTGCGCCAGCGTGGACTCGAAGTGGATGTGCTGAGCGATGTGCTGGCATGAGTCGCGCATCTATCACGATTCTTGAGGCGTGTTACCGAACCTGCGGTACAGCCTCGTGGATGAGCATAGTTTGCAGGACGTAGAGAGCAGTGAGCGGAACGCAGTTCGCCGTGTTCAAACTGCTCACTTCGCACTGCTTATCTGTTACTATTTTGAAGGAGAAGTATGAAGTATATAAAAGTATATGGCATATTGGGTTTGTTGTTGATGGTGTTGTTGAGCGCCTGCGGTTCTGCTGCTACGCCTAAAGCCGCGCCGACTTCGGCCTTGGCTGATGTCATCACGGCGGAAGCGCCGACGCCCGCGCCGCAGCCGGAGACCCCGCAGGCAACGGCGCCGAACATGGCTGATGATCCTGCCGCGCGGAACGATATATACGCGGCCCCGCCCGCCATGCAGATTGATCCGCAGAAGACTTATGTGGCAACGATTGTGACTGATAAGGGCAACATCGTTCTGGAACTGTACGCGGATAAGGTTCCCGTTACGGTCAACAATTTTGTGTTTCTGGCGCGTGAAGGTTTCTACGACAATACCACTTTCCACCGGGTGATTCCCGGCTTCATGGCGCAGGGCGGCGATCCGACCGGCAGCGGCATGGGCGGGCCTGGCTACCGCTTTGCCGACGAATTCGATCCGAGCCTGGCGCATGATCGGGTGGGGGTGCTCTCGATGGCGAACGCAGGACCGGGCACAAACGGCAGCCAGTTCTTCATCACTTTTGCGCCTACGCCCTGGTTGGACGACCGGCACAGCATCTTTGGGCAGGTAATTGACGGTCTCGATGTACTGTTCGCGCTGCGCGAGCGCGATCCTCAGACTGCAGCGACGCCGGGCGACCGCATCGTGACCATCCGCATTGCGGAATCCTCTGCGCCCGCCGTCTCGAAGCTGCCCGCTAACACGGAAATTCCCATGCCGGAGGCGCCGGCTGCGCGCTTGGAGCTGTACTTGCAGCCGCCGCAGATGATGATTGACCCGGCCAAGGCTTATGTGGCGACAATCAAAACTGCTCGAGGCGAGATTGTGGTGAATCTCGATGCTCAGGCTGCGCCGGTGACGGTCAACAACTTCGTGTTTCTGGCGCGCGCGGGCTTTTTCGATGGCCTTACTTTCCATCGGGTAGAGCCGGGCTTTGTGATTCAGGGCGGCGATCCTCTCGGCTCCGGGCAGGGTGGGCCGGGCTACTTGATTCCCGCCGAGATTGGCTTGCGCCACGAGGAAGGCGCTATCGCTATGGCGCGGTTGCCGGATCAGGGCAATCCGCGCCGAATGTCGAGCGGCAGCCAGTTCTACATTACGTTGGCGCCGACCCCGCAGCTTGATGGCGGCTATACGGTCTTTGGTAAGGTGGCCTCGGGGATGGAGATCGTTAAGTCCATCGCTGTAGGAGATGTGATCGAAAGCATCACTATCACTGAGCGCTGATAGCGCGCTGTTACAAGACGTCGGCATAGAGGCGCCGCCCCGCCAGCCAGGCGGTCAACCGCCTGGCTGTTATTTTACCATAATAGTGGGTGGGTTATGAAACCAATTCGATCTTCCGAAATCACGCCGGAGAGGATATACCTTTCGCGCCGGAAATTTATGCTGGGGTTAGGCGCGGGCGCGCTGCTGGCAGCCTGCGGCCGGTTGGGTGCGGAACAGTCGCCATTGCCTGGAGGCAATCTGACGCTTGATCCGACGGCTACGCCTGATGCGGCGATCAAGCCGCCGGCTACGGCCACGCCTGGCGCTACGGCGACGCTCGATGCGACGGCCACGCCGAATCCTACGGCGACGCGCAGACCTGATGTGTTGACGCCTTTCGAGACTGTGACCGGCTACGTGAACTACTACGAATTCTCGTTGAATGGGGAGCTGGCGGCGCAGTTAGGTCAATCGCTGCGCGTGCGCCCCTGGACGGTGGCAGTGGGCGGGATGGTGCATAAACCCAAAGTCTTCGACATCGAGGATATCCTGAAGTTTGAGCAAGAGGAGCGCATCTATCGGATGCGGTGCGTCGAAGGCTGGTCTATGGTGATTCCGTGGCTGGGGTTCCCGCTCTCGCGGCTGCTCAAAGAGGTCGAGCCGTTGGGCGCGGCGCAGTATGTGCGTTTCCAAACTCTGGCTGATCCAGAGCAGATGCCGGAGCTGGCGCAGATGAACTTTCCCTGGCCGTATGTGGAGGGCTTGCGCCTGGATGAGGCCATGCACGATCTCACCTTGCTGGCGACAGGTCTCTACGGCGGGGCGCTCCTGGGGCAGAACGGCGCGCCACTGCGGTTGGTCGTGCCATGGAAGTATGGCTTCAAGAGCCTCAAATCTATCGTGCGGATTGATCTGGTTGAAGCGCTGCCCACGACGTTCTGGATGGCCGCAGGCCCGCGCGAGTATGGCTTTTGGGCTAACGTCAATCCCGAAGTCCCCCACCGCCGTTGGTCGCAGGCCACGGAGCGGCGCATGGGGGAGAGCGGGCGGATTCCCACGTTGCTCTTCAATGGCTATGCCGAAGAGGTGATGCACCTTTACCCTGATCTCACTAATCGGGAGTGGTTCTTCTAGGCGATGGCGAATAGCAGCGGGGCGATGAGCCTGAAACAACACGGGTTCACGGCGCTGGTGCATGGCGGCGCCCTTTATCCGGCAGCGCGGATGGCGCTGGAACTGGCCGGCGGCAGGTACGCGGATCCCGTGCGGCAGCTGACCACGCGCACCGGCAACGCGGCGTTGGCGCTGCTGTTCCTCACGCTGACCTGCACCCCGTTAGACACGCTGTTCGGCTTCAAGGCGGCTTTGCGGGCGCGGCGCGCGCTGGGCTTGTACAGCTTCGGCTATGCGGCGGCGCATCTCCTCATTTTTGCGGGGTGGGATTACGGCTTCGAGTGGGCTTTTCTCGGCCCGGCGCTCGTGGGACAGCGCTTTACGCTGGTGGGGTTGCTTGCTTTCGCGGTGCTGCTCGTGTTGGCGTTGACCTCTACGCGCGGTTGGCAGCAACGGTTGGGCCGTTGGTGGAGGCGTGTGCAGCGGCTGGTTTACGCCGCTGCGATCCTGGCGGTGGCGCATGTGCTGTGGCTTTCCAAGACGCCGGATAAAGCGCTGCGCTACGGCGTGATTCTGGGAGCCTTGCTGCTGGTGCGCCTGCCGCCGGTGCGAGCCGCGATCGTGTCCTGGCGGCAGCGGCTGCGGAAGGCGTGAGCTCGCAAAAGCGTATCGCGCAGCGACCGGCGCTTCTCACTGCGGGGGCGCGAGAATGGGCCGATTCCTACAGAACGGCTGGCTTTAAGCGACGAGCTTATGCCGCAGCGCCACGCTGATAGCTTCGGAGCGGTTGGCGACGCCCAGCTTGGCGAGGATATTGCTCACATGCACCTTGATGGTCGAGCGGCTCACAAATAGCCGTTCGGCAATCTCCGGGTTGTTAAGCCCCTGCACTAATAGTGCGAGCACCTCAAGTTCCCGCGTGGTCAGGTTGAAATCCGGCTCCTCTTCTCCGTGCGCGAATTGCACCAACGCCTGGAGCGCTTCCGGCGCCAGTGTGGCGCGGCCCGCGTGTGCGGCGCGGATGGCAGCGGTCAACTCCTCCACGGTCACGTTTTTGAGCAGATAGCCTATCGCCCCCGCCTGCAACACATTGCGGATCAGTTCCCGTTCCTGGAAGCTGGTCAACGCCAGCACCTTGATTTCGGGCCACCGCTCGCGGATGATGGCGGTGGCTGCGGCGCCATCCATGTGCGGCATAACCACATCCATCAGCACCACATCGGGGTGCAGCGTTTCACATAGCGCCACGGCTTCCTGTCCATCACGCGCCTCTCCCACGAATTGCAGATCGTGAGCCACCCGCATAAAGGCGGCGAGTCCCCGGCGCACCATATCATGGTCGTCTACAATCAGCACACGAATAGAATGGGTTGGGGTTTCCATATATCATGCCTCCTGCTGCAGGGTGTTTCCCTTTTCTTTTTCTTCTTCCTTTTCTGCTTCCTCTGCTTCTTTACCCTGACCCTTGCTCTCTGCAATCCAGGTGATGCACACCTGCGTTCCCAAATCCGGTCGGCTTTCGAGATGCAGCACGGCGCCGATGGCTTGTGCGCGCTCACGAATGATGGTAAGCCCCAGGTGGCGCGGCGATACGGCGTCCAGGTCGAAGCCGCGTCCGTTGTCGCTGATCCTGAGTTTGACATTTTTGCTGGCCGCGATTGCTGTTACGCCATCGGCAACATCATAATGCAAGTCTACGCGAACTTCTGTTGCGCGGGCATGTTTGACGACGTTGTTCAATGCTTCTTGGGCGATGCGGAACAGCGCGATATGCACTTCGGCGGGCAGAGCTGCGCTTCCCTGGATGCTGACTTGCACGGGAATCCCCATCCGTCCAGCTGCCGCTGCCGCTAGCTGCCGTAACAGCTCACTCAGGTTGGTTTCCAACAGCGCCGTGGGGCGTAGTTCCAGCAATAGAGTGCGCATCTCTGCCAACGCGCCTCGGGTGAGGCGGTGTAATTCGTAAAGCAACGCCTGGCCCTCGGCGTAATCCTGTTTCCAGATTACCGGCAGGCTTTCGGCAATCAAGCAAGCGGAGAAGAGGGTCTGCGTCACGGCATCGTGCAGGTCGCGGGCGAGCCGACTGCGCTCGTTGGCGGCGGCCATTTCCTCGGCGTGGGCGCGCAGCTGATCGTTGGCGACGGCGAGCGCGGCTTGATCGGCGAACGTGGCTGCCAGCACCAGATCTTCCTTGGAGAAGGTGCGCGCTTGGGTGAACCGCAGCACCAGGCCTCCATAGAGGCCCTCACTCTGGCTGAGCGGCAACGCCAGCACCGCCCGATGGCTTTCGAGCTGGAGCAACGCGCTATGGCCGAGATGCGACGCCGCGCGCACATCGGGCGCGACCAGCGGTTCTCCCTGAACCAGGGCTTGCACCAGGCCATCCTCGCCGGGAAGGTCGCCGGTGAGGGGCGGCGCGCCGCTGATGATAACCGGAGTCAGGCGCGCCGCATCATAGCGGAAGACGAGCGCGTCGCTGGCTCCCATCAGCTGTGCGGCTTGACCCACGATGTAATCGAGGCTTTCTTTCAGGGAGCGGTTGGAATTGAGGATGATGAGGATCTCGCGTAAGCCCTCTGCCACTTGCCGCCGCCGTTCGATTTCGAAGGTGCGCTCGGCTACCAGCGCTTCCAATTCTCGCGTGTGCGCTTCCATGCGTTTGATGCGCCAGCGGTATCCGCCCGCTGCTCCGCCTAACAGCGCCGTCGCCGCTGCCAGAATGAACCACCAGCGCTGCCAAACCGGCGGCGGGATGATGATCTCGAGCTGTGCGATATGGTTGCTCCAGATGCCATCGCTGTTGGTGCCGCGCGCTTTGAATGTGTACCGACCCGGAGGCAGGCTCGTGTATGTGGCGTAGCGCCGGGTCCCCACGTAATTCCAGTCCGCATCGAAAGGCTCCATGATGTAGGCGTACTGGTTTTCTTCGGATGCGGCGAAATCGAGCGCGGTGAGTTCAAAAGTGATCATCAGGTCGCGGCGGGAGAGCCGCAACGAGGGGGTGTAAGCGATGGGTCGGGTGAGCAGCGCATCTTCGCCCACCGGCACTGATTGGTTGAAGATCTGAAAATCGGTGATGACGACTGCCGGCTGGTATTGCCGATCTACAATTTTGTCGGGGAAAAAGGCGTTGAAGCCGTTCACGCCGCCAAAGAACATCTCGCCGCGCGCGCTCTTGAAACACGCGCGGGTAAACTCAAGCCCCTGTAGCCCATCGCCGGTATCGTAGTTGCGGAACATCTCAAGCTGGGGATTGAAGCGCGAGAGTCCCCGATACGTGCTGAGCCACAGATGCCCCGTGGCGTCTTCTAAAATACCCAGCACAACACGGCTGGGAAGTCCTTCTGCTTCGCCGTAGTGGGTGAAGGTTTCCGTGCGCGGATCGAAGCGCTCCAACCCGGCATTGGTACCGATCCACAGGATACCGCTTGCATCCTGGTAGAGGGCGCGGATGTAGTTGTGGCTGAGGCGGGTGGGCGTAGCGGCTTCGCGCGTGTAGACTTTGGCCTCGCCGGTCAGTGGATCGTATTTGAACAATCCCGCCGTCGTCCCGATCCAGAACACGGCGGCGGTGTGATCCTTGAGCATGGCCTCCACTATTGCGGCGCGTTGCAGGCTGGGGCTGGGTTCCAGACTCTCGAGATCCGGCTCCAGCAATGGCGCCAGGTGTTGATGCAGGGGATAGAAGCCGTTGCCGGCTGTGCCCACCCACAAAACGTCCTCGTCATCTTCCAGGATCACGGTGATGTTGGGCAGATTGGTCGCGGGGGCGCCGCGCGAGGCGATGGGATAGCGGAAGAAGCGCTCGATGTCAGGGTCCCACCGCGCCAGCCCGCCGTTGCCGGCGCCGACCCAGATCATGCCGCTGTGATCTTCATAGAGCGCCGTGATACGGTCGTGATTCAGGCTGGTCGAATCGTTGGGATCGTGCCGGAAATGCACGACCTGGCCGCTGCGCCGATCCAACCGGCTCAACCCGCTGTTGTCGGTGCCGATCCAGATATTTCCCGTCCGATCCTCCAAAATAGCGGTGATGATGTCGTCGGGCAGGCTGGGCGTCGCACCGTCGGGATCGGCGCGATAGTGGTGGAATCGCGGCCGTTGGGGGTTGAACTTGTTCAGGCCGCGGGCATTGGTGCCGATCCACAGGATGCCGCCTCGATCCACGTATAGCGTGGTAATGCTGCGATCGCTCAGGCTGCCGGGAATGCGCGGGTCGCTATCATAGTGCGTGAAACGTGCGTTGGCGCGCGATGGAGAGGGTGCGGTGTCCGTGAACGTCAGCCGGTGCAGCCCCTGATCCGTGCCGATCCATAAGGTTCCGGTGTTATCCTGCCCTACAGCGGTGATATTTTGGGAGCGCAGCCCGCTGTCTCCGTCTGTAACCTGTCCGTAGCGCGTAAATTGTCCCTTGCCTTCATCGAACGCATAGAGACCATCGGCCGTTCCTACCCACAGGTTGCCCGATTGATCCCGGAAAAGCGTCCTGATGACGGCGCTAGCGTTGCTGGATTCGGGAAAGCTATAGCGGGTGAAGGTTTCGGCTTGCGGATCGAAGCGCAGCAGGCCGCCGGTCGTGCCAACCCACAGGGATTCATCTGGGCCTGTTGCCAGGGCGGTGATCGTATTGCTGCGTCCCGTTTGGGCGGCGCCTGCATCCGTCGGGCGATAGAGCCGCCACGCGCCAGTGATGAGATCGAGCCGGTTCAGGCCATTTTGTGCGCCCACCCAAAGCGCTTCTGGTGAGGTCTGATGCAGGGCGCGAACGGTGTTGCTGCTCAGAGTAGATGGGTCTCCTGGAATTGCGCGGTAATGCGTGAATTGCTCTGTGATGGGATGGAAGTGGTCTAACCCGCCGCCATCGGTGCCAATCCACAAGGCGCCATCGCGCGCCGACCAGAGCGCATTGATGCTGTCATGGGCTGGGCTGTGCGGGGATTGGGCGTCGCTGCGGAAGACGGTGAACCGGTATCCATCATAGCGATTCAGCCCATCGCGGGTGCCGATCCACAGAAATCCTTGTACATCTTGGAGGATACAGCGGATAGTGCTCTGGGAAAGTCCTTGCTCCAGTGAGATGGTGGTGAAGACGTGCTCATTGTAGGGGGATTGGAACGGCGGCGCGATGCTATCGCCGAATGGTTGGGTTTCGGGTGGCAGCGTGGCAGGCTGCGTTCCCGGCGCCATGCCCAAGGTCCACAGGATCGCGAAGCTCAAGCCGAGTCGCAGTAGAGGGCCTATCCGTTTCATGGGGTGTCCAACTCCCGTCATCCGTTCGTTTCGTCGAAGTCTGTACCAGTGTCATCTTAACACAGGTTTGGCAGCTTTCAAACGGCCAGGCTCCTGGCGATTTGTAACTGTTTAGCGTTATCCCGTTTGCCATGCCAAAAAGCGGCTCAAGCCGAAGATTTAGCGTGTGTTTTTGGCTGCCGCGCGCAGCGCGGCAGCCAAAAACACATCTTTTAAGAGGGCGTCAGCCCGGAACTGACGCCCGGCGAAGCAACTCTGAACAGTTACGGCGATTTTGCGCCTTGTCGGTTTCCATGGACTTGTATCTCAATTATGGCACCCGCCTCGCCCGCCGGTCACGAATCTCCGCGAATCCACGAATGCCCGTCGCGCAGATTCGTGGAACTTGTCCCGAGTCTGCGAGGGATTCGTGACCCATTCGCGGACGGCAACCTTGCCACCGCATGGCTGCACCCCCCAAAAGCACAGCCCGCCGTGTCGCAGTGAGACGGCGGGCTGTAAGGTTGGAGGCTATCTTGTGTTAATCCGTGTAAAAGAATGGACGCAGTTCGTGCTCAGAAATATATTGGCTGGCCTGGCGCAAAATGGCGCGCAAAGTTCCCGTATCCAATTCCTGATGGCGGGGAATCGTCAGGGTTTGCTTTTCACCTGCCGGGCCAATCCGACGTAATTTGACATGGCTGCCGCGTTGCGCCTGGATGATGAAGCCGAAATGTCCGCGCCGGAAAGCCGCCGCAGCTTAGGCATACACCGGCTCCATCTCCAACGATACCATCACTGGCGGATGCGGCGCTAAACCTAACTCAGCCATATCTTCCCCCTCCAGGTGTAACAGAATGGCCTCGCGCAAATTTTGTACCGTTTCATCCAGGGTTTGTCCCTGTGTTACCACAGCCAAATTGACACATTCGGCAACGTATCCCGACTCATCTCCAGGGTAAATGACCGCTTGTATGGTATACCGGTGTGTCGCCATAGGTCCCTCCAGTCTTAAGGGCCTTATGTCTCAATTATAGCACAGCCTGCCACATATAGATGCGCGCCCTATGCTTGGAAGTCTCCCTCTACCGCCCCGTCAGCTTGAGCAGGTAGAGGAGTCGGCTTGAGCCGCCTTGACATACCAGCCCGCGAATTCATGCGCCGGGCGGCCCGCCGGCCACGAATCTTCACGACCGCACGAATACCCGCCGCGCAGATTCGTGGAACTTGTCCCGAGTCTGCGCGGGATTCGTGGCCCCATGCGTGGATGGCCCCCGCTAACGCATGGATGTGTTCCCTTAAAAGTACAACCCGCCGTGTCGCAGGGGAGACGGCGGGTTGTAGCTAATCCGAATCACAAACCGTAGTTTATGCGCTACCCAAATGCGGCCACAGGAACGAGACGCTCTTGGGCAAAACTCTGCCGATGTAATTTGATGCGTTCAATCTCGTGGAGGGTTTCCGCTGTCAGATAACTCTCGCCACAGTGCAGACAACTCACCACCAGCACATTTTCAATCACCAACAGATTTTGACCCTTACCGTAACTGTGCGTCACATGCCGCACCCGTGCCCCTTCGCTTCCACAAATATCGCATACCATCGTTATCAGCCAACGGTCTCGAACTGCAATAGCCGTAACTTTTCCGGCGCGGCGCGCAAACTGAGCGTCAACATTTCTACGCCCACCACGCGCCCATTTGCATCGAAGTCCAGAATCACGCCAGGCTGAACTTCTTCGGATTCCACAATGGCAGATTCGTCCAGGCGAAAGTACAGCGCATCGTTTTCTTTATCAACTTTTAGTTTCATTTCGCTTTTCCTGTTTTTGGCCCTAAACGCCGGTCGTAGAATGCCGTGATGATACGGTTCGGTTGCACATCGGCATTGTCT
>CAZDSF010000050.1:0-31486 GCA_964508025.1 uncultured Anaerolineales bacterium
GTGGCGCAGGGGCATCTGCACCTCACCACGCGCACGCTGCGACAGATCTACGACATCTTCGCCATGATGGGCTTCGAGGTGTACGAAGCGCCGGACGTGGAGCTGGAAGCGTACAACTTCGATCTGCTCAACATCCCAGATTACCATCCCGCCCGCGACATGTGGGACACGTTCTGGGTGCAAACACCACCCAATGAGCCGCGCCTGTTGTTGCGCACGCACACCTCGCCGGGGCAGATTCGGGCGATGCGCGAGCGCGCCGCGCGGCAGGAGCCGATCCGCGTGATTTTGCCCGGCAAGTGCTACCGCTACGAGCAGATCACCGCTCGCAGCGAGCATCAGTTCTATCAGGTGGAAGGGCTGGCCGTAGGGCGCGGCATCACGCTGACCGATCTCATCGGCACGATGCACCAGTTCGCGGAGCTGTTCTACGGCGCAGGGCGCAAAATCCGCGTGCGCAGCTCCTACTTCCCCTTCACCGAGCCGAGCGTGGAGGTGGACACGAACTGCATCCTCTGCGGTGGGAAGGGTTGCGGCGTGTGCAAGTACACCGGCTGGCTGGAAATCGCCGGCGCGGGGATGGTGCATCCGGTGGTGCTGGAGAACGGCGGCTACGATCCGGCTGAGTGGACCGGCTTCGCCTTCGGCATGGGCGTCGAGCGGCCTTCGATGATGAAATACGACGTGAGCGACATTCGGCTGTACTATGGGAATGATTTGCGGTTCTTGCGGCAGTTTTAGTGAATAGTGAGCGGAGAGCAGTGGATAGTGAGCAGAGAGCAGTTCGTGGTGAACGGAAAACTGCTCACTGCTTAACGGCTCACTGCTCACCCCCATACCAGGAGAAACCATGAACACAAACGATGACGAATCACTGCATGGACTCGAAAAACTGCTCGCCTGGCAAAAGGCGCGAGAACTCATGGTGTTTGTTCACAAGCAAATTGTTCCGGCGCTGCCGCGAGATGAGAAGTGGGATCTGGCTGACCAAATCCGCCGCTCCTCCAAGAGTGCTATGGCGAACATTGCCGAAGGTCACGGTCGTTATTACTATCAGGAAACAGTGCGTTTTTGCTATATTGCACGTGGTTCTTTGGAGGAAACTTTCAGTCATTTGACCACTGCGCGTGACCTGGACTACATTTCGGCCGCGCTTTTCGGGCAAGGGAATGGCCTGGTGCTTGAAGCCTTGCGTTTGCTCAATGGCTATATAGCTTTTCTGAAGCGCACCAAACAAGGCGGCGACTTGCCAGGCGGTCGACTCAAAGAAATTACAGCTGACTATATCTTCGAGGAAAATTTAGAACATGACAACTCAGAGAACGGTGAACTTTTCGAGACCGCGCCATAATCCACTGCTCACTGCTCTCTGCTCTCTACTCACTACGAACAAGAGGTGAACCATGAAAATCCCTTTATCCTGGCTTAAAGATTACGTTGACCTTGACGGTATTTCTGTTCAGGAACTTGCTGAACGCTTGACTTTGGCCGGTATGGAAGTCGAAGCCGTCGAGACCATCGGCTATCCCGGCGCGGAGCTGCCCTGGGATCCCCAGCTCATCACCACTGCCGAGGTGCTTTCCGTTGGCCCACATCCTGACGCCGACCGGCTGGTGCTGGTGGAGGTGGATTACGGCGGGGCGGAGCATGAGATCGCTGTGACCGGTGCGCCGAGCCTGTACGCGCTCAAGGGGCAGCGCGATCTGCACCTCAAGGTGGCCTTCGCCTGGGAAGGCGCCATACTCTACGACGGGCACGTCGAGGGCTTCGTGGCGCGCAAGCTCAAGGCGACGAAGGTGCGCGGCGTGCTTTCCCGCGCGATGGTCTGCTCGCAAAAGGAACTCGGCCTGGCCGATGTCCACGGCGACATCATCTACCTGCCCGACGACACGCCCGTTGGCGTGCCGCTCACCGAGGTGCTGGGCGATTATGTGCTGAGTTTCGATATCAAAGGCCCGTTCGGCCACCTGCAATGCGTCTACGGCATCGCCCGCGAGGTCGCGGCGCTGTTCGGTCGCCCGCTCAAGCGCGATCCGCTAGAAGCCGCCGCCCGCCTGGGCCTGCGCGCCGTGGAGCAACCGGATTTTGTCGAGCTGGCGATCCCCGATCCCGACCTCTGCCCGCGCTATACGGCGACGATGATTCGCGACGTGAAAATCGGCCCTTCGCCGCTGTGGATGCAGCTCCGCCTGCAACGCGCCGGAATGCGCCCCATCAACAACATCGTGGACATCACCAACTATGTGATGCTCGAACTCGGCGAGCCGCTGCACGCCTTCGATTACCACGTCCTGCGGGCGCGGCCCGGCGGCGATAGACCCGCCATCATCGTGCGCCGCGCCGTGGAGGGCGAGCGCATGAAGACGCTGGACGATGTGGAGCGCGTCTTCGACGGCGAGATGTGCCTCATCACCGATGGCGGTGGGCCGGTGGCGGTGGCCGGTATCATGGGCGGTCTGGACAGCGAGGTGGAAGACACCACCGAGGACATTTTGCTCGAAGCGGCCAATTTCTATTTCCTCAACGTGCGGCGCACCAGCCAGGTGCTCAAGATGAGCACCGAATCTGGAAGCCGCTTCGGTAAGCGCGTGGATCCCGAACTCGCACTGGTCGCGGGCGCGCGCGCGGCGGAGCTCATGGCGGAGCTGGCTGGCGGCGTGGTAGACTCCATCGCTGGCGATTTCTACCCCGGCAAGCCCGCGCCCGCCGTCATCGCCTATGAACCGGCCCTGGCTGACCGTGTTCTGGGCGTCGTCATCCCGCCGGAGGAGCAGCGGCGCATTCTCACGGCGCTGGAGTTCAGGGTGATGGGTGATGGGGGGCAGTGGGAAGTTGGCGTTCCCTCTTATCGCCTGGACGTGCGCCGCGCGGTGGATCTGGTGGAGGAAATCGCCCGCATCCACGGCTATGACCGCTTCCCGCACACGCTCATTGATGAGGCCCTGCCGCCGCTGCGCCGCAACGTCCCGCTGGAAGAGGAAGAGCGCGTGCGCGACCTGCTCGTGGGTCTGGGACTGGATGAGATCATCAGCTACTCGCTCATTGATCCCGGTGATGAAGCGCGTCTCACACCGCCTGGCGCGACGCTCGCGTTGCCGGGCGAGATCGTCACGCTGCGGAATGCCCTCGCGCCGGAGCGCTCGCAGATGCGGCGAACGCTGCTCTCCGGCGCGCTGCGCACGGCGCGCAACAATCTGCGCTACGTCGAGCGCGTCGCGCTCTTCGAGGTGGGTCATGTCCACTACCGCGTCGCCGCGCCCGATCCCGCCGCCGGGGAGACCGGTGTGGCTGAACCGCGTCGCCTGAGTCTGCTGCTCACCGGCCCGCGCCAGGGACAGTGGTTCGAGCCGACCGACCGCGCCCCGCTGGATTACTTCGACCTCAAGGGCATGGCCGAAGCGCTACTGGAACGGCTAGCGCTGAGCGATAAGGTGCAGTGGGCACGCGCTGCGTTCCCGCAGGGTGCGCATCCCAGCTTCCATCCGGGGCGCTGTGCCCGCGTCACCGTAGGCGAGCGCGAGCTGGGCGTCATCGGCGAGCTGCATCCGCTGGTGCGCGAGGCGTTCGACCTGCCGGAGCAACCAGTCGCGCTGCTGGAATGGGATCTCGAGGCGCTGCTCGACGCCGCCCGCGACGCCGAGGCGAGCAAGCACATCGGCACCATCTCCGCCTACCCGCCGGTGCATGAAGACCTGGCCCTCATCGTGGATGAAGCCACGCCCGCGCTGGATGTGCAGCGGGCGATCATCCAGGCCGGGCTGCCGCTCGTCACCCGCGCCCTGCTCTTCGACATCTACCGGGGGCCGCAGGTGGGCGAGGGCAAGAAGAGCCTGGCTTTCGCGCTCACCTACCAATCGCCCGGCAAGGCGCTGGATGAGAAGGATGTGGACAAACTGCGCGCGCGCATCATCAAAGTGGTAGAGAAACAGCTCGGCGCGAAAGTCCGCAGCGCGTGAACATTACTGAACGCGCGGAGTAGCTGCGCCATTGAAAATCGCAACACAGAGGCATAGAGTTACTTCATCCTTCCACCTTCATCCTTCATACTTTCGGGGAGAGAATCATGGAACTTGATGAGAAGACTGGCGAGGATCTGACCGCCCTCGAAGCCTACGTGCTGGATCAGCTGGCGGGCGGCATGAGACCACAAACCGTGATGTTCGAGGTCGCCAAACGCCAGGGCTGGCATTGGAGCCAGGCCGAAACTTTCGTCAACCGGGTGGCAAAGTACCAGAGCGAGGCCATTCGCAAACGCCAATCGCCGCTGCTCCGCGTGATGAGTGCGCTGCTTTTGGCGGCTGGCAGTCTGGTGTTGGCCGTCACGCTGTTCAGACTGGCGGATTATGTCCACACGCTCAGTTTGCGCCGCTCCGACCTGAGTTTTCTCGCGCTGCTGCTCTCAGTTATCGGCATTTTTGTGGTGGGAGAGCTGCCGCAGTTGATATGGGGCATCGCGCTGCTGTTTGCCGGCATCATCGGCTGGCGGAAGACGCTGCCGCCGCGCACCGTACCCGAATTCGACTACGATCTGGATGACGAGGCATGACCTCGCGGTGATACGCCACGCGGCGGGGGCTGTGGTAGCCCTCGCCGCGTCTTTTTTGATGCGCCGTCGCGTTCAAGGGTTGGGCAGCGCCTGGTGCGAAACGCGGGTTGCGGCAAGCGCAGCCTGCATCACCCGGCAACGCTCATGCCATAACTGCTCATAGTCCTCATGCGAAAGAATGCGCGGCTCCAGATCCATGATCGTCGTGATGCCCTCCTCCAGGCACCATGTCACGCAGATACGGTAGGCTTCCCAATCCAGCTCGTCTTCGTCCCACACCACGGGAATTGCCGTGAAACCCTGCCGGAAAGCGGCAAAGGCGCGCGTGTGCCCATCGGTGTAAATGATGCGCCCATCCAGCGCTTTGATGGGAATCGGCTCCAGCGTTTCCAGCAGCGGGGGCTGCCAGGCAGCCTCCACGCTTGCCAGCTTCGTCGCGCTGATGTAGAGCTGGCTGGGCTGCAACGCGGCGAGGGGCAGATGATGTGAGCGCTCAATCATCGCGCCAAAACCCCCGGCTCACAGCGCCAGAAGCGACGCAATACCGCGACGCTCTCACGGCGCGCCCGATCCTCATAGTCTGCCACCGCCGCCAATGGTGCGGGCGCGGGCTGCGATTCCGCTTGCATCCCCAGGCGGCGCGTCGCCTGCTCCAGCCGCTCCACGGAGACGCCGTTGCGCGCGGCAAAGACCGCCGCCGTCTGCGCCGTACCCGGATGCGCCAGCTGTGCCACGATCCATGCCTGCCATTCTCGCAGCGCGGCCCCTTCGACGAAGGGCAGCCATTCGCCCGGTTGCGCGCCGCGCAGCGCAGCCAAAACCGCCGGATGTTGCCCCAGCGCCGCTTCAGCTTGACGGTCCAACAACACACGCAGCGCATTGTGCTCCACCGCGCAGGTCTGCGGATCAGCGCAGGTGTACCAGTAATAGCGCAGGTAGATGTCCCACGCCCACAGCTGATCCCCCACCAGATGCGCCAGATAGCCGCTGATGAACGCGGCTTGATCCGGCGCGAGCGCGGCAGGATCGGCGAGCGCGGGGTAAGCGTGCAGCATGGCAACCTCCGCGCGGGGATTGCCGGAGGGCGGAATCGTGAAGAAATGTGTCAGCGGGCGGGGTTGCCCGGTGACGCTCTGCACATCGGCGGCAGTATTACCCAGGAAGAAAGCGCCCGCGTTCTGCTGCAAACGTTCGCGCAGCGCGGCGGGCAATTCCGGGGACTCCAGGATCGCCTGAGCGTAGTTGAGATGCTGAAATGGCGTTGGCATAGCGCCATTCTACCCGACCGCGCTTTGGGGGCAAGGTGTCTGGACGCAGAAGTTTCAGGCGGACAATCAGAGATTGGCAGTTTTGACCGAAGACCGGGGACGGGAGACCGGGCCTCTAAAAAAGAAACGGTCGTCGGTCGTCCGTCGTCGTTTCCCCATTCGCCCTTCATCGCATCCGTGTTACAATAATGCCGCCATGTACATCCGAAGCCTGAGCCTGCGCCATTTCCGCACGTATACGCGCCTGGAACTCGATCTGCCGGCTGCGCCGATTTTGCTCGTAGGCGCCAACGCCCAGGGCAAGACCAGCCTGCTGGAGGCAATCGCCTACCTCGCGTTGGGGCATTCCCCGCTCACTGCGACCGATCAGCATCTGCTCAACTGGGGAGCAGTGCAAGCAGGGATGCCTTTTGCCCAAGCGCAGGCCGAAGTGGTCAAGAAGCTGCAGATCGAGAACGTGGAGATTGCCCTGCAACGGGGGCAGCTGAACAACGGCAACGCGCGCCTCGGCAAACGGATTCGGGTGAACAACCACGCCGTGCGTCGCGCCGACCTGGCGGGGCATCTCAACACCGTGCTCTTTCTGCCGGAGGATGTGGGGCTGCTGGGCGGTCCCCCGACGGGACGCCGCCATCGCCTCGACGATCTGCTTTCCCAGGTCTATCCCGAATACATCAACGCGCTGGCGCGCTACCAATCCGCCCTCACCCGGCGCAACGCGCTGCTGCGCCACCTGCGCGAGCGCGGCGGGGATCGCGCCCAGCTCGAGCCGCTGGAAGGCATTCTGGCGCAGAGCGGCGTGCTGCTTGCCGTGTACCGGCAGCGCGCGCTCATCACCCTCTCGCTACACGCCGACCGCTTCCATCAGGAGCTCACCGGCGGCAAGGCGTGGTTGCAGTTGGAATATCGTCCCGGCTTCGCCGCCGCGCAGCCGCAAGCGGTGCAATACCGGTTGGCGTTGGCGGCGGAACAAGTCCCGCAACATAGCGCCGATTTCGCGGCGCTGGAAACACTGTACCGGGAAACGCTGCTCAAGGAACGGGAAAAGTCACTGCTGCGCGGCATTACGCTCACCGGCCCGCACCGCGATGACATCCGCTTCCTCTCCGAGGGCGTGGATTTGGGGGATTTCGGCTCACGGGGGCAACAACGGAGCGCCGTGCTCGCCTGGCAGCTGGCGGAGCTGCACTGGCTGCAACAGATCACCGGCGATGCGCCCGTGCTGCTGCTCGATGAAGTGTTGGCGGAGCTGGATCGCGCGCGGCGGGGCTATTTGCTGGGCCTCCTGGGGCGCGTCGAGCAGACCATCCTCGCCACCACCGATGCGGAGCTCTTCCCTGCCAGCTTCCGCAACAACGCGCTGATGCTCGAAGTGACAGGGGGGATTGTCAGGCCGGTGGAGGAATGAATACGACACAAAGCATCTATTTGCCTTCCGCGAGATGCACAGCATTTTACATGTTTGCTGTCTTTTGTGCGCTATTCTGCTGCTAAAGTGACGCCTGAGGGGAAGACCCCTTTGTCAGCATACACGCCCCAAACAAAGCGCGGTCATCCGCCGCCAGCACGCGCCAAAGAAGCAGTCGGCGTCATGCAATGTTAGGTCCTGCCCTCCATCAATTCGAGAGGCTATAATTTCGCAAAACAAGAGGCAATCGAACTCGATAGATTGGCTCCGACGAATTGATTGTAATGGTATGATTCATGACTGCCGAGGTGTGGCCTACACGATTGATAGCACGCAAGTAGATTGTGTATGTGCCATTGTCAAAAATCGCAATCTTGAAGTTTTCCTCATACGATGAGTCCCAAGCGCCGTCGCCAGGAATGGCAATTATCCATGATCCTGTGGCTCCAATGCGATATTGTACAGACACCGTGTTGATTGATAATGGAATATAGCCAGACTGGGTTGTGGCATACGGAGTGTCAGTAATCTCCGCCGAGTAATTGAGAATATGCGACAGAGACGGGCTAGAGGGATAACCCGTAACAGTCAATTGAGGAACTGTGTCAACAGGGTCGGGTAGACCATCCGAATCCGAATCGCGCCACCCAATTTGTTCTGCGCTGTAAGGGCACAAGTAATCCAAATCTCCGACCCGCATTACGCAATCCGGTCTGTTGATTGCGCACTGGGGAGTGCGATTGCAGTTTTGGTTTTCGACACTTAAATAGCCAAACTTGGTGGTACATTCTTTTCCGGTACCGCAATCACTGCCATTAGCCCAAACCTCATCGGCGGCTCCAAACACATGTCCAATTTCGTGAGCGATGATACCCTCAAGGCGGGACTTATCGTTCCATTGCGGTATACCTCCCAGATTGTTGATAACAGCGTATGGACCGGGCCGTCTTGCCCAAGCTAGCACAGCCTGCTCTGGATCGCCCCAGGTACCCTTCGCGAAGAATCCATCACCGTCATAGCTTCCATTGACCACAAATATAGTGAATGCCCAGTCTGCCTTATGGGCTTTACGCAAATCATCATCATATTTCTGGACGCGCTGCAAATGATTCAGGCTGGGATCGCTGTAGCCCAAGCTCGCCATCGTGTCGCGGACCCAGATGTGGGCTTCGCCAAAAGGATGTTCCAACCCAATCATCTTGATAGGCTCATAACCGGTCTCAACAACGATAGGATGATCGGACGGAATTACAAATTCAAGCGAGATCCCCCGATTACTGGCCTGCTGAGTCCACCACTGTAGAGCTTGGTTGACTTCCTGTGTAACAAACGATATTTCCCCGGAAGTCCAATTCTCAGTGGAAGGCATTACTGCTCCATTGCTCTCCGGCAAAATTATACCTACAATCACTCTTCCAATCATAAAATCGCTGGTACGGTTCCAGGGCGGAGCAAACCCATTGTCGGTGAAATGCATGGTCTCATACGGATTATCAACTACATCACGAGCAAATAGCCATTTGGTGTCATCCGTTACTACGCTCCCATCAGTTGGAGTGGCTAGAGGAGACCTGAAAGGTGCCAATGGTGAGACAAAAGCTGTGTTAGTCACACACAGGTCTTGAGCCATCATCGAAGGCGAGGTATGGAACCAGAAGAACGCACAGAAACCCGCTATTGTCAGAGCGCACACAAAGAAGAAGCGACTTCGAGGCTTCATTGTTGCCCTCCTTCCATCAGATTGAGAATCCAGATACCATTTGAGGTTGCTGCGTAAAGGTAAGAGAATTCCTCGTTTGCTTTCAGGTCGTTGATACATAAACTGCCCAATCTAGTATTGATGGAATGCCAATGTTTTCCCTCATCTGTGCTAACGTAAATTCCTTCACAGTCGTGGGATGCAATATACTGGATTTCCGGATTGTGGTGGTTGATGAGTAGCTTCTGAATTAGATAAGACGGTTGCTCACTCCACCACGACCAGCTATTCCCTCCGTCGTTGGTCTTGAAAATGCCTGCTTCGGTGCTTACATAGGCTGTCAACGGATTGGTGGGATGAATAGCAATAGCCCCAACTCTAGAGGACGGCAGGCTACTCGTCAGAGACGTAAAATTATCGCCGCCATCTTGACTGCGATATAGGCCATTCCCACCGATATACACAAGAGAGGGATCAAGCGCGGATGTTGCAATAGAAGCAGCAAGTACCTGACGTGTGATGACGACTGTCCAATTGAGGCCTCCGTCATCGCTTTTACAAACCCACCCTCCACCGCCGTAAATATCCCACGCTCTGAGTCCTACGAATAACCGCCCCGCAATGGTGGGATGAGATGACAAAGTCTTTGGTCTGAGGGGAATATCACCGCCCGGTTGCCAGGACTGCCCACCATTCTCACTGCGGTAGAAGCGGGGATAACTAAGAGCCGCAGCATAAATCTCTGAGGAGTGAAGAGGATCAACTTCAACTTGCCAAACTACACTATCGTCTCGTAAACCATTGCTAACCTGATACCAATGTTTACCAGAGTCCGTACTCTTGAATACGCCTTGAGGATCTGCTGTTACAGCGTATAGAACACCCAGTAGGTTTGGATCAACAGCGATATCTCTAACCTCACTTCCTTCCAGCCCTAAGAATTGCCATATCGGGATACGATAGTTTTGGAAGACAAGCGGAAAGTAATATGTGTAAGCATTTGTAGAGGTCAATGCTATCGTCTGTTGAACATATGATTTCGCTTCTGGTTGCAAAGCAGAGGGCGTAGTTGAATTGTGTGCTGTTGCCAGGTAAGGCATCATGAATAGCAATAGACTGACGGCTATTGCAAAAGCGACTCCAAGGGCAAGCGAAGCTTCCCATCTGGTTTTCAAATAGATGTTCATTTTATGATTCTCTTCATCTAGGGGTTTTGTTTATTCACTTGTAAGGACTAGTGGGGTATGCCAAGCCCGATACTTGAGTGTTTTGAGGGCCTAACGTTGTACTGGAAAGCCGCTCCGGCACTCAATCGCCAGGCCACAACGCCACACTTGCTGAAGCGGCAGCTCTAGCAGACTTCAAGCCCTGTAAACGGGGCACTGCCGTGTAGTCCAGATGTGAACGTTCGGGCGCGAAGCTCAAATATCAATTGCCACCGTCTGCGGGGGCACATACGGCGTAGCGCCGTTAGGATCATACACCGGGCGATCCATGGGCCGAATGCGCAAGCGCCCTTCTTCTGCTTCACGCAGGCGTTGCCTGGCAATCTGCACATACTCCGGCATGATTTCAGCACCGATAGCACGCCGCTGATGCATCAACGCGGCGATTGCCGTTGTCCCAACACCCATGAACGGGTCGAAGACCCAGTCATCCTCGTTCGTCAGCGCCAATACCAGCCGTTCGATCAACTCCACGGGAAACTGACATGGGTGAATGGTTTTCTCCACATGATTGGCTTTCACATTCGGGATCTCCCAGATATCGCCAGGATTTTTCCCCAATGGATTGCCGGATAGCTCCCCCTTCTTGGGGCCTTTGAAATGCTTTTTCTGCGGATATTTCTGCGGAACGCGCACAGCATCGAGGTTGAACACATAATCATGGCTTTTGGTGAACCACAAAATCACCTCGTAACGCCCGGAAAAACGCTTCGATGCGTGCAATCCATGTCCAAAGTGCCACACAATGCGATTGCGCAGCTGCAAACCCAGGCGGGAAAAGATGGGATACAGAATCACATCCAGGGGGATAATCTCACCATTATCAACGTAGTTGCCCACTTGCCAGCATATACTGCCCTGCGGCTTCAGAATCCGCACCGATTCCGCAATCACTTGCTGCTGCTGCGCAAGATAGTCCGCGATATCCAGCCGATTCTCGTAGGATTTCCCCAGGTTGTAGGGCGGCGAAGTCACTACCAGCTGGACGAACGCATCCGGCGCGTCTTTGAGCAGCGCCAGACAATCCCCTGTATACAGTACGCAATCGGCGCTTGGATCGAAGTTAGAGCTTAGCCGCACGATTTACCTCCTACACCCACGCGCAACCAGCGCAAGGACGCCTCCACAACATGCCAGGACACGCCCTACGTCGCTTCATGTCCCCTGACCAACGGATTTCATCCTTCATCCTTCATCCTTCATCCTTCATCCTTCATCCTTCATCCTTCATCCTTCGCCCTTTCGCCTTTCTCCATCAACGGGCGTTTGGTGGGGATTCCAGGGCGGCGCGGATATTGCGGCGGCGTGGCGGCGATTTTATCGAGCAACACCAGATAGCGCGTCTCCGCCAGCCCCAGAAGCTCCACCGGCAACAGGCGGCGCATTTGCCCGCCCAGCTGCGTGATCGCCCATTCGGCGCGCTGAACCTCGGCGGGCGCGCTTTCGCCCTTCTGCGCCAACACCCGCCCGTTCACCTTCACCAGCGGCAGCAGATACTCCGCGAGGATCGGCATCTCCGCTACCGCCCGCGCCACCGCCCAATCGTAACGCTCACGGTGCTGCCGCATCTGCCCCAGATCCTCCGCGCGGCCGTGCAACACGCTGACGCCTTCGAGATTCAGACGATTGACCACATGCCTGAGATAGCCCACCTTCTTCTCCGTGGCTTCTAGCAGTGTGAGGCGTATGCCGGGGCGGATGATCTTGAGCGGAATTCCCGGAAACCCTGCGCCTGTCCCCACATCAATGATGTGTTTGCCCGTCAAGCGGTCGGCGGCATCCTCCATTCCCAGCACACAAGAGAGTGAGTCCAGGAAGTGCCGAATCTGCACGCCCTGAGGATCGGTGATAGCGGTGAGGTTGAATTCCTTGTTCCAGGATTCCAGCTCCTCCCCATAGATACGGAACGCCTCCAGATGTTCGGGGCGCAGCCCTACCTGCAATGCCTTTGCGCCAGCAATCAACAGCTCCAAAAGCGCACTCCTTCAGACATAGTTGAAAGTTTCGAGTTTTGAGTTGGCGATGTCTCGTTATCCTTCGCGTCGCGGCAATTTCCAACCCGGCAAATACGCTAACGCCATGCCTGTATTATACTGGATTCATCCAATTCAGCATTCGCGCGCTTGACAGTAACTGTTCAGCGTTATCCCGTTTGCCACAGCAAAAAGCGGCTAAAGCCGGAGGTTTAGATTTCGCTGCCGCGTGCAGCGCGGCAGCGAAAAACACTCCTTTTAGAGGGCTTCAGCCCGGAATTGACGCCCGGCGACGCAAGTCTGAACAGTTGCGCTTGACAACGCCTTATCGCTGTTTACAATGAAGCGGTTGGCATTCGGCGGGCGCGCCCGCAAGCGCGTAAGGGATGTGCGGTGAGCTTTGGCATGACATTCCAGTTAGCAGGAAAACAATGAGCAAGAAGCGTGGGTTGACGCTGGGACAGGGGATCATTCTGTTACTGCTGATCCTTGCCACCGTCGCGGTGCTTTTCTTCATGCGGCAGGCGATTCAGACGGCGCAGCAGGGCTTCGCCACGGTTTCGCTGCTGCCTTCCCCCACGCCCGGCCCCACCGCCACGCCCACACCCACACCCACCGCCACGCCCACGCCCACACCTTACTTCACCATCTCCATGGCAGGGACGCTGGCCCGCGAGGTCGCTGCGGCCCGTGGCTTGCTGGCGCGTTGGGAAACACCCCTCACCCCCGTGGACGCCTACGACCTCAGTGTGGTGCTCTATCGCCGTTACCGCGCCGCACCCCCTTTCCCGCTCTCGGAGCAACGCCTGCTGGAGATCCTGGAGCTGTGGCCCGCTGATTTCGAGGCTGCACCCGATCCCGTAGCGCAGGCGCAGCTCGCCGCCGCGCTCTACTTCCCCGATGAGGGCCAGCTCTACGTCCGCCGCGATTGGCCCGGCGAGGTAGATGCCATCCGCGCCATGGTCGCGTACAGCTACGCGCGCGCCCTTGCCGATCAATACGGGAATCTCACCCGTTTGCAGACAGAATCCTCGGCCCTTGACCGGCGACTCGCCCTCGAAGCGCTCGCACAAGGCGATGCGCTGCTCTCGCTGTGGCTGTTCGCCGGCGTCGCGCCCGGCTCGCCAGAAGCGGAGGCGCTCGCGGATGCTATCGCCGCCGCGACCTTACCGCAATGGCGCGCGCCGGCGCCCGTGCTGGATCGCCTCGCGCGGCTGCCGCTGCGCCTGGGCAGCGCGTTCGCCCTCGAACAGTACGCGAACGGCGGCTCCGCTGCCATGGACGAGGCCCTGCGCCGCCCCGCCCGCGCCACCCGGCAACTTCTGGAACCGGACGCTTACGCCGCCTGGACGCCGCAGCTGGTCTTCGATCCCCTCACCGTATCCCTGGGACGCAACTGGGCTGCCGGGCACACGGAGACCGTCGGCGCGGCGCTGATGGCGTTCACTTTTGCGGAATGGAGCGGCAACACCATCACACCGACCCTCGCGGGCTGGAATCACGACCTGCTTCAGACATGGGAGGGGCCTGAAGGCAAACGCGTGACGTTGTGGCAGACGGCTTGGGATTCCACCGAGCACGCGACCGCCGTCTTCGAGGCGCTGACGCGCATCGCGCCCACACGCCTGCCCGGCAGAGCGACCACCACGCTGCGTCCCGAAGACGTCAACTGGGGGCGCTGGTGGGCGTTGGAGGATGAAGCCGTGTACCTGTACCGCGCGGTCAACCGCGTGTGGCTTGTCTGGGGTAACGATGACAGTGCCATTCAAACCATCGCCAGGGCGCTGCAATGAAATGAAAGCACCACCCATGAAACATTTTCGATTCCAACTCCGCAACAAACGCCTGTGGCTTGGCCTTGCCGCCGGGACGCTCGCCGGTGGGTTGCTTCTGAGCCTGTGGACGCTGTGGACGCTCCGCTATCGCTACCGCGACAGCATCTATGCCACGCCAGAAAGCATTCCGGCGCGCCCGGTTGCCGTCGTTTTTGGCGCGGGGTACTGGCCCAACGGCGTTCTCAGCAACATCCTCGTGGATCGCGTGGAAATGGCAGTGCGCTTGTACGAAGCCGGCAAGGTCGAGAAGCTGCTCTTCAGCGGCGACAATCGCGTAGTGGAATACAATGAGCCGGCGAAGATGCTGGAATATGCCCTCGCGCGGGGCGTGCCCCGCGACGCCATCGTCCTCGACTATGCGGGACGGCGCACCTACGACACCTGCTATCGCGCCAGAGACATCTTCCAGGTGCGCGAGGTCATCCTGGTGACGCAGCGCTATCACCTGCCCCGCGCCCTGCTCACGTGCCGGCGTCTGGGCGTGGATGCCATCGGCGCCAAAGCCGATCGGCTCGCCTATATCCGTATATTCTGGTATTGGGTGCGCGAGATTCCCGCGCTGTGGCAAGCCTGGTTCGATGTGAACATCCGCCGCCCGCTGCCCGTGCTCGGCGAGCCGCTGCCCATCTTCCCGTGAACGCGAACGGAACTGGGGTGCCGCCCTATGGACGAAAATAGTTTGTAGAGAGTAGAGAGCAGTGAACAGCACGTAGTTAGCCACGTGCAGACTACTCACTATTCACTGCTCACCCATAACTTTAATGTAAGGAGCTTACAGATGTTCCCTACCCGCGAAGAAGCCTGGCAAGTGTTGACCGAATACACCCAGAATCCCAATCTGCTCAAGCACGCGCTGGCAGTAGAAGCCGCCATGCGCGCCTACGCCCGCCGCTTCGGCGAGGATGAGGAAGCATGGGGCGTGGTGGGCCTGATTCACGATTTCGAGTATGAACGGTATCCCGACTTGGGGCCAGAAGGGCATCCATTCAAGGGACAAGTATTGCTGCGCGAGCTGGGCTACGACGAGATCCTGATCCGCGCGGTGGCATGCCACGCGCCCGATCTCATGGGCGTGACGCCAGAATCCTTGCTGGAGAAGACCATCTTCGCCGTGGATGAGCTCACCGGCTTAATCATGGCGGTGGCGCTCGTGCGTCCCAGCAAATCCATCCTCGATGTGAAAGTGAGCTCCGTGAAGAAAAAGTGGAAGGATCGGGCTTTTGCCGCCGGCGCCAGGCGCGAGGACATGGAACAGGGCGCGGCGCTCCTGGGCATCCCCCTGGATGAGCACATCGGCGTGGTACTGGCGGCGCTCCAGGGAATTGCCGCCGATCTGGGGCTAGAAGGTAGCGCTTGAAACCAGCTGAACCGTGATGCGTGAAAACTCGCGCACGCATCACGGTTCAGCGTGCGTTCGCCGCAAGTGGAACTCGTCCTTATTTCTTGAGCCGCGCCTGGCGGTAAGCCGCTTCAGCAACCGTTGCCAGCTGCGCCCAATCGAAGCGCGCGCGCACATCAGCAGCAGCGCGCTGCCCCATCGCCCGCGCGCGCGCCGGATCCGCGAGCAGCGCCAGCGTCGCCTGCACGAAATCCTCCACGGCGCCCACCAGCGTAAGGATCCCCGTCTGCTCCGAAATGATGGCTTCCCGCAACTGTCCCACCGCTTCTCCCACCACCGGCAGCCCCGCCGCCAACAAATCCAGCAACTTCACCGGGCACTTCGTCCGGTTGATGAGGGTATCATCGAAGGGATAGAGCGCGACCTGCGCCTGGGCGAAAACCTGCGGCAGTTGCTCCGCCGCCACCCATCCCGCGTAGACGAGGTCGGCAGTGGGCGGCGCGCTGGCGCCTTCGACGACCTGCCAGCCCGCTTCCCGCGCCCATCGCAACAGCGTCGCCTCCTCGCCGAACAACCCCTGCCCCACGACCAGCAGCCGCGTCTCAGGGCGCGCCAGGCGCACCCGCTGAACTACTTCCCACAAGCGTTGTAGCTCGAACTCAAAGAAGCGCGTGTAGAGCAACAACGTGGGACGCGCGCTTTCAACCGGCGCGACCGGCGCGCTGGCAGCGGTCACGCCGTTCGGCAGATAAAAGACCCGCGACGGTGCGACGCCTTGCGCCCACACCAGCGTTTCCAGCGCCCGGCTGGCAACCGTCACTGCTGCGGCGCGCCGCAGCCCCCAACGCTCCTGCCAGGCGAAGAAGCGCTTGAGCAGCGCGGGATAGAGATTGAGATCATTCCACCCTCCCGGCCCTTCCCAATCATCCGTATCCACGACCACAGGGAAGCGCTGCTTCAACGCCGCGTGCGCCAGCCCAGCATAGGCTTTGGGCTTGAAAGTGTGAATCATATCGGGTTGCAGGGCGCGCGCCCGGCGGACGAGGCTCTGCGTGAGGCGCAGATGGAACCAGCCTGGCGCGCTTGCCGGCAAATGGACATTCTCGATGCGCACGCCCGCCTCTTCCCAGACGCACCCGGCATCTTCGGGGTTCTGCCAGGGCGGCAACAGCAGCGTGACCGTATGTCCACGCGCGACAAGCGCCTGCGCCAGGGGTAACGCGCGCACGCTCATCGTCCCACGTGGACGTAACCCGAACGGGCCGATCATCACGATCTTCATCGCGCGCGCTCCAACGCCATGATAGGCGCGAACGTCCGCCGATGCAACGCGCAAGGGCCAAGGCGTTCCAGCGCTGCCTGGTGCTGAGGAGTGCCGTAGCCCTTGTGTTGCGCAAAGCCGTAGCCCGCGAAATCCGCCTCTGCCTGCTCGCGCATCCAGCGATCCCGGCTGACTTTAGCGACAATGCCCGCCGCCGCCACTGTAAGCGAGAGCGCATCCGCGAAGGGAAAGCTGCGCTGTGGCAGCGGGCTTTCGAGGAGCCGCAGCGCATCAATGAGCAATGCCTCCGGCGGAACTGCGAGCGCCGCGAGCGCGCGAGTCATCGCCAGACGCGTGGCGGGCACGATCCCCAGCGCATCAATCTCCGCCGCAGCAGCCCAACCCGCGCCCCAAGCCAACGCCGTCGCCTGGATTGCCGCCAACGCGACCTCACGTTGCGCGGGCGAGAGTTTTTTGGAATCGCGCACGCCGGTCAGCGCCGCCCAATCAGTGCCCTGCGGGGCAAAAATCACCGCCCCCGCATAGACCGGGCCGGCCCACGCGCCGCGCCCGGCTTCATCCAGCCCGGCGACGGCCCGGTAGCCTTGCGTCCAGAATCGAGTTTCGTGCTCTAGCGTTGGTTTAACAGCCCGCATGGCGCTCCTTGCCCTAAGATCGAGATGTGGTACGGTTCAACCAGGGTTGTAGGCCTTGGAGAAGCCGGTCTGCCGTCATTTTCTCACATTCCGCGTTCTTGCCAAATTCTGGTCACGGCCCCACTGCCGATTGCACAATCCCGCCCTAAGGCTATAATTCAGGCAATGGCGTAACGCTGCAGCCCCTCATTTGAGGACGTGACCGGCTGAGCGATTACAAGATGATAACCATAACATAAGGAGAGCATCCCTTGTTCAAACCACGCAGATTTTGGGTTGGCTGTGCGCTGATGTTGCTATTAAGCCTTGTCGCTTGCTCGCCGCCGGATTTGACCGTCCCGCCGCCGCCCACACTGGCGCCAGCTACCGAAGCGCCAACCGTTGCAACCCCTGTTCCCGCCACAGAACCCGCCACGCCAGAAGCCACGCCCACACCTGAGCCGCTCGCGGCGCTCGTCAACGGCGAGGCTATCACCATGGCCGAATTCGAGCGGCAAATCGCCAGTTACGAGGCGACCATGAGCGCCAACGGGCAGGATTTCTCCACGCCCGAAGGGCAGAGCATCCTTGCCGATGCGCGCAAGTGGGTGCTGGAGATGCGCATCGAGCTGTTGCTCATCAACCAGGCGGCTGCGCGCGAGGGCCTCACCGTCTCCGAGGAAGAGGTTGAGGCTGCGGTGGCAAGCCTCATCCGCGAGATCGGGCAGCCGGCGCTTGAGGAGCGCCTGGCGCGCGAGGGGCTTACGCTGGAGCAGATGCGGCAGGAATTGCGGCAGGAGATGATCGCGTCGCGGATGATCGAATACGTCATCGCCGCCATCCCCACCCGAACCGAGCACATCAATGCGCGCCATATTCTCATTGCCACGCAAGAAGAAGCCGAAAGAGTCCTGGCGCAGTTGCGCGCCGGCGCCGATTTCGGGGCCCTGGCGCAGCGCTACTCCCAGGATACCTACACGCGCGATCGCGGCGGCGATCTGGGATACGTGCCGCGCGGCATTCTCACGTCGGCTGAGGTGGAAGCCGCCGCTTTCGCGCTGCAACCGGGGCAGATCAGCGAGGTCATTCGCAGCGCGTTGGGCTATCACATCGTGCAAGTGGTGGATCGCGTTCCCGATCAAGAGATCAGCGCCGACAATCTGCGTCTGCTGCGCGATCGCGCTATCCGTGAATGGTTGGACGACCTGCGCAAACAGGCGGATATTCAGATCTTCGTTCCGTAACAGGAGGCATCATGCAACGGCGCGCTCGCCTTTTCAATGGGCTGACCCTGGTGATGTTGGGGTTGACCGTAGCGGTGATCGCATATTACATTTTGATTGCAATCAACCCGACCACAGCGTTGAACCCCTTCCCACCGGCAACGCGCGTCGCCCTGCTGGTCATTCCCACGAGCACGCCCACGCCCGAAGGGCTGGCAGCGCCGCCCACCTGGACCCCCACGAGCACGCCGACGGTCACGCCCACGCCGCCGTCCACATTCACGCCCACGCCCACTGCCGTTGTAACGCCGCGTCCAACCATCACCCCGCGCCCTACCGACACACCCACGCCGCGTCCCACGCTCCCGCCCTATCGTTTCAGCTACGAGATTGAGTATCAGACGCCCTACTACGGCTGCAATTGGGCCGGCGTCGCGGGCCTGGTGCGAGATCAGGAGGGCAAGGCGCTCACCGGTTACGCTATTCGCATCTGGGGCGGCGGGCTGGATGTCGCGGCGCGGTCAGGCGACGCGACCATGTACGGAGAATCAGGCTGGGAGCAATTCCTCAACGATCATCCCATCGCCGTAGCGGGAGAATTCAAAGTGCAGTTGCACGACCCCACAACAGGGGTGCGCATTTCCGAACAGATTACGTTGAACTTTGAGCCGTTTTGCAGCCGCTCAATGGCCTTCATCGTCTTCACCAAGAATTACTGATGCTGTCATCCGTGCTGTACAAGGGAGCAAGAAAATGGATATTGAACGGGTTCCTACCGGGGTTGTGGGATTGGACAAAATGTTGCGCGGAGGATTGTTGCCCGGCACTGTGGTACTGGTGCGCGGCGCGCCGGGGACCGGCAAAACCTCCCTGGCTTTCCAATTCCTCATCCAGGGCGCACAGCAAGGCGAAGGGGGGCTATTTATCACCTTCGAAGAATTCCCCGAATCACTCTACCGCGACGCGCGCTCCCTGGGTCTCGACCTGGAAGCTCTGGAACGGCAGGGCAAATTGCATATCATTTTCACGTCTCCACGGGTGTTGCTGGAGAGTTTGCAGGATCCCAACAGCCTTATCTACCGGCGCTTTATGGAAAGCGATATTCGCCGCGCAGTGCTGGATAGCGCCACCCACTTCACACGCATCACCGAGGATCGGCTCAAACTGCGCCAGCACTATACCGCCCTGGTCAACAGCCTGCGCCGCGAACGGATCACCACCCTGTTGCTCGCGGAGGAAAATCGCACGGAGTACCAACATGCCGGACGGGGCGCGCTCTCCTTCCTGGCGGATGGCATCATTCTGCTGCGCTACGTAGAAATCGAAAGCGAGATTCAGCGCGCCATCGTCGTCCTCAAGCTGCGCGGCAGCGACCACGCCCGCGAGATCTGCCACTATCGCATCGCGCGGGGCGGGCTGGTGGTCGAAGAAGCGTTCCGGGGGCGACAAGCCATTCTCACCGGCATCTCCCGGCGCACCTGATACGCGCTGATTACCGCTATGCACACCCTCTACATCGTCGGCACGCCCATCGGCAACCTGGAAGACATCACTTTGCGCGCCCTCCGCGTGCTCGGCGAAGTCGCGCTCATTGCCGCCGAGGACACCCGCAAGGCGCGCATCCTGCTCGACCATTACAGCATCCGCACGCCGCTCACCTCGTTCTTCGAAGGCAACGAACAGCGCAAGCTCGCGCCACTGCTGGCGGCGCTGGAACACGGCGATGTGGCCCTCATCTCCGAAGCGGGGATGCCGGGCATTTCCGATCCCGGCTACTCGCTGGTGCGCGCGGCCATAGACGCGGGCTTCTCGGTCACGCCGGTCCCCGGCCCGGCGGCGCTCATCACCGCGTTAGCGGCAGCGGGCCTCCCCACCGACCGCTTCCTGTTCCTGGGATTCCTGCCGCGCAAAGCCTCCGAGCAGCGCGCCGTACTGGCAGAAGTCGCCGCGTTGCGCGCCACCCTCGTCCTCTACGAATCGCCGCGCCGGGTGGAAGCCACCCTGAGCGTGCTGCGTGAGACGCTCGGCAACCGCCCCGTGGCGCTCTGCCGCGAGCTGACTAAACTGCATGAGGAATTTTGGCGCGGCGACCTGGATGGGGCGCTGGCGCACTTGCAGGAACAGCCGCCGCGCGGGGAGTTCACTCTCGTCATTGGCGGCGCGCCAGAGACCGCCGGCATCTGGGAAGAGACGCGCGTCCGCGCCGCCCTCGCCGAACGGCTGGCGCAAGGGCTATCGCGTTCCCAAGCCGCCCGCGATATCGCCGCCCTCTCTGGCTGGGCGCGCCGCGATGTGTATGCGTTGGAAAATGGGGATTCGTAACTCGTGACTTGCGGAGGTGTTCATGCTGGCAAAGATCGGTAGCGCCGCTGTGGTGGGATTAGAAGCCCAACCGGTAGAAGTGGAGGTGGATGCGCGCCGCGCCGGGCAGGGTGGCGTGCTGATCCTCGTAGGGCTGCCGGATGCCGCCGTGCGCGAAAGCGGCGAGCGCGTCCGCGCTGCCATCCGCAACAGCGGCTTGAACTTCCCCACCGGGCAACACATCACCATCAACCTGGCGCCCGCCGACCTGCGCAAAGAAGGCCCCGCCTACGATCTGCCCATTGCCATCGGCATTCTGGCAGCGAGCGGCCAACTGCCGCTGCCCAAACTCGAAGGCGCGGTGATGTTGGGCGAGCTCTCGCTCGATGGCTCGTTGCGGCATGTGCGCGGCGTGCTCCCAGTCGCCGATATGGCGCGCCACAACGGCGTCACCGCCATCTACGCGCCCGCAAGCGACGCCCCCGAAGCCGCCCTCATCCCCGATGTGCCCGTGTATCCAGTGGAAACGCTCGCGCAACTGGTGGCCCATTTCCAGGGCTTCCATCCGCTGGCCCCCTTGCCGCCCGGCGCGCAACTGGCCGCCGCGCCGCCGCCGCCCGCCGTAGATTTTGCGGAAATTCAGGGGCAGGAACACGCCAAACGCGCCCTGGAGGTGGTCGCCGCCGGCGGGCACAACATGCTGATGCTCGGCCCGCCAGGCGCCGGGAAGACGCTCATGGCTCGCGCCATGCCCGGCATTTTGCCGCTGCTCTCGTTGGAAGAAGCCCTCGAAGTGACACGCATCTACAGCGTGGCCGATATGCTGCCGCCGGGCACCCCGCTCATCCAACAACGGCCCTTCCGCTCGCCGCATCACACCATCAGCAACGCAGGACTGGTTGGCGGCGGACACTGGCCCCGCCCTGGCGAAATCAGCCTGGCGCATCGGGGCGTGCTCTTCCTGGATGAAATGCCCGAATTCAACAGCAAAGTGCTGGAAGTGATGCGTCAGCCGATGGAAGATAAACTCGTCACCATCAGCCGCGCACAGGGCAGCCTCACCTTTCCGGCGAACTTCATGCTCATCGCCGCGCTCAACCCGTGCCCCTGCGGCTACTACGGCGACCCGGAGCGCGCCTGCACCTGCTCGATGGGCATCATCCAACGGTATCGCAAAAAGATCTCCGGGCCGTTGCTGGATCGCATTGACATCCACATCGAAGTGCCACGAGTCCCTTTCGAGAAGCTGAGCCGGGCCACGCAGGGCGAATCCTCCGCCGTGATCCGCGCCCGCATCGAAGCGGCCCGCGAGCGGCAACGCGCGCGCATGAAAGATGCGGGCCTGGCTTGCAACGCCGATATGGGGCCGGCGGAACTGCGCCAGTTCTGCACCTTGCGCGAAGATGCGCAAGCCTTGATGCGCAGCGCTATGCGGCAGATGCACCTGAGCGCCCGCGCCTATCATCGCGTGCTCAAAGTCTCGCGCACCATCGCCGACCTGGAAGGCGTCGCCGCCATCCAGGTCCATCACCTCGCGGAGGCGCTGCAATATCGCACCCGCGCTCTGGAAATCTAACACCATGCCCGTTTTTCTGTTTACTGACATCGAAGGCTCCACCGAACGCTGGGTACAACATCCCCAGGCCATGGAAGAGGCCCTGCCCTGCCATGACCTGACGCTAGGCACAGCGATTGTGCGTCATGGCGGCAACGTGGTCAAGCACACCGGCGATGGCCTCTTTGCCGTCTTCGAGGGCGGCGACCCGCTCGCCTGCGCGCTGGAAATCCAACGCGCGCTCACAGCGCAGAATTGGGATGCTGTCGGCGATCTGCGCGTGCGCATCGCGTTACATGCCGGTCCGGCGCGCCGGCACGGCGATGATTACTTCGGCCTGGAAGTGAGCCGCACCGCACGCTTGCTCTCTGCCGGTTGGGGCGGACAAATCCTGCTCACCTGCGAGCTGGCGCGCGCAGCAACCTTGCCGCCCGGCGCCTCCCTCCGCGACCTGGGAAATCACCTGCTCAAGGATTTGAGCGAGCCGCAGCACATCTACCAGCTGTTGCATCCCGATCTCCCCCTGCGCGAATTCCCGCCCTTACGGACGTTGTCGGCGCATCCGCACAATCTGCCGCCGCAGCCCACGCCTTTTGTCGGGCGCACCGAGGAACTGCGCGAGATTGGCTCGCGCCTGCAAGATCCGAGCTGTCGCCTGCTCACCCTCATCGGGCCAGGAGGGATGGGCAAGACGCGCCTGGCGCTGCAAGCCGCCGCCGAGCAGATCGAAGCCTTTACCCACGGCGTCTACTTTGTCCCGCTGGATGCGATCAACGACCCGGCGCTGTTGGCCCCGGCGATTGCCGAAGCGCTGCGGATCAGCTTCTATCAGCGCGACGCGCCGGAGGCGCAACTGCACAGTTATCTCCGCGAAAAACAACTGCTGCTGCTCCTCGACAACTTCGAACACCTGGCTGCGGGCGCACGCCTTGTGGCGAAGCTGCTTGTCCATGCGCCCGGACTCAAGATTCTGGTCACCTCACGGGAACGGCTGAGCCTGCGCGAGGAACACATCTACGCCATTGCAGGCATGGATTTCCCCACCGCCGCATCGCCCGCGCTGGAATCCTACGCGGCAGTGCAGCTCTTCGTCCAACAGGCGCAACTGGCCGACCCGGAATTCCGGCTGGATGCGGAGCAGCGGGCTTGCGTGGCGCACATCTGCGCGCGGGTGCAGGGGATGCCCCTGGCGCTGGAGCTGGCGGCTTCGTGGCTGCGGGCGCTTTCCTGCGCCGAAGTGGCCGAGGAACTGGCGCACAATCTGGATTTACTGAGCTCCACGCAACGCGATCGGCCTGATCGCCACCGCAGCCTGCGCGCCGTATTCGAATACTCCTGGCAATTGCTCGATACGACGGAACAGGAGGCGCTTAGCGCGTGGGCGGTCTTCCAGGGCGCATTCCGCCGCGAAGCCGCTGCCGCGCTATTGCACGCGCCGGAGCAACGCCCTAGCGCCGCGGCCACGCTAGCGCTCCTCGCCGCGCTCGTGGATAAATCCCTGCTGCAACGGCGGCATAACGACCGTTACGCCATGCAGGCGCTCCTGCACGATTACGCGCTCGAAAAACTGCACCTCGCTCCCGAACGAGAGGCTGAAATCCGTCGCCGGCATTGCGCCTATCACGCCGCCTTCTTGCACCGACAAGAAGCCGCGCTCCAAAACGAGAAGCAGAAAGACGCCCTGGAAGCGATTGCCGACGCCTTCGAGGATCTCCGCGCGGCGTGGCAATGGGCCGTCCAACAATGCTGCCTTGAAGCGCTAACGCAAGCCGCGCCTAGCCTCGCCATCTTCCTCACCATGCGCGGACGCAGCCTGGAAGGCTTGGCGCTCTTCGATACTGCAATCGCAGCGCTGGAGACGGTTACCGCTCCCACAACGCCAATCACCCGCGCGCTACTGCTGAGCTTGAGAGCGACATTTTTGATAGACCTGGATCGCTACGATGAGGCGCGCGCCAGCGCCGAAGCGGCGCTAGAAGTTCAACGCCGCGCAGACGCCCGCTCTCAACTTGCCGGCGCCCTCAACACGATGGGCCGTATCGCCTGGGTGAAAGGAGATTACACCACGGCGCTGGCCCATTACCGCGAGGCGCTGACGCTTTACGAGGCCGAAGACGACCTGACCGGACAGGCTCATACCTACGACCATCTCGGCACCGTCGCCTGGGCGTTGGGAGATTACACCGAAGCGCACCGTCATTTCGAGCAGGCGCTGGCGTTTTACCGGCGCACCCAAAATCCCCGTGGCATTGCCAACGTCCTGGATCATCTCGGCGTGACCGCGAGAGAGATTGGCGATTACGAAACGGCGTTGCAGTGTTTTCGAGAGAGCGTCGAGCGCCTTCAGGATCTCGGCGCGCCATTGCAACTGGCTTACGCCGCCAATCACCTGGCCGGCATGTTGGCGATGAAAGAGGGGCTTGCCGGCGCTGCGCCCTATTTTGAGCAATGTATTGCCACAGGCCGCGAAATCGGCGAGCGGCGGATCGTTGCTTACACCCTCTACGACTGGGCGCTGATGCTCACCGAGGAATCCGCGCGCGACCGCGCTGTGCCCATGTTCCAGGAGAGTCTGGCGCTCTTCGAACACATCGGCGACCAGTTCGGCCTGGCACTGGCCCAAACCGCGCTGGGAGATGTCGCGCTCGACCGCGATGATCATCTCCAGGCCCGGCAATACTACGCTGCCGCCCTCCAAACAGCCTGTAACATCAACAACCAGCGCATAGTCTCCAGGGTGCTCATGCAATGGGGACAACTGCTGGCTGCTGAACCGCAACCCGCGCTGGCAGTAGAAGTTCTGTGTTTTGCCCAGCAACTCCCCAGCGATATCGAACAAATGGGGCGTCTGCTCCAAGAAACCCTGGCGCAGTTGCGCGAACAACTGTCGCCAGAAGCTTTCGCCGAGGCGCAGGCGCGAGGCGCCGCCGCGACTCTGGAACAACTCACAAGCCGGCTCCTCGATATCAGCGATAGCGCAACGTTGTCTGATGCCAGCGCTGCGTAAGTATGCTCAAGGCATGTTACCGAACCGGCAGCGCAGCCCTCACGATGAGCTGACATTAAATTTTCCTATTTAGTGGGGAGTCCTTTGGCACATCAACGAGAACAAGAATCGCGGCGGAAAAGCGCCCTTCAGTTCGCGGTATACTTGCCGCTGGCAGGATTCGCTATTTGCCATTCGCTATTCGCCATTCGCTATTCGCCATTCGCTATTCGCCATTCGCTATTTTTAAGGAGAAACTGAGATGCAGATTGTTACCGACAGTGGCATGGATTTACCGCAGGAATTGATCGCCGCGTACAACATTCATATCGTCCCGCACAAGATCAACATTGGCGATAAAGTTTATATCAGCGGCGTAGACCTCGACCCGGCGATGCTGTACCGCGTGCTGGAAGAGACCGGACAGCTGCCCGTCACCGCCGCGCCCTCGCCGGGCGACTTCGCGGAGACTTATCGCCAGCTGGCAAAGACCGATCCCGATATTCTCTCGATCCACATGTCTTCCGGGCTGAGTGCGCCGCTGAATGTCGCTGCCGCCGCCCGCGAGATGACGCCCGAAGCCAACATCACCGTGGTGGATACGCGGACGCTTTCCGCCGTGCTCGGCTGGATGGTGACGGCGGCAGCGCGCGCCGCGCAGGCGGGCTGGGATGCAGAGCGCATTGTCGTCATGATTCACGCCATCGGCGCGGCGAGCGACAGCGTTTACACGCTGGACGATCTACAATATCTGATCCACGGCGGGCGCATCAGCCACATGAAGGGCCTCATCGCTTCGGCGTTGCATCTGCGCCCGATCATCGGCGTCTCCAAGCCCGAAGGCGTCTACGAGCAACGCGGCATGGCGCGCACGTTCAAGGGAGCGTTGCAAGGGCTGACCAAACAGATGCTCAAGCGCCACGCGCCCGGAACGGCGTTGCGCGTCCAACTGGGGCACGCTGCCAATCCCGAGGCTGTGGAACAGCTACGCGCGCTGATTGAGCCGCTTTACGATTGCACCTGGATTCCCGGCTGCCCGATGACGCCCATGATGGGCGCGCACACCGGCCCCACCATGGTCGGCGTAGCTTACGCAGCCCTCGCCGATCTGCCGGAGATGCCGTAACGCCGCCATGCGTCACGAGACGTTGCACGATTTCGTCACACTGCTGGAAGCGTGCGGCGAGCTCACGCGGATCAAGGCGCGCGTCTCCGCCGAGCTGGAAATCACCGAGATTGTGGATCGCGTGAGCAAGGGGCCGGCGGCGCAAAACAAGGCGCTGCTCTTCGAGAACGTCGCCGGCTACGAGATCCCCGTGCTCATCAACGCCTTCGGCAGCGCGCAGCGCATGGCTTGGGCGTTGCACGTTGAGGAACTGGAGGCGCTGCGCCGCAACCTGGCGCGGCTCATTGACCTGCGCCTGCCGCAGAATACCGGCGCGGCGCTGGGAAGGGGCCTCGCGCTGCTGAACGCGCTGCGCGCAGCGGGCTTCAAGCCCAGGCTGGTGCGGCGCGCCCCGTGCCAGGAGCTGGTGGAGACAGCAGCGCCCTCGCTGGATGCGCTGCCCATCCTCACCTGCTGGCCCCAAGATGGCGGGCCATTCATCACACTGCCGCAGGTCGTCACCCGCCACCCCGAAACCGGTGTGCGCAATGTGGGCATGTATCGTTTGCAGAAGGTGGATGCGCGCACGCTCCTCGTCCACTGGCAGCGGCACAAGGGCGGCGCGGAACACGAGCGCGCGGCGCGGGGGTCTGAAGTCAAGAGTCAATCGGTGATTCCGGCGGCGGTGGTGTTGGGCGGCGATCCGGCGTGTATCTGGGCCGCTTCCGCGCCGCTGCCGCCCGATATTGACGAGTATCTGCTGGCGGGCTGGCTGCGCGGGAAAGCCGTGCCCTTCGTGCGCTGCGTCACCCAGCCGCTCACCGTCCCCGCCGATGCCGACATCGTCATCGAAGGGTATGTGGATCCCACCGATCAGCGCCCGGAAGGCCCCTTCGGCGACCACACCGGCTACTACACACCCGTGGAGCGTTTCCCGGCGTTTCACGTCACCGCGATCACGCGCCGCCGCAAACCCATCTATCCCGCTACAGTCGTCGGCATTCCGCCAATGGAAGACTATTGGATGGGGAAAGCCACAGAACGGCTGTTCCTGCCGCTGCTGCGCCTGTTCCTGCCCGAAGTGGTGGATTTCACCATGCCCGCGCCGGGCGTCTTCCACAACCTGGTGCTGGTCAGCATTCAAAAGCGCTATCCGGGGCACGCGCGCAAGGTTATCCATGGCTTATGGGGGCTGGCGCTGTTGAGTCTGGCGAAGGCGATTGTGGTAGTGGATGCCTGGGTGGATGTGCAGAATCCCACGGAAGCCGCGTGGCAAGCCCTGGGGAACGTGGATTGGTCGCGGGATGTCATCATCAACGATGGGCCGGTGGATCAGCTGGATCATGCTTCGTACCAGCAATCTTTCGGCGGCAAAATCGGCATTGACGCCACGGCGAAATGGCCCGAAGAGGGCTACACGCGCGGGTGGCCCGAAACAGCGCGCATGAGCGCGGAGGTCAAAGCGCGGGTGGATGCGCTGTGGCAAGATCTGGGACTGTAACGCAGATGAACGCGGATTTTCGCAGATACACGCAGATAAATTTAAAAAATCTGCGAAATCTGTCCAATCTGCGTTACATGTGCGCCCAGATGGCTGAAGAATATTCAGAGAGGGTAGAAGCCGATGGAATTCAAGCATAAGGATATCACCAATAGCATCCTCAAAGCGTTTTTCAGTGTCTATAACCAGCTCGGATATGGTTTCATCGAGAGAATCTATCAAAACTCAATGTTCATCGAACTACAAGGCTCGAATCTGGTTGTCGTCCAGCAAGCGCCGATAGAGGTGTATTACAGAGGTGTGCAGGTTGGAAGGTTCGCGGCAGATTTGTTAGTAGCGGACAGTGTCATTGTGGAACTGAAGGCAGTGAAAGCCCTTGCTGAAGAACATGAAGCGCAACTGCTCAACTACTTGAAAGCGACGCGATACGAGGTTGGCCTGCTGTTGAATTTTGGTCCCAAAGCCGAATTCAGGCGCAAGGCATTCGACAATGCGCGAAAAGGTACCCTGGAATGGACGCAACATCTGGCAGCCAAATAAATCGGCGTTCATCTGCGTTACATCAAATTCAAAAACAATTTCCGACAGATAAATCCGCGTTCATCTGCGCCTATCTGCGTTAATCCGCGTTTCTGAGAGGACTACAATGACAGGATTTCTTTACATTACTGCTTTCATCGGCGGGCTGGTGACGTTGGCGTTGGAGCTGGCGGCGGCGCGGTTGTTGGCGCCCGCGTTCGGCACGTCGGAGCTGGTGTGGTCGGCTATCATCGGCATGATTCTGCTCTATCTCTCCGTGGGCTACGTCCTCGGCGGGCGGTGGGCGGATCGCTCGCCGCGCGCGGAGACGCTGTTCACCATCCTCATCGCTGCCGGCGCGACGATTGCCGTGATCCCCTTCATCGCGCGCCCCGCACTGATGCTGGCCGCGCAGGGGATGGCCGCGCTCGACGCCTTCCAGGTGGGCGGGCCGCTGCTCGCCGTGCTGATCCTCTTCGTCGCGCCGGTGACGCTGCTGGCGTGCGTCTCGCCCTTCGTTATCCGCCTCTCCATGACCGACGTGCGCGCTTCGGGCGTCACCGCCGGTAAAATCTACGCGGTTTCGACGCTGGGCAGCTTCCTGGGGACTTTCCTCCCCAATCTCGTGCTGATTCCGGCGTTGGGCACGCGGCGCACCTTCCTGCTGCTGGCGCTGATCACCACCCTGCTCGGCGTCGCCGGGCTGTGGCGCGCCTTCCGCCGCCGCGCATGGCTCGGCGCTGCGGTGATGTTAGTGATCGCGGCGTTGTTCTTCGTCAACCTCGGCGCGGTGAAGCCCCAGGCGCGGCTGATCTACGAGCAGGAATCCACCTACAACTACATCCAGGTGCTCGAAGGGGAACAGGGCGCGCGCTTTTTACTCCTCAATGAGGGACAGGGAATTCACTCCGTGTACAGCCCGCAAACGCTGCTCACTGGCGGGACGTGGGATTATTTCCTCATCGCGCCGTACTTCAATCCGCCGCCGCATACGGCAGAACAAGTCGGTAGTCTGCTGGTAATCGGCTCTGCGGCGGGCACGATTCCCAAGCAATATACGGCTATCTACGGCGCAATTCCCATTGACGGCGTGGAGATTGACCCGGCGATTGTGGAGGTAGGGCGCGCGTATTTCGACATGACCGAGCCAAATCTGCGCATCGCCGCGATGGATGGGCGCGCCTTCCTGGCGCAAACCTCGGCTCGGTACGATGTCGTCGCCGTGGATGCTTTCCGGCTGCCATACATCCCCTGGCATCTCACCACCGTGGAGTTCTTCCAGGAGATTCGCGCGCTGCTCACCGGGCGCGGCGTCGTGGCCGTGAACGCCGGACACACGCCGGATGACTGGCGCGTGGTGGAGGCGTTGGTCGCCACGCTGCAACAAGTCTACTCCTCGGTGCATGTGATCGCTGTGCCGGACACCTTCAACGCCATCATTGTTGCCACGGTGCAGCCGACCACGGCGGAGGACTTCGCCGCCAATCGCCGGCTGTTGCAAGACAAGGTTCTGGTTCGCATTGCCGAGCGCGCCGAAGCGAATCTCATCACCGTAGCGCCGGGCGGCATGATTTTCACCGATGATCGCGCGCCGGTCGAGCTGCTCACCGACGCGCTGGTGTTGCGCTATGTCCTGGGAGGCAGGCCGTGAGCATCCGTCCCGCGCAACTGGAGGATGCGTCTCGGCTCACCGCGCTCGCGGCGCAACTGGGCTATCCCACCACCGAAGCCGCACTCCGCGTGCGGCTGGCGAGGCTATTGCCGCAGGACGATCACGCCGTATTTGTCGCCGTGGATGATGAGGGCTACGTCACCGGCTGGATCTCGCTTTTCGTCTACCGCCCGTTGATGCGCGACCCGCTGGTGATGGTCGCCGGGCTGGTGGTGGATGAGCGCTGTCGCGGGCAGGGAATCGGACGGGCGCTGATGGCGCGCGCCGAAGCGTGGGCGCGCGAGCGCGGCTGCGACGGCGTCTACCTCAAATCCAACGTCAAACGCACGGAGGCCCACGCCTTCTACAAAAGCTTGGGCTATCAGAACATCAAAACCCAGTTCGGCTTTTTCAAGGCCCTGGATATCGAAGCGGCGCCGCCCGCATGAAGGTCGAAGCATTGACTTGACGGCAGGACTTCTTATAATGGGCAGAAGTGGAGCTCCGCTAGTTCCATAACCGATCCCCTTCATCCTGGAGATAGAAATATGATACGGACTAGAGTACATTTGCTGATCGTTCTCGGACTCATCGTGCTGGCGCTCAGCGGTTGCGGCGGCGGCGAAGCGCCCGCAGCCACGGTCACGCCGACCCGCACGCCACAGGTCACGCCCACGCTGGTGGTGGTAATCCCGCCGACGGCAACCCCCACGCCAACGCCGCTGCCTACGGAGGAACCCACCGCCCCGCCGTCGAATGTGGTCACGCCCTTCCCGCCGGATGTCAATCCGCTGACCGGCTTGAAAGTTGCCGACCCCACCATGCTCGATCACAGCCCGCTGGCGATCAAGATCTCCAACTCGGCAGAGGTGCGCCCGCAATCGGGGCTAAACTCGGCGGATTTACTCTTCGAGCATTACGCCGAGGGCGGCATCACGCGCTTCACCGCCGTCTTTTATGGAACCTACCCGGAGCGCGTCGGCTCGGTGCGCAGCGGGCGGCTGATTGATCTGGAGATTCCGGCCATGTACCAGGCGCCGTTCGCCTATTCCGGCTCCAGCGCGGGCGTGAAGGAGCGCTATCGCAACTCCGACCTCTTCCCTGCGCGGATCATGTCGCCGGATTTCGGCGTCGGCGCGCCCGCGTTCTACCGCGTTCCCAGAGAAGGCGTGGCCTTCGAGCACACGCTCTTTGCCAACCCCATGGCATTGCGGCAGCTGGCTATCGAGCGCGGCGTGGATCAACGTCCAAATTTCCCCAAATTGATGGCGTTTAGCGAAGCCATCCCCGCAAGCCCAGACATCAAAGATGCCACGCGCGTCAACATTGACTACCGCGTCGGCAAAGTGCAATGGGATTACAACGCCAATTCAGGTAACTGGCTGCGCACCACTGCCGGTGTTCCGCATACGGACTACCTCACCGGTGAGCAGGTGCGCGCCGCGAATGTGGTGG
>CAZDSF010000051.1:0-31266 GCA_964508025.1 uncultured Anaerolineales bacterium
CCGTCGCTCTGGCAGCAGGTGAAGTTCTGCCGCGCCACGATGCCGTGTTCCTCTTCCAGCAACAGGAAGGCGAAATCGAGCCGGTCGCAATCGGTTTCGGCGGGCCAGGCGCGCTGCGCCGCACAATGCGCGGCGATGGCGGCGCGGGTGGCCTGCACCACATACGCCTCCAGCGCGTCGAAGTCGGATGGGTCTGCAAAGTAGTCCAACGCCCATTCGATAATCTGATCCGCAGCAGCAAACCCGGCGGTTACATGCTGGCGGATAAACTCGTTGGCCTTTTCTTGTGTCTGTGGGTCTAAAGTCAATGCGTCCATAAGAATCTCCTTGCGCGTGATGCCTGCGATTGAAATCGCAGGCTGCTACATCAAGTCGGCTCAAAGCCGACTGCAAAACCCGCTCCAGCCTGCTTGAGCAGGCTTCGGGTAGCAGACTGATGATTCATCATCAGCCACATCAGCCGCCACGCCAGGTTGAAACCGCCGGCTGCTACACCAAATCGGCTCAAAGCCGACTGCCAAACCCGCTCCAGCTTGCTTGAGCAGGCTTCGGGTAACAGGCTGATGATTCATCATCAGCCATCAGCCGCGCCACACTCCAATACTGCCATCATCCGAAGCGGAGATGAGCCGCCCATCGGGGGTGAAGCACAACGCCGTCACCTCCGCCCCATGCGCGGCGATTTCGCCCAGGAAGGCGCCGCGCGTCGCGTCGAAGAGGCAGATCACGCCGTTGCGCGTCCCGGCGGCAATGAGCGCGCCATCCGGCGACCAGGCGATAGCCTCGAACCAGCGTTGCTCGGCGGGCGTGACCAGCTCGCGGGTGTGCTGATCAGCCAGCCAGTAGAGGTAGATGCGCCCGCCGGCGCTATCCGCTTCCCGTCCGGCGACCACGCCGCCGCATCGGGGCTGCCGTCGCTGGAGAGAAAGCCGCCGGCGTGCTCCAGCGACAGGAGCTCCGCACCCGTAGCAATCTCACGGATGCGCAACATCCGATCCGAGCCGCCGCTGGCGAGCCGCCGTCCATCCGGCGAGAGCGCCAGGCATTGGATGATCGCTCCGCCGTGACCGGGCAGGCGACGCACCTCGCGCCCATCCGCCAGGGCGATGACGACTAGCTCGCGCCGGGGGCAGTCCACCGCGACTGCCGCCAGCCCGGCAGTGCGGTTGACCGTGAGCAGCTCCGCGCCCACCTGCGCAAAAGGCGTCACCGCGCCGGTGTACGGTTCCCAACGCCACAACGCGGCCTGCGTCGCCACGAGCACGGTCTGGTCATCCAGCCAGGCCGCAGCCCGCAAGCGCCCCAAGCCTAAACGCTGGTCTAATTTGAGCAAAGTTTCCATCAGCTAAACTCCGAAAGATTATACGAGTCTGAAATGCGCTTTCAACAACTTCAATACTGTTGTGTGACGATCTCAAATTCGCCGTTGCGCTTCACGAAAAGGTACAGCGAGGTGTCGTCGTGAAAGACAGTCGCAAGCGCCGGGGAATGGGCAACCGCCAGGTCAATTTGCGCCACGAAAATCAGCGGCTCGCCCTGGTCGAACGGCCACGCACTGGATTGAATCCAGCGCGGATAGTCACCAATGGCAACAAAGGCGCGCGCGATTTGTCCGTCAAGCCAGTTTGCCACGACTTCTGGCTCCGGCGCGCCGGTGTATGTCGCCAGCAACCGGTTGAAGAAATCCTCCGCTTCCAGGGAAGAGGAGGGGTCAACTCCGTAGTGGTCGGCAATTTCCAGGACGAGTTGATAGGTTTCGGCGTCTTTGAGGTTTAACATACTATATCAGCTCAACCGGCTCGAACGCGATCTCGCCCCGTTGACTTGGGGGCAGGTTCAACATATACTCGGCCAACCGCGGGCTGACAAAGACGAATTCGCCGTCTCCGTAGCCTGTGGCGGTGTTGAAATCCGCGCCGTTCCACCTGGCGCGCTCGAAGGCGACGATGAAGCGCTCCTGGGTGTGCGCTTCTCCCAGGTCGTTTTCGATCCTCAGGAGACGCCAGCTGTCGAAATTGACGCGGCTACCGGGTTCCGTTGTCACCGGCTCGAACGTGACGCCTGCCGTAAAACCGTGTTGTTCCAACGCTTGCACCACATCGCGGTGAAAGAGGTGCAACCCCCCGCCGGTCTGCACGTAACGGCGTTGTTTGAGGGCCACGCGAGAAAAAAGGCGCAGTGGCGCACCGTCTTCTCCAGCGCCTGCCCGGCCAATGCCGTCCAACGCCACGGGCAAAAGGTGCAATAGTTCCGCCCCGCGCAGGTCTTCCGGGACGACGTCGCGGACAAAGAAGGCGCTTTCGAAGGCGATTGCCGGATGATCGGCGGCTTGTTTGAGGGCGGTATAGTGTGTACAGTCCTGATCGTAGAGGAAAAAACGCAGCAGCCCCTCTGTATCGGCGACGACGCGCGCCGTCGCCGGCAGTGAGGCGCGTTGCTTGAATAGCCTAGTATCACCTTCGACAAAACATTCAATGCCTTTTCTCATCATCTCCACCTTGTGTTGAACAATTCGGACATAGGAACCTCTTACGCAAAATACGCCCCCGGCACGGGGCTGTCGGCATGGAAGGGCAACCGCAGGTCGCCGCCGTGCCGCCCACCTTTGAGGTAGGCGGCGCGGGCGCGGTAGAAGGCCAGCATCTCCTCAAAGTGCGCGTCCTGCTCCGGCGCGGCAGCGGCCAACTCCTGCGCGATGCTCTCCGCCGGGCGGTTGTCGGGAGCGGTGTGGTTGACCTGGCGCGTTTCGGGATCGAACTGGAGGGCGCCCTCCCACGGCAGGTAGAGCGCCTGGCTCAGCAATCCGGCAATGTCCGGCGTCAGCCCGCCGTGATGCAGCCAGTGCAAGTTGAGCGCAAAGATCGTCTGCCCTGGCAGCACCGGCAACAGAGCTTTGTCGCGCAACTCCCGCTGATCCGCCGCGATCAGCAGACTGTGCGGTTGCGCCAGCGCCGCGCCGCCTTCTTCCGCCGCCAGCGCAAAGGGCAGATCGAGCACCAACGCGGCAGCGCGCCCGATGATCTCCGAATTACGATCCGGCAGCGCGATGACGCGCTGCGGCTCACGCTCCAATGCGATGAGCAGGCGCGCGAGCTTGTGCAGGAGCATGGCGACGTGCGCATCCGTGGCCCACAGCGCAACCCAGCGCCCGCCGGCGACGGTGAGGCCATCCTCGGCGGTGCGGTCATCGAAATAGTCGAGAATCGCCGCGCCGTACTGGATGAAATGCCAGTCCTGGACGAGAGGCCGGGGATCGGGGAACGCTTGCAAGCGCGCCAACGCCTGCGCCAGTTTGTCGAGCGCGTAGGCGAGGTTGTCACGCTGCGTTGCTTCCAGGTTGGCATGGGCGATGCTGAGGCGCGCGGCGTTGACGAATTCCGTGATGCCCACCGGCGGACGATTGCAGAGCAGCGCGGCCCAATAGAACTCGTAGGTGGCCCAGAAGTCGCCCTGCAGGCCGGCATCACGAAGGATGTTACAGGCATCCTGGGGGCGAAAACGGGCGGTGTAGCTCTGCGCCAGCGTCGTGGCTACATCGAGCCGCTTGGGGGCCAGCGCGTGGGCGTGCTCCAGGAGCGGGATCGCCAGCTCGAAGTTCTGATCGTTGGCATAGTACAGCCCCAGCAGGTAAAAGGACTCTGCGGCGCGGAAATCGGCGAGCATGATCTGTATCAAAGCGACTTCCTGCTCCGCGCCGAGGCGTTGCAGGCATTTGAGCGCCAGCCGGTAGAGCGGCTTGTGTCCGGCGTCGGCGCGGATGCCCTGCGCCAGTTGGTTGAGCGCCGCACGCGGATCGTCGGCGCCCCACGCTTTTTGCGCGGCTTTGAGATAAGGTCGAGCGGGAGAGTGCAATCTCATGTTGGTCTCCAGAGATGTCATCTTCATATCAATTAGAAATCCATCCTATCAGCCGGTTCCGCTTCTGGCAACACATACGGCGCGTGGCATGTGACCTTGAGACCCTGCGCTGTGCAGTAGTCTTTGACCTGGCTGCGGATCACCCGCGCCGCTTTGTGATCGGCGACCGCAAAATGCGCTGAGAGCTGATGCAGCACGCCGCCATCCGGCAGCCGCTCAGTGCAGCAGCCCGGCAGGCCCAGCAAGAAATCCTCGCCATACTGCGCGACATACGATGGGCCAAACACATTGACCCAACTGAGGGCCAGCAGCCTTTGCTTGCGCACACCGGTTTCATCAGTCGTGTTTCTGTCCATCCGATCAATCCAGCCAAGTTCCGGTTGGGCGACGGCATAGAGCGCGCCGATCCATTCCCTGAGACGTTGCGCATAGGGTTCTACATAGCCGCGCTGGTTCGCAAACTCGAAATCAATCAGGGCGCTGAGCCGCAGCCGATTGTCGCGCGGGTTGATTTGCAGAAACTCGAAACTGCCGATCAGGTCTGGCATAGCGCGCGGGTAGGCTTTGAACAGGGTCGTCCAACGGGCGGGCGTGTTGGTTTTGCGATCTACGCGATCAACCAGATAATGCCCCTTGACCAGCGCTCCGATTTGCTCACGTTGATTGATTCTGCGCATACGCCCGTCAACCAGTTGCTCAAAGACAAATCCCGCCTCGAACATAGCCTCTACGAGCGGCACAACGTCATCATGCGCCGTGATGCTGCGGCACTGGTAGAAGATCAGATCAAGGGACAAGTCCAGCATGGCCAACGCTTATCCCCTTTACTTTAGATTAGCCAGAAAAGCGTCGAAAGACTCGGCCACGAAATACAGGTTGTTCCACATCGGCGCGGCGTCCTCCTCGGCTTCTTCTTCGTGATCCCAATACCAGATTTGGCCCGCCTTCTCGCCAGCGACGGCGATGAGGATAAGGTTGTCGCCCGGATCACAGGCAAAGGGGAATAGTTCCTCCGGGTAGCGCCCCCGATGACGGCGTAGGACCTGCTCCAGGTCAATGCTGTCTGCCGCCTCCACCGGGAAGAACCATTCAACGCTGGCCGGCGTCACACGCCCGTTGTGGCAGGTGATTTCAAAATCCGCCGGTTCTGGATAGCCGCCGTTGTGTACCAGCAGAAATTCCCGGTACTCCGGCGGGATAGGTCGCCCGATGCGGCGCTCCACCGCGTCGAGCGTCGCCGGGGTGATAGGTGGGTAAGCATTATGAATGATGGGATTCATTGCCCGCTGCAGGGCCGGCGACAGGTCATCGGCGTCATCCGTGTGCAACATCAGATCAATCGAAACGCCGTCAATCTCTACTGCGCCGGTGTAGCAGCCAAAGCGCTCCTCGTAAGAGAGCGCGTTGAGCGCATCTGAAATGTGGGCATCGTTCAGCATCAGATTTCCCCCTGTGTGCGGAAGACCGCGATAAATTCTTGCATGTCCTGCGGAATATCATCTAACCGCGCCACGAGCGCCCGGAGCCGCGCCCCCAACTGCGGCGCTTGCGCCCAAAAGCCGCGCTCGACGCGCAACACGCTGGCGAGAAGATCGCCGGGATAATAGTCGCCCTCGGCCCACGGATCCTGCTCCAGTACATCCAACGCCAGTGGCAGCAGATACGGCAATCCAAGCCCTTGCCCAATCATGATGCGCAAATCCTCTACGCTAAAATCGCCGAGCGGCTTGCGCCGCAAAGCGTGGCAGGTGGTCACGAGATACGAAACATCGCCGGGCGCATCCCACACGACACCTTCGAGCGCTTCGAGGGTTTGCTCACGAAACATCATCACAACACCTCCGCAACACTCGAAAAACCCCAGCGCGCCGCGGCTTCCAGTAACAGCACGCCGCCAAGATTCACCTGCGCGGTCACGATTTCGGGCGCGCTCCCCACCCCCTGATGGAGCAGCCAGGTCGCGCCAACGATGTAAGCCAGGATGAGCGCGGTCTTCAGCCCGCCGGGTGCGCCGCTGAGCCGGGGATTCACCCCCCAACGGCTTTGCGGCTCCTGCGTCACAAGCAAAATCAACAGCGCCACAGAGAGCAGCGCTTGCAGCACATAGTAGACTTGCATCAGCAGCTCCGCCCAACCGGGTGTGGCGGCTTGCATCCAGAAGGGCGTCATGTAGACCAGAGAAATCCAGGTACTGCCGATGAAGACCATGAACGCCTGGAACTCGCGCCAATCTTCCGGGGCCTGCACCAGATTCGCTAACAGAACCATGGTGCCATACAACGTGGTGGCGAGCAGGATTGCGTCGCTGAGCGCCAGAAACGGCGCAACCACAAAAGCCGCGCCAAAATAGTGGTGATGAAAGATAAACGTGGCGAAGAGCAACAACGTGCTCTCCAGGTTCACCAGCGGCGCGAGCCAGGTTTTGAGGAACGCGGGCTTACTTGCCATACAACTCTTGAAGCATCAGGTGCAACTGCTCCGGCGTGGTTCCGAACTGCACAACGTTCCGTTCCAGGATGCGCAATGGCTCGCCATCGCGGAAGGTCACGATGATGTCGTGCGTGTCCAGGTTGATGTGTGGGGTGGTTGACACGGCACGCCGGTATGAGGGCCGTCTCTCTATGTCTATCTGCATGATGTCCTGGACTGAGCGCGCGCGCCAGTCCTCACCCTTGCGCTGATAACGGAGCGCCAACGGCGATAGTTCCAGAGCGACCAGCGTTTGCGGGGCCATCAACCAACGATCCAGGGCATTGAACAGCTTTCCGTGATCGGGGAGCGCGAAATGTCGCGCGGTAAGGAGGTTCGCTCGCAGCGCCGGAGCGCGCTCTAGTAGCAGGGTGTACAGGCGCGGGAAGTTTTGCGCCGTGCGCGGGATCCGCAGCGTCCGTCGGCCTCCGCGCAAGACCATGATGGGCGGAACACCAAACACCAGCGGGCGGATGCTTTCGATCTCGGCGTAGCGCAGGGCGCGCTCTCGCGTCCACAAGCGGCGCACAGCCACCCGCTCGGCAGTCAGCAGCACGAGGCCCGTAGTGTGTCTGAAGAAAGCCAACAATCCGATGCCGATAGCAACAAAGATGCCGGGCGCAAAGAGCTGCTCCAGCAGATTGCGCCCATCAACCCGCCCTATGAGGAAGAGCAACACAGCGATAGCCAGCATCCCATACGCGCTGAAGAGCACACCCCAGCGATTGAGGGGCTGGATCGCAAAGACCCCCCCCCTCCTGCTGCGCCTTTTGCTGGCGCGCGCGTTCACTGCGCTCCCACCAGACTACGGTGGCCCAGGTCAACAAGATGGGCAGCAAGAACAACAAGATAAGCGCCGCCATCGAAACCCACTGTGGCGGCTGTATGCCTCCTGCAACCTGCCCGGTGAGAAGCAAGTATCCTCCCCATGCAGCCAATGCCAACGCGAGCGCGCCGCACAAGGCCAATAACCACTTGGGTGATTTTGCAGGGGGAGCGGGTTGTGCTTGCGGCTGGGGCTTATCCAGCGCATCCACCAGGGCGAGAGTGGGCTTCTCGCCGGCCAGCGCGCGCTGGATGACTGCCGCACATAGCGGGCGGTTGTACCACAGGCGTTCATAGAATTCGAACGTACCCGTCAGCTGGCACAGCGCGACGATCTTGCCGGAAGTGGTGTACTCGTCGTTGAGCTCGGTGATGGGCGCGGTGAGGAAATCCAGCATGACCTTTTCGCCACCGGAAGCGAAATGATTCGAGAAGAGTTGCATCAGCCCGGCTTTATCGTCCCAGGTGGGCAGCGTCCAGTAAGCGGCGAGCAACTCCGGCAGCAGCTCCGGGCGCACCAGATCTCGCGCGGCTTCGATCTCCTCAGCCTCTCCGCGTTTGACGATGGCGAGTAGGTCTTTAGTTTGTGAGTGCATATGGTGTGCCTTCTACGGCTCGAAGGGGCGATTCTCACTCAACGCTGCGAACAGCTCTGGCAGCACGGTTTCCAGCGTGCCAATCAAGCGGCGCTTGTCGGCGTCATCGTGAACCCACCAGCCGACCTGTCCTTCGTCGTTGACCAGCAATAGGTCGCCGGTCCAACTTTCGTAAAACGCCATAAAGCCCTCGTAATCGGGCATAGTCTCATCGCGCCACTCGTCGTAGCTGCCGAAGTCCGGGTATTGGTCGGGCGGGCAGAGCAGGCCGCCTGCGTAGCCATAGCCATCGAAGTTGATCTTCCCCACCAGCGCGTAAACCTGGCGCAGCAGCGCGGGCGTCTTGTAGGGCAAATCGTGTACGGCCTCGAAGCTCAACGCAGGCGTCCACTTCTCAGTGAGGGTGTAACGCACGAAGACCTGCGGCGCGGCGTATTCAGTGAGACAGACTTCCAGGCGGCAAGATTCCGCCTGCGCCAGCGCGTGCAACCATGCGGCGACGTAAGGCAGCTCCACCGACTCCGCTAACGCCAGCAACGCGCCAGGAAAGTCGCGGAACTGCTCCAGCTGATAAACCGTGAGCAGCTTCTGCCCAGCGACGGGCAGCACATCCAGATCGGCCACATCCGTCAAAATGTGGATTTCACCCTCGTAGGACGTCTCGTCGAGAATGTCGTAGGTCATATCTCCCTAGTCCCGTTTCTAACCCTCCAGTCATTTGAAGTTATGACAGTTCTAGCTATGCTTGGAACGTGCAACACAAGGCTCAACCAAAGTGAAACAGAGATCACCCCGCTGTGTGCCCGTGCCGGTGATGCAGATCGGGCGTGTGAGGATGGGTATGCGTTTCCGGCGCGTGCGTGTGCGCATGAGAATGCCACCCGCGCGCCGGAATCTCGCCCGGCGCGTGGACGTGCGTGTGATGCCCGTCATCGTGCCGGTGGCGATGCTCATGGACGAGCCGCGCGTGCTGATGCTCGTGTTGATGCGCTTCGCCCACCAGCAGCAACGTCCCGGCGATCATCACCGGCAACGCCAGCAGAAACGACGCCGTGAACGGCTCGCTGAACAATGCGAAGGCCAGCGTCATACCGATGAAGGGCGCGGTGCTGAAGAGCGCGCTGGTGCGCGCCGCGCCCAGGTCGCGCAACGCGAGGATGAACGCCATGATGCTCAATCCGTAGCTCACGCTGCCTAGCAGCAACGCTCGAAGCGCCACTGCGACGCCGGGGAACGGCTGCCCCAGCAGCAGCGCCAGCAACACCGAGAAGCTCCCCGCGCCCAACCCCTTCCAGGCTACGATGGTAAGCGGGTTTTTGGCGGAGATGTTGCGGGTGAAGTTATTATCCAGCCCCCACAGCGCGCAGGCAAGCAGGATGCCCAACGCGCCCGGCGCCAGCCCCCATTGACCGTTGCTCTCCCAAGAGAGGATCATGCTCGCCAGCGTGATCAGGCCGATAGCGCCCCAAACCCGCCGCCCGATAGCCTCGCGGAAGGCCAGTGCGGCGATGAGGGTGGTGGCGACGCCCTCGAAGTTGAGCAGCAGCGACGCGGTAGCCGCAGGCGTTGCTTGCAGGCTGAACATAAGGATGATGGGTGCCGCCACGCCGCCCACCAGGAGCGCGCCGGCCAGCCAGGGAAGATCGCCGCGTAGCAACCGCGCTTCGCTGGTGGACGCCTGGCGGCTCTGAACGGCCAGCCATGCTAACGCGGCCAGGCCACTGCCCAGGTAAAGCAGCCCGGCCAGTGGAATCGGCGCCACTTCACCCAACAACGCTTTGGCGAGCGGCGCGCTGACGCCGAAGAGCAGCGCGGCCAGCAACGCTTTTAGAATGGGAACGAGATGAATGCGCATGGTAGTCGTCTCCAACCCGCGATTGCAATCACAACAAGCGATGCCGCACAATATCTTCCAACACCGTGAGGAAATGGGCGATTTCAGCCTCGGTGTTGTAGAAATAGGGGCTGACGCGCACCGCGCCGGGGATGCCGAGCGCCTGCACCAGCGGATAAGCGCAATGCCCGCCCGCGCGCACGGCGATGCCGTCGCCGTTCAAAAGTTGCGCGATCCAATGCGCATCGGCGTCGCCCACGGTGAAGGCGACGATAGGCCCGCGCGGCGCAGCAGCTTCCGGGCCGAGCACGCGCATGCCTGGAAGCGCTGCCAGCCCCGCCAACACCTGCTGCGTGAGCGCCTGCGTGTGCGCGTGGATGGCGTCCAGCCCCAGCGCCGTCAGATAATCTACCGCGCCGGTCAAGCGCAGGTCCCGCGCCCAATCCCGTGCGCCGCCCAGCGCCACCGCCGCCGCCACATCCGGCGTCCCCGCCTCGAATTTGCCGGGCAGCCCATTCCACGTCGCCCCCGCCAACGTCACCTGCTCGATCATCCCGCCGCCGTAGAGAAAAGGCGAGAGCTGCGCCAGCAGCGCCTCGCGTCCATAAAGGACGCCGATGCCAAAAGGCGCGAGCATCTTGTGCCCGGAAAAGGCCAGAAAGTCGCAATCGAGCGCGGTCACATCTATCCGTGTATGGGGCGCCGCCTGCGCCGCATCCACCGCCAGCAGCGCGCCGGCCTCATGCGCCAGCCGGGCGATCTCAGCCACCGGGTTGATGACGCCCAGCATATTGGAGATGTAAGTGCAGCAGACCAGTCGGGTGCGCGCGCTGAGGAGCGTCGCCAGATGCGCCAGATCGAGCGCGCCATCCGCCTGGATGTGAGCCACGCGCAGCGTCACCCCGGCCTCCGCGCAGAGCGTCTGCCAGGGAACGAGATTGGAATGATGCTCCATCACGGTGACGATGACCTCGTCGCCGGGGCGCACTTGTAGCGCGCCGCTTGCCGGGCGCAACAGCGCCGCCGCGAGCAGATTCAGGGACTCGGTGGTGTTGCGCGTGAAGATGATCTCGCGCTTACTGCGCGCGCCGATGAAGCGGGCCACATTGGCGTGCGCCTGCTCATACAGATCGGTGGCGACCTGCCCCAGCGTGTGCGGCGAGCGGTGGATGTTAGCATTGTAGCGCGTGTAGAACGTCAACAGCGTCTCTAGCACCTGGCGCGGACGCTGTGTGGTCGCGGCATTATCCAGATAGATAAGCGGGCGTCCCTGGATGGTCTCGTCCAGAATGGGAAAGTCGGCGCGCAGCGCAGCCACATCCATCTCAGCCTCCCAGATAACGGGCGTAGAACGCACGCGCCACGCCGGGATCGCTCGTCCCGCCGATGATAGCGCGCCCGTCGGGGAACAATGTCAATTCGTACCCCTCCACGCGGAAGCGCAGCATATAGGCATTGTGGATCACATCGCCCAACGGCGCCAGGCGCGCCGCTAACGCCGCAAAATCCGGCGTGAAGCCGCCGCGTGGTTGCACCTGCACGGCGGAGCGTCCACAGAGCGCCGTGCCGCTGGCGCCATAACGGCCTTCCAGGAACTCATAGCGGCCCTCATCGCAGGCCGGGCAGGGCGTGTCGCGCTTGCCAAACCGGATGCGCTGCGCATCGGCGACCCACACATCGAAGTAGCGCAAGTCGCGGCACAGCGCTTCGGGATGGCCCGTGAGCCACTTCAGGGCCTCCGTCACTTGCAGCGCGGCAATCACCTGGGGAATCGTCCCCAGCACGCCGGCAGTATCGCAGGTGTCGGTCGAGCCGGGAGCGGGCAGATCGGTGAGCATACAACGGAAACACGGCCCCGCGCCGGGGATGAAAGGCATCGTCATCCCATACGTGGCGATGACCGCGCCGTAAATCCAGGGCAGGCGATGCTTGAGGCAGGCATCGTTGACCAGCATCCGCACCTCGAAGTTGTCGCCGCCGTCGAGAACCAGATCGCAATCGGTGATGAGGGCTTCCACATTGTCGGGGTTCACATCGGCTACCACCGGCTCCAGCGTGACCTGGCGGTTCACGCGCTCCAATTTGCGCGCAGCGGCAATGGCTTTAGGCAGGTTAGCGGTGATATCATCCTCATCGAAGAGCCCCTGCCGTTGCAGATTGTGCTCCTCGATGAAATCCCGATCCACCAGACGGACGAAACCCACGCCGGCCCGCACCACATTCGAGGCCAGCGCCGTGCCCAGCGCGCCCACGCCAATGATGACAACGCGCGCCTGCAACAGCCGTTCCTGCCCCGCCACACCTATCGCCGGCAAGAGCATCTGCCGCGAGTAGCGGCGCAAGGCTTCGGGGATGCTTTCAGCCATCAACCGACCTCCTATTGATCTGCAATCACGCCGCCGCCCAGCACGCGCTCGCCCTGATAGAAGACGGCAGACTGGCCCGGCGTAATATCGCGGACAGGCTCAGCCAGCTGCACGCTGACGGCATCGCCCTCCGCCGGTGCTAACACAGCAGCGATTTCGCGCCCCGTGTAGCGCACCTTCACCGTGGCTGCCAGCGGCGCAGTAAGCGGTCGCTCAGAAACGAAATGCACCCCGGTTGCGCGGAATGCCGTCCGGCCCAGCGCCGCCGCCGGCCCAACGATGAGCGCGTTCCGGCTCACATCCAGCGCCAGCACATACAACGGCTCTGGAGCGGCCACGCCAATCCCGCGCCGCTGCCCGATGGTGTAGCCGGGCAAGCCCTGATGCACGCCCAACTCGCGCCCGGCGGGATCCAGAATCGGGCCGGGGCGCATAAGGTCTGGCGCGTACTCGCGCAAAAAGCGGCGGTAATCCTGATCGCGCACGAAGCACAAATCCTGACTCTCAGCCTTCTCGGCGACGGGTAGCCCGCGCGCGGCGGCTACAGCGCGCGCCTCGGCCTTGGTGAGCTCGCCCAGCGGGAACAGCACCCGGCGCAGTTGCGCCTGCCCCAGAACGTGCAGCACATAGCTCTGATCCTTGCGGAGATCGCGCGCGCGCCAGAGCTGGTATTCGCCATCCGCCTCCACCACGCGCGCGTAGTGCCCGGTGGCGATGGCGTCCGCATCGAATGCGCTGAGCTGTTCGAGCAGAAAGCCAAACTTGATGGCGCGGTTGCAGGCTACGCAGGGATTAGGGGTGCGTCCGGCGGCGTGTTCGCGGATGAAGGTCTCCACAACCTGCTCGCGGAATGCCTGTTCGCAATCGAGCAGGTAGAAGGGGATGCCCAACGCCCACGCGACGCGCTGGGCGTCCTGCGTCGCATCGAGGGTGCAGCAGCGGTTACTGGCGCCATCGCCCGGCTCGGACCACAAGCGCAGCATCACCCCGACAACGTCATAGCCCTGCGCCTTAAGCAGCGCCGCCGCCGCCGAGCTATCCACACCCCCGCTCAGGGCCACAACTACGCGCTTCTGGATCGGCAAGGTCGTTCCTCAAATGTCTTTCATAATGCAACTTCACCATCCAATCCCTGCGAAATACAGGTTCATGTATGATGGCTGCTGAAAAAAGGTCGTTTCGAGTATAGTCGAAGCGCAAAGTCTGTCAATGGAAAATAGCGCTGTGTTCGCGCAGGATGAGAATCTGGCGGAAATTGCGGTATAATCTGGGCAGCAGACCATCCCAAGTTCGTGGAATTCCACACTAACGAGGACGAAAAAAGTGCGTAGAGAGCCGTGAGCAGTCGAGGTTGGCGAAACCTGCTCACTACTTACTGCTCACTGCTCACCGATTACTATTTCGAAGGAGTATGATGAACAACACAGACAAAGTCTCAACAAACGCATCCTTCCCATCTCAAACCGAAGTTGCCGCGCGTGTCGAGGCGCTCCTGGCGCGCATGAGCCTCGAAGAGAAGATTGGGCAGCTGGTGCAGATCAGCGGCGCGGATTTCATGCCGGGGACGCAAGCCGAAGACATCATCCGCAAGGGCGGCGCCGGCTCCGTGCTCTGGCTGAATAATACCAGGCGCTTCAACGCGCTGCAAAAAATCGCCATGGAGGAAAGTCCTTCCGGCATTCCCCTGCTCTTCGCCCTGGATGTGATCCACGGCTACCGGACGATCTTCCCCGTACCGCTGGCGATGGCAGCCTCATGGGATCCGGCGATGGCGGAACAGGCGCAGGCCATAGCCGCCAAAGAAGCCCGCGCCGCAGGGCTGCACTGGACCTTTGGCCCGATGCTGGACATTGCGCGGGACGCCCGGTGGGGGCGCATCGTCGAAGGCGCGGGCGAGGATCCCTACCTGGGCGCGGCGATGGCCGCGGCGCAGGTGCGCGGGTTCCAGGGCGAGGACCTCTCCGACCCGGAACGGGTGCTGGCGTGCGCCAAGCACTTTGCGGGATACGGGGCCGCCGATGGCGGGCGCGACTACGACCCGGTGTTCCTGCCAGAAACGCAATTGCGCAACGTGGTTTTCCCACCGTTCCAGGCCGCAGTGGAAGCGGGCGTGGGCGCCTTCATGAGCGCCTACATGGATCTGAACAACGTTCCAGCCAGCGGCAACCGCTGGCTGTTACGGGATGTGCTACGCGAAGAATGGGGATTTGAAGGCTTCGTGGTCAGCGATGCGATGGCAGTGGGCAATCTGGTCATCCAGGGCTACGCGCGCGATCAACGAGAGGCCGCGCTGCGGGCTCTGGAAGCGGGCTTGAACATGGACATGGCCTCGAATGCCTACCTGGAACACCTGGCAGCTTTGGTCCATGATGGAGCGCTCTCGGTGGAACAGATTGACGAGATGGTGCGGCCCATCCTGACCATCAAGGTGCGCATGGGATTGTTTGAGCGGCCCTACGTGGACGAAACGCTGCTGGAAAAGGTCATCGCGCTACCGGAACACCGGCAAGCGGCGCGGTTAGCGGCGCAGCGTTCCATGGTGTTGCTGCGCAACGAAGGCGGATTGCTGCCGCTTCCGCAGGACTTGCAGCATGTCGCCGTCATCGGCCCGCTGGCTGACTCGATGGAAGCTACCGAAGGATCGTGGACGGTCTTCGGGCACGAGCCGGCGGCAGTGACCGTCCTTCAGGGCATCCGCGCCAGATTGCCGGAGGCGACAATCGCCTATGCGCCAGGCCCAGAAATCTACCGCGACATTCCATCGTTTTTCGATGACATGATGCCGGGAGAGAAGAAGCCCCGCCAAAGCCCCGAAGCAGCGGAGGCGGCGTTCCAGACGGCCGTGGAAACGGCGCGGAACGCAGACGTGGTGATCATGGTGCTGGGCGAACACGCCAACATGGCCGGGGAATTTGCGTCGCGCGGCTCGCTCGATCTGCCAGGGCGGCAAGAAGAGCTGCTTAAAGCCATCAGCGCTCTGGGAAAGCCGGTGGTGCTGGTGCTGCTCAATGGCCGCCCGCTGAGCATCAACTGGGCGGCGGAGCACACGCCGGCGATCCTCGAAGCATGGGAGCCGGGAACGGAAGGCGGACATGCCGTGGCAGACATCCTCTTTGGCGATGTGAATCCGGGCGGCAAACTGCCGGTATGCTTTCCGCGCAGCGGCAGCCACGCGCCGCTGTACTACGCGCGGACGCTGACCCATGCCCCCGAAAGCAGCCCACAATATCGCTCACGCTACTGGGATAGCCCGACCACACCGCTCTATCCCTTTGGCTACGGTTTGAGCTACACAAGCTTCTCGATCACCAACATCCAGATTTCAGACGCGCAGATACAGATCGGGCAAACGGCAATTGTCACTGCCGACGTAACCAATACCGGCCCGGTAGCGGGAGATGAAGTCGTGCAGCTGTATATCCATCAGCGGTGGGGCAGCGATGCGCGCCCCATGCGCGAGTTGAAGGGCTTCGAGCGCGTCACCCTTCAGCCCGGCGAGACCAGGACTGTAACCTTCCACCTCGGCCCCAAAGCGTTGCGTTACTGGAGCACCAACGCGGGCCGATGGATACAGGACGCCGCAATCTTCGATGTCTGGGTAGGCGCGGACTCGTTGGCGACGCTCCACACCACCCTGGAAGTGGTCGAATAAGCGTCCTGGCAGTTTTTTCAGAGCAGCTTTTGGCGGCGAGATGAAACTTCGCCGCCAAAAGCCCAACTCGCAACCCACAAGTCCACAAGTTGATGGCTTGACAATTACCCTGTAACAGCGCATAATACCCTTATGAACGCATCCAATGACGACATTTGTTCCATCGTGCAGCGCGTGGTCGCCCAGATGCTAGGGCAGCCGGCGGCAACGAGCTCCCCGCCCTCAGAACCCGCAGCAACCCCACAACCTCCCACCCTCAAAATCGTCGCGCTCGGCGCGGATCATGGCGGCTATGAGCTCAAAGAGCTCCTCAAAAAAGAAGTCGCCGCCCTCGGTTACGAGGTCATGGATGTGGGCGCGCACAGCAAAGATCCCGTGGATTATCCCGATCTCGCGCACGAAGTCGCCCGCGCGGTGAGCGCCGGGAGCGCCTGGCGGGGCATCATCATTGATGGAGCGGGCATTGGCAGCTGCATCGTGGCAAACAAAGTGCCCGGTGTGCGCGCCGGCATGGCTTATGACCACGCCTCAGCCGTCAACAGCCGCGAGCACAACGATACCAACGTGCTCACCCTCGGCGCCGGCCTGATCGGCGTCGCACTCGCCAAACAAATCGTCGCCGTGTGGCTCGCCACGCCCTTTGGCGGCGGACGCCACCAGCAGCGGGTGGATAAAATCATCGCGGTAGAGCAACAGTACATCAGATAAAACAGGATTTCCACACGCGCGGCTGCGGCGATAGAGAGCGCTTGCGCGCGTGTTTTGCAGCAAACGCACATTGATTCGCGGCGAAAAGGGAGAGAAAAAGCGCCATGAACCCAGATATCAACACCGTGCAACAACTTGTCGAAATCATCACCCGTGAAGTGCTGCTCGCCATGGCAGAGCAAGAGCGGCAAGCCGCGGCCCCCGAAGGCGGGCAATGCAAGTTAGACTGCGCCAATGGGCTGTGTGTACACACCTGCTTTGACCGCACTGGAAAAGTAGTGGATGCCGGCGCCGAGCGACTCTCCTCATCGCTCGGCATGATTCCGCAGGATGGCAGCCTGGCCCGCATGATTGACCACACCCTGCTCAAGCCCGATGCCACGCCGGAAGAGATCGCGCAGCTCTGCTTCGAGGCGCGCAAATACAAGTTCGCCTCCGTCTGCGTCAACCCCACGTGGGTCAAGCTCTGCGCCCAACTGCTTGAGGGCACGCCGGTCAAGGTCTGCACCGTGATCGGGTTCCCATTGGGCGCCACCGCCAGCGAGGTCAAGGCTTTCGAGACGGTCAACGCGCTGGATCAGGGCGCTACCGAGATTGACATGGTCATCAACATCGGCGCGCTCAAGGCCCGCGATCTGGAGACCGTGGCGCGCGACATCTACGGCGTCGTCAAAGCCGCTCACGCGCGCGGCGCGCTCGTCAAAGTGATTCTGGAAACGGCGCTCCTGAACGACGAGGAGAAGACCATCGCCTGTATGATCTCCAAAGAAGCCGGGGCGGATTTCGTCAAGACCTCGACCGGTTTTGGCGGCGGCGGAGCCACCGTGCATGATGTAGAGCTCATGCGGCGGGTGGTTGGCCCCAACATGGGCGTCAAAGCTTCGGGCGGCGTCCGCACCTATGAGGATGCCGCCAGCATGATCAAAGCGGGCGCCACCCGCATCGGCGCCAGCGCCGGCGTCAAGATCATCCAGGGGCCGGGCGCGGCAAAACCTGCCGCCGATTCAGTCAGCAAAAGCTATTGAAGGTGAAACTATGCTGATTGCCAGAGTGATAGGCACTACAGTCGCTACCATCAAAGACCCCAAACTCACGGGGCGCAAATTGCTCATTCTGCGCCAGACCGATGAACACGGCATCCCCTTCGGCAAACCCTACGTCGCCATTGATACCGTGGATGCCGGCGCGGGCGATCTCGTCCTCACCGCCGCCGGCTCCTCCGCCCGGCAGACCGATGTCACCAAAGAGACGCCGGTGGATGCCGTCATCATGGCGATTATTGACACGCTCGAAGTGGATGGGGAGATCGTCTTCCAGAAATCAGAATGAACCCGCATGGCTTTGGATAAGGATCTCTCTTCTATACAGGAGGCGCGCGAGCTGGCCGAACAGGCGTATGCGGCCTGGCAAAGCTGGAGCCGCGCCACCCAGGCGCAGGTGGATCGGGTCTGCGCGGCGATGGCTGCAGCGGGCCATCAAGCCGCCGAACGCCTGGGACGCATGGCGCATGAAGAGACCGGTTTCGGCGTCGCGGCGCATAAGACGCTCAAGAACACGTTTGCTTCGCAGGGCGTGTGGGAGAGTATCCGCGATGTGCGCACAGTGGGCATCATCCGCAACGATCCCGCGCGCCATCTCTACGAAATCGCCTGGCCGATGGGTGTAATCGCGGCGCTGACGCCCTCCACCAACCCCACGTCCACGGCGATGTACAAAGCGCTCATCGCCGTCAAAGCGCGCAACGCCATCGTGATCGCCCCCCACCCCGCGGCAGCGCGCTGTACCGGCGAAGCCGTGCGGACGCTCGCCGCTGCGGCAGAAAGCGCGGGCGCGCCCACGGGCCTCATCAGCTGCATGGCGCAGATCGCTCTGCCCGGCACGCAAGCGTTGATGGCGCACCGGCGGACCGCGCTGATCCTCGCTACCGGCGGCGCCGCGATGGTACGCGCGGCCCATTCCACCGGCAAGCCGGCGTATGGCGTGGGACCGGGAAATGTGCCCGTCTACGTGGATCGCAGCGCCAACCTTGAGCGGGCGGCGCGTTACATAGTCGCCTCCAAAGCCTTCGATTGCTCCACCATCTGCGCCTCTGAACAGGCGGTCATTGCCGACCGGCCCATTGCGCAACGTTTGGCGGCGCTCATGCGCGCAGAAGGCGCCTATTTCGCCAACGAGCAGGAGACTGCGGCGTTGCGCCGGTTGGTCTTCCATCCCGATAGCAGCATGAACACCGCTGTGGTGGCTAAACCCGCGCCGTATCTCGCGGAGGTCGCGGGTTTCACCGTGCCGGCGGATACCCGCGTTCTGGTGACGCCTCTTGCGCAGGTGGGGCGCGCGGAGCCGCTCTCCCACGAGAAGTTGACCCCTGTGCTCGGCTGGTACGAAGCCGAGGGGTGGGAGCAGGGCTGTGAGCTCTCCCTGGCATTGATCGCTGCCGGCGGTCTGGGCCACACCCAGATCATCCACGCCGAGGATGGGCGCGTGGTGTTGAATTTCGGCCTGGAGAAGCCCGTCTTCCGCATTCTCGTCAACACGATGGGGACGTTGGGCGCGATCGGGCTGACCACCGGGCTGATGCCCTCGCTGACCCTGGGATCGGGCGGGGTCGGCGGCTCGATCACTGGCGATAATATCACCGCCACACACCTGATCAATGTAAAGCGGCTGGCTTACGAGATGTCCAGCCCGCCGCCGGAAGCCCTGACGCCCGACCCTGCTCCCGCATCCGGCCCATCGGACGAAGCGCTGGAACACCTGGTGCGGAGCATCGTCCAGCGCATTTTACAAGCGAAATAGGTTCTTGCCATTCGCCATTCGCCATTCGCCATTCGCCATTCGCCATTCGCCATTCGCCATTATCAAAGGAAACACCATGCCCAAAGTCTTTTATACCGAGACCGATATTCGAGCCATGGCAGAGCGCGGCGTCAAGTCGCTTGACCTTGACGCTGGCGTCACCCTCACCGACCTGGCCCGTGAAAAGGCCCGCGAGCTGGGCGTGGAGCTGGTTCGCAGCGGGACTTCAACCGCGCCGTACACCCCCCCAGGCGCGGCGCCCGCCGACCTCGCGCAACGCATCCGCAGCGCAGTGGCCGCGCGCCTCGGCGACCGGGTGGAGCCGGCGTTGCTGGATACCATCATCAAACGGGTGCTCAGCAGCACGGGGCTGAAGTAAACGCGATGCTACTCGGAAGAGTTCACGGCACGGCAGTCTGCACGATCAAGTATCCCGGCGCCGAGGGTCTCAAGCTGCTGGTGGTCCAGCCCTTGAACAAGAAACTGGAGCCGGTGGGGCCGCTGCAAGTGGCGGCGGATGTGGTGCAAGCCGGCGAAGGCGACCTGTGCGTCATGGTGCGCTCGCGCGAAGCGGCCCTGGCTATGCCCGATGTGCGCTTCGCGCCCATTGACCTGGCGTTGGTGGGCATTGTGGACGAGCTCACCGTCTGCAACGAAGAAGACTTCGATCTGATCCTGGAACCCGGCTGGAACCAGTTCACCTGACAGAGGCGCCTATGATTCTCGGCAAAGTTCTCGGTACGGTCGTCACCACCATGAGCCATCCGCATTACAAGAACCGGCGGCTGCTTGTCATCCAGCCTCTGGGCCTGCCCGGCGAGGCGCCCGCCGAGGATTTCCTGGCTCTGGACAGTACCCAGGCCGGCATCGGCGACACCGTCCTCGTCAACCGCGAAGGCAACGGCGCGCGCCAGGTGCTCGACAACCCTGATGCCTGCGTCATCTCCGTCATCGTGGGCATTGTGGACTCCATCTACCTGGAGCCAGCCAGTAATCCCCCTGGCTAAAAGAAACCCATAAACAACGCTGTGAAACGTGTGGGCGGTGGAGCAGAACCCCACCGCCAACATTTTTGTGGATCGCGCAACCGCCGCTTCAGCGCGCTGTTACCGGACAATAGAACACCCGCCGCTCCACGGGCATCCGCTCCGGGCCTGTGATCTCGAAGGCGCCGCGCAGGCGGATGTCTTCGGCGGAGCTGCCAAGCATCACCGCGATGCGCCCCGGTTCCAGCACGAGCTCGAAGTCATGGGTGTAGAAAGCCAGCTGGTTCACCGGCAGGTGGAAGGCGATGGTCTTGCGTTCGCCGGCTTCGAGGGTGAGGCGCAGATAGCCTTTGAGCTCCTTGACCGGACGCGGCGTGCTGGCGAATTCATCGCACACATAGAGCTGCACCACCTCATCGCCGCGCCGCGCGCCGCTGTTGCACACCTCCAGGCTGACGATCACCGTGTCATCCACTGTGGCTTGCGCCGGCGTGATACTTAGCGCGTCATAAGTGAATGTCGTGTAGCTCAGCCCGTGCCCAAAAGGATAGAGCGGCTTTACGGATTCATCCAGGTAATCGCCGTACCAGTTCGAAGTCATCGCAGAAGGCTTGTGATTGTAGAAGAAGGGCGTCTGCCCAACGGAGCGCGGGAACGTGATGGGCAGTTTGCCGCCGGGATTGACCTCGCCCAGCAGCGCCTCGGCAATGGAAACGCCGCCCTCCTCGCCGGGCAACCACGCTTCGAGGATGGCATTGGCGCGCGCCGCCAGCTCCGGGATGGCGTAGGGCCTGCCGGTCACGAGCACGACCGCGACCGGCTTGCCGGTATCGAGAATGGCTTGCGCGAGCGCGTTTTGCGCGCCAGGCAGCCGCAACGAGGCGCTATCGCGCGTCTCGCCGGTGGTGCAGTGCGGCAACAGCCCAGAGCGATCCCCCAGCACCAGCACCACCGCATCAGCCTGCTGCGCCAGGCGCACCGCTTCTGCAATGCCGCTGCGATCCGGGTCGAGATTGTCGCAGCCCGGCGCGGTGAGCAGGCGCGTCGCGGGATTCACCAGCGCGCGCAGCGCCTCGAATACAGTGATGACGGGCGCGCCGGTCATCAGATCGGTGGGCAAGGTCCGCGCGCCCTCGACCTGTACAGCCGCCAGCTCGCGCTGAGAGGCATAGGAATAATCCCCCAGGAAGCTGCGCCCGCTGTTGGCATTAGGGCCGATGACCGCCAGCGCGCCTATGGAGCGGCTCAGCGGCAGTAGGCCATCGTTTTGCAACAGCACCAGGCTTTGCCGGACAATTTCGCGCGCCAGGGCGCGATCATCAGGCGCCGCAAAGAGCTCCACCACGCGCCCCTCATCCACATAAGGGTGCTCGAACAGCCCCAGCTCGAACTTCTTCTGCAAGTGCCGCCGCACAGCCTGATTGACATCCTCAAGCGTCGCCTCGCCGGCTGCCAACGCCCGTTGCAACAGCTCCCCGTAGCCGACCGTGGTGGGCAGCTCCACATCAATGCCGGCCCGCAGCGCCAACACTGCCGCACGGCGGAGATTGGGCGCCAGTTTGTGATAGCTGTGCAACATGAGGATGGCTTCGTAGTCGGAGACCAGCAAGCCCTCGAAGCCCAGCTTCTCACGCAGCAGCCCGGTTAGAATGCGCCGCGACGCGGCAACGACTTCGCCATCCAGTTCAGGATACGAGTTCATGATGGAGGCCACATTTGCTTCGGCAATCACCGCCTGGAAGGGCGCCAGAAAGAGGTCGTAGAGCTCATGCCATCCCAGATGCACCGGCGCGCAGTTGAGTCCGCCCTGCGAGGCGCTGTGCCCGATGAAGTGCTTAGCCGTTGCCAGCACCCCCTCCGCGAGGGAGTCGCCCTGAAGCCCGCGCACGTAAGCCACGCCGAAGTGGGCCGCGAGGGTGGGATCTTCGCCGAAGGTCTCTTCGGTGCGGCCCCAACGCGGGTCGCGGGCCAGGTCGAGCACGGGCGCAAGTCCCTGGCGGGCGCCGATAGCGAGCAGCTGGCGGCGGATGGCGGTAGCCATGGCCTCAACCAGGGCCGGCCGGAAGGTGCTGGCGAGGCCGATGGGTTCGGGGTACATCACGCCCTCGCGCACCATCGCGCCGCAGCAGGTTTCTTCGTGCAGAATTGCCGGAATGCCCAGGCGCGTCTGCTCAACAAGGTAGCGTTGCAGCGTGTTAGCAGCCTGCGCGAGCGCCAACGGCGGCAAAGTGGAATCGCCGCCAGGACGGGTAATCTGGCCGATGCCCAGATGCAGATGGCGTTGCATTTTGGCGGGATCCAGAGCGCCGGCGGTCTGCAACTCGTGCATCCAGCAGGAGCCTAGCTGCGCCACTTTCTCCTCCAGCGTCATGCGGGCCAGCAGATCTTCTACGCGGTGATGGAGTGATGCGGCCATGGCAGGCACCTAACGCGCGCCGAGCAGCAGATCTATGGTCAGTTGGTCGAGGCGCTCGTATTGCAGCCCACGGCTGGCGATAGCGGCGCGGTCGAAGGGCTGCGCCTTGAGCGCGGCGGCTTTTTCGGCAGTGTACACGCCGAAGAAAGGCGCCATCGCGCCATCATCGGCATTGATTTCGGTCAGCAACGCCTGGATTTCCGGGTCGGCGTTGAAACGGGCGGCCTTTTCTTTGAGGATGAGGTAGGTGCGCATACAGCCGCGCGCGAAGTCCTTCACGCCTTCCAAATCTTCGGTGCGGTAGGCATGGGCATCGAAGTGCCGCGGCCCATCGTAGCCCACATCTTCCAGGAATTTGACGAGGTAGAAGGCAGCCTTGATGTCGCGGGAGCCGAAGCGCAAGTCCTGGTCATAGCGGCCCGGATACTGGTCATTCAGGTCAATGTGGAAGAGCTTGCCCGCCTCCCACGCCTGCGCCACGCCGTGCATGAAGTTGAGGCCCGCCATGTGCTCGTGCGCCACTTCGGGATTGACGCCGACCATCTCCGGGTGTTCCAGGGTCTCGATGAAAGCCAGCATGTGCCCGGTGGTGGGATTGTAGATGTCGGCGCGCGGTTCGTTGGGCTTGGCTTCGAGCGCAAATTTCATGTTGTAGCCCTGATCGAGGACGTATTCACAGAAGAAGTTCAGCGCTTCGCGGTTGCGTTTGATGGCTTCGACCGCACTCTTGCCAGAATCGGTCTCGACGCCCTCACGCCCGCCCCAGAAGACGTAGACCTGCGCGCCAAACTCCGCGCCCAGGTCAATCGAGCGCAGCGTCTTCTGGATGGCGTAAGCGCGCACGCGGGGGTTGTTGCTGGTGAACGCGCCATCCTTGAAGATGGGATCGTGGAAGAGGTTCGTGGTCGCCATGGGCACGACCAGCCCGGTATCGGCCAACGCCTGGCGGAAATCCTTCTTGATCGCTTCCGCCTCGGCGGGGGCAGCATCAATGGGAATCAAATCGTTATCGTGGAAGTTGACGCCATAAGCGCCTACCTCGCCGAGCAGGTACACCAGTTCAGCGGGGGTGCGGGATTGCCGGGTAGGCGCGCCAAACGGATCCGAACCGCGCGAACCGACAGTCCATAAGCCAAAAGTGAATTTATGTTCGGGCTTGGGGGTATAGTCAAACATAGGAAACTCCTTGTATTGAGATAGTGTCTATGGTTCTAATCAAGGTATGTAAATGCGGAAATTGCCGCTCACTTGCAGCAGAGCGAGCATCAGCAGCAGCCCATCATAATAGCGATAAGTGCCGGTAGGAACGGGCAGCTCCCAGAGCGCCTGGACGAACGGCTTCCCTACATCCGGGTCGGCGGCGAGCGCGGCTACCGCATTCGTCGCCATCAGCCCGGAGGAGCGATGCCCGACCAACGGCTGCCCATCCAGCGTGTACTCGGCTTTGTAGCTGTCCATTCCCTGCGAAGCGAAGAAATTGAGCAGCCGATTGGCTTGTTGCCGATGCCAGTCGTCGGGACGGAACCAGGCATAGTCCACGCCGATGTTGGCGCCCACCCGGAAAGCGTCGTAGCGGAATTTGCTGTGATAATCATCGTTGTAGGGACGGCCATCGAAATACGAATAGTTGGGCGCGAGCCCCGTCTCTGGATGCACAGCGGTCTTGAGATAGGCGCGACTCGCTGTGACGGCTTCCGCCCAAAAGTCGTTGTCTTTGTCCGCCCATCGCGCCCAGAGCTCATAAAAGTGCGGCGTGTGGTAGGAAGGGTCAGTGAACTGCGAGTTCTGCCCCAGCATTGGCACAAAGACAATCAGTTTGGTCTGCGCATCGAACAGATTGGTGGCAATATCGCCGCCGAGCCGGTCGGCGTGCAGAGCCACATCCAGGATCGCCTGGGCTTCGGCCCGGTAGTTGTAGATCCCTTCGCCGCTGCCCCAGCGCGCGTCGGCAAATATCAGCGCGGTAATGAACCACACCTCGCCATCCGAGGCGGGATTAGCGTGCAACTGCGTCCCATCGGGTTTGCAATGCCAGGCAAAATAGCCCTTGTAGCCGCCGTCGGTCTGGTACATATAGGTTTTAGTCCATTTCCAGAGGCGGTCAAATTCCTCTTTCCTGTCCATCTGCACAGCGATCATCATGCCATAAGACATGCCCTCACTGCGCACGTCATCGTTGCCGGTGTCGAGGATGTAAGCCATATCGTCGCCAACAGGATAGTAGACGCGCTGCCGGCTATTGTCGCCATAGAAAAGCTGCTGAAATGCAGCTTCGATCTTGGCTTCAATCTCGGCATCGGATTTGCCCAGATATTCGGCAAACAGGTTGCGGTACTCGCCGCTCTCGATAGCAGGCGCGAAATTGACCGCCGCAGCGGGGCGGCTATTCGCAGCCGGTCCGGCGCAAGCCGATAACAACATCCCCAGCAATGTCGCCGTCATCATCAGGCGTTGTGCGTGTGATATCATCGCCATTCCTTTCGATCAGCCCTTGAGCGCGCCGGCAGTGAGACCAGAGACGATCTGCCGTTCCGCAAAGATGTAGAAGATCAGCGTGGGCACAGCGGAGAGCGTGACAAAAGCCGCCACCAACGCCAGGTCCTGCCCATATTGCCCCTGAAATTGCATCGTGCCCAGCGGCAGCGTCCACAACACATCCTTGTCAATGAACACCAGCGGCGTGAGCAGATCGTTCCAGCTGGCAATCATAGTGAGCGCGCCTACAGCAGCGAGCGCCGGGCGCGCCAACGGCAGCAGAATGCGCCAGAAGAAATCGAAAGCGTTGCAGCCATCAATGTACGAGGCATCCTGTAATTCTCCTGGAATCGCCTGGAAGAAGCCATGCAGGATCATGATGTTTCCCGATACCTGGAATGCCGTCTGCACCAGGATGACGGCAAGATGCGTGTTGGTCAGCTGCATCTGCCGAATCACCAGAAACACCGGCATGATCGCCACCGTGATGGGGAACATCAAGCCCAAAGTGAGGAAGTTGAAAGCCAGGTTCTTGCCTCGGAAGTTCAGCCGCGCGAACACGAAGGCGGCAAGGCTGCACACGGCTAACACGCCGAAAGTAGTGCTCAGCATCACGACCACGCTGTTTCGCAGCATCATCCAGAATGTGGATTGCGACAGGATTCTGCCAAAGTTATCCCAGCGCGGAGGATTGGGGATGGTGTACGGCAGTGAATACATCTCGCCCCGCGTCTTGAGCGCGCCAAAAACGAGAATGACAATGGGCACGAGGACGATCAACGTGATGATCGAGAGCACCAGATATTGGAGTACACGCGGTAGGGTTCTTCTGAGCACGGCGCGACGGTGGGATGAAATTGCGGTCATCGTTCGAGCCTCCTAGTAACTGCCGAGGTAATCCGGCTGCCGTACAATCCGCAGGTACGCCACCGAGAAGAGCAGGCAGATGAGCAACATGACCAGGGCCACGGCGGAGCCATATCCCAGCCAGAAGCGCACAAAGCCGTAGCGGTACATGTACGTCGCCATCACCTCGCTGGCATTGACCGGCCCACCTTTGGTCATAATCCACACCAGATTGAACTGGGTGAGCGCGCCAACGACGGAGAGATAAATCGAGGTGCGGATTGTGCCGCCGAGCAGGGGAATAATCACATTTTTGATGGTTTGCCAGCCGTTGGCGCCGTCAATGCGCGCGGCTTCTTCGATCTCCCTTGGAATATGCTGTAGCCCCGCCATAAAGAGCAACATGTGCAGCCCAAAATACTTCCAGGTGAGCACCACAAAGATACATGCCAAAACCTGATTGATGTTTCCCAGAAACGCTTGCGGTTGAATCCCCACCAGAACCAGCAGGGCGTTGATGAAACCGCGATCGGGATCAGGGTTGAAAAGGCCCAGCCAGATGATGCCGGTAATGACTTCAGAGAGCACGTAGGGCATGAAGAAAATCGTGCGGAAGAAAACTCGCCCAGGCAGATCGCGCCCTACCATGAGCGCCAGGGCCAAAGAAAGCGGCAGCTGTATCGCCAACGATAGCAGGACAATGAGCAGCCCATTCCTCACGGCTGTAATGAAGATGCTGTCCGTCAGAATGCGCTTGAAGTTCTCCAGCCCGATGTAGTTCACGGCGGGGCCTAGACCGTTCCAGTTGAACTGGCTGAAGTAAACGGAGCGGAGAATGGGATACACCAAAAAGAGCGTGGAAAGCGCGACGGCGGGCAACAAAAACAGCACAATGGTCAGTTTATCCTGCGCCTTGCGGGATGATCGTCCCGCATCCCCCAAGGCTACAACTCGTCTGGCAACCGGTATTTCCATGAGGTTCTCTCCTGTAACGCATTCCCAAATGGTGATGAATAACGCGCGGGGATTGGAGCTGCGCCAGTCCAATCCCCGCCGTTCACAAGAGGGGCTACTTCAGCTCAAGCTTCGCTGAATCTTCAATCGCCTGCGCCGCCTTTTCGGGGGTCAGCGTCCCGGCGAAAATGCCCTGCACACTGTCGTTCACCACCGAGCCTAGCGCGGGGGTCAACGCCTGGTCATAGTAGAGCTGGAAGTACTTGGCCCTGGCGAGCGATTGCTGAATCGTGATCATCAAGGGATCCTTCATGCCAGCCTCGCCGCCCTTGACCACCGGAATACAGAAGCCCTCCTCGGCGCACTGCACCTGCGACTCGGCGCGGGTCAGGTACTTGACGAAATCCACGGCTTCGGGGGGCGCATTCTTGCCGATGGCAAAACCGTTGCCGCCGCCCACCGCATCATTGGGATCGCCCTTGCCGCCCTCAACCATGGGGAAGGGGAACCAGCCCAGGTTATCGCCGATGCCCTTGCCATCGGGGCTGTTATCGGCGAAGGCGCCGGGCGCCCATTGCCCCATCAAATCCATGGCGGCTTTGCCATTGCCCATGATGGTCGCCTCATCGCCCCAGGTCGCGCCCAGGAAGCCATCCTGGAACGGCTGCAAAGCGATGAGCTCTTGCAACTTCTTGCCCGCCTCGATGAATGCAGGATCGGTGAACGCGCCGCTGCGGCCAGCCGCCGCGCCAAATGCAGCGCCGCCGCCGATGCGCGTCACCAGATAGGTCCACCAGAAGTGCGCCGGCCACTTGTCGCCTGCGCCCACAGCAATCGGCGTGATACCCGCAGCCTTGAGCTTGTTCACGGCCTCGAGCAGTTCGGTCCAGGTGGCCGGCGGGGTGCTGATGCCAGCTTGAGCGAACAGCGCCTTGTTGTACCACATCCCTACCATGCCCATATCCCAGGGCACGCCATACTGCTTGCCTTCATAGGAGTATACTCCCAACGCGCCGGGAGCGAAAGTGTTACGCCAGGCGCCGCCATTCGCATCGAGGTCGGCAGTAATGTCTTTGAGCAACCCTGCCCTGGCGTATTCATTCATCGTGCCGCCGCCCCAGCTCTGGAAAATGTCGGGGGGCGAGCCAGATTGCATCACCGTGGTGAGTTTGGTCTTGAAAGCCTCGTTCTCCAGAACCGTGATTTCAATCAACACATTTGGATTCGCGGCCATGTACTCATCAGCCAGCTTCTGCCACACAGCCTTTTGATTCTCAGCGGTCGTGATATGCCACCAGGTAATCGTGACTTTCTGGCCGGAGGCGCCTGGCGCGGCAGGCTGCGTTGTGGGGGTGCTGCAAGCCGAAAGCACCATAGCGAGAAGCAGCACAACGCTGAACAAACGCGACAATCGGTGTTTCATGGGTGGTCTCCTTCTTCTGATAATGGGAATTGATGTAAAATCTGTTGCTACAAGACTCACAGGCGATTTGGAACTATCCCTCACTCTGACGCGAACACATCACCTCCTTGGCAACCTGGTGGTGGACATAAACTCACATCCGCATTGCATCACGGGGATTGGAGGCAGACACGTCTCCAAGGCCGCCTTTCAAGCCACAACAAGAATCACGAATAACCAATCGGGTGGGCAATTCCATACGCTGCACCAGCGGCTCCGCTGCTGCCAGCGAATCCAGCAACATTTGCGCCGCTACCCGCCCCATTTTCTCCAACGGCTGCTGCACAGTGGTCAACGCGGGCCGCACAACGGCGGCTTGGGGAATGTCATCGAAACCCAGAACCGATACATCATCAGGAATGCGCAAACCGCGATTGCGAATCGCATCCATGGCGCCCATCGCCATCACATCATTCGAGGCGAAGATAGCCGTGGGCGGATTAGGCAGGTCGAGCAGCGCCGAGGCGCCGGCGTAACCATCTTGCTGAAAGAAGTCACCCTCATAAATCAACTCCCGCGCATCGGGGAGGTGGTAGGTACGCAGCGCCGCGCGGTATCCCGCGAGCCGATCTTGCGCGCAGCCGAGATCCATGGAACCGGTGATGAAGCCGATGCGCCGGTGTCCCAGTTTGACCAGATGCTCCGTGGCATCATAGGCGCCTTGCCAGTTCGTCGCGCCCACCGCCGGACAATCTTGCCCGGTGCCCTGGTGGTCAATCAACACAAAGGGGAAATTGCGTTGCATCAGCGTGCCCACATAGTCTGCCGGATTGCGCGGCAACACGAGCAACAGACCATCCACCATGCCCGTTGCCAGATTGGCGACATAATTGGCCTCTTTGCTGGCAGTGCGATGGGTGGTGTAGAGAATGAGATCACGCTCTTGCAGGGTGAGCTCCGCATCAATACCGCGAATGATCTCACCGATATAGCCAGTTCCCAGATCGGGCACCAGCAACCCGATAGCATCGGTCTTGCCCCCAGCCAGACTGCGAGCTTGCCGGTTTGCCACGAAGCCCATACGCTCCATGGCCTCCAGCACACGCCGGCGCGTCTCTGGGCGCACGTGTACATCGTTGTTGATCACGCGCGACACAGTCCCGAAGGACACTCCGGCTTCGGCAGCCACATCTACAATGGTGATTTTGCGACTTGGAGTGGTCATTTTCTTGTAAACGTTTACATGAATCTGAATTATAAAGCCTGTCTGATTTGCAGACAGGCCGCAGAAGCGCCGGTCAAATAATACAAAGCGCGTGGAATTGTCTGTTAATTGCCGCTTTTAGAGCCACAAACCCCTCAAAGCAGCCATCATCGCGGAAATTGAGACGCAAAGCCTTCCCAAAGCGCCCATCGTGCACCCATGGAAGACCTCGGTCAAGTCGAAAAGAGCACAGAAAGGGCCTATTCTTGAGTAGATTCAGATAGCCAACACCCTCTCGATTTGGAAGCGTTTACATGTTTATTCTAACATGGGAAATGGAAATGTCAATAGCTTTTCGTGATGAAGGGGGATCCTCTTCCTGGTAAGCGGCGCGGATAAGGCCCGCATCGTCCACAAGGTCTTGGAGGATATGGATGCGCGCCTGCCGGCGCAATACATTCGCCCGACCGAGGGGGAAGCCACATGGCTGCTCGATGCCGCCAGCGCGGCGCGCTTGCCAGAGGAAGCGCGTTCACACAAACAACGACCGGCGTCTTAAAGACGCCGGTCGGACAACATGTGGCACGGCACTGGCCTAGCGATCAGAATAACGCTGCGGACGCCGCCCCTCATCCCGAGCGGGACGCTCGCGTTGCTGCGCCTCATTGACCCGCAGCGTGCGCCCACCGAACTGTGCGCCGTCAAGCGCCGCCATAGCGGCCTCTGCGCCGGAAGCTTCCATCTCCACAAAGCTGAACCCGCGATAGCGCCCGGTGTCCCGATCATTGATCATGCGGACAGCCTGCACCTCTCCATGTTGCGTGAACAGCTCTTGAATCTGCTCCTCGGTCACACTAAACGGCAAATTACCAACGTACAGCGTCTTGTTCATCTCCACCCAAACTCCTTGCGAAAACAGTGAAATAATGCGCGCTTCAGCCCAGAACTGCGGCCGTATCGGCCAGTGCGCCAACAGGTATTATACCACAATTTGCCGGGAGACCAAATAGCAGGCGACTCACTGGACAAGCTTCCCCTTCGTGCTATACTCATAGCAATGAGCGCACACGATGTTGACGCAGCACAAGGTAGCAAGGCGACCTACCGGGCCGCTCTCATAGACCCAAGTGACCTGACGCACACCCGAAACCCCAGGAGGTATCCCCATGACTGTACCGTTTCCATCTGATGCGTGGATCAAAGAACTGAGCGCCAAGCTCAACGCCAGCCCCTCTTACGAAGCTTCTGCTAAAGATTGGGAAGGCGATTTCCTGTTCGTCGTCGAGGCGGATGACGTGTACCCCCAAACCACCTACCTCTATCTGGGGTTGTATCACGGCAAGAGTCCCTCCGCCATGGAACTGCCCGAACTGGATGGACATAACGCGCAATACATCATCAGCGCCGCCTATAGCACCTGGCGCAAAGTCGTGGAAGGGAAAATTGACCCCATCCAGGGCATGATGACCAAGCGGCTCAAGCTCAAAGGTAACATGATGATGGTGATGCGTTACCCCAAAGCCGCCAAAGAGATCATGGCCTGCACACAGCAGATTCCCACGGAATTTATCGCATAGCCGGGCAGCTGCTCGAAGGACGTGGAAAGCCCTCTCATCGTTCAGCCTTCATCTGTACGAGGCGTGTTACCGAATCCATGGTACAACCCCGCAGATGAAATTCATTAACGCAGAGGCGGGGAGGCGCGGAGGCGCAGAGGTTTTCTGCTTCAGCCTTCAGCCTTCATAATTTTCAGAGGAGACCGAGCCATGTGGTATTTTGTGTCGCCGCAGATCGTTTTCGGGGAAGGAGCGCTCGATGCACTGGCGGATTTGCAAGGCGAGCGCGCCTTTCTGGTGACCGATGCCAATCTCGTCCGGCT
>CAZDSF010000052.1:0-17591 GCA_964508025.1 uncultured Anaerolineales bacterium
CGGCGCTGAAACACGCGCGCAATGCTCTCCAGGTCTCATTGATTCTTCATTGCTGGCGAGGTGATGTGACTGATGAACAACACTTTCGTTCGCGGCGTCACCCCAGCCCAGACCGCTTCGATCACTTGTGCGGCGGATTCCACCGGCGTGGGGATCGGCTGGCGCACATAGCGCGCGCCGCGCCGCGCGCAGACGAAGCGCCAGGCGCGCTCGCACGCCCCGTATTCGTGATCGGTGCTCAACACCTCATCGCCGGGCGCCAGCGGCAGCGACCGCGCCACGATGTTCACGCCGGTGGTGGCATTGGGTACATAAACCAAATCGGCCGCGTCTGCGCCCACATACGCGCCGAGCGCCTCGCGCGCGGTCTGCATCAGCGCGCCGAAGCGGCGTCCCAGGAATTCCACGGGCTGCCGTTCCAGTTCCAGTTGCCATTGCTGGTACGTCTCGAAGACGGGTCTGGGACAGGCGCCAAAGGAACCGTGATTGAGAAAAATCACGCTTGGATCGAGAAGAAACAGCGCGCGCAGGGTTGTTGTGGACATTTGAAAGCCCTTTGTTCGTTTGGCTGAGGGGGATTATAATGGGGTTGACAATGGATGCAACTTCTTGAAAATGGGTGAGCAGTAAGCAGTGAGAAGCAAGCCATTTGGGCGCGGCGAATTGCTCTCTGTTCACTACGAACTGGTTTCTATGTTGATGGGGGTTATGATGACAATTGCATTTCGCAATTACACGGGTGTAGATGACTATTGGCGCATAGACGCATTTCTCATCCAGCACTACCAGCCGGGAAACGCTGACGGGAACTGGATCGAGCCAGCCTGGGAATACATGCACTACCATCCCGCGCTGGAGAGCGCCTTCCTCGATAGGATCGGCATCTGGGAGGACGATGGCGAGATCGTAGCGGTCGCGCATTACGAATGGCATTTGGGAGAGGCGTTCTTCCAGTTCCACCCGGCATACCACCGCTTGCGCGAAGAAATGCTGCTGTACGCGGAGGAGCATTTGTCTGGCGTTGCAGAGCAGGATGGTCGCCGCTATCTACAGGCTTTCGTCAACGACAATGATGCGCTATTCCTGGCGTTGGTGCAGGCGCGCGGCTATGAAAAGGATCCAGAGGGTACCCGCCCGATGTACCAGTTCACGATTCCCGATCCGTTCCCGCCTATCACCCTGCCGGAGGGCTTCCGTTTGCGCAGTCTGGCGGATGATTGCAACTGGGCTAAAGTGCATCGCGTGATGTGGCGCGGCTTTAATCATCCGGGCGAGCCGCCGGCCGGCGAGGAAGAGCTGGAGGATCGCCGCAAAATGTTCGACACCCCAAAGGGGCGGCGTGATCTGAAGGTGGTCGTGGAAGCGCCTGACGGCAACTTTGTGGCTTTCTGCGGCATGTTCTATGAGCCGACCGGCAAATTCGCCTATATCGAGCCGGTGGCAACCGATCCGGATTACCGGCGACTGGGATTGGGGAAAGCCGCCGTCCTGGAAGGCATTCGACGTTGCGGCGCGCTCGGCGCCACCGTGGCGTTCGTCGGCTCGGATCAGGCATTCTATCAAGCCATCGGATTCCGCAAGGTGTATGACAGCGAGTGCTGGGTGAAGCGCTGGGAATGAGAGGCGCCGGCAGCGCCGTGATGTGCCGGGCCAGGTGTCCGGCTCATGCCGGAGGGCGCGACGCGCAGTTAGATCATGGTTTGTGGAGGCGCGTATGAGCCTGAATCGGTTGCTGTTGGACGCCGGGCTTTACGCGCTGCTGGCTTCCATCTATCTGTTGTTGATGCTACGTCTCAATCCGCGCCTGTTCTTGCAGGATTATCCGGCGGTTATTCAGGAACGCGTGCCGCCCAAGACCGCACAGGAAAAACGGCTGGCGCTCCTCATCGGGCTGCCGTTTCTGTAGCTGCTGATGGCTGGGCCCTGGCTCTCGAACCTGGCGCTGGATCGGCGACTTGGAGGACAGGCGTCCTTTCTGGAGCTGTTCCTCAATGCCTTGGGGGTGACGTTTGCCTTCAACCTGGCGGACTTGCTCATCCTGGATTGGGCAATCTTCTGCGCCTGGACGCCGCGCTTTTTGGTCATTCCCGGCACTGAGGGCATGCCGGCGTACAAGGAGTACGGCTATCACTTCCGGGGCTTTGTGATCGGCGCGGGATTTAGCCTGGTCTATGCGCTGCTCGTGAGTGGGTTGATCGCGTGGCTGTGACTTGATGCCGTGAGGCTACAGAAGTTTTTCATCTTTCCGCTTTCATCTTTCATAATTGTTAAAGGAGATTACACAATGGTCAAGCCTCAGTTGCCTGTGCGGCAACGCGTCCGCAAAGCGCTCATCATGCTGGCGTTTCTGTCTTTCCCGGTGACGATGAATTATCTCTCGCCTTATGTCATCATCGAGGGCGCGGCGAACGGCATCGTCAACGGCAGCCTGGTGATGTTTGGGCTGCTTTTTGCCTCCGCGCTGTTTCTGGGCCGCGCCTGGTGCGGCTGGATTTGCCCCGGCGGCGCAATGCAGGAGCTCGCCGAGCCGGTGAACAACGCGCCCATCAACGGCAGAAAGCGCGATTGGATCAAGTGGGCGATCTGGTTTCCGTGGGTGGGAATCATCGTATGGGCCGCCATTCAAGCCGGGGGCTACCGCAGCGTGGACCTGCTGTATCATACGCAGAACGGCATCTCGGTCGCCGGGTCTCCGGATCGGCCCATCCTCTTCGCCTACATCATCTACTATGGCGTTGTGGGGCTGTTTGTGGGGCTGGCGATGGCTTTCGGCCGGCGGGCGGCGTGCCACACCGTCTGCTGGATGGCGCCGTTCATGATTTTGGGGCGCAAGCTGCGCAATGCGTTCAACACGCCGGCCCTGCGCTTGAGCGCCGCGACGGAGTCATGCATCCACTGCCAGAAGTGTACGGCGGCCTGCTCGATGAGCCTCGATGTGCACGGTATGGTACAGGCCCGCGCGATGGAGCACAGCGAATGCATCCTCTGCGGCGCGTGCGCCGATACCTGCCCCAAGGATGTGATCCACTACGCTTTCAGTCGAGGCCAAGACTGAAGGCTGAGCGAGGAGTGGGCGTCTCGCCAATGGCCCGCCGAAATTAGCCGGCTTTCTCCCTCAACGCTTGGCGGACAGCCTGCAATCGTGGCCCGTGCAGCGGATAGAAGCGCAGCGCCAATACCGCCAGCAGCGCGCCGATGAACGGCGGCAGCGTCATGTAGATTCGGAATCCTTGCGCCACGGTCGCCGACTGCGCCGCAAGCGTTGGATCGTAGCCGTAACGGTGCGCGATCCAGCCGAAGACCGCCGAGCTGAGCGCGTAAGCCAGGGTGATGATCAGCCCGCTCATACCGAAGTACATACCCTCCCGGCGTTGCCCGGTGTGGACCTCGTCCTCGTCAATCACATCGGAGAGCACCACATCGCCCATCAGGATCAGCCCTGCCAGGGCCACGCCTACTAACGCCGCCGCGCCCAACGCCGCCGGCAAGGATTGCGCGAACCACAATGTCAGGATGGAGATGCCGGTCAGGGCGTAAGCCAGCATCAGGGTGCTGCGCGTTTCCAGGCGGCGGGCCAGGAATTGTCGCCAGGGCCACAGCGCCAGTCCGGCGACCACGAAAGCCGTCCCCAAAATCGCCGAGGTCAGCCCCGGATCTACCCCCAGGCTGTACTTGGTGTAAAACGTCATGCCGGCTGCCAATGTCGCCGTGGCGAAATGGCGCATGGTCTGCGCGATGACGACGGTCACGAATGATCGGTTGAGCAGCGTGGCTTTGAGCGCCGTTTTCAGCGGCACGGCCGGCGCTTCCAGCGACGCGCGCCGCTCGAACATCGCGGGCAGGCCCAGATACAGCGCCGCCGTCGTGATGAGGGCAAAGAGTCCCGCCATCAATGCCCACCCCAGCGTCTCTGCCAGGATGGCGGGCAAGGCGGTGCCGATGAGCAAGCCCACGGTCATAAAGATGTTCATCCGCACGGCCACGTCGGTGCGCTCGTGGTAATCGTGGAACATCTCCGGCAGCAGGGCGTAGTACGCCGTTTGCACCACGGTGGCGAGGGTCTCGAACAGGAACAGCCCCACGATAAAGTATAGCAACAATGGAACGGGCTGTGTCAGGCCATCGAAGGGTGCTGTAAATAATAGCGCAAAGAACAAGGCGTAGGGCAGCGTCCCGAAAAGGATGAAGGGGATGCGGCGGCCCCGGCGCGTGCGGGTGCGATCCGAAAGGTAGCCGATCAGCGGGTTGTTGAGCGCGTTGTAGATGGCATAGCCTGCCATCACTGCCGCGGCCCAGGTGGGCGACAGGCGTTTGACATCCACATAATAGAACAGGGCAATGGCGCCAACAGCCTGATAGGGAATGGCGCAACCCAGATTCGCCAATCCGAACCACCAGCGTTGCGCCTGGGAGGTACGTTCCAGTGCAGGACGCTCGCCGCGAAGTGTGAAGATCGTATCCATGGGCAACCCCTTTCGCTAGTCTGGGGGTGATTTTACTGCAACTGCGCCAGCAGGAAAGCGCGCAAGGCAGCGAAATCCAGCGCGCCGGTGGTATGTCCTTTATCCAGCACGGTGACGCGCCCCGGATCGTAACATAGCTTTTGCCGTTCGTAGACGATGATGGCATCGTGGCGCATCAGCAGCGCGGAGACGTGATTGCCCGGCGCGGCGGCGAAAGCCCGCTCGAAGTTGAGCACGCGGCGCAGCGTTTCGGGTTGCAGCCGACCTGCCGGCCCGGTGAGGCGACGGTAGGCGGAACTGATGAAGACGGCATCCAGGGCGGCGCCTGCCATCATGGGCGCGTAGTGATCGGCTTTGCGATAGTAAGCCCGGTGCAGATTTGTGACCCAGCCGCCTAAACTCGCGCCGGTCAACACTACCCGTGGGCTGCCCTGCGCTTTGCTCCAGGCGATCAACTCATCGGAGAGTTTGACCGAAGCGGCGAGCATGGCGGCGAAATTGCGCAGCTCCGTCATCCGCTCCATATACAGCTTCAGCGAGCGGTGAAAGGGTGCGCGCAAGGCGATCAGGTTAGCCGGGAAATTCTGTCGGTGATCCAGCACCACGTTTTTGAAGGTGTTTTTGCTGAAGCGTCCAAAGTCGAAGGGGCGTTCGTTGTTGCCATGATGGTAGATGAGCGTGGGCTGTTCCGGCCCTAGCCATTGTGCTACATAGAACGCCGGATCGAGCGCGCCAACAGGAGAGCTGGCGGGCGCCTCATAGATGCCCTCGCCGGTGACATGCGGGAAGGCTACGGAAGTCGCCTCCAATAGCTCCGGGAAGTCGGGGCACGCTACGCTCTCGGAGAAGAATTTGCGGCGTCCGGTTAGCAGCGCACCCATAGCGACGGTGTAATGGTCGAGAAATGTGTGTAGATTCATGATGTCACCTCATAGGCTTCCAAAATTCCCGCATACAGGGGGAGGGGCGATCATCTGTAGCCTCAAACCGCCCGCGTTCCTGGTCACACCACCAGGAGCACGTTCTGTGATCTCAAAGCCAGCAGGCTCTCCTCGAAGTCCTCGCAGCTGTTGTGCCAGATCAACACCCAGCACTTGGGCCAGCCCTTGCGACGCATGGCTTCGTGGCGGTGATTGCCATCGCGGAGGCTGAGCCGCCCGGCGCGATATTCGGCGATGAGCGGCGCCGCCGCCAGCGGTTCCGTCAACCGTGCGGCAATACGCAGAACCTGCGCTTCCCAATCCATTTGTGAGATGCGGTATTCCATCCCCGGCTCCGGGCCGCATGCACGCTCTAACCAGTGCAGCGGAATTTCGATGGGACCGATCCACCACCGCTGTTGTTGCTGTAAGCCCTGCAATAGCCCCGGATTGGCCCATTCGCCAGTTCCCAGATAACGATAGATCCAGCTGCGCAAAAATCCCTTGCGGGCATGTTCGAACGCACTGGCAGTGCTGAATTCTGGATAAAAAACAACCTCACGCATCGCTCCTCAACCCTGTACCGAAAATACTCAATCCAACGCCGTTCGCGCAATACGAAAACCCAGGCGGAATAGTCGGTCATGGCGCGAGCGGTAGAGCCGGTTCCCGACGCGGCAGTCATTCGCGCCGAAGATCCAGCTGCCGCCGCGCATCACCCGCACGTGACCGGCGCGATTGGGGACTGCCGGTTAGATACCGCTGCAAGTCCGCAAACCAGGTCTCCAGCGGACGCCCCTCGATGCGGCGGATTACATCGCCCGCCCGCAATGCCGCCATATCAGAAGCCGTGGCCGTCCACTGACTCTCTACCGGACGCAGCGTCATCCCCAAAGGCGGGCGCGCCTCGAAAGCCGGATCGCGCCAGCGCGTGTGGCCGTTGTTGAGCTGCGCCAGAAAAGCCATCATCAAGAACGAGAACTCGTCCCGACGGTCACAATCCAGGGCCTCGCGTTGCGCCATCTCGAAGCTGGCATCCAGTTGCCCCCGGTTGATGCGCGCATCTTCCCAATGGGCGAAGTGCAGCAGCATGGCCCGGCGCACCTCAGCCAGCGCAAAACTGCGGACTGCTACCGGCAGTGTAGGGTTGCCTGTGTTTTCCAAGATCACTCCTCTGGAAGGGTGAAGGGTGAAGGAGAAACCCTCCGTGCCTTTGCGTTAACGATTTTCATGATCGGTACTGTACTACAGATTCGCTAACGCTCCTTCGCCCGCCTGCGAGATAACGGTCTTGACGCAACCAGCCGCTCGCACCTCCACGGCGTTTCTGCGCAGGGGCATCGTAGCCAGTAGCCCATTGCATCCCCACTATAACCGGGCTGGCTTGTTCCAACAATGGCAATTCTTACAGGATTGCACCTGGACAACCGACCAGGATTGAACGGAAGAGGGTTCCTTTTCGGAGTTTTAGCAACGACGAGGTTTTACGACGCGCGTTGGGAGGGCGTATCATGGTAGTAACGTTGCCGCAACAGCGCGATATCTGCGACCAGGTCGCCGCGGTGCTGCATGTAGCGCCGGTCGAAGGGCGTTTGCGCGTGGAAACAGCGCAGTTGAGGATTGTACACGCTCACCAGCACACCGCGCGCGCGGGTGAAGAAATCCGCGTGATCCATGCGCTTGATTTGCGGATCCCAATCCACCAGCCGCAGGCGCTCGGTGCGGGCGATGTAGAAGTTGGGGACCTTATCGTAAACCGCAAAGGGGCCGATCGTGCTGCCGATGGGGCGCGCGGGCTGCGCCGGGGTGGGATACAGTCCCGCAGCGCGATAGTCGGCGACGTGAAAATGCGGCAGCTGGATAACCGCCCCGCCCATGAGGTCAATTTCGGGGTGGTGTTGCATAGCCGCGAGGGCCGCGCGCAGCCCCGACCGCCGGTAGAAAATGAAGTCGTCATCTAGCAACAGCGTGAAGGGCGTTTGCACTTGCTGCAAGCCCGCGCTCCTGCCTGCTGAGACGCCGGAATCGAAGGGCAATGTGAGCCACTCCACGCCGGGGATGGGCCGCGGCTCGCGGCTATCATCCACTACGAGCAGGCGCAAGTCCGGATAGAGCCGCCGCAGGCTGGCGATCAGGCGGGCGACAGTTCGAGGGCGCTCGAAGGTCTTGATGAGCGCGGTGAGCGCATCGAGACGCACGTCTTCCAGCGACCTCTCAGTCCCGTGGAGGCCATCCAGCACTCGCGTCACGGCGAGTTCGACGCCGATGAGCGCGCCATAAACCGCGCCCGCGATGGGGCGGACGCGCGATTTCAGCAGGCAGCGTTTCAGGGTTGGGTGCACGGAAGCTCCTTCAGCGGATTCTCGAAACGCACTCCCTCGAGGCTTGCACCGGAATTGAAGTCCTCGCTGTAGATGAGCGGGATGCCATGCAAATATGCCGTCGCCCAAATCTGCGCGTCCCAGAAATGCAGTTGATACGTCTGCGCGGCGCGTGCGGCAAGCAAAACCACGGCCTCGGTGACAGGCAGCACTGTCCATTGCGCCGCAAAGGCATGGAGCTGCGTTTCGGCCTGGGCGGCGGTCAGCGGCGGCGTCAGTTTTTGCGTGGCGGCGTTGTAGAATTCCGAGAGCACTTGCGCGCTGATGACACCAATGCGCGCGCCGCGCACGCGATTGAGCACTTCGATGGCGCGCCGTTGTTTGATGGGATCGCGCGGATCGTAAGCGTAGACGAGGATATTGGTATCCAGCAAGACATTATCCATAACGTTCGAGTCGTTCGGTGTAGAGCTCGTCGCGATTCCAGCCACGTTCTTCCCGGAGGAATGCGGCGCCTTCGACAGCGCGGGCTTCCATCAACGCTTGCGCTTGCTCCCAGGCAGCCTGCGCCCGGTGGAGCCGCGCCGTTTCGCCTAACAGCAAATCCACGGCGGTGCGGATGATCTCCGCTTCCGTTGTGCCGCGCTCCTCCGCCAGCTGCTTGATCTGTGCGTTCTGCCGGGATTCCAGATACACTTGTTTGCGGATCATTGTCGTCATGCTACGCCTCACTATGTGATGTATATTCGTATTATAATGTACATCACAAAAAGGAAAAGGGGACTTTGCAGGCGGGCGTAGCCCGCCTGCAAAGTCCCCTTGAAAACCTCACTCCCCGATGGTCAGCAAGCGTCCATCGCTGCGCCCGAAGACCTCCGGGAAGTAGAACTCCCTCGCCACGGTGGGAATCACGCGGTACTCGCCCGGCAACGTAGCGCGGAAGGTGTAGCTGTACTCGTAGGTACCCGCGCTCAGCACATCGGCGAAGAGCACCACCTTCTCATCGCGCAGCTCGCTGCGGCTGTACCAGTTCCACCACCACCACCAGCGCGAGCTGGGCCGTGAAAGCGTCGGCTCCATGGCGAGCAGGCTTGTGGTCGCCAGCCCGGTATCCACCGCCTCGCCGCCCGCCGGCAGCGGATCTTCCACTACCACGTAGTAGCGGTCGTGCGGCGTGATGATGGTGAGATCCACGCGGATCACGTCGCCGAGTTTCACCTCGCGGACTTCGGGGCATTCCAGCACGCTGCCGCCCGCCTTGATGCGCTCCGCCGCGCAAGAAGCCAGGGTGTAGCGCCGCTGGATGCTGAAGCCGCGATCCGCCGGCTCCAGCGCCTCTACCGGCTGGTAGACTTCCAGGTGCGCGGTGTAGTAGAGTCGCCCCGGCCCGGCCGTGCGGGCAATCCCCAACACGTTGAGGGCGTCCGCGAGCAGATCCGCAATCGGCACAGTGATTTTGGTGCTCTCGCGCACGGTTTCGCGGGTAGCGCTGGCGGTTGTCAGCTCCCCATCGTTGAGGAAGACGCCGAAATCATAGTCGGCGTCGAGCTCGCCCGTCATCACCATCCAGTCCGTGAGCGCGATGAGCGCCCACGCGGTCTCCTGCGTGGTCTCCCAGATGCCGGCGCGGCGCGCCACCATCAGCCAGCGGACGATGTTGGGATTGAGCGCGTTCTCTGGATCCAGTTTCGTCAGCGTGTTGAGGATGATGGCGGTGGAGCGCGTGTCGGTGTTCATGGCCCACCAGTCGTAGTTGGCTTCTTCCCAGTGCGCGCCCGTGGCGCTGAGGATCGCGGCGTTGTTCAGGTCGGCGAGGAGCGTCTGCAGGCGCGCATCGCTGCGGTTGCCCAACCAGAGCGCCTGCGCCAGGTACGCGCGCGCGTAGTGGCTCAGCTTGCCCCGATGCTCAAAGAGATTGTCGAGTTTGTCCTGCGGCGCCTGTCCGGCTTCGGCCAGCACGTAGAGCAGCCACGCCTGCTGATTCGCTTTGCGGGTATCCTCCACCTGGCGGATGGTTTGCAGCTGCGTCTTGAGATATTCCAGCCCGCGCTGGAGCATCATGCCATCTACATTTATATTGTTCTGGCGCACCTTGAGCAGCGCGAAGACGACGTAGGCGCTGACGTGTGGGTTGCTCTGGCCCTTCTCGGCGTCGTACCACCAGCCCCAGCCGCCATCGGGCCGCTGCTGTTTGGCGAGCTTCTGCAAGCCCTCGTCAATCAGCGCGGGCAGGCGGGCTTCCAGTTCGGCGTCCTGCACCCCCAACGATTTCAGCGCCCGGTAGGTGAGCAGGTTGGGCAAGAAGCGGCTCACGGTCTGCTCCGTGCACTCGTACTCGAAGTGCTCCAGATACCGCAGGCCATCCTGCATTCCCGCAGCCAAGCTGGGATCGAGCTGCACGGTGAGCTGCCCGCGCCGGTCGTCGAACTGCGGCGGCAGGGCTACGCCCTCGGCCACGCTGCCGCCCTCGGTGATCTGCCCCGCCGTCCCGACGATGTCGGGCGCGGTGTAGCGTAGCACCAGCAGCGAGCCATCCGGCCCGGTCGTGAGCCGGGGCTTGCTGGCATCGGTGTATTCGCCCGCCCGCGCCGCGAAGACCAGCTGCGCGTTGGGGACGTCGGTCACGCGCACCCACCACGTCACCTTGCGCTCGCTGCGTGCGGGGATCGTGACGGTCTGCACGGCGGGCGTCTCCTGGCTGATGCCGACGCCCTCGGCGTTGAGCGCGACTTCTACCTGCAACGGCTGATCCGTGTTGTTGCTCACGTTGGCGGCGAGCTGCGCGCGATCTTCCACCACGAAGAAGCGCGGGGCAACCGGACGCACCATCAGCGGCTTGGCGACGACGAGCTCCGCCGTTCCCTCGCCCACCACGGTCGCGGCGGTGTGACCCACGGCGCGCGCCGTCCAGGTGGTGAGATTATCCGGCAGCGTGAGCGTGAAGCGCGCGCGTCCGTCGCTATCCGTCACCAGCGTGGGTTGCCAGGCGGCGGTATCCGCGAACTCCTGGCGCACCGTGATGCCCTCCATGGAGAAGGCCATATCGGCGGCTAGCATTTCTACTTCCACCTCTTTTGCAACTTCCTGTAGCATCATTGTCGCTGCCGGCGCAGGAACGGCGCCATCGGCCATGCCGCCCATTCCCACCGCCGCGCCCGCGCGCTGCATTTCATCGCGGCCCAGCTCCAGGCCCAGGTCGGCAGCCAGTTCCTTGAGATAGCGGTTGGCGGAGAGGCTCAACCCGCTGGAAGTGTTGATCTGCAACATGCGACGGGCGTAGAAGCCGCTGAGGATGTTGCTGCTGCGCGGCTGGAGGCTCAGCACAGCCTTATCCACCACATCGAGCGAGAGCTCCGCACCGGCGGCGGGACGCCCATCGGGGCTGGTCGCGGTGATGGTGTAGGTCACTTCCTCGCCCGGCTGCGCCTGCGGCGTGGAAGGTTCCACGCTCAGCGTCAGTGTCTTCGGCTCCAGGCTCACATCCAACGGCAGCAGGCCCATCTTGAATCCCGCGACGGCGCCTTTACCCCCCTGCGCCTCCGCGCCGCTGCGCCCTTGCACCAACACCACTGAGACGTAGATATTGGGAATGTCACCCTCCTCGATGGGCAGGCGGTAGATGGCGCTGTTGGTTTCCAGGCGGACGAGTTCGTAACGGCGGATGCCCGCCCGCTCCACGGTGACGAGCGCCCAATGCCGCCCCTCGAAGGGCGACGGGATCAGGATCTCGGCGGTTTCGCCCACGCGGTACGTGGTTTTATCGCTGATGAGGGTAATGCGGTCGTGATTCTCGCGCCGCCAGCTGACGTTTTCCTTCCCTGTGATCCATACAAAGACGGAGGAACGAATGCGCTCCGTCGCCGGGGTGGGTGCGGCGGGCGTGGCAATGACGTGATACGAGCCGCCCTTCGGCGGGGTGACGCGCGCGACCGCCTCGCCGCGTGCGTCGGTGGTGACGGTGGTCTCGCTCACGAAGATGTCCTCCGTCTCCCATGACCAGCGTCCGCCGCCCAGCTCGTTGGCAATGAAGGTGTTCTTCCACTCGCGGCGGTAGAAGGCCACTTTGAGGGCCTGATTGGCGAGGCGCTCGCCCTTCCAATCCACCGCCACGAGGTCAATGATGTTCTCCTTTTCCGCCACGCCGACGTTGCTGCGCGGCGCCAGGCCGATGTAGTACGGGCCGGGGTGGACGACGACGCTGCTGCGTCCGGCAATCTCCTGATTATCCGGGCCGGCGGCGGTCGCCTCGATGATGATGCGCGACGCGAGGTAGGGTAGCGCCGCATCGAGCGCTGCGCCATCGAGCGTGATGCGCAGCTCGCCGTTGGCGTCGGTCGCGCCGCTGCCGCTGAGGATGGCCTCGCGGGGCGGCTCCGGTTCCCAGCGCCACCAACAATCGAAGCAGATCCAGGGATCATCCACATCGCTGAAGCTGTAGCGTCCACCCCACGGCGGTTTGAAGGTGTAGCGCTCGGCGAGCACGTTCCAGGTCACAGCGGTGTTCGCCAGCGGTCCGCCGAAGAAGTAGCGCGCCGTGAGCGTCGCCTGCGTGCTCTCGCCGCGCCGCAGCTCCGCGACGGCTGGCGTCACCACGATCTCGAATTCCGGCGGGCGATAAGCGGCGACCTGGAAGTAGGTCTCGTAGTATTGATCGGTGATTTCTACCGTGAGCACGTAATTCCCCAGCGCGGCATTCGCGTCCAGCGCAAGCGCGCCCTCGAAGGCGCCGAGCCGGTTCACCGGCAGACGCTCGCTGTAGATCTCCTGCCAGGCCGCATCGCGGATGCTGACTTTCACCGCGCTGAAGTTGGGCAGGTTGAAGGCGGCGTCATCCTCCGCGCGGAGCATCCCTTTGAAGTTGACGGTCTGACCAGGGCGGTAGATAGGCCGGTCGGTGTACACGTAAGTGCGCACCTTCTGTTCCCAGAGACCTTCGCCCATGCCGAAATCCCATGGATTGATGCCACGCGCCCAGCCCTCGGCAATTGCCGCGAAGGGCTGTTCGCTGATGACAATCATGCTGCCGCGATCTGCAGGCAGGCTCAGGCGGGCGATGCCCTCGCGGTCGGTGGTCGCTTGACCGAAGCTCCGCGCGCTGAAAGATTCCGCGAAGTTCAGGGCGAGGTTGGGCGTGGGCTGCCCGGTCGCCAGGTCCACGGCCCAGACCAGCGCCTCATGCGGCCCGCTCTTCAACGTGAGATTGAAATCGGAGAGCACCAGCAGGTGTTGCTGGCGCGCCAGCCAGTCGTTGGCGCGGAGCTCTGGCGCGCTCACATCCAGAAGATAGAGGCCGGGCGTGAGCTTGCCGCCGGGCGTCTCGGTGAGGTCAATGGCGATGTAGGATTGCTTGTTGAGGGGCGCTTCGAGCGTTTTTGTCCATTCTCGTAGCAGATCCGCGCCCGCGGGGAGCTGTTCACGCCAGTTCCAATAGGATTCTTGCAGCGCCGAGAGCGGCAGGCGATACAGGCGCAGATTGACGCGGTTGAGGTTGAGATATGCGAGCGCCACCTGCGCGGGCAGGCCCGCATCATACGTGGCGACGAAATCTGGCGTGAGGATGCGGTAATCCGGTTCCAACGGCGCGGTGCGGTAGCGGACGGTCGCCCCTCTGGGGATCGTGTTGCCATACGGATCGGCGATGCCATTGCCGATGACCACGGTGTAGTCGGTCGAAGCCTGCGCGCCGAAGTAGAGCGTGAAGGTGTTGTCCCACTCCGAGAAGTAAGTGTAGACCTGCGTGGGCGAAAGCGGCGGCGTCACCGTGAGGTTCGGCATCACCGTTTTGGGATCAATCCGCGTGTTGAAGATGATCTGGAATGGGCTGTATGCTGGCACGTTGCGCTCGCCATCTTTGGGGTTGGTGGAGACGATGCGGGGCAGCGGCACGGTGGTGAATTGCCACGTGTACGCCTGGCGCATCCCCTCACCGCCGGAGACGCCAGTCACGCCCGCCTCGACCGAGACGGTATACGTGGTATCGAATTCCAGATCGCGGGTGGGGGTGAAGGTGAGCGTGTTGCCCATCACGGCGAAGCTGCCACTGATGTTGGTGCGCAGCAGGCTGCCACCCTTGAGCGAGAACGCGCGCTGCGCGGAAGCCGCCTCGATGGGCTGATTGAATTCCACTTGAATGGGCCGGCGGATGTCTACCAGGGTCTCGCCATCGCGGGGCTGTGTCCACACCACTTCGGGCGGCTGCGTGCTGAAGCTCCAGTTGTAATCCTCAATCAGCAGCGCGCCGGAGAGGTCTTGCAACCCTGATGCGACGGTGACGCGATAGGTCACGCCGCCCGCCAGCGGCTTCGCGGGCCGAAAGACGTAGATCGAGGTGTTGAGCCATTCGCCCTGGCCCTCGATAGCGGGTTCGATGCGCAGGGGGTTGGGCAGGCTCTCCATCTGCTTGAGGCTGGTGAGGGGCGCCACGGGGCGATTGAACATCACCGTGATGGGCATATCGGTTTCGGTATCGGTTGTGCCCGGCGCGGGGATGACCTGCGCCACTTCCAGTGTGCCGGCGGTAGCAAAGCGGAAGACCAGCGGCTCGCGGAGGGGCGTTCCTGTGGCCGAAGTGGCGTCTTGCGTGAGAATCACATCGTAGACCACGTTGCGGGGCAACGCCTTGCCAGGCTTGAAAACGGCGGTGCGGTCGTCGCGCCAGGTGAGCTCGCCCGCGATGGGCGTGGGCGCTTCTGCCGCCGTCTGCACGGTGAGCGCGCGGCTCACGGTCTCGCGGGCCATTGGCTGGTCGAAGACCAGCTCGATGCCGGCTTCGGGCGCGAGCGTTTCGCCGCGCTGCGGCGTGCGCCAGATCACGGCGGGGGCAATGGCGCCTTCGGGGACGGGCGTGTAGGGGACCACGGGCTTAGGCGGCAACGGCGTGGGCGTTGCGCGCGGCGTCGCCGTGGGGGGCGGCGTGGTCGGTGTGGGTGTGGGCGCACCCGTACACGCCGCCAGCGTCGCCAGCAGAACGATCAGACAGCATAAGCGATTCCAGAGTTTTGTCTTCATACGACCTCCCTGTGGGTATCTGGAAATGGGCAATGGGCGATGCCAGGCTGGGGTTGCTCACTACCCTTTCACTACATTATATGACGTTCTGGCAGAAGGGAGAGTTCCAGATTTTTCTTCTCTTGACATGATTGCCCTTCGCCTATAATGGGGCGAATGGACAAACAACCTTCACAACATGCAGCAAGCCGCTATGGTTGGTCGGTGGTGGGCGCTTCGTGGCTGGCGGTGTTCTGCCTCTTCGGCTACCGGGCCACCTTCGCCATTCTCAAAGGCCCAATGGGCCTCACGCTCGGTTGGAGCGCCGCCGAAGTCACCCTGGGTTACTCCGTGATGATGGTCGTCTACGCGGCGACGGCGTACTTCAGCGGCCTGATCCTCGACCGCTGGGGCGCGAAGCCCGTCTACGCCATCGCCGCTGTGCTGGGCGGGCTGGGTTTTGCACTCACGGCGCAGACTCGCGTCTATGCCGCGTATCTCGTCACTTTTGGATTGCTCGGCGGCGCGGCGACGGGAATGCTCTGGGTCACTTCAACCGTCTCGGTGCGGCGTTGGTACGTGGGGCGCACCTATGCCACCCGCTGGGGTATCGCTTTCGCGGGCGCGCCGATGGCGCAATTCGTGCTGGCGCGACTGGTAGGGCCGCGTCTCGGCGCGGCGCAGGCGGCGTTGGAAGCGACTGTCCTCCGCACTCTGGGCGCGGATGCTACAGCGCGGCAGATAGCCGAGGCGCTCGCCGATCCGCTGTTCCGCGCCGCGCCGCCCGTCGCTGAGGCTCTCGGCGCGCTGGAAGCGGCCTGGCGCGGCGAGATGCTTCTGCTGGGCGGCATCGTCCTGACGCTGCTGGCGGCGGCGACGTTTGCCGGCAAACGCCATCCCGAACACTACGGCATGACGCCCTTCGGCGCGGAGACGGCTGCCGCCCCTCCTGAGTGCGCCTGGACGCTGCGGGCGGCGTTCTCACGCTACGCCATCTGGGGCGTGATGCTCACCTTCCTCACGAGCATGATGGCGGAATTCCTTATATGGACGCAGGTGGTGAGTTACTGGACCGAGGATCGGGGCTATACGCTCCAGCAGGCGACGAATACCTATGCCATCATCGGCCTGGTGGGGATTCTCAGTATGCCGCTGATGGGACGCGCGGCGGATGCGGTGGTGGCGGCGGTGAACGGTGAAGCATTGGGGCGCAAGCTGATGCTGTTGATTGGGCCTTTCACGGGTGCGTTGGCATGTGCGCTGTTGTTGCGCTCGCAGCAACCGACGTTCGCGGTAGCGGCGTGCGTGCTGTTCGCCATCTACTGGGCTATCGTGCCCGGCTCGGTGGTGGGCTACACCGGCGCGATCTACGGCTGCGCTTCGCTGGGGCGCATCTGGGGATTGGCGACGCTTATCGTGATGGGGATCGGGCCGTTTGCCGGCTCGTTCATCGGCGGCTGGCTGCGCGATTTCACGGGCAGCTACACTTACGCGATCACCTACGCGCTGGGATCGTTTCTCGTCTCCGTGCTCCTCGCGGCGACCCTTCCGCTGGCGTTGCGGGAACGCAGGTAACGCAGGTAACGCAGATTTACGCGGATTTACGCGGATTTACGCGGATTCACGCGGATTCACGGGGATTTGCGCGGATTTGCGCAGATTTGCGCGGATTTTTTTCTCGCTTCATCCTTCATCCTTCATCCTTCCGCCTTCCGCCTTCATCCTTCCGCCTTCCGCCTTCATCCTTCATCCTTTTTTCAGCCGCGATGAGCCGGGCGCGGGCTTCGGCCATGCTGAGCTGCGGCGCGTAGCCGAAGTCCCGCCGGGCGCGGGAGATGTCGTAGGTGTGGCTCTGGGCCAGCTCGCTGGCGAGGAAGCGCGTCAGGCGCGGCTCGCCGGGCAGCCGCAAGGCGCGGTACACGCCCTCTAGCGCGCCGCCGACCGTCCGCGCGACCGGCAGCGAGAGCCGCAGGCGCGGCTCCGGTAGCCCCAATTCGCGCAGCAATCCCCGAATCCAGGGCCAGAGCGTCACCGGCTCGCCTTGCGTGATGAAGTAGACGCTGCCCGCTACTGGCGATCCGGGTTCGAGCGCGTCAGCGGCGAGCAGGTGCGCCCGCGCGGCATCTTCCACCCAGGTCAGATCCACGCGATTGGTCCCATCGCCCACCTGGGGCAGCCGTTTGGCGCGCGCCGCCGCGAGCAGGCCCGGCAGCAGATGATTGTCGCGCGGCCCGATGATGAGGTGCGGGCGCAGTGAGACGGTGAGCAATCCATCGCCGTTGGCCTGGGTGACGCGCTGTTCGGCCAGCGCCTTGGTGTGCGGATAGGGGCTTTCGTAGCGGGCGGGGTAGGGAATGTCTTCGTTCACGCCCTCCTGCGAGCTGCCATCGAAGATGACGCTGGGAGAGCTCGTGTTGATCAGTTTGGGGACGCCCTGTGCCCGGCAAGCCGCGATGATGTTCTCTGTGCCGATGACGTTGGCGCCGTAGAACGCTTGCCATGGCCCCCACAGCCCGGCTTTCGCCGCGACGTGGAAGACGGCGTCCATCCCCGCGCAGGCGGCGCGCACCGCTCCGGCATTCTGCAAATCGCCGCGCAGCACGCGCGCGCCGAGCGTTTCCAGCTCCGGGTATGCGCTCCGCGAAAAGACCGTGACTGAATCTCCCCGCGCGAGCAGTTGTTCCACGATATAGCGGCCCAAAAAGCCGCCCCCGCCGGTGACAAGAGCCTGCATGATATGTCCCTCAAGTTACGAGAGTTGCGAGTTACGGGTTACGGGTTAGGAGTTACGAGTTACGGGTCACGATCTCCCCTGCGCCTCAGCTCCCCATCTCCCCATCTCCCCATCTCCCTATCTCCCTATCTCCCTATCTCCCTATCTCCCTATCTCCCTATCTCCC
>CAZDSF010000052.1:17691-30961 GCA_964508025.1 uncultured Anaerolineales bacterium
ATCTCCCTATCTCCCTATCTCCCTATCTCCCTATCTCCCTATCTCCCTATCTCCCCCGCTCTCCCGTGACTTTTGCCGCCCACGCTGCCAGCTTCTCCCGCTGGATCTTGGCATTGTGGCGCACGTCGGTGGGGAAGACGCCGGGATAGAAGAGCACCTCGCGGATGGCGCGGGTATGCTCGTGGGCCGCGCCGAGCCTCAGCAGCGTTTCGGTGAAGCGCGCGCGCTCTGCGCCGGTGCGCGGCGCTTTCCCCGGTTGCGGCTCCACGATGAGCATGGGAATCTGCTTCCCGCGCGGGCCGACGCCCACGAGCGCCGTCCGCGCGACATCGGGATGCGCGTTGAAGATGCTCTCGCACGGCACGGGGAAGAGCGTCCCCTGCGTCGTCTCGACCCGGTGGGCTTTGCGCCCGCAGAACCAGAGCCGCTCCTCGGCGTCGAAGTAGCCTACGTCGCCCATGCGATGCCAGATCGCGCCGTCGGCGTCCTGGATTTTGGCTTCGGCGGTCTTTTCCGGGCGGTTGAGGTACACGCGCGTGACCACCGGCCCTTTGACCACGATCTCGCCGATCTCGCCCTGAGACACGACGAGGCTTTCATCCCAGGCGGGGATGGGCGCTTCGGTGATGCGGATGACGCGCAGGGTGATGCCCGGCAACGGGCGGCCCACACACGTCCCGCCGCCGGCGGCGCTGCGCGCGGCGGTCTCAGTGACCAGCTCGCGCCCATCCATGAAGGTGAGGGGCATGGCTTCGGTCGCGCCAAAGGGCGTGTTCACGATCGCTTCAGGGCCGAGGACATCCTCCTGCAGTGCCTGCACGAGCGGCGGCGGCACGGGCGCGCTCGCCATCAGCACGCGCCGCAGCGAAGGCAGCCGAATATTGCGCTCCTGGCAGTAGGGGACGACGCGCTTCCAGATGGTGGGCGAGCCAAAGGCGTTGGTCACGCCGTGCGTCTGGATCGCTTCGACGATGTAAGCGGGGTTCACCTGGGCGGATTTGGTGGGATCCATATCGGGGATGACGGTGGTGACGCCCAGGGCCGGGTTGAACATGGCGAAGATGTAGAGCAGCGCCAGGTCTACTTCGCCCTCCTCGATGTGCAGGGCGTCGCGCATAAGGGCAATCTGCGCCTGGAACATGCCGTGCAGGTAGACGACGCCTTTGGGTACGCCGGTGCTACCGGAGGTGAAGGCGACGGCGGCTTCGCTTTCGGTGGTGGTGGGCGCGATGGGGAACGGCTCGCGGCGCTCGCTGCGCAGCGCGGCGAGCGTGCTATCTCCCAGCCAGGCGGGGCCGCCCACGACGATGCTTTTGCGCACGGTGCGGAAGGGGCGCGGGATGAGGCGGCGCAGCGCGTGCGCCAGCGGAATCCCGATGAGGAGCGCCGGCTCCGTCTCGGCGACGCATTGCAGGAAGGCGCGGCGGCCCATGCCGGGATCAATCATCACCGGGACGGCGCCTACGCGCAGCAGCGCGAAGGTCACGGCGATGAGCTCCACGCCGGGGCGCACCATGAGCAGCACACGCTCGCCCATTTGCACGCCGAAGTCGTGCAGGCCGTGCGCGTAGGCGTTCACCTCCGCTTCCAGCTGCTGGAAGCTGAACTGGACGAATTTCGCGCGGCCCGCGTCATCGCGCCCGGCGGGGAAGATGATGCCAGGGCGGTAGGGCGCGCGGGCGGCGCACTCGGCGAGGCCGATGCTGACGTTGTAGCGTGGGGTCATTTGATTTTGTAAACCTCGCTTCTCACCAATTCAGGCCCAAATTAGCTGCAACCGCTTCCATAGGCAGTATTTCTTCTCCGGCTTCCACTCTTTGCAGAGAATCTTCGAGCATGGCGCTAAAATGCGCCTGTAACTCCAGGCCGATATCAGGATCTCGAAACAAGTCCTCTATGGTCTGAGTCATAACTTCGTGAATCAGATCACGCAGCTCGTCCACGCTTAGGTCAGCCACTCTAGTTGCCATGAGCATTCTCTTTTTGTTGATTCTTTGAATTGAGCGTCATTATACCCCGAAACTTGTGAGCGCGCAGCCAAATACTGCGCGCGCTAACCTGATTGCGCCAGGAATGCCTGCATCAGCGGCAGGATGCGCTCGTGCGCGTCTTCGATGATGTAGTGTCCGGCATCCTCGAAGACGTGGACTTGTGCGCTGGGAAAGCGCTGCCGCCAGCCCGCCAGGAAATGCTTCACGGTGAAGACGAAGTCGCGCGCGCCCCAGCAGATGAGGGTGGGGCGGTTGGCGAGTAGCGGGAGGCGCGCATCAATGGCGTTGACGGTTTGGCGCGTGGGGTGCTGCGCCGTGACGGGAATGTCCCGCACGAAGCGGTAGACAGCAACGCGGTTGGCCCAGCTGTTGTACGGCGCGAGATAGCCCGCGCGCACCTGCGGCGTCATCCGCTCGCGGTGATGCAGGCCCACGATGGTCGCGCCCAGGGCGAAGGCGTTCAGCCCTCGCAGCAAAGTCTCTCCCAGCACGCGGCTGCGGGCAAGATGCAACACCCACGGCACCGCGGGCAGGTAGAAGGCGGAAGTGTTGAACAGCACCAGCCGGCTCACGCGCTCTGGATGGCGGACGCCGAAGCCCATGCCAATCGCGCCGCCCCAATCGTGGAGCGCGAGGGTGACGTCGCGCAGGTCGAGGTGCAGGAGCAGCGCTTCCAGGTTTTGAATGTGCTGTTCCAGTGTGTAGGGATAGGTTTGCGGCTTGTTGGAAAGCCCGCAGCCGATGTGATCCGGCGCAATGATGCGGTGGGTCTGGCTGAGATCCGGAATCAGCGTGCGGAAGTAGAAGCTCCATGTGGGGTTGCCATGCACCATCACCACGGGCGGCGCGTCGCGCGGGCCTTCATCCAGGTAGTGCAGTTGCACACCCCCTTCCAGCGTCAGCCGGTGGGAGGTGAAGGGATATAAGGGTTGCCAGGCGTCCATAAGATTTTGGATTTTAGATTTTAGATTTTAGATTTTAGATTTTCAGATTTTGGAAATCTCGCTCTCACCCTACCGCCTTCTCGCTTTTTCGCTTTTTCGCCTTTTCGCCTTCTCGCCCTACCACTGGATTCCCACGACGATGCTGCTGATGCCGCTGCCGACGCCGAAGAGCACCACCTTGTCGCCTTCATTTACGAAGCCGGCTTCGAGGCCCAGCGCCATCGAAATCGGCGCGGCGACCGAGGCGGTGTTCCCCAGGAAACTGACTGTGGGGTAATCTATGGTATCGGACAAGCCCAGCGCGCGCAGCCCTACTTGCCGCTGCGGTTCACTCACCTGATGGCTGAAGATCTTGTTCACCATCTTGTTTGTCCATCCCATCTGGGCCTGGAAGCCTTTCCAGGCGTTGGAGATGACTTTGGTGCCTTCGCGGAGCAGCCGTGTTGAATCGGTCTTCATCCAGGTGGTTTGGGCCACGCAGAGCTGGTTGTGGGAGGTGTCGCTGTGAGCATAACCGCCCAGCAGCCGTTTGCCGGTGCGCGATTTCTCGCGGCGGCGCAGAATCATGGCGACCGAGGCCCCGCCCAGGGTGAAGGAGGCGAGATTGTCGCGCAGGGTTTCCTTTTGGGGCGGATTCTCCAGAAGGTGCTTGATGGTTGCCAGCTGCCCTTCGCGCGGCATTTCGGCGGCGACGACCATACCGGTATCAATCTGTCCCAGCTCGATCATATTGGCGACGATGACCATGCCGTTGAGAAAGCCGAGGCAGGCGTTCACAACATCGAAGCTCATGGCTGTGGCCGGCAGCCCGAGCTTGTGATGCACAATCGCAGCCGTCGCCGGCTCGATGTAATCCCGACAGACCGAAGCATTGATGAGGCATTGAACCTCGTCCCGGTCAATGCCGGTGTTTACCAGCGCCTGATTGCCCGCTTGCGCCGAAGCATCGGATACGCGGACACCTTCATCCCACCAACGTCGTTCCCGGATGCCGGTGAGGCGTTCGATGTAGCCCAGTGGGATTTTGAGGGCCTGGTATACCGGAGCGATTTGCTCTTCTAACCAGGCGGTGGTAACGATATGATCCGGGATGACATATCCCATACCTTCGATGCAGACGTTTTCGTAGCGCATGTTTACCCGCTCCACAGGTTGAGATTTTCACTATCCTACCGTATTTTGGCGCTGATGCAAGCATTGGCGGGGTATGTGCTTTGTTGCCTGCTGTTGTCCCTGGTCAAGTGACCAGGGGAAAAATCAGCCACTTGGCGCAAGGAATATCATCCTGTTGCCGGGCATGATCTGAGGGCTTCTGTGCTATGCTTGAAGACATTCAAAACCCGTGTTTGAAATTGGCTTGAAGGCGGGAGGGAGCATGGAATCTGATCTCGTGTTAGATACAAAAATTCGGAAATTGTTGCTTGAGACCTTTCAGCGTGTGACGCCTTCTCCAGAGGTTTGGGAACGTATCCTGGCCCAGATTCGCGAGCCCCAACTTGCGCCCGTGAAGGTGGATGTGCGTTCAAATTGAAGCTGTGCGCTTCAGGAGGTGTGAGTTCAATACGTTTAAGAAAGCCGTGAATGAAGTCTGTGTTTCCCAGAATTTTTACCACAGGAGGTAGAGAGATGTTTGGCAAACGGTTGTTTACTCTGGTAGGACTGGTAGTCGTGATGGGGATGTTGTTCACGGCGTGCCAGCCGACCGCGCCCGCGAATCCCACGGACGCGGTATCTGGCCCCACGGATGCGGCGACGCAATCCCCAACGCAGGCGCCCACGGAGGCCGGTACACCCCCAGTTGTGGTGACTGAGCCGGTGGCGGGTGGGGAAATGGACGTGTATCGGGTCACATTGTTGGCCGATATTACCAGCTCCAATATCTGGAATCTGTTTGGGCCGGGCGCATCGGCTTACAACTACGTGGTACAGGGCAATTACTGGCCCTACCTGATGGTCACCTCTGATCAGCGCTTCGATTTGGTGCCCCAGCTGGCGGCTGACTTCAGCTCGCCGCGCACGCAGGAGGGCGAATACTGGGTCACCACCATTCCTCTCAAGCAGGGGGTGCTGTGGAGCGATGGCGCGGAGATCACCGCGGATGATGTCGTGTTCACCCTCAACCTCTGCCGCGACTTCGAGCTGGGCGGCAACTGGGACTGCGGTTCCACGGAATTTGTCCGCGCCGAAGCGGTGGATCGCTACACCGTGAAGTTCTACTACACCGTCAAGCCCGGTCTGGTGATTCACGAGTACGGCATTTTGCAGGATACGATTGCGCAGAAGGCGTACTGGGAGCCGAAAGTGGCTGCTGCGGTAGCGGCGCTCAACAAAGTCAAGGGTCTCGATGCTGCGAGCGATGAGTACGTGGCAGGGTTGAGCGAGGCGCAGAATATCCTCTACGGCATCGAGGCGCAGGATGAGCCGCTCTTCGGCGCGTACACCTGGACGCGCTGGGAACCGGGCGCCTTCGTCGAGAACGCGATGAATTCCCAGCACTTCTTCAAGGGCGTGATGGTGGAGCAGTATGCTAACGGCGCTTACCGCGAGGTGCGCGATGACTATGAGTTTGTCGCCTACGGTGAGCCGACCGGTGACAAAACCCTCGTGCTGGAGATTGGGCCTAACGCCAAATCCGTGATCTACACGGTGTACAACCAGGACGCGGCTGTGCTGGCGTTGCTCAATGGCGATGTGGATTACGTGTACAATCCGAATGGCTACGGGCCGGGCCTGCGCGCGCAAATTCAGGGCGCTCAGGATGTGGAGATGGCGATCAATCCCCGCAACGGCTGGCGCTTCATGGGCTTCAACTTCAACCGCGCGCCGATGAACGATCTCGCCGTCCGCGAGGCCATCACCTGCATGATCAACAAGGAATTCCTGACCGATAGCATCCTTCAGGGAGCGGCGTTGCCCGTTTACACACCCATCCCCGAAGCGAATGGTTTCTGGTACAACCCGAATGCGCCCAAACTTTGCTACGGCATGAGCGAGCGCGAACGCATGGAATGGGCGGTCGCGCGGCTCAAGGAAGCCGGCTATACCTGGGACGTGGAACCCACCTGGAACGAGGCGCGCGGCGGCTCTGTGGAATTCGGGCGGGGCTTGCGGATGCCCAATGGCGATGCTATTCCCACCCTGCGGCTCATCGCCCCCAGCGCTGGCTACGATCCGCTGCGCGCGACCACGGGCGTGATGATCGAGCAGTGGGCGAGCATGTTGGGCTTCCCCGTCAAGGCGGAGCTCACCAACTTCAACAACATCCTCAACGAGACGTTGGGTGGCGGCGACAACTACGATATGGTCATCTCCGGTTGGGGACTGGGCAATACTTTCCCCAAGAACCTCTGCACCTTCTTCTCCGCGCGCGGCGGCCCCTTCAACTTCGTCCACTACCAGAACGCCGAGCTGGATGCGCTGTGTGATGCCTTCTACGAAGAGGATGACCTGATGGCGGCGCGCGAGCTGGCGTACCGGATGCAGGAGCTGCTGGCGAAGGAATTGCCTTATGCTTACCTGTTCTCCACGCCGGTGTACGATGCGTACAACACCAATGTCGTCTATCCTTACACCACGGTGCTCGATGGCATCGAGGGCTACTACGGTCTGCAAGATCGTGTGATGGCGGCCGAATAACTTGCGGCCTGGTGCCGGCGGCGCTTGCGCTGTTGTCACTTTTGCCGGAGAGGCCGGTTTCCCACCCGGGATTGGGAGCCGGCCTCTCCCTAAAGACTGTGAAGGTTTTAGGCCCAAGTTAGGGCCGCTACGTTACGACAATTTCAAGATGGAAGCGACTCTGTCACCAGGCCATTGAAAAAGAGGGTGTCGCATGAGAAACTATATCTTTCGACGCATTGCACAAATCATCATCACGTTGGTTGTGTTCCAAACCTTGCTGTTCGTGATTCTTGACGCCCAGCCGGGCGATATCACGCTGCAATATCTCACCAATCCCAGGGTCACGCCGGAGATGCGCGAGCAGATGCGGGTGAATCTGGGGCTGGACAAACCCGCCTTGGAGCGGTATTTCCAGTGGCTACGCAACTTTGCCACCGGCAACCTCGGCATCTCTTTCACCCATTATCCCCGTCCGGTGCTGGATATCATCAAAGAACGCGCGCCGCGCACGCTGGTGTTGTTCCTGACTGCACAGATCATCTCGTTTGGCATTGGCTTCTCGCTGGGCAAGATCCTGGCTTGGAAGCGCGGGACGGTGTTGGAGTATAGCCTCACCATCATCGGCGTGATCTTCTTCACCATCTTCACGCCTTGGTTCGGCCTGATGATGATCTATTTCTTCGGGCTGCGCCTGGGCTGGTTCCCTGTGGGCAAATTCCTCAATCCGGCGGTGTGGCGGAATGCGCCTGTGGACGCGAACTTTGTTTTTGGGCGGCTGTTCCTGACCGGACTGATCTACGCGGCGATTGTCACGGCCATCTGGGTGCTGCCCGCGAAGCAGAACGCGCGCACGCGCAGCCTCATTCGGTGGGGCGGCATCACGCTGGCGACGGCGGCGACGCTGTTGCTGTGGCGCCAATCTGCCATCAGCTACCTGGCCTGGGATATGGTGCGGCACATGATCCTGCCCCTCATCGTCTACACGCTGCTCAACTTCGCCGGGACGATGCTGCTGATGCGCAATACGATGTTGGAGACGCTGCGCGAGGATTATGTGATGGCGGCGCGAGCCAAGGGCCTGCCGGAGGCGGTGGTGCGCGATAAGCACGCGGCGCACAACGCCTTCCTGCCCGTGTTCACCAATCTCATCATCAACATTCCCTTTGCCATGAGCGGCGGCATCATCACCGAGACGGTGTTCTCGTGGCCCGGCATGGGGCTGACCCTGCTGCAGGCGACGCAAAACGAGGATATTCCGTTGGCGATGGGCGCGCTGACCTTCATCGGCGTGCTGGCGCTGGTTGCCCACCTGGTGGCGGATGTGACCTACGCCTTCCTTGATCCTCGGATTCGATACCAATAAGGAGCGCGAGCCATGACAGCGATAACACAACCTCAATTGCACACGGAACCGCTGTGGCGCATTCGCCTGCGGCTGGCGCTGCGCGGCCTCAAGGAGAGCTGGGCGCTGTTCGTCCAGAATCCCATCGGCATCATCGGGCTGGTCATCATCGTCATCTTCGGCCTGATGGCGCTTTCGCATCCCTTGTTGATGAAGTACGTGTGGGAGCCGCGCGTCTACGATCCCATCACCGGCTACGACATCATGGTCTTGCAGCATCCTGCGCCGCCTTCGGCGCGGCATCTGCTGGGCACCGATCCTCTGGGACGCGATATTCTCAGCCAACTGCTCTACGGCACGCGCTTCGGCTTTAGCCTGGGGCTTTCGGCGGCGCTGATTGCGGTGCTCGTCTCCACCACGTTGGGGGCGCTGGCGGCTTACTACGGCGGCATTGTGGATACGCTGCTGATGCGGCTGGCGGATGTGGTCATCATGCTGCCCTTCATCGCGATTCTGGTGGTGCTCAGCGCGCTCTTCGAGTTCAACGGCGTGACCCTGGCGATTGTCTACGGCATTCTTGTGGGCTTTGGCGGGCAAACGGTGGTGATCAAATCGCAGGCGTTGAGCATCAAGGTGAAGCCCTATATCGAGGCGGCGCGGATCTCCGGCGGCAGCGACGCGCATATCATCCTCACGCATCTCGCGCCCAATCTCATGCCGCTGGCTTTCCTGTACATGATGTTTACCGTCACGGGGGCGATCTTCTCGGAAGCGGCACTCTCGTTCTTCGGCCTGCTCAACATTCGCATGAGCTGGGGCATCATGATCAACACGGCGCAGGCTTCTGGCTATCTGCTCGCCGGGCCAAAATATCTGCATTTGATGCTGCCGGCGGGTCTTGCTATCACCTTGCTGTGCTCGGCTTTCTACATGGTGGGCCGGGCGCTGGATGAGGTGGTCAATCCCCGGCTGCGGCAACGGTAGGAGGCGCATCATGGAAAACAACACGCACGCTGTTACGCGCCCCACGCTCGCGGTGCGCAATTTGACCATGCACTACACCACGCGCAAGGGCGATGTGGCGGCGGTGGATGACGTTTCTTTCGACATTCATCCGGGGCAATCCCTGGGGCTGGTGGGCGAATCGGGCTGCGGCAAGACTTCCATCGCGTTTACGCTGCTGCGGCTGCTCCCCGATAACGCTAGTATTCTTGGCGGAACGGTGATGCTCGATGGCGTGGATCTGCTCGCGCTCGATTACGCCAGCCTGCTCAAGCGGCGTTGGCAGGGCATTTCTATGGTCTTTCAGGCGGCGATGAACGCCCTCAACCCGGTGTACCGTGTGGGAGATCAGATCGTCGAGGCCATTCAGGCGCACGATGCGGCGATCAACGTCGCCGACGCGCGACGCAAGGTTGCCGAGCTCTTCCCGATGGTGGGGCTGGATCCGGCGCTCATGGATCGCTATCCGCACGAGTTCAGCGGCGGGATGCGGCAGCGGGCGATTATCGCTATGGCGCTGGCGTGTGATCCGCAGGTCATCATCGCCGATGAGCCGACGACGGCGCTGGATGTGATTGTGCAAGATCGCATTCTGCGGCAGCTGCGCCAGATTCAGGAGACGCTCAACATGAGCATGATCTACATCTCCCACGATATTGCCGTGATCGCTGAGGTGAGCGACCGTATCGGGGTGATGTATGCCGGTCGAATGGCGGAGCTGGCGGGCGCGGTGGACATCTTCGAGCGGCCCCTGCACCCGTACACCTTCGCGCTGATGGGCGCCTTCCCCAGCATCAAGGGGAAGCGCCGCGAACTCAAGACGCTGCCGGGCGAGCCGCCTGATCTACTCGCGCCGCCGTCGGGTTGCCGTTTCCATCCGCGTTGCCCCTACGCCACGGAGGTGTGCTGCCAGGAAGCGCCGCCCTTCACGGAGATGGGCAACGATCACTGGGTATCCTGTTGGCATCCCCTGGAGGAGGTGTCGCTATGATGACGACGAACGCGCTTGTACAAGTCGAGAACTTGCAGAAACACTTTCCCGTAGCGGCGGGATTGTTCCAGCGCTCTAAAAGCGCCATTCATGCCGTGGATGGTATCAGCTTCACCATCGAAAAGGGCAAGTCGCTGGGGCTGGTGGGGGAGTCGGGCTGCGGCAAAACCACCACGGGCAAGCTGCTCACCCGGCTCTACGATCCCACCGGCGGGCACATCTTCGTGAACGATGCCGAGCTGGGCCAGGTGGATCTCGCCGGGTTGAAGGGGGGGCAGCTCAAGACCTTCCGCCGCCGGGTGCAGATGATCTTCCAGGATCCTTATGAATCGCTGAACCCGCGCCGCACGATCTTCGATACGGTGGCGGAACCGCTGGCGGTGCAGGGAGTGGGGGATCTGGCTGAGCGTGAGACGCGGGTCGCCGACCTGCTGGAGCTGGTGGGGCTGACGCCTGCCGCGAGCTTCATGTTCCGTTTTCCCCACGAGCTCTCTGGCGGGCAGCGACAGCGCGTTGCCATCGCGCGGGCGCTCATCATCGAGCCGGCTTTTGTGGTAGCCGATGAGCCGACTTCGATGCTGGATGTGTCCATTCGCATCGGCGTGATGCAATTGATGGAGAGCCTGGCGCAGCGTTTCGACGTGAGCTATCTCTATATCACGCATGATCTGGCGGTGGCGCGCTATATGTGCCACGATGTCGCCGTGATGTATCTGGGCAAAGTGGTGGAGCAGGCTGAAACGGAGGCGCTGTTGCGCGAACCGCTGCATCCTTACACCCAGGCGCTGATCTCCGCGGTGCCCATTCCCGACCCGCGCCTGGAACGCGAGGCTATCGAGATCAAGGGTGGGGTGGCGCAGCCGATTGATCCGCCGCGCCGCTGCCGCTTCTACGAGCGCTGCCCGTTAGCCGACGCCTTCTGCCACGATAACGACCATCCGCCGTTGGAAGACAAGGGCGATGGGCGGATGGTTGCGTGCTATAAGGTGTAGTCCGAAGCGTGCATTGAAGCAGGGGCGGTTCGTTGCCGCGCGGTGTGCGGCGATGAACCGCCCCTGTTGCCAAAGCGGTGTTAGCTGCCAGCTGCGCGCGCAGCCAGCAGCGCCTCGACCGCTGCGAGGTCGCCATCCCAGGGGCCGGGGCGCTCCTGTTTCAGCGTGGTGACGGCAGCCGCGAAGCGACAGGCTTCCTCGGCGGGGTGATCGAGCCGGTAGCCTACGTAGCTGGCGAAGCATGTGTCGCCTCGGCCCGTGCGCCCCTCCAGCGAGCGCGGCGTGAAGGGCGCCTCGTACAGCGCGCCATCCGCATAGACGGTGACGCTCGCCGACTGCGTCACGACAATCTCACACGGCCCGTAGGTTGCCAGTTGCCGCGCCGCTGCGCGCAGATCGGTCTTTCCGGTGAGCAGCTCTGCCTCGGCGCGATCTACTTTGAGATAGGTGACATAGCGCAGCCCCTCGGTCATCTCCTTCCAGGGGCGGAACACCAGATCATCGCCTTTGCGCACGCGCACGAAGCCCTGGACATCGAGGCCGACCGGCGCGCGGGCTGCCAGCATCTTCAGTAGCGGGAGATCCACCTCGCCGGCGATGATGGGGACGATGAGGATCACGCGCGCGGTCACAGCGGGCAATTCCTCTGGACTGAACGCGCCGGCAAAGGCGATGGGCTTGCAGATGCGCCGTTCCATATCCGCCGAATTGTAGAAGTTCTCGATGCCGGAGGTGGCGGGTGCGGGCGTGGCGAAGACGGTCGCGCCGCTAGCGCGTAGTTCGTCGAGCAGCGGGAAGTCATCAGCGTGGAGGCGTGTGACCACGGCGACGTGCAGCCCCATGCGCCGCAGCGCCACGCCGCCGTAGTAGACGCCGCCGCCCGCCGCGATCTCCCCGCGTCCATCCACCACCAGCCGGTCTTTGGCAAAGTGTCCCAGCGTCAGAATGTCGAAATCGTAGTTGGATGTTGTCATCATTGTGCCTCGTAGTCAAAAGTCAAGTAGCAAGTGGCAAGCGCTCAGCTTCCCAACTCCCCCATCACCTCACTGAGCTGTACCGGGCGTCCTTCGCGCAAGGAGCGGGTCGCTGCCATCGCTATCACCACGGGGATGCGCCCATCGCGCCCGCCAACCGGCGGCTCGGTGTCGTGTTGCAGGCAGGCGACGAAATCCCGCAGCTCGGCGAGGAAGGATTCGGCGTAGCGCTCCAGGAAGAAGTACAGCGGCTTTGGCCCGTGGACGCCGTCAGCGTCGCTGAGATAGGCCGCGTCGGGTGTGTTGTTCGCTGTCGCAATCATGCCGCCAGAGCCGAAGACTTCGGCGCGCTGATCGTAGCCGTAGATGGCCTTGCGGCTGTTATCAATCACGCCGAGCGCGCCGTTGGCGAAGCGCAGTGTGATGACGGCGGTATCCACATCCCCCGCTGTGCCGATGGCGGGATCTACGAGCACGCCGCCTACCGCATAGACCTCTTCCACCTCGCTGCCGAGCAGATAGCGCGCCATGTCGAAGTCGTGGATGGTCATGTCGAAGAACATGCCGCCGGAGACCTTGACGTATGCGATGGGCGGCGGCGCGGGATCGCGGCTGGTGATGCGCAGGATATGCGGCGCGCCGATTTTGCCCTCGGCAACGGTCTGGCGTACTTTGCGGAAGTTGGGATCGAAGCGGCGGTTGAAGCCGATCTGCAATTTGACGCCCGCCTCCGCCGCCGCAGCCAACGCCGCGTCAATCTGCGCCAGATCGTAGGCGATGGGTTTCTCGCAGAAGATGTGCTTGCCCGCGCGCGCCGCTTCGATGATGAACGCCGCGTGCGTATCGGTGGAGGAGCAGATGGCGACGGCTTCGATGGCGGGATCCTCGAAGATAACACGGGCCTCTGCTGCCGCCGTGGGGACGTGGAGACGGGTCGCCAGCTCGCGCGCCGCCTCCACATCGAGATCGGCGATGGCGGCGACGCATGCGCCGGGAATGCGGGTCGCCAGATTCTCAGCGTGGATTTTGCCAATGCGCCCGGCGCCGATGACGCCAAATTGGATAGGAAGTTTCATGGGATAGATGCTCCTTGTCTGAAAATTTGCTCTGCCAAATGTGACTACACACCACGAATCAGCGAGTCAGCGAATCAGCGCAAGAACGAGCGCGTTGATAATTGGTCATCGGTCATCCGTCGTCCGTCATCCGTCTGCTACAGCCCGATGCTGCGCAGATACTCGCGGTTGCGGTGAGCCGATTCCTTGGGCGCGCCTATGCCTGGCAGGACATCCTGCTCCACCACGCCCCAGCCGTCGTAGCCCAGCCGCTCCAGCTCGCCAATGAGCGCCGGGAAGGGGACATCGCCCTGACCCAGCTCACAGAACACGCCCTGGCGGACTGCCTCGAAATAGTCCC
>CAZDSF010000053.1:0-14435 GCA_964508025.1 uncultured Anaerolineales bacterium
CGGATTTGCAAGGCGAGCGCGCCTTTCTGGTGACCGATGCCAATCTCGTCCGGCTGGGACTGGTCGGCGAGGTGCAACGCCGGTTGGAAAAAGTCGGCTTCTGCGTAGAAGTCTTCGACGCCGTGGAGCCCGATCCCAGCCTACAAACCGTCCGCCTGGGCGCCGAAAAAGCCCGCGCCTTCGCCCCCGATTGGATCGTGGGGTTGGGCGGCGGCTCGCCGCTGGATGCAGCCAAAGCCATCTGGATCCTCTACGAACGCCCCGATCTGGACCCTGCCGAAATCAACCCCTTCATCACCCTGGGGTTGCGCCGCAAAGCCCGGCTCGTCACCATCCCCACCACCAGCGGCACCGGCGCCGAAGTCACCTGGGCCATTGTCCTCACCGATCTCGAAGCCGGACGCAAGCTGGGCCTGGGCAACCGCGAGAACGTCGCCGACATCGCCATCGTGGATCCCGCCTTGGTTGCCGGAATGCCGCCGCAGCTCGCCGCCGACACCGGCCTCGACGCGCTGACCCATGCCATCGAGGGCTACACCTGCACGTGGGCCAATGACATGAGCGATGGCCCCTGCCTGCACGCGACCAAACTCATCTTCCACTATCTAGCGCGCGCAGTGAACGATCCCGCCGATAGCGAGGCGCGCGAGAAAATGCACAATGCCGCCACGCTCGCCGGATTGGGCTTCGGGAATGCTCTGGCTTCGATGGCGCACGCGATGGGACACTCATTGGGCGCGCGCTTCCACATTCCACACGGACGCGCAGTGGGCATTTTCCTGCCCTACACCATCGAATTCATCGCCGCCGAAGCGCCCGAACGGTTTGCGGAGCTGGCGGCGTATATCGGCCTCGGCGGCGGCGAGCCGCAAGCCATGGTGCGCGCCTTCACCTCCGCCATTCGCGCGCTCTGCCTGAACATCGGCGCGCCGGTGCGCATCGCCGATCTCAACATCAGCCGCACGGATTACGAAGCGCAACTGGATACCCTGGTCGAAACCACCTTCAACGATAGCGCGATGCTCCCTGTGGCCCGTTGCCCCTCAGTTGAGGAGCTGCAACGCTTGTTCCTCTACGCTTATGACGGCACGCCCGTTGATTTCTAGTTCGGTACCGGGAGAACAAACATGGAGGCTTTGGAAACCCCGCTGGAGCAGCCAGCGCCGGAGACGGCGTCAGAGACGGCATTAGAGATAACACCAGAAGAAGTAACAGCGGTTGACTTCGAGACGCTGATGGCGCAACACGCCCAGCTGGAACGGCGACAACGGCAGAAGCCGGCGAGCCTGAGCCTGACAGAAGTGGAAACGCTGCTCGCAGCGTTGCGGGAGTTGCTTCTGCTGACCACCGACGCCGAACAACGCCAGGCTCTCGAAGCCGCCCAACGTCGGTGGACGGCCTTTCTGGAACTGCAACGGGCCATGGCGTCCACGCGACGCGGCGGCATTCCCGTCTGGGCGCTGATGTTGATTACTGTTGCCGGAATGCTGGCGCTATCGCTCGGCGTCACCTGGATGCTGCGACGCGACACGACGCCCGCCGCGCCCACACAGCTCAGCCTCGTGGAACAAACAACACCCACAGCCGGGCTGCCGGAGGGTCTCGTGCAACCTGGCGTCCCCGAACTTGAGGCGCTGCCCACGCCCACGCCGGCTTTTCTGGTGTTGCCCACCGCCACCCTCGCTCCCACTCCCGATGTGACCGCCGAAGCGCCCGCCGAAACCACTCCGGAGCCCCCCCCACTGCCCCACAGCGATCCTGGCGGCGATGTGACGCCGCTGGTCGGCGGCGCAGCAATCAGCGCCCCGCCCGCCGGGGTAGATATCGCCAGCTGCAACATCGCTGCCGACACAACAGTGCTGCAAACGACGTTGCCGCCCTTCACCGTCGAAGGTGCAGGCGACGAGAACCGTCTCGTGCTCTGGCTGACGCTACAGACGCCGGCGCCGGCGCAACGCACCCTCACCTATCACTGGCTGCTGGCGCTGGACGTGGACGGCAATCCCAACACCGGCAGACCCACCGGCGCGGGCTACATCAACCCGGAACTGGGCACTGAGGTTGGCGCGGGCGTCTTCCTCTATCCCGATGGGCGTCTGGAACCCTACCTCTACATCTGGGATCGCGCACAAGGCGACTGGGCCTCCGGCGCGCGCGTACCCGACATTCTCCAGGTCACGCTCACCGAGGGCCGCGACGCACTGGCCTTCAGCCTGCCGATAGCGGAGCTCAGCGCCGCCATCCAGGAGATCACCGGCGTCGCCTTCGACGCCACGGCGCTGAAGGGGCGCGTCGGCGCCATCGCCAGCTCGCAAACCGTGGCCGCCGTAGTGGACTTCTGTCCCGATAGACCGTAGGCGAGCTCATGGCTGCTTCACAGTGGACACGCCTGTTACCCGAATTCGCTGATGCGGAAGAACGCGCACGAGCGCGCGCGGTGCTCGCTGCCTGCGGGGGCATGATCGCCGCGTGCGCGGCGCTGCTCTGCGCCTGGCTGCTCAGCGGCGATCTCGAAGGCATCACCGTCATCGCTGCCGGCATCTTCGTCGCCGTCCTTATCGGCATCGCAGTGCTGGCGCGGCAAGGGCGCGTGACCCTGAGCGGCTGGCTGCTCACCGGGCTGCTTGCGGCGCTGATCACGGCGGATGCCTGGAGCTACGGTCTGGGTTCGCCTGCCGCGACAGCCTATATCATCCCCATCGTCCTTGCCATCAGCGCGCTGGGCGCCAAAGCCGGGTGGGGTCTCGCCGCAGCGAGCAGCCTCAGCGTGATGCTCCTCGCGTGGGGCGAGGTCGCCGGCTGGCATACGCCCCTCTCGCCGGTGAAAGTCTCGCATCTGACGTTCAATGCGCCGTTGCTCAGCGTCGTCTTTCTGCTCACAGCCGCCATCCTCAACGCGCGGCTCCGATCACCACAACCGCATCCGGCATGAATCCGCAACTGCTGTACGAAATCATCGGCTATACCGCCTCGTTCCTGGTGGCGCTTTCCATGGCAATGAACTCGCTGTTCAAGCTGCGCGTCGCCAATCTGATCGGCGCTATCTGCTTCACCACCTACGGCCTGCTCATCGGCGCCTATCCTATTGCGGCGGTCAATAGCTTCATCGCCGTCGTCAACAGCCTCTACCTGTATCGAATGCTCAACGCCCATCGCTACCTCACGCTGCTGGAGCTGCCCGCCCCTACCCCCTTGCTCCAGCATTTCCTCAATGTTCACGAAAAGGCGCTGCGAAAGGCCGCTCCCGATTTCGTTTACGTAGAGCACGCCGCGCAGCTGCGCTACATCATGCTGGATGGCGCAACACCCGTGGGGTTGCTCATCATCGAGCCGACGGCCCCCGAAAGCGCAAAGCTGGCCCTGGATTTCATCATCCCCAGCCACCGCAGCGCCAAAGCAGCGCGCTTCATCTATAACGAAAGTACGCCTCGCCTTCGTGAAAAAGGCATCTTCCGGCTCACCTCCGAGGCCGCAACCCCGGAACACGCGCGCGCTTTACAAGGCGCAGGCTTCACGCCGCAACCGGCAGATAACGGGAAGACGCTATACACGCTCGCTCTCGCCACAGAAAACACACCCGGCGCGAAACCATCCGGCTAAAAACGGTCTCTGTACAATACAGCACGAACATCGGCGGCTCCAATGCAGCTCCGGTGTGCTTTTTTACCCTCAAAGTCTAGCGTAATCTCAGTACAGGCGCATAAAACGCGGGACTATAATAAAACTAATGCGTAATCCGTACTGCGTAAAAGATATCTCCCCTTACGCATTACACAGTACGCATTACAAGTACGCAATACGCATTACGAATTAGGAGCACTTATGGCCGAATACCGCATTAGCAAACACCCGATTCTGCCCGCTGTGCCGGGCGATGATATTACATTCACTTGGGAGGGGCAGCCCCTCACCGCTAAGCCCGGCGAGATGATTGCATCGGCGCTGTTTGCAAATGGCGTGCGCACCTTCGGACATCACCCCAAGGATGGCGCGCCGCAGGGCATCTTCTGCGCCAACGGGCAATGCGCGCAATGTCTGGTGACAGCCGATGGCAAGCCGGTGAAGGCGTGCATGACGCCGGTGAAGCCGGGCATGGTCGTCATGCCGATGGATGGGCTGCCCAATCCGCCCGCCATCGGCGAGACGCCGACGTTGCGCGAGATCGAGACGGTAGAAGTGCCCGTCCTCATCCTCGGCGGCGGCCCGGCGGGGATGAGCGCGGCGATCCAGCTGGGGCAACGCGGCATCCGCTGCCTGCTGGTGGACGACAAGCACCGGCTCGGTGGGAAGCTTGTGCTCCAGACACACCGCTTCTTCGGCTCGATCAACGCCGTCTATGCGGGCACACGCGGCATTGATATCGCTGCGCGGCTGGAAAACGAAGTCCGCCAATACGAAAGCGTAGAAATCTGGCTCAACAGCACAGCGCTGGCCGTGTTCAGCGACGGCCTGGTAGGGATTCTGCGAAGCAGAGAAGGTGAGGAGATAGGGAGCGGGGGAGATAGGGAGAATCACGCTGAGAGAGCGCACCCCATCACCTCATCACCCCATCACCCCAAAGTTGAAGAATACGTTCTGGTAAAGCCCCAAATCCTGCTTGTCGCCACCGGGGCGCGGGAGAAGTCCCTGGTCTTCAAGGGGAATACGCTGCCGGGAGTGTATGGCGCGGGGGCGTTTCAGACGCTGGTGAACCGCGATTTGGTGAAGGCGGCGAGCCGGTTGTTCATCGTGGGCGGCGGGAATGTGGGTCTAATCGCAGGCTATCACGCGCTGCAAGCCGGCATCGAGGTGGTGGGGTTGGTGGAAGCCCTGCCCGAATGCGGCGGCTACAAAGTCCACAAGGATAAGCTCGCGCGCTTCGGCGTGCCGATCTACACGCGGCACACCATCGTCAGCGCCAACGGCGCGGAGCAAGTGGAATCCGTCACCATCGCGCAGCTCGATGACGCTTGGCAGGTGATCCTCGGCACGGAGAAGTCATTTGCGTGCGATACGGTGCTGATTGCGGTGGGCCTCGATCCGGTGAACGAGTTCACGGCGAAGGCGCGCGAGTACGGCATTCCGGTCTTCGATGCGGGCGACGCCGAGGAGATCGCGGAGGCGTCGGCGGCGATGTTCTCCGGCAAGATCAAGGGCCTGGAAATCGCCAAAGCGCTCGGCGTAGCGGAGGAAGAGGTGCCGCGCGACTGGTATCGCACCGCCGCCATCCTCAAATCGCACCCCGGCAAGACCGTCGAAGAACGCATCCCAGAGAAGGAAAGCGGCGTCATCCCCGTCTTCCACTGCTCGCAGGAGATCCCGTGCAACCCCTGCACGTCGGTCTGCCCGCAACAGCTCATTCACATCCCCGAAGACGACATCCGCCGCATCCCGGAATATCTGGGCGTGCAGCTGGAGAAGGAATGCCTGGGCTGCGAGAAGTGTGTCACCATCTGCCCCGGCCTGGCGATCACGCTGGTGGATTACCGCAAAGATGCCGAGAACCCGCTCGTCACCATCGCCTACGAATTTCTGCCGGAAAGCGTCCACGAGGGCGATGTGCTGACCGCGCTCGATGCGGTGGGCGAGGTGCTGGGCGAGGTGACTATCGCCAGCGTGCGCAGCATCAAGCGCAACGACCGCACCGTGCTGGTGAAGGTGCGCGCGCCGCAGGCCATCGCCAAGCGCATCGCGGGCCTGCGCGTGCAGGAACCCTGGGTCAGCGCGGCGCTGGAGGAAGAGATCACGCGCATTGATGACGATGAAATCGTCTGCCGCTGCGAGCGCGTGACGGCGGGCGAGCTGCGCGACCTGATCCGGCGCGGCTACCGCGACCTGAACGAAATCAAGGCAGTGACGCGGGCGCAGATGGGCGCGTGCGGCGGCAAGACCTGCACCAATCTGATCCTGCGCCTGTTCCGCGAGGAGGGCGTGCCGCTGGATGAAGTTACCCGCAACGTGCCGCGCCCGCTGTTCGTGGAAGTGCCGTTGGGCGTCTTCGCGGGAGTGGAGAGTAAAACGTAATGCGACCTGCGTAAGTTTTGCCGCACAACATTTTACGCATTACGAAGTACGCATTACGCAAACTCGGAGGAAACACCATGTCCAATACTTACGATGTCATTATTATCGGCGCCGGGAGCGTGGGGGCGCCGGCGGCGCTTTCAATGGCGCAGGCCGGGCTGAAGGTACTGGTGCTCGATCAGTTCGCCAGCCAGGGACAAGGCTCGAACAAGGCGGCGATTGGCGGCATCCGCGCCACCCACTCCGACCCGGCGAAAATCCGCCTGTGCCTGCGCACGCTGGAAATTGTCAAGAGCTGGCAGGAAACGCACGGCCACAACCTGGAATGGACGACAGGCGGCTATTCGTTCGTGGCCTACCGCGAGCAGGAAGAGCAGACGCTCAAGGCGCTGTTGAAGATCCAGAAGACCTACGGCCTCAATATCGAGTGGTACGATAGGGATGAGCTGCTAGAGATCATCCCCGACCTGAACCGCGACGGACTCATCGGCGGGACGTTCTCGCCGGAGGACGGCCACTGCTCGACGCTGCTGGCGGGCCATGCCTATTACGATGCAGCGAAGCAGGCCGGGGCCGAGTTCCGCTTCAACGAAACGGTAGGCGAAATTCTCATCCGCGAGATCATGCGCGATCTCGCGTCCGGGCCGCACCGCGAAATCACGGGCGTCCGCACCAACAAGGGAACGTACCACGCGCCGGTCGTGGTCAACGCGGCGGGGGCGTGGGCGCCGGAGATAGGCCGGCTGGTGGGGATGAGCCATCCCATCTTCCCCGACTCGCACGAGGGCGGCATCACCGAACCCGTGGCGCACTTCCTCGGCCCGATGGTGGTAGATATCCGCCCCGCGCCCGGCTCGAAGAACTACTATTTCTTCCAACTGCACAGCGGGCAGATCGTGTTCTGCATCACGCCGGAGCCGCCCATCCTCGGCACGGATCGCCGCGAGACGAGCGAGTTCCTGCCGATGGTGGCGCGGCGGATGGTGGACCTCATGCCCCGGCTGGCGAATATCCGCGTGCGGCGCACCTGGCGCGGGACGTATCCCATGACGCCGGACGGCTCGCCGCTGGTAGGCTGGGCGCGCGAAGTGAGCGGCTACCTCATGGCAATTGGCATGTGCGGGCAGGGCTTCATGCTCGGCCCAGGCTTGGGGGAATTGCTGGCAAGAATGGTCACGCGGGAGACTACGGAGGATGATAAGGAAACGCTGGAGATCCTCTCGCCGTATCGCGTGTTCAAGGGGATGGAGGCGCTGAAGTAGGGGCTTGACAGGGATAGCGGAATAGGCTATGCTGGAAGTATGAACATCACACGATATGCAGACCCCATCGCGGAGATATGCGCCACCTACGGCGTGCAACGCCTGGCGCTCTTTGGCTCTGCGTTGCGCGATGACTTCGATCCGCAACGCAGTGACCTGGATTTTGTCGTGGAGTTTGCCCCGCCCCATCTGCCCGGCGCGTTCGACCGGTATTTTGGGCTAAAAGAAGCGCTCGAGCGGCTATTCCAACGTCCGGTGGATTTGGTGGAGCACAACGCCATCAAAAATCCGTACTTTCTTGAAGTTGTCAATCGAGACAAATCGCCTATCTATGAAATTGGAGCCGCTGAAGTAGGGGCGTAAAGCGTGAAACGTGAAGCGTGAGCCTTATCAGTGGCAAGGCTCACGCTTTTTTTGTTTCCGATACTAGCACACGTATCAAGGAAGATCTGCCTTTGCCAGCACCTCTTCCACTTCGTTCAAAAACTCCGCGAGGCTTACAGGACGGCTACCCTCGACACTACGATCGTGCAACTGGGGCGCAGCAGCGGTATGGCGATGCCAGATACCGTCCAGCTGATCCCGTGCATAAAGCCGCTGCCCGTTATAGATCAACACCATGTTGGTAGTATTGAATCTATCGTTGCGGTAGATTTGGATGAACAGCTCCGGCAAAATGTACAACCGCGCTTTGAGCAACGTCGCGCTCTGATCAAGCACCTCCAAGTGCCTGATATAGGCGCGACGCACAGCCTCATCATGCAAGGCAAGGATTAAATCAGCGACATTCATCATTGCTATGGCAATTGCCTGAGCCGCTCGATCTCTTGCTGCATATCGGCCATGCCGGTCACAGCCATTTCCCAATCATAATAATCTTGCTCTACCGCAAAATCCGGCTCCGAAGTCAACACTTGCTGCCGGAAAGATTCGAAATCCTGCGCATACTTGGCCGCGAATTGACGCGCCAGCACTTGATACTTGACGAAATTCCTCTGCGCGCGTTCCAACAGCAACTCGGCCAGCACTTGCTCCAAACTTTGATTGGGGAACAGTTGCCGCGCGCTGGTTTCCAACACTGCGGTTGTATTGATGCTCATTGGCTACCTCCCTCGCGCCTCACGCCATACGTTATCAATGCCCAATTCTCTCATTTCCATTATAACCGAGCGCGCGAGTTTTGTAAACGCGCCCACTAATGGTATTGATTTCGCTCTCAGTCAGAGTATAATTCATACTACTAGACGATGCACATAGCGGCGCAGGAAAACCAGACAATAGCGGATCAAACTTATCGAAGGAATGGCAACATGGCGGACACACTGGATCGCTTTACATCGGCAGCGCGAGAGGTGCTGCAATATGCGCACACCGAAGCCGTGCGCATGAAACACGCCACCATCGGCCCCGAACACGTGCTGTTGGGCCTGCTCCTCGAGAGCGAAGGGCTGGCAGGGCGCGTGCTCCGCGATCTGGGTCTGCGCCCACAACAAGTGCAGCGCGTCGTCGAACGGCTTTCCGGCGCCACCCCGCTGCGCACCGAAAGCTCCCGGCTCCGCCCCAGCACCGAGACGCTGCTCACCATGAGCATTGATGAGGCGCGCCGGCGCAATCACACCTTTGTGGATACCGAACATCTCCTGCTGGCGTTGCTGCAACAACAGGAGGGTCTGATTCTCGCCATCCTGGTGCAGTTCAATCTCACCGCCGATGTGGTGCGCCGCCGGCTGCTCCAGGTGTTGCCCGACACGCGCGCCGTCGCCCCCTCAGCGGGCGCGGAGCCGCGGCGCGGGCGCGGACGTTCCGGCGCGCAACCCTCGGAGCAGCTGCTCGATCAACTTGCGCTCGATCTCACCGAGAAAGCGCGTCAGGGCGAGCTCGATCCCGTCATCGGGCGGCAACAGGAAATCGAGCGCGTCATCCAGATCCTCGCGCGGCGCACCAAGAACAACCCTGCGCTGATCGGCGAACCGGGCGTGGGCAAAACCGCCATCGTCGAAGGGCTGGCGCAACGCATCGTCGCGGGAGGCGTGCCGGGGCCGATTCTGGGCAAGCGCGTGGTGCAACTGGATATCGGTTCGCTCGTCGCCGGCACCATGTACCGGGGCCAGTTCGAAGAGCGATTGAAGCGCGTGCTGGAGGAGCTCAAAGGCTCCAACACCATCGTCTTCATTGATGAAGTCCACATGCTGGTGGGCGCCGGCGCCGCCGGATCGGCGCTCGACGCGGCCAATATCCTCAAGCCGGCGTTGGCGCGGGGTGAATTGCAGTGCGTGGGCGCCACCACCCTGGATGAATACCGCAAGCACATCGAATCCGATGCCGCCCTGGAGCGCCGTTTCCAGCCGGTGATGGTGGAAGAGCCTTCTGCCGAAGAGACGCTCCAAATCCTGCGCGGCATCAAGCACGCCTACGAGCAACATCACCGTCTGCGCATCAGTCCCCGCGCGCTGGAGGAGGCGGTACGACTCTCCTCGCGCTACGTGCCCGACCGCTTCTTGCCCGACAAAGCCATTGACGTGATGGACGAAGCCGCCTCGCGGGTGCGCATGTACAAGTCGCCCACCTCCCGGCGGCTGCGGGTGCTCTTCGAGAACCTGCAAGACTTACGCATCAAGCGCGCCCGGCTGATGGCCGAAGGGGATTACGGCGAAGTCAACGGCCTCAACGCCCAGGAGCAATTGTGGGAAGATGAGATGAAGCATCTCCGCAGTATCCAGGAGCAGGATGAGGGGCTGTTGGTCGAAGCCGAAGACATCGCAGAGATCATCGGCATGTGGACGGGCATCCCTGTCAGCCAGTTGGCGCAGGAAGAAACCCGCCGCTTGATGGACATGGAGCTCCGGCTTCAGGAGCGGGTCGTGGGTCAGGATGAAGCCATCGCAACGGTGGCGCAAGCCGTGCGGCGCGCGCGCGCCGGGATGAAGGATCCCCACCGGCCCATCGGCTCCTTCATCTTCCTCGGCCCCACGGGCGTCGGCAAAACCGAGCTCGCCAAGGCTTTAGCCGCATTCCTCTTCGGCAGCGAAGACGCGCTGATTCAGCTCGATATGTCGGAATTCATGGAACGGCACTCCGTGGCGCGGCTGGTGGGTGCGCCGCCCGGTTACGTGGGCTACGAAGATGCGGGCCAGCTCACCGAAGCCATTCGCCGCCGGCCCTATTCACTGGTGGTTTTCGACGAGATCGAGAAAGCGCACCCCGATGCTTTCAACATGCTGCTGCAAATCATGGAAGAGGGGATGCTCGCCGATGCGCGCGGGCACAAGGTGGATTTCCGCAACGCCCTCATCATTATGACCTCCAACGTCGGCGCACAGGAGATCCAACGCCAAAACACACTCGGCTTCGAACGGCTCACCGATAATGCGGAAGACCAGCAACGCGATTACGACGACATGAGCCGCAAACTCAACGCCCAATTGCGCCGGCTCTTCCGGCCCGAATTCCTGAACCGCGTGGATGCCGTCATCGTCTTCCGCCCCCTCAACCGCGCCGCCCTGCGGGAAATCGTTCGCCTGGAGATTGAGAAGGTCCGGGCGCGCGTCCGTGAGAACGGGTTAGAGCTGGCATTGATGCCCGCTGGGCAAGACTGGCTGTGCGAACGGGGCTACAGCAACGAATACGGCGCGCGGCCCTTGCGGCGGCTCATCCAACAAGAAGTGGAGACGCCGCTCTCCGATGCGCTGCTCTCAGGGGAATTCCATCCGGGCGACGTGATCGCCCTCGATGCCGAAGCTGAGGGGCTGCTGCTGCGCCGCCTGGAACCGGAGCCGCTCGCAGAGATCTGAGCGCCGCGCGACGCAAAAGACGCCATGCTGGCGTTGGGCTACGGCGCCTCGACCTCGCCCGCGCGGGGGTGCGCGCGATTGTAGACTTCACGGGCGCGCCGCTGCGTAACGTGGGCATAGATCTGCGTCGTCGCCAGGCTGCTATGCCCCAGCAACTCCTGCACTACGCGCAAATCGGCCCCGCCGTCCAGCAGATGCGTGGCGAAGGTGTGCCGCAACACGTGCGGCGTCACCGTCTGCCCAATCCCTGCCGCGACGCCGGCGCGCCGCACCACCTCGCTGATCGAGCGCACCGACAGCCGCCCTCCCGACCGATTGAGAAAGAGCGCGTTGCGCGGTGGGCGCTCACCCTGCAACGAAGGCCGACCTTCCCGTAGATACAGCTGTAACGCCCCCAGAGCCGGACGGCCCACGAGCACGATCCGCTCTTTGTCGCCCTTGCCAATGACGCGCATTTCTCCCGTGGCAAGATTCACGTCCCGCAGATCCAGACTCGCCAGCTCGCTTACGCGCACACCCGAAGCGTAAAGCGTCTCCAGGATGGCGCGGTCGCGCAACCCTTGCGGGGTATCCGCGTCGGGCGCAGCAAGAAGCAGCCCAACTTCCGCGTGGGTCAGATAATGAGGCAGCCGTTGCGGCAATCGTGGGGCGTATACGCGGCGGAAGAGGTTCTCCTGCCAGAGCTGCTGGTGCAGCAGATAATCGCCAAATGCGCGCAGCTCGAAGACCCGGCGAGCGATGCTGGCGCGCGCATAGCCGATCTCGGTGAGCTCCGCCAGGTAATCGCGCACCACCTCGCGGCGCAGCGCCGCCAAGACGGTGATTGCCTGTTCAGCGCAATAATCGAGGAACTGCCCGATGTCTGTGCCGTAGTTTTTAAGCGTGTAATATGAGGCGTTGCTGCTCTCAAGCTGCTTGAGATAGCGCTCCAGGCAGGTGCGCAGTTCCATACCGGGATGATTTTAGGCTTTGGCCGACGCCGCCGGGGCCATATCCTGTTCCGCCCGAATTCGGTCGTACACCGTGAGGATATTAGCGACGTGCAATTGGTGGCTGGCGATGCCCAGCGGCACCCGCTCCAGCCCGCAGGTCTCCAAGGGGATGTCCCAAATCGTCTGCCGGGGTTTGCCGCGCTTGAGGACCTTACGCGCCTGTTCTTCCACACATTCCAGGTAGTTGATGTAGCGATCGAGAACCGCCTGCACTTCACCGCGCAGAATGACTTCGCCATGGCCCTGAACGATCGTCTCAGGCGCCATCTTCTTGATTTGCCGCAGCGTCTCGATCTCCTGACGCCAATCGCCATCGGCGATGATGGGAATCGCCATCACCGAGTCGCCGGTGACAAGCACCCGCTCCTCCTCCAGAAACACGCCGATATTATCATTGGTATGCCCCGGCAACGGCAACAGGCGAAACGCCGTATCGCCGGCGTGCATCTGTAGCTCACTGTCCTCGAAGGTAATGCTAGGAATCCGCAAGGTCACTTCGTCGAAGAGCGGATCGCTTTCTCGCGCCTGCAGCAACGAAGCCTCGCCCACATCCAGCAGTTTCTGCCGACACAAGGCATGAGCAATCACATCCAGGTTTTGGGGATAGGCATAGAGACCGTAGACATGATCCATGTGGTAGTGCGTCAAAATCAGCGAGTGGAAACGTCCTCTACTGCGAAGGTCCAAAAACTGCGCGATCTGACGGGCTTCTTCAGGAAAAGGCAGCGCATCAATGGCTACCACCCCCTCTTCGGTGATAACCGCAACACAGTTAACCAGCGCATAACGCTCACTGGTGAAGATGTAGATCTCTTCAGTAACACGTTCCCAAAACATGCAGTCTCCTGTTCATCCTATCGCCAATGTACAGGCGGTGTGACAATTTACGGTGTTATTCCGTATCTGAAGCATAACATACCCGGCAGTGAAAGTCAAGAAAACTTAACATAAAAATGTCTTTTAACTATCGGAACGCTGCGTGGGGCAACAAAAAAGCCGCTCTCTGAGAAGAGCGGCTCGATAAGGAAACCCCACTATGCCGTGTGCCGATGGTTTTGACCCTGCTTACGCAGGTGGGAGCTCGTCGGTGGTTCAGCCTTGCCTGAAGGCTACCGCTTGAGCACCTGAACGTAGACCCCCATTTTTCAAGGTGTTGGCTCAAAACCCCATACCGGCATCACGCACACAGCAGGGTACGGAGGTATAATACCACACTTTGCAGAGATGGCAACCGCGCGCGGTCAGAATGCGCTCAACGTCGCGCGCATGATGCGCAGCCAGTTCTCGCGCAACACGGCGGCAACATCATCAGACATATAGCCGCGCTCGCGCAATACAGCTTCCAGCTTGCCGAGGTCGGCGATGGAGTCCAAATCGAGCGGCGCCGCTTCTCGCCCCATGCCGCCATCGAAATCGGTGCCCAGGCCCACATGACGCGCGCTGCCGGTGAGCTGGCAGATATGGTCTATGGCCTCGGCAAGGCGGCGCAACGGCAGGCGGGGATCGGACTCCGTCCATCCGGCAAGGAGCATCCGGTTGAAGGGCACGACGCCAACGACGCCATCGCGTTCTGCCAGCCGGCGGATCAGCGCATCGGGAAGCTGGCGCGGCCCATCCACCAATGCGCGTGGATTGGCGTGCGTGGCGGCGATTGGCCCCGGATAGGAGTCGAGCGCCGTATAAGCAGCGGCTTCCCAGAGATGGCTGATATCGAGCAGCAAATTGAAAGACGCCATCTCGCGCAACAGCGCGCGCCCCTCATCGGTGAGCGGGCCGGGATTGGCATTGCCGCCCGCGTAAACGGTGCCCACAGCCCAGCTCAGCCCCACGCCGCGCAACCCCTGCTCAACCCACCACCCCAATTCATCGGGCTTGCGGATAGGGTCGGCGCCCTCCAACACCAGGAACACGCCCGGCGCCGAGGGTCCCGAGCGCCACGCAGTCAGCGTTGCTTCGAGATCAGCGTTGTTGTGCAGCAAACGCAGCGCGCCTTCATCGGCCCAGCGGAAATACATGTCCAACTGCGTGCGCGCCTGACTGTGCGCGCCTTCCGCATCCCGATACCCCGTCACAGAGCCGGCCCACACCGAATGCACCGGTTCGGCAAAGATGCTGCCGCCAATCACGGCAACCTTGCCGCGCTGCAATTCGGGCAACGTGACCATGCTGGTATGGGGAAAATTGCCCGGCGGCGGCGTCACGCGCTCGCGGGCGCGCAGCGTTTCCAAAGGCAAGCGCAGGTCGCGCCGCAACGCCACTGCGTTATGGGCTAAATCCAGATGCGCATCTACGATGAAGTCAGTCATGGCAATTCCTCTTGAAACATAAAGGATGAAGGCGGAAGGATGAAGAATGAAGAATGAAAAAACTCTGCGCCTCCGCGCCTC
>CAZDSF010000053.1:14535-30258 GCA_964508025.1 uncultured Anaerolineales bacterium
GAAATCTTCCTGCCTACCCGCCGAGTATAGCCGCTTCATTCCGCTTGACAAGATTCGCCCTTTGCAGCATACTTATAGAGCTTGACTGTGGATATCGCTGTCCTATACATAAGGAGTTGGATGCCACGCGCTTCAACATGATTCGGTTTTTCGGAATTGGAACTGGGGTAGAAAAGAGAATCTGCGATGCAGCAACGACATACGAATTATGCTCTGCGCATCGAAACTGGAGCACACGCCGGCATGGTGCTGCCGCTCACCGGCGATCTGTTTACCATCGGACGCGAACTCGACAATACCCTGGTGCTGGATTCACCCCGCCTCTCACGCTATCACGCGCGACTGCGCGTCTCGCCGGCGGGCACCGTACTCTTGGAAGATCTGGGCAGCACCAACGGCACGTTCATCGAAGGTTTTCTGATCTCTGGAACGCGGCGTCTGGCAGTGGGCGAAGCCTTCACCCTGGCGGGGACGATCCGCCTGCGCCTGATCGAAGATGCTGACGCGCGCGAATTAACCCCGCCGCCGCAGTGGACGGTGCCGGCGACGGAGCCGGTGCGCTTTCCGCTGGCAGGCAGCGTTGCGCCGCCCACTGAATCAGAGACGTGGATCGCGCCCGCGTTGGCGCCGGCGATGCAACCAACGCCAGCGCAGACCGCTGCCAGCCATGCAGGTAGCCTCCGCAAGCCGGTGGGACTTTACTTCATCATCGGCTTGTTAGTGCTGGCGATTTGCGCGGCGTTGGCGTTGGGCATTTATCTCTATTTCGCGCCGGCGAGCGTCTATCAGCAAATAACCACGATATTGGGGTTGCCGACGCCCCCGCCGTGAGCGCGAGCATCCCGATCCACATCACAGCGTCACAAGCTTCAACGCCAGATCCGCTGTGGTCGCAGGCTTAACATTGAGAGCGCGCTCGACAAAGCGTCCCTCTTCATCAATGGCGAAGTGGCTGCGCAGGATGCCCATGTAAGACTTGCCGTACATCTGCTTCTCGCCCCACGCGCCGTAAGCTTCCGCCGCGGCATGATCGGGATCGGAAAGCAGCACGAAGGGCAGCTCGTATTTCGCGCGGAACTTCGCCAACGCGGCGGGCTTATCAGGGCTGATGCCGATCACTACGACATCTTTCTCAGCAATGACGGGATAATGATCGCGCACGGCGCACGCCTGCGTGGTACAGCCGGGGGTGTCGGCTTTGGGATAGAAGTACAGCACGACTTTCTTGCCGCGAAAATCGCGCAAGCGCACTTCGACGCCGGTATCAGAAAGCAAAGTGAAATCGGGCGCAAATTCAGTTTCCATCACGGTCTCCTTGTTATCGTCTACGGCGCGCCCATTTCCTGGACGCACGCCAGACATAAATAAGATACTCTTTTATTTTACCAGCCCTGACCTAAGAAATCAAGGGATTGCGGGCAGATTCAAGCCCTGCCGCCTACATCGCGGCGTTGACTACCCTTTCGCAGGAGAAAACGGATGGCAGTCGAAAAACTCAAACAGATCAGCGAATATCTGGCGCACCATCGAGGATTGCCAGTATTGATAGGCGTGGTGTTGGTGCTACTCAATTTCATCCTGGAGCTATTTCCGCCGTGGCCCATCATCCGCTGGCTCAGCGGAGTAGACTTGTTCCTGCACCTCGGCGTGATCGTGGGCTTTCTGGGCGTGCTCATTGGGGATGCGTTGGGCTAGGCGCCAGCGGCTCCGGCTCTGCACGGGCGGCGCTTGCCTTTTCTGTTACTTAGCAGTAGTATTAGATTAAATTGTTGGGGTTGATTCCATATTTCACATTCAGAGGAGGTTTAGCAATGAATTTCGGAGAGACCATTCAGTCGGCAGATTGGAAAAAGGAAAAGCACATTCCAGCCATAGAGCTGCCAGAGAGCATCAAGGCGGGCGAGCCATTCATGGTGACGGTGAGCGTAGGCAAAGAAATCCCCCACCCCAACACCACCGAGCATCACATTCGCTGGATTGATGTGTACTTCAAACCGGAGAGCGAGAAATTCATCCATCAGGTTGCGCACTTCGATTTTGCCGCGCACGCCGAATCCGTCAAGGGCGCGAACGAGGGCGCGGTGCTGGCGCACCCCATCGCGGCCTTCTCCATGACAGTGAAAGAGCCAGGCACACTGATTGCTCTGGAGCTGTGCAACATCCACGGCGTGTGGGAGAGCGCGGCAGAGATTACGCTCGCCGAGTAACTGAACCCGGCCGGCAAGGTTGATTTTGACCTTGCCGGCTGCTGCAAGGAGGTCGTAATGACACCAATGACAAATGCAACACTCATCGAGCTGTTGCAGGCGGCAGCAATGGATGAGCACGCTGCCATCATCCAATATCTGCGCCATGCGTATATGATGGGCGAAGGCGGGCTGGCTTGCGAGATCGAAGGCGTAGCGCGGGAAGAAATGCGCCACTTCTGGATTCTCTCGCGCTGGATCGTCAAGCTGGGCGGCGAACCGCTCACCGATCGAGGCTTCACCGATTTTGGCGGCGCCACACCGCCAGAGTGGATGGATCGCAATGTGCAGGCGGAGGATCGCGCCATCGCCATGTACCGCGACATCATCGGGCGCGCCAGCGACCCGGATTTGCGCGCAGACCTGGGCTACATTCTCGCCGATGAAGAGCGCCACCGCGAACAATTCGTGGGCTTCGGCGCGGAAGCGCAGGCCGATCTGGCGGCGGCAACGGCGGCAGCAGCGGCGGCAACGGCGGCAGCAGCGGCGGAACCGGCAGCCGCCGCTCCCGAAGCGCCCATCGCCGCGGTGGATAAAGAGGCGCTGGATTGGGGCGTGCAACATGAGTATGCCGCGCTGCTCCAATACCTGATGCACTCTTTCATCCTGCACACTCAACCGGATTGCGAGATTTCGCATCAGCTGGAACTCCAGGCGATCAACGAAATGCAGCACCTCGGCTGGCTCGGCGAGGAACTGGCGGGGCGCGGCATCGAACTGCCGTGGACGCCCCACGCCGTCGAAGTGCCAGCCGATGCCGCCGCGATGCTCGAATCCGACATCAGCCTGGAGCAGAGCACCTCCGCCATGTACGGCCAATTCCTCACCCGGATGGTGGATCCGGGACTCAAGGGCGTGGTGGAAGATGCGCGCGGACAGGAGCTGTATCACGAGAGTCTTTTCACCCGGCTGCTGAAACGGGCGACGCAAAAGCCCGCGCCGGGCGCGCCAACAACGTCCAATACCTGGACCATCGGATCGCTTAAACAGAAGGAGAGCAAGTAATGGAAAATATTCTAATGCGGGGCGGTTCGCCCCTGACCCCAGAACAATGGCAACTGGTAGATGCCACAGTGAGCCAGGTCGCGCAACGCATTCTCGTGGGACGGCGCGTGCTCGATCTCTACGGCCCGCTGGGCTTCGGCGCGTATACCGTACCGCTCTACACCTATCCCGGCGGCGGCGAGGGGCCTGTGCGCGCCAAGATGGTGCGGCAGCTGCCCATGACCACGCTGATGCAGGAATTCATCATCACCGTGAAAGACCTGGAGCTGATGAATTCGGGCCAGCCTTTCGATATTGCGCCCATCGCTGCGGCGGCGACGCAGGCGGCGCTGGCAGAGGATCGCCGCATCCTCTTCGGCGACGCCGAGGAAAGCGCGCCGGGCCTGCTCAATGCTGAAGGGCGGCATATTCTCCCCCTAAGCGATTGGGCCGAAGAGGGCGCCGCGTTGGCGGATGTGGGCAAGGCCATTGCCGCGCTGATCGGGGAGAACTTCTACGGCGCGTATGCCGTGATTCTACATCCGACGCGGTTCTCACAGGTGCAGCGCGTGGTCGGGCGACGCGGCGTCATGGAGATTGACCTGTTGGAGAAGCAGGCGACCGGCGGCATCTTCATCTCGCCCACCATGCCGCTGAATACGGTGCTCATCGTGACCGCGCAGCCGCAGTACGTTGACCTGGCTGTGGGCCTCGATCTCGCCGCCGGCTACATTGAGACGGTGGATCTTGAGCATCGCTTCCGGCTGATGGAGACGCTTGCACTGCGCATCAAGCAAGCGGGCGCCATCTGCACGCTCGAAAGCTGAGCGCGCGCGGCGCAAGCCATCCTCCAGCTACGGCGCTATCAAAAACGCTTTTGCCTGCATTTTAGCGGCGTTACGCAGCAGCGCGCTGCTGCGTAACGCCGGACTCAGCACCGCGAATCGGCGACGGCCCCCCCCTCTCTTCAAAGCCATCCCAACCCATCCGTTTCAAACCAAAAGATAATTTTGTCGAACAGGATCGCGTATTGACGCGCCGATTATTTTGTGCTATAGTGAAGATATTAGTATTCCAAATAATCCGCTATGAGGTGCAGTAATGAGAACCTACCGTATCGTTATCACTCTGGCAGCCATCATCGCCCTAGGCATGATTGCGGGCTGCGCTTCGACGCCGGCGCCCACCGCGCCGCCTACCGCGATATCACAGCCGCCGGCTCAAGAAACAGCAGCGGCAACGCCGCCGCTACCCACCACAGAAACAGCAACGCCAGAGCCGCCAGCAGAAACACCCACCGAGGTAGCTCCTGAAACGCCAGTCGAGACGCCGGCCGGTCCGGTCTGGATTGCCGATGGCATCATCGGCGATGATGAGTATACCGACACAGCCGACTTCGGCAGAATCCGCCTGTGGTGGCGGCACGATGGCGAGTATCTGTACTTAGCCATGGAAGGTGAAACCAGCGGGTGGGTTTCGATAGGGATCGAACCTTCACGCGGCATGAAGGATGCCGACTATCTCCTGGGATTTGTCATCAATGGCGAGGCGAAGCTGTGGGATGCGTTTGGCATGGGCGTCACCGGCGCCACCCATCCACCGGATGAGGAAATTGGCGGAACCAACGACATCCTCGAATTTGCCGGCATCGAAGATGACAACATCACCCGCTTCGAGCTCAAGCGGCTGCTCGATACAGGCGACATATATGATAAAGCGCTCGCGCCGGGTAACACATACAACATCATCGTCGCTATCGGCAACGCAGACGATTTCAATGGCTACCATTCAGCCGTGCGCAGCGGGCAAATGACACTTCGCCCCTGAAATTCATGCGGAACGCGCTTTACGTTTGCCGCAGCCACAAGTATAATAATATAGACATTCGGCTTGCCGAAGCTCACCTTTCGCAGGAGGTCATGTATGAATCTAGCAGAAGTTTTAACACAAGCAATGCAATTGGAACAGACGGGCCGCGGTTTTTACCTGAAAGCAGCAGCGCTTACCAACGACGAAGGCACCATCACCATGTTCCATCAACTCGCTGCGGATGAACTGGCGCATTACGGCTATCTCGAGCGCCAGCTGGCAGCCGTGCAATGCGGCGAGGATGTCTGCGTCATTCCGGAGCTGGGACAGGTAGACCCCATTGACCTGAACGACCCCATTTTCCCTGCCGGCGTCGAAATGCTGGAAACGCTGAGCGATCACTATTCGTTGGAAGAGGCGCTCGTCTTCGCCATGGGCGTCGAGGACAAAAGCTACAAGCTCTATCGTCGCAGCGCCGAAGCCGTCGAGGAACCCGAAGCGCAGCAGCTCTTCCTGCAACTCGCCGCAGTCGAGCTCAAGCACTTCGAGACGCTGGTTCAACGCTACGAATCGTTCTACAGCTACCCGCGCTAAGCCCATCTGCAACCGGTCAACCTATCGCGCGTGTCTTGATGAAGAAGGCATTCTTCTTCATCAAGACACGTTCATGTTCCACCAGATCAAAACCTGGATTCTCAGCTTGACTCATGCCTGAACTACCCGAAGTCGAAACTATTGCCCGCCAACTGCGCCCGCAGATGCTGGAACGGCGCCTCGATACGGTGGAGGTGCTCTGGGAGCGCACGGTGGAGCGCCCCACAGCCGCAGAATTCGTCCACGCGCTGCGCGGCGCGTCCGTGATCGCACTAGGACGCCGGGGAAAATTCCTCAGCTTTGGCCTGGATACCGGAAAAACCTGGCTCGTGCATCTGCGCATGACAGGCAAATTTCGTATCCACGAAGCCGCCATCCCCTTGGAGGAAGATCCGCACCTGCGCGCCCGGTTCCGCTTGGATAACGGCGTGCAAGTGAACTTCATTGACCAGCGCAAATTCGGACGCTTCTACCTCGTCGAGGATCCCGCGACGATTACGGGGGCGCTCGGCCCAGAACCGTTGGGGCCGGATTTCTCCGCCGGGTGGTTCAGCGCCGCCCTCGCTCGACGGCGCGGCGAGATCAAACGCCTGCTACTGGATCAGCATTTCATCGCGGGCCTGGGCAACATCTACGTGAGCGAGGCCCTCTGGCGGGCGGGCATCCATCCGCTGCGCCCCGCCAACACCGTGACGAAAGAGGAAGCCGTGCGCCTGCACGCAGCCATCGTCGCCGTACTCGCTGAGGGGGTGGAAAACGGCGGCACCAGCCTCGCCGACCGCCAATACGTCTATCCCAATGGCGGGTTGGGCGAGCAGCAACGCTACCTGGCAGTCTACGACCGCGACGGGGGACAATGCCCGCGCTGCCACTACACCCTCGAACGCATCATCCAGGCGCAGCGCAGCACCTTTTTCTGTCCCGTATGCCAACCCTTGCCGGAGTCAGGCGACAGCGTCAACGCCCCGCAACAACCTCCCCACCACAACACAGAAAGCCCGCCCATCCCCCAACCATAGCCCCGAGGCGGCAAAGCGCAAATAACCAAAACAGCCGGAACCCGAAACCACATCTCCGGCTGTTTGTGTATCAGCCGATTGACAATTCACCATTTCGGTGCTTTAATCAAGATAGAATGCAAAAACGCTTCAGAATTACAGGGTTAGAATCCTCAAACGCTTTTTGCAAACTCGATGCCTGTCGCTGTCATAGTGTCTCGCTTCAACCATGAAAGGAGTACCGATGAACTTGCTACAAAATCCCAATTTTGATGAAGGGCATCAGCACCAAGACAATATCCCCGAAATCGTCGTGCCCAACGGCTGGCGCCTCTACTGGCTGGACAATGTCATCTTTCCCGGCAGCGCCAGCCCGGCCTATCGGCCCGAATCAACCGTGTGGTACATCCATCACGCGCCGGAGATAGAGAAGCCCCTGTTCTTCCTCTCCGGCGAGTTCTGCTGGAAAGTCTTCAAAGCCTTTTCGCCCCTCTACTTTGCCATCAGCCAAAACGTCACCGGTTTGAAACCGGGGACCCGTTATCGCTTCACCGCCCAAGTCTTCCCCGATATCGTCGAGCAATACGGCCCCAATGGAAAGGTGTGGGCCCAAGACATCTGGGCAGCTGAAGCGCGAGCCGGCTGGAGCGCCCCCAACACGCCCTGGCCCGAAGGCGCCGATGGCGATGTGGCATGGACAAAATGGTTCAACATCCACAACGGCAACTTCGCCTATGGACGTTACAACAATATTTGGGTGGAATTCACGGCGCCCGCAACCGGCGCGGTACAGGTCTGGTTGGAATGCAAAGCCAAGTGGGGTTTTGCCAATAACTGGTTCATGGACTCCTTCTCGCTAGTGGAAATTGCCCCCGGTCCAGAGCCAGAGCCAGAACCGGAACCGGAGCCAGAGCCGGAACCCGAACCCCTGCCCGCGCGCGGCGCGCCGCGTATGCAATACCAGCGCACCTACATCCTGCTGCCATCGAGTTGCCCCGCCAACTGGGTCACAGCCGCAGCGCGCGTCGCCCTGACCTACCAATCCACCCTGGGCTTCTCAGCCGATGACGCCGGCATTGGCGACCTGGATTCGCGCACCGTGGTCGCCGTCAACCCCAGCGCCATTGGCGACGGGCTGAGCGCCGCCTGGTATGCAGAACACTACCCTGGCGTCGCCTTCATCCCGCTGGAAGCCAACACCGCCAGCGAGCTGGAGCAGCGTTTACACGACGTACTGGCAGGGCACTGAGATGGCTACGCCGCCCACCGACGCCCCAGAAAGGAGAACGAAATCATGGCCTTCAAAATGCGTTGGCCGACTCAATTTGGCAACATTACGCAAGCTTTTGGCGCCCGCCCCGAAATCTACAACAAATTCGGGCTACCCGGACACGAGGGCCTCGACTTTATGGCCCCGCTGGGAAGCGAGATCTACACCGTCGCCGACGGGATTGTGAGCGATGTGCGGCTTGATGGCAACATCAGCCCCATGCAATTCCCCTACGGCAATCAGGTCCGCATCCAACACGATGATGGCTACGAGACAATCTACGCCCACCTGGATCAGGTCGTGGTGGTGCGCGGGCAATTCGTGCGCGCCGGACAGCTCATCGCCCTGGCAGATAATACCGGGCACTCCTCCGGCTCGCATCTGCACCTCACGCTCAAGAAGAAGGGCGCAACGCAAGCCGGACTGACGAATTACCCACACGACATCATCAACCCCACCCCCTTCCTGGAACCATTTCAGCCGGGAGGCGGCGTCCAGCCGACGCCGCCGGCGCAACCCACCCTCTTCGTCACCGTCAACAGCCCGGAGCTGGGGTATCTCAATGTCCGCGCCGCGCCGTATGCCGGAGCAAATCTGCTGGGCAGGGCTAATCACGGCGCGCGGCTCGGCGTGTTAGAAGATGCTGAACAGGCGCGCGGCAAAATCGGGCAGAATAACCAATGGCTATGGATCAGAATGGACGATGGCAAAGTTGGCTACGTCGCGGCCTGGTACGTGCAGCTCGCAGCGGCGCCTACGCCCACCCCGCCGCCCACCGTCTTCTTCGTTGTCGTGGACAGCCCCAACATCACCCTCAAATTGCGCGGCAGGCCAGGCACACAACACACCCTACTGGCGGAGCTCGCCCACGGCACCCTGCTCAAAGCGCTCGAACCGGAAGCCGTGGTCCGACAGAAAGTCGGCGTCCAAGGACAATGGCTCAACGTCCAAAGCCCTGCCGGACAAACCGGTTTCGTAGCTGCGTGGTATACCCAATTGCAGACCGCCGATCCGACCCCGATAATTCCGCAACCAGCGGAAGGCCCCGTGACCCACGTCATCGTCGAAAGCCCCGAATTCGGCTTGCGCGTGCGCCAGCAACCTTCGACGGCGGCGGCGCAAGTCTGGTGGGTGCCGCACGCCGCCGTGCTGGAAGTTCTGGAAGACCCCGCCGCAGCGGGCAAGAAAGTGGGCCAACAGAATCAGTGGCTCCAGGTGCGCACCCCCGCGCGCCGCGAAGGCTACGTGGCCGCCTGGTATGTGCGCGCGCCGCGCCAGAGCGATACCCGCCGCTTGGCGACCGTCGCCGATACGCCCAAGGCCATTTCGCCGCACATCTTCGGGATGCACGCGGCGCAACTCAGCGATGATGTCCACTTCCGCGACGGCATTCGCGCCCTCTTCGATGGCAAAGGCAAAAAGGGCTGGGTGTTCTTCACCGAGGCGCTGGGACGCCATCCCGGCAACATCGGCCTTGATCCTGACCTTCGCAACCGGCTCTGGGATTGGGCGCAGCAGGGCTACGGCGTCATCGTCCGCCTGAATCACGCCTACCATCCCAGCGGCACGCTGCCAGAATCCGCCTACTACGACGATTTCGCCGCGACGTGCGCCCGCTGGGTGGAGTTATATCTCAAAGCCGATAGCGCTATCAATGCGCAATATCAGTGGACGATCCAGATCGCCAACGAGCAGAACAACATCAGCGAACATCCGGGGGATCATGGACAGATTCGGGAACACATCACGGCAGAACTCTACGCACAGGCTTTCAACAAAGTCTACGCCGCCATAAAAACCGTCTTGCCCGGCGCTGTCGTCTGTCCAGGCGCGGTGGATCCGTATCATTCCGCCCCGATGCCGCTGCTGGGCAATGCGCGTTGGCGTCCGCTCGACTACTTCCAAACCATGCTAGATAACATCCCCGCCCTTGATGGCTTCATCCTGCACGCCTATACCCATGGCCCCAACCTGGATGCGCTCACCAGCCTGGCAACTTTTGGAGACGCGCTGCTGGGCGACCACTACTTCGACTTCCAGACCTACCGCCTGTTCATGGAGCGGATCCCGGCCAAATGGCGCGAGCTGCCCGTTTATCTCACGGAAACCAACCACATCTGCCGGCCCGGCGCCGCGCCCGCATGTACCCACGATCAGGGATGGATAGATCAGAACATCGGCTGGGTGCGCGCCATGTACGCCGAAATCAACCGCTGGAACCGGCAACCCTACGCGCAACAAATTCGCTGCGCCCTGCTCTACCGCTGGGCCGGCGATCAATGGATCATCGCAGACAAACCCGGTATTCAGGAAGACTTCCGCCAGGCGCTCGATAACGACTATCGCTGGGCATTGCCCGCGCCGGAGCTGCTGGCGAAAGCTGCTGTTGCCGCCCCCACAGCGCGCGCCGCGACTGCGCCCCCCATCGCGCCGCCACAACCAGAAGAACGAGTGCTCGTCGCGCCGGATGATCTGAAGCAGATCTGGGGCATCGGCCCCAAAACCGAAGCCGCGCTCAATGCCGCCGGCATCTTCCTCTACGCACAGCTAGCCGCGTTGGATCCTAAAGCCATCCCCGCCATAATTGGGGAAACAGAACTGCGCGTGCGTTACACTGCCACCTGGCCGGAGCAAGCGCGCCTGCTGGTAGAGCAACGCGAGCGCGAGCTGCACGACCTCCAACGCGGGCTTGGACGCGGACGCGCCCGCTAAGCAATTTCCCATCCTTTCCGGCGGCGGATGAAGCTCCGCCGCCGGAAGGCAGCTTCCAGGACAGTTTAACAACCGCAACCGGACTTTTTCCACTTGTCCTGGCTCAATCTAATGTTAAAATAGGGATTAATGTACATTGATGTAGTAACGCTGTTCCCGGCGATGTTTCTGGGGCCGCTGCAAGAAAGCATCCTGAAGCGAGCGCAAGAACGCGGATACCTTAGCATTGTCATTCACCAACTGCGAGATTACGCGCTCGACCGGCATCAGCTGACCGATGATGTGCCTTACGGCGGCGGCGAGGGCATGTTGCTCAAACCGGAACCTATCATCCACGCGGTGACAGCGCTTCGCGGGGCAACGTCGGCGCCGGTGGTGTTGCTCAGCCCGCAAGGACGACGCTTCGATCAGGCGGCAGCGCAGGAGTTGGCTCAGCATTCGCGGCTGATCCTGCTCTGCGGACATTACGAGGGTTTCGACGAACGCGTGCGCGCTATACTCGCGCCCGAAGAGTTCTCCATCGGCGACTACGTACTCACCGGCGGCGAGCTTCCGGCGATGGTCATCATAGATGCGCTGGCGCGCTGGGTTCCCGGCGTGCTCGGCGCCGCCGAAAGCGCCCGGCGAGATTCCTTTGCCAGCGGGTTGCTAGAAGGGCCGCAATACACCCGTCCAGTCACCTTCAGAGGATTGGAAGCGCCGAAGGTGTTGCGCTCCGGGAATCATGCCGAAATCGCCCGGTGGCGGCGACAGGAAGCGCTGCGGCGCACCTGGCTACGCCGACCGGACCTGCTGGCAACGGCGGCCCTAAGCGCCGAAGACCGGCGCCTTCTGGAGCAGTGGCGCGCAGCAGCAGCCGGCGAACAAAACGGCGCCACGCCCCAGAGCATTGATTCGGCTTCAAAAGAAGGATAATGTATGGAACAGTTCCTGATACAGCGGCTTCAGCGAGGAGATCTCAACGCACTTGGAGAGCTCTACGAACAGTATAAAGACCTGGTATATCGCGTCGCTCTGGCTGCCACGCGCGACCAACGCGCCGCCGAGGACATTCTTCAGGAATGTTTCGTGCGCTTGTACACCTATGCCAAAACTATAGACACCGACCGCCCCCTGGAACCCTGGCTCTATCGCGTGACCCTGAATCTGGTCTACGATTGGTCGGCGAAGATTCGGTGGACACAGCCGGTGGAGGACGTGCTCGAATGGCTCTCCGGTCTCCCCAGCATGTTCCCCTCCCCGGATCACAAAACCGAGGAACAGGAAATGATCACGCTTATCCGCGAAGTCGTCGCCGATCTGCCTACCTCCCATCGCGCTGTTGTGGCGCTCTTCTACCTCGAAGAGCTGTCACTGGAAGACATCTCGCGGATTCTGGAGCTGCCCGTAGGCACCGTGAAATCCCGCCTGCACTACGCGCGCGAGCGGCTGCGCGAGGCGCTCACCCAGCGTCAGCGCCCCGTCCCCGAACTCCGATACGAATTCACTTAGACGTGCGAATGCCCATGACCAGGCACATCCCGTGGCATTGGGCGGCGTTGCTGCTGCTATGCGGGCTGCTGGCAGCGTGCGTGAATGTGCCCCTTTCGGCGACGCCGGATATAGGGGCCACAACCGCAGCGCCGCCCACATCCCCGCTGCCCACCGCGATCCCCGCCACGCCCACCGCAGCGCCAACCGCCGACCCCACACCAGAACCCACACCGCCGCCGCTCAAGACCCTGACCATCTGTCAGGAACAGGAGCCGGAATCGCTCTACTGGTACGGCAATTCTCGACGTACAGCGCGGCACATTCTGCAAGCGCTCTACGATGGCCCCATTGACAATCGCGGCTACGAATATCAACCGATCATCCTCGAGCGGCTGCCAGCATTGGGCGGCGAGGATGTCGCCCTCAACACCATCATCGTACAGGCGGGGGATCGCGTTGTGGATGAAACGAACACCCCCGTAACGCTCGCCGAAGGGATGTTCGTGCGCCCGGCAGGCTGCTACAGCGCCGCCTGCGCCGTGCAATTCACCGGCGAACCCCTGGAGATGGAGCAGCTCGTCGTCGCCTTCCACTTACTGGAAGGCGTGCGCTGGGCCGATGGCACAGCGGTCACCGCCGATGATTCCGTCTACAGTTTTGAACTCGATGCAGACGCCGCTACGCCCACCGGCAAATATACCGTGAACCGCACCGCCAGCTATCGCGCGCAGGATGCCCAAACGGTCGTATGGACGGGATTACCCGGCTACATAGATCCGCTCTACAGCGTCAACTTCTGGACGCCGCTGCCGCGCCAGCTCTGGCAAGGCGAGCTGAAGTATCGAGCCGCAGATTTGCTGAAGGCGCCTGAATCCACACGCGCGCCGATGGGCTGGGGCCCTTTTGTGGTAGAAGAATGGCTTCCCGGCGCCCAGATCACCCTGACGCGCAATCCATATTACTTCCGCGCCGCTGAGGGCCTACCGGCAGTGGATCGCGTCGTCTTCCGCTTCGTCCCGGATGTGAACCAGGCTCTGGCGCAACTGCTCTCCGGGCAGTGCGACATCATCACCGAACGCGCCGATCTGGAAACGCTTGCGCCGTTGCTGCTGCGCCTGGAAGAACAAACGCTCGCAACGCCGGTGTTCACGCCCGATATCCGGTGGGAGCACGTCAACTTCGGCATCAACCCCGCTGCCGCCGCCAGACGCCCCGACTTCTTCGAGGATGTGCGGGTGCGCCACGCCATCGCCCACTGTCTCAACCGCCAGGAAGTCGTCAGAACGCTGCTCTACGGGCAATCGCTCGTCCCAACCTCCTATCTTCCACCGGGACATCCGCTGCACGTGGAGGGCCTGCCGACGTATCCCTATGATCCCGAACGCGGCAAAGTCTTGCTGGAAGAAGCCGGCTGGCGCGACGAAGACGGCAACGGCATCCGCGAAGCTTACAGCATCCCCGGCATCCGCGACAAGACGCCGCTGACCTTCCGCTGGCAGGCGCCATCCTCGCTGCCCGCAGCCTACCTGGATCGTTTCCAGCACGATCTCGCCACGTGCGGCATAGATGTCATCGTGAGCCAGCTGCCGGTGACGGAATTCTTCGCCATGAGCGCCGACGGGCCGCTCTTCGGGCGCAACTTCGACCTGGCTTCCTTCGCCTGGATGACCAACCTCGATCCCCCACCCTGCGAGCTCTACATGAGCACCGAGATTCCCAGCGCGGAGAACAACTGGTCGGGCCAGAATCTACCCGGCTTCATTGACGCCGCCTTCGATGCCGCGTGCGCACAAGCCCAAAGCGCATTGCCCAGTTCCGCCGACTACGTTGCCGGGCACCAAGCGGCGCAACGCCGCTTCGCCGAGCAGCTGCCGGCGCTGCCGCTTTTCCTGCGGCTGCGCATCGCGGCGATTCGCCCCGAAGTCAGCGGCTTCACACCAGATCCCACCGAAAGCTCTAGCCTCTGGAACATCGAGACGCTGGACGTGCTGCGCCCCTGAAACATACCCCCAGCCGCGTTGAAAAGAAAACCCCCATCTTCCGATAACAGAAGATGGGGGCCAGCAAGTAAAACCTCGCGCTACTCTTTACCGCTCTTGGCGTGCAGCGCAGCGCCCACCATTCCCAGCAGCAGCCCCGAAACCGACGTCATATAGGCGATGAAGTTCAACAAAAATGTTGACTTGAGCACGCCAAGCACCATCAGCAATGGCAAAATGAAGCCGATCACCACCAGGATCAGGCCCAAAAGAATGGTATGCCAGGGCTGCCACTGTCTACTCATCTGTACAACCAGCACGCGACCAGGTGTTCAGGTTCCGGCTCGAAATGCGGCGGTTCTTCCACGTCGCACAGATCCTTCATCATGTGCGGGCAGCGGGGATGGAAGCGGCAGCCCGTCGGCGGCTTGACCAGGCTCGGCGGCTCGCCCGGCGGCACATCCCGGAAACGCGTCGCATTATCCGCATCGGGATCAGAAGTCGCCGCCAACAGCGCCATCGTATAGGGATGCAGCGGGTTGCGGATGAGATCGTTGATCAACGACTTCTCAACCGCCTGGCCCGCGTACATCACGAAAACCCGCTCCGAGAAGTAACGCACCGTCGAGAGGTCATGGGTGATGTAAATCACGGCAAGCCGGTGTTTCTCCTGCAAGTTGCGCAACAGCTTGAGGATCTCGACGCGCACCGACGCATCCAGCATCGAAACCGGCTCATCTGCCACGATCAGTTTTGGCTCCAGCAACATCGCGCGCGCGATGACGACACGTTGCTGCTGCCCACCGCTGAGCATATGCGGGAACTTGGGCAGGAAATCATCCACAGGACTCATCTTAACTTCTTCCAGCGCATTGCGCAGCCGCGCATCGCGCTCGGCCTTGTCCTTGATGCCGTTGATGATCTGCGGTTCCTCAAGAATCCGCTGCACGCTCATGAACGGCGCCAGCGCGCCATAAGGGTCTTGCTGCACGTACCCCACCTGCGAGCGGTAACGGCGCATGTCCGGCCCGCGCAACTGGCTGAGGCGCTGATTCTCGAAGAGAATATCGCCTTTGGTGGGACGGTGCAAAGCCAGAATTGTCTTCATGAGACTGGATTTGCCGCAACCACTTTCGCCCACGATAGCGATCGTCTCGCCATAATGCAAGTCGAAATTCACCCCATCCACGGCGCGCACATAGCCCGCGTGCCCAAAACCAAAGCGCCGCAGTTCGAACCACACGCGCAAATCCTGCACCGACAACAACACATCATCGCGATGTTCTGCCGCGCCTGCCCCCTGCGGTTGCACTGTTTCTGTCATCATAGTATTCATTTTGGAAGCTCCTTTAGGAAACGTGCAGCCAGCACTTAACAGTCCGACCATCCTCACGGATGGTGGGCGGCTCTTCGGCGCAACGCGCGAAACGCTGCGGGCAGCGGGCCGCAAAACGGCACCCCGTCGGCGGATTGATCAGGCTCGGCGGTTGGCCCACGATGAAGTCCGGCTCCTGAGCCCCACGCAGGCGCGGTACGCTATCCATCAACTTGCGGGAATAGGGATGGAGCGGAGCGTGGAAGAAGCGATGCGCATCGCTGGTTTCGACGATCTGCCCGGCATACATCACCGCGACGCTGTCCGCGAGCTCGCTCGACGT
>CAZDSF010000054.1:0-28438 GCA_964508025.1 uncultured Anaerolineales bacterium
ATATCGCTATTGTAACCCAGCTGTGCCGGTTTTAAGTCAACCGCGTAACTACTAATAAATAGTTCGTAGAGAACAGTGAGCAGGACGCAGTTTGCCACGCTCAAACTGCTCACGACTCACCGCTCACCCATAACTATTTTCGAGGGAGGCGTTCACGTGACCAAATACCTGGTTCTGGTTTCAGGCAATATCGGTGCGGGGAAGACGTCGCTGGCCGAACGGCTGGCGGCGCGTCTGGGTTGGCATATTGCCTATGAATCCGTCGCCGACAATCCCTATCTCCAGGATTTCTACGCCGATATGCGTGCGTGGAGTTTTCATTTGCAGATCTTCTTTCTGGGGCATCGCGCTGAGCAGCATCGGCGAGAGGCTGAGCTGCCGCAATCTGCCGTGATTGATCGCAGCATTTACGAAGACGCGCACATCTTCGCGCGGGCGTTGCACGCCATGGATAACATGGACGAGCGCGATTATCAAGCGTATCGCCGCTTGTATGACTTTGTGGTGAGCACGCTGCCGCGCCCCGATTTGCTGATTCACGTACAGGCGAGTGTGCCCACGCTGTTGGAACGCATTCGGCGCCGCGCGCGGGGCATGGAAGCCAATATCGCGCCCGAATATCTAATGCTCCTCGAACGTCTGTACGACGAGTGGCTGAGCGGTTTCAATCTGTGTCCCGTGCTCACGGTACCGGGAGATGAGTTAGATTTTGTGCGTTATCCCCAACATCTCGATATCATCGCCGAACGGGTGCAGCACAAGCTGGCGGGGCGGGAGATTGTAGCGTTTCCCGTGGTGGAGGCGGTGGATGCCGGCTGAGTTAGGCGAGGCTTTGAGCGAGCGCGAGCGCGAGATCGTGTCCCTGGTGGCGCAAGGGCTGACCAACCGGGAAATTGCCGTGCGCGTGTACCTCAGCCCGAATACGATCAAAGTGCATCTGCGCAACATCTTCGCTAAAACAGGGGTGGCTTCGCGCACCGAGCTCACGATGCTGGCGGTGAAGGAAGGCTGGGTGGCGGTGGCGCAGGTTGCGCCGCAGCCTGCCAGCGAGGGACAAGCGCCGGAAGAGATTCCCGCCGCGCCTGTGGTAGAGATTGCTGCGCCGCAGATGCCGCCCTGGCCGCGTTCTCGATGGATCGGGTTGGCGGTGGGGTTGGCGCTGATGGCGCTGGTCTTGCTCCTGCCGCAGCCTCGTTCGTTGGGCGTGGAGGGTGCATCCCCGGCAGCCGCGCTCGTGGATGCGCCGGCGGTGGGGAGCAGCGCGCCGGCCATCGCGGCTGAGACCGGCTGGCGGGAGTTGGCGCCATTGCCGGTGCGGCGCGCGCGCCTGGGTCTGGCCGCGTTGGAGGGCCGTCTGTACGCGGTGGGCGGGTCGGCGGCGGATGGTCCCACGGGGCGTTTGGATATATACACCATCAGCGAGGGCCGCTGGGTCGAAGGCCCGCCGCGTCCACTGGCGCTGGCAAACGTGGGAGCGGCGGCGCTCAAGGGACGGCTCTTCGTCCCCGGCGGCTGTGATGCGTTGGGACTTCCCGTGGCCGCGGTTCATGCTTACGATCCTGCCGCCGGCGTCTGGGAGCTCCGCGCGCCGTTGCCGGAGCCGCTGTGTGGGTATGCGCTGGCGGTGTTGGATGAGCGGCTTTATCTCTTCGGCGGTTGGGACGGGGAGAACAACCGGGCGCTGGCGCTGCGCTATGATCCTGCGCGGGATGTTTGGGAGATGTTGCCCCCGCCGCGCGAGGCGCGGGCCTTCGGCGCAGCCACAGCACTTGGACGGCAGCTCTTCTACATTGGCGGCTACGACGGCGCCGAGCGCGCCACGTGCGAGGTCTATCGCGTGGACGAGGGACGCTGGGCTGCGTGCCCTCCGTTGTTGCAACCGCGCGGCGGCTTGAGCCTGGCGAGCGTGGGCGGTTATGTGTACGCTATCGGCGGCGGCTGGGGCGGCTATTTGGGTTTCAGCGAGCGCTTCTCGCCGCAGCAGAAGGCCTGGACCGTGGTGGAGACGCCGTTGGTGGGAGAATGGCGCAATCTGGGGTTGGCGGTGTGGGAAACCACCCTGTTCGCCACGGGCGGCTGGAGCGGCGATTATTTGAACCGCACGTATGCCTTCGATGCGCTGCCGTTTCGCGTCTTCATCCCCGCGCCGTAAGAGACAGAGGGGCGGAGGCGCAGGGGCGATAGGGAGCTGGGGTGGTAGGGAGAGGGGGCGATTGCTGCCTTGATTTCTGACCAATGTCTCAGGCCTCATGACCCGTGGCTCGTGTCTTGCCACTCGTAACTCGTAACCCGTAACCCGTAACTCATTTTTCTCAGGAGGAACTCGAATTCATGGCTCGTAAATCTGCATCCCAATCAGCTGAAGTCACACTTGCCGGACGTTGGCAGACCCTGTTCGCGCTGGCTTTTGGCTATTTCATTGATCAGGGCGAGGGCCAGGCGATTTCGGTGCTGTTCCCCACGCTGCAACGCCTGTGGGGGCTTAGTCTGACGAATCTGGGCACCATCGGCACCATTCGCAACATCCTGCAATCGGTTAGCGCGCCGTTTTGGGGCTACGCCGCTGATAAGTTCTCGCGCAAAAAGGTCATTATTTTGGGGACAGGCGTGTGGGGCATCTGGACGGCTATCTGCGGGCTGACGCAGAATTTCGGCCAGCTACTGGTCATCCGCGCCATCTCTGGCATTGGGCTGGGCTGCCTCATGCCCGCGACCTTTTCGCTGATGTCGGACACGTTCCCGCCGCACAAACGCGGGCGCGCCCTGGGCATCCTCGAATCTATCGGTGTGTTGGGCATCATTATCGGCACGGTGGGGTTGGGGATGCTGGCGACGGAAACCCTTTGGCGCTGGGGCTTCCTCTCGCTGGGGATCTTCAGTGTGATTTCTGGGTTGCTGGTCTATTTGCTGGTGGAAGAGCCGGTGCGCGGCGCGGCTGAACCGGAGCTCGCGGGCAAAATCACTGCTGAGACGGCGGCGCAGTATAGCATCAAATTCGCTGATTTGCCCAAAGTGCTGCGCATCCCTACTGTGTGGGTTGCCATTCTCCAGGGATTGGCCGGCTCGATGCCGTGGGTGGTGTTGGGGCTGTATCTCATCACCTGGATGGTGACTGAGCGCGGCATGGCGGAGGGTATCACGTTTGCCGATCCGCGCGGCAGCGCCACACTGGCTTTTGCCGGCATCGTCATCGGTACAGCGATCAGCAACGTCATGGGCGGCGTCATCGGCGATTGGGCGGAGCAGCGCAATCCCAAGTACGGGCGCACGATCATCGGGCAGATTTCGGTCTTTTCGGGGATTCCGCTGAGCTACATCATGCTCACCACGGCGCGGGACTGGCCCTTCTGGCCCTTTTTCTTGCTCTGTTTTGGCACGGCGTTGATGATCAGCTGGCCCGGTAAAGGCTCCAAGGAGCCGATGATGCAAGGCGCGGTGCCGCCGGAATTGCGCGCAACCGCGTTTGCCATGACCACGTTCATCGAGAGCGGTTTTGCCGCGCTGGTGGCGTATTTCGCGGGCCGACTGGCCGATTCCATCGGCTTCACCGAGGCGATGATTTGGACGATCCCGGTCCCGTGGATCGTCTGCGGCTTGTTGTATTCGCTGTTCTACTGGGCTTATCCCCGCGATGCAGAGAAGTTGCGCGCGTTGATGGCTGAGCGCGCCGCCGAGATTGCCTGAGGGTGGGACACGGAGCTCAGCACAACCAGCCGGGACTGAGGCCGACGGAGGACGGATGACCACAGACCGGGTTTGGGAGCGTCGTCAGACTTCAGTCTCCGCTCGTCTGTCGTCGGTCTTCGGCAAAATTCAGTCAGTGCGCCCTGTCCAAGACCTGACGCATAAAATCCAGCGTAAGCGCGGCGATGGCTTCGAGCTCGCAATCCAGCAGCACGGTGTGCGGCGAAGCTTCCATCCAGTGCAGGACCTTGTGGGGCGAAGCGACGCCTTGCAACACGGCTGCGCCGCTGTTGGGGGCGATGGTCGTATCGAGCCGTCCCTGCACCACCAACACCGGTTGCCGAATGCGGCCCAGGCGTCGCTGGACGTGATTGCGCAGCAGCTTGAGCTGCCCTCCGGCGCGGACAGGGTTTTCGAGATAGCCCTGCCATTCGGCGGCGGAATCCAGCTGGCTTTTCATGAGGGAGGGCTTGAACGGCGCCATGAGCGGCCCCAGGATATGGGCGATGTTGGGCAGCAAGCCGTTGATCACCAGCGCCGGCGAGTACGCCAGCACGCCGGCGATCTCCGGATGGTCGGCGGCGAGGTTGAGCGTGAGCAGGGCGCCCATGGATTCGCCGCCCACGAAGACTCGTTCGCAGCGGGCAGCGAGCGCCTGGTAGGCGGTCTCGATAGCGGCGGCCCAATCCTGCCAGCGGCAGCGGTTCATCTCGTCGGGCGTGCTGCCGTGGCCTGGCAGCCGCGGCCCGCTGACGGTATAGCCCTCTGCGTGCAGCCGGCGCGCCAGTTTTTTGACCTCCACGGGGGTAGCCGTGAAGCCGTGCGAGAGCAGCACGCCGACGGGCCCGGCTTCCCATAAAAAGGGGCTGCCATCCAGGTGCGGATTGTACAAGCGAGCGTTCTGTTCCATGGAGTTGTGAATCATCCTTTCTGATAGAACTGGTCTCTGTGTTTTGTTATGAGAAGTGTATTCGCTTTTGGCTTTTAGTGCAACCTGATTGAAGGAGTGTTCATGGTGACAACACCCCAGCCCTTGCGAATCATCAACAGCGTAGCGCCCATTCGCATCTGTGACAACGGCGGCTGGACGGATACCTGGTTCGCCGAACACGGCAAGGTCTTCAATATCGGCGTCTATCCGTATGTCGAGGTGCAAATTGAGGTGTATCCCTATGAGGCCGACATGGAGCGCATCACGCTCTATGCCGAAAATTATGGGGAACGTTACGTCGTCCACTCAGACCTGCCCGGCTGGGAGCGCCATCCGCTCCTGGAAGCCGCCATTGAGCGGATGGGCGTCCCGGAAGCCTACGCTATCCGCGCCACAATCTTCTCCGAAGCGCCGAGCGGCTGTTCGACGGGCACCTCGGCGGCGGTGGCGGTGGCGCTTATCGGCGCGCTCGATCGGCTCACGCCGGGGCAACTTTCGCTGCATGAGGTGGCTTACACGGCTCACGCCGTGGAGGTGGAGCAGCTCCAACAGCAATCGGGTATCCAGGATCAGCTCTGCTCGGCCTATGGCGGCATCAACTTCATCGAGATTTTCAAGTATCCTGACGCTGTGGTCTCGCCGATTCACGTGTCCAATGCCGTGTGGTGGGAGCTGGAGCGGCGGTTGGCGCTGATCTATTTGGGGAAGTCGCACAGCTCCTCTCAGGTGCATGAGCGCGTCATCGCGGAACTGGCGCACGAAGGGTCGGGCTCCAGGCGGCTTGAAGCGCTGCGTCAGACGGCGGAGCAATCCCGCGATGCGCTCTACGCGGGGGATTTTGGCGCATTAGGGCGGGCCATGATCCGCAACGTGGAGGCGCAGGCGGAACTGCATCCGGCGCTCATCTGCCCGGAGGCGCAGCGGGTGATCGAGATTGCGCGGGATTTCGGCGCGCTTGGCTGGAAGGTCAACGGCGCGGGCGGGGAGGGGGGATCGGTGACGCTGCTCTGCCCCGATCTTTCGCATCGCAAACGCGAGCTGCTCGCTGCCATCACCGCCGATCAGCCCAGCTGCCGGAACCTCCCCATCTACCTGAGCCGTTATGGGCTGCGCATCTGGGAGGCGTATTTGGAAGGATGAAGGATGAAATAGGACGCGCTCTCGCGCAGAATGCATCCTCTGCTACGTATCACCCATCACCCATCACCCATCACCCATTACGCATTACCTACGCATTCCCTTGTTGAATTACCAAGGCGTGTTATAATATTGCTGGTTCTGGGGCGTGGCCAAGTGGTAAGGCGACGGACTTTGAATCCGTTTACCGTGGGTTCGAATCCTACCGCCCCAGCTAACCAATTCAAGCGGCCCGGATAACTTCCGGGTCGCTTTTGTGTTATGGATAGTACGGCTCCAGGCTTGCAACCAGACTTTGACAATTCAGGAGGTTTTGGCGAGTAGACTCCGCGGCGCTCTGAATACCAGGGACGCCGTGGCGATGTATTGCAGATACACGACGCGATGGTATCATTCTAGGAGAGGGTTGTGGGATTGTGGAGATGGGAGAGGCTGAATAAGTTGAGGGTTCGATGGAATTGTTGATCCTGTTCATTTTGATTCTAGCGAACGGTCTCTTTGCCCTGGCGGAGATCGCTGTCATCGCGGCCCGTCCGGCGCGCTTGCAGGAGCGCGCCTATCGCGGGGAGCGCGCCGCTCTGGATGTGCTCAAACTTCAGGAGTCGCCGGAGCGTTTTCTCTCCACCATCCAGGTGGGCATCACGCTGATTGGGACGCTCACCGGCGCCTTCGGCGGCGCGGCTTTTGCCGAACAATTGGCTCGCCGCTTTCAGGAAATCCCCTTTCTGGCGCGCTATGCGCAGGCTCTGGGATTGGGCATCGTTGTCGTGCTGCTCACCTATTTTTCGATTGTGTTGGGCGAACTCGCGCCCAAGCGCCTGGGGCTGACGTACCCCGAAGCTGTGGCAATTCGCCTGTCGCCGCTCATGCTGGCGCTTTCAAAAGCTGCAACGCCTATCGTGACGCTGCTCTCGGTTTCTTCCAAAGCGGTCATCACCTTTCTGGGAATCCGCCAGGAACCGGAGCAGCCCGTGACCGATGAGGAGATCCGCCTGCTGATGCTTCAGGGGGCGGAGGCCGGCGTCTTTGCCGAGATGGAATCGGAGATGGTGGATGGTGTGTTGCGTCTGGGAGATCAGCGCTCCCGTACTGTGATGACGCCGCGCCATGAGATTGTCTGGCTCGATCTCCAGGCGCCGTTGGAGGAGAATCTCGCCAAAGTCCGCGAAAGTGGGTACTCGCGGTTCCCGGTCTGCGATGGCGCGTTGGATAAGGTGCTGGGCATGATCTACGCCAAGGATCTGCTTGCGCACGTGCTCGCCGGCGAGACTATTGATCTGCGAACAGGGCTGCGGCAGCCGCTCTATGTCCCAGAAACAGTGCCGGCGCTGGGGCTGTTGGAGCAATTTCGCCGTTCCCAGGTGCATGTGGCGCTCGTGCTTGATGAATACGGCGGTGTGGAGGGCATTATCACCTTCCGCGATCTGCTAGAGAGCCTGGTGGGGCAAATCGCTTCAGCCGGTGAGACGGCCGGCCCTACAGCGGTACAACGAGCGGATGGTTCATGGCTGTTGGATGGCGATTATGCCGTAGGCAATTTGGAGACCCTGCTTGGCGCCATAGAGTTGCCAGAACGTGACCGGATCGGTTACGAGACGGTTGCCGGGCTGGTGCTCGCTTTGTGCGATCATATCCCTCAGCGGGGAGAGCGCGTGCGCTGGCAAGGATGGGAATTTGAAGTGGTGGATATGGATGGTTTGCGGATTGACCAGGTGTTGTTGAGTACGGCGGCTTGATGGCGTGCGCGGCTTACAGTCATCGGCTCCTGAGGGGATAAAAATAACGGCTCGCTGTTCACGAGCCGTTATGCTTGCCAGATGGGGCGGGTGGGAATCGAACCCACACACTCTTCCGAGTAGAGGATTTTAAGTCCCCGGCGTCTGCCTGTTCCGCCACCGCCCCTGGACTGCTCTGGAAAAAACGGGCATCTTTGACGATGCCCGGGGAACTCGGAGAGGCGACGGTCGGAATTGAACCGACGAATAGAGGTTTTGCAGACCCCTGCCTTACCACTTGGCTACGTCGCCGAGACAAAAAAACTGAGCGGGCAATGGGACTCGAACCCATGACCTTCTCCTTGGCAAGGAGACGTTCTACCTACTGAACCATGCCCGCCTACACTTTGTAGTATACCACACTCGCTATTTTTGACAAGGGGGCATCTTGCGGGTTTTGCTTTGTTTGCTCTTCCTGGTAAAGCGTGCTATACTAAAATCGAATTGAAACTTAAAAAGTGACTGCTCAGCGATTCGCGTTGGTTTGCGAGTGGACGCGCCTGCTGTGTTTAGATTGCCCCAACCTGGCGCCGGAATCAAACCTCCTCTCAGCGACCGCCGGTCTGAGCTGTTACGTTAAGAACAAGCCTTGAAGATTGGTGCTGGAGGATGGCCCTTGGGCGTAGAAAGATCGCTCGATGCAGAGATAAGCCGGTGGGCTGCATTGCTTAAACGCTATGGATTGGCAGAGTTTGCTGTGCCCTGGCTTGATGTGTTGCGCATCTGGGGCTTCGTGGGCGCGCAGGCGCTTTGGATGCTCGCGCCCTTTTCCGCATCGGACACCCTGACGACGCTGGCGCTGGCGCTTGAGCGACCGGAGGTGTTGCAGGCGTTGCAACGCCGTCTTTTGGAAGGAGGCGCTCCGGGATGATGGCAGATCCTTTTCTCTGGCCTGTGATTGCCTTGGGCGTCACTTTCCTCATCGCTGTGGCCCTGGCGCTGTACGGCATTCGCTATCGCCGGGCGCCCGCAAAACATCTCCGCGCTTTCCCCATCTTCCGCGCTTTGCCCAATGAAGTTGGCCGCGCTGCCGAAGAAGGCGCCTTGATCCATGTGACCCTGGGCAGCGGCGCGCTCACCGGCGAGGATGCCATGACGTCGCTGGCGGCGCTCGAAAGCATCACGGCGTTGTGTGATCTCGCGGCTGCTTACGACACGCCTCCCATCATTACCACTGGCGACCCGACCCTCTATGTCCTGGCGGATGATTGGATGCGCCGGGCTTACGCGCGATTGGGCAACGCCGACCGCTATCGTCCGGCGCTGGTGCAATTCACGGCGGCTACTCCTGTCACCTACGCGGCGATGGCCGCGACCTATCTCTACGAAAAAGGCGTTGGCGCGAATATGATGTTGGGCGTCTTCGATCAGGAAGCGAGCCTGCTCATGGAGGCTGCGACACGCCGTGATGCCCGCACTATCGGCGGCGCTGTCTCGCCGCTGGGATTGGCGGCGCTCTATCCCGCCCTGGGGGCGCAGCAGCTAGTGCTGGGTGAGGATCTCTTCGCTGGCGGCGCAGAAGCGACCCAGCGCGCCTCTCTCTGGGCGGCGTTGGGCGTGCAAGACCTCTTGCGTTGGCTTGTTATCATTGGAATGCTGGTCACGGCAGTTCTTACCCTGCTAGGCGCCGGAGGCAACTAGGATGTTCAAACGCATTATTCCCACCGCCATCGCCATCAGCGTGGGGCTGCTGGTGTTGTTGGGGGTGTTCATTCCAGTTTCTCCCTTGACTGAGATCCGCGCTTTGTTGCTGGATTGGGCCGCCGTGTTAGGCGTTTTCGCCCTCATCCTGGCATACCTTCAACTGCTGCGCGTGCATTTGACTCGTCTGGGCCGTGGCGCCAAAGGAAAATCCACCAGTTTGTTGATTGTGCTTTCGGCGTTGGGCGCCTTTGCGTTGGTGCTCTGGCAGGGGCCGACCGCTGCCGCAAGCCAGGCGCTCTTGCTCGGTTTACTGGCGCCGGGACAAACCGCTTTGTTAGCTTTGACCGCTGTGACCTTGGTGCTGAGCGGTATGCGCATCTTCAAGGTGCGTCGCAATGCCGGGAGCGTGTTGTTCCTGGCGATTGTGCTGATTATGTTGTTGGGTTCTATTCCGCTCGCCATTGTGCCCTACCAAGGGGTCATGGGAACCCTGGTAGGTTTGGCCGATTGGCTGCAGCGTGTGCCGGCCCTGGCCGGGATGCGCGGGTTGGCGCTCGGTGTGGCGTTGGGTATCTTGTTGACCGGGCTGCGGGTGCTCTTTGGAACCACGCGCCCGCATAGCGACGATTGATGGGGGCCGTATGATTCGCTGTCCAAAATGCAGCACACTCAATCGCGATAGCAGCCGCTTTTGCAACGAATGCGGCGCACCCTTGCAGAAGACGCGCTTGCGTTGTCCGATGTGCGGGACGCTGAATCCTGTGGGGAACATCTTTTGCGACCAATGTCATGCGCGGCTGTTGCCGGCAGAAGGCATCGTGCCCCCTGAGCCTGAGGCGAAACTCACCGAAGAGACATTACCGCGCGTCCAGGGGATATCGCTGCCTTCGCGCGCGGCTTCTGCGAGCGATCGCGCTGTGTCGGGCGCGGATGCCGACGTCCCGGATTGGCTGATGGGCTTGCTTGAGCCGGGCAACGACGCGGTTGACGATGGGGTTGCGGAAGGCGCCATCACGTCCGATTGGCTCTCAGCTGCCGATGCGCCGCGCTCCATCCAGGATGAAGCCCCCGCGCCGAGAGAATTGCCCGATTGGCTTACCGAGTTGGCGGCGGAACCGGAGATCGCTGCTGGCGTTGAGGCGGCTGCCGAACCTGCCGTACCGGATTGGATGCTGGAGCTCGCGGTTGAGGCGCCAGTATCCGCTGCGCCGGAGCCTGCGGCGGAACTGCCAGATTGGCTTGCGGGCATGGCGATGGCAGAGCCTCAAGGGGCGCGACCTGTTAGCCCTGAGCCGGAGACGTTTGAAGCGCTACCCGATTGGCTTTCTGACCTGGGCGCTGCCACACCTGAATCTGCTGTGGAAGCTCCAGCGGCGTTGGAGCCGCTGGAGGAATTGCCAGATTGGCTCAGTGGTGTGGTAGCAGCGGAACCTGAGATCGAGACCGCCGCTGCGCCGGAACCGGCTGTGGAACTGCCAGATTGGCTAAGCGGTCTGGTAGAAGCGGCGCCCGAAGTCAAGGCGGCGCCGACCTCTGCGCCAGAACCCGTCGAGGCGCTTCCCGATTGGCTTTCGGGTTTGATGGAAGAGCCGTCTGAGCCGACGCATGCGCCGGCAGCGATGGCCGCGCCGCCCGCAGCTGCGGCTCTTCCCGAAGCGGAATTCCCAGATTGGCTCTCTGGCATGATGGAGGATGATCTTTCCGCTGCGCCGGATCTGGCAGTAGAAATGCCGGCTGCATCCGAAGCGAAACTGGCGGACGCACTTGAACGCGAAGAACTGCCTGATTGGCTTTCTGGAATGATGGAAGAGGAGGCGTCTGAGGCCGCGCCTGAGACGCCCGCTGAGGCGCAGGGGGCGCGTCCTGTGGCTGCGGAACTGCCGGATTGGCTTTCCGCCTGGGATCAGGATGCCGGGCCTGTGGCCGCGCCGCTATCGCAGGCCGCGCCGTTGCCTCTGGGCGCGTTGGATGAGGACTATGATGATGACACCTGGCCCGAACGGAAGGCCGTGTCGCCGGAGATGGGGTTGGGCGCAGCTGCGGAACTGGAACCGGCGGCGTTGCCAGATTGGTTGCAGGCGTTAGGGCCGCGTCCCGATACTGCCGCAGAGGCGTTGCCTGAGGGGTTAGAACAAGCGGAAGTGCCCGTTTGGTTGGAACAATTACGGCCTCCCGGCACATCCCCGCTTGATCCCAGTCGCGCGCCTGAGACGCTTCCCGGTGATGACGGTGAAACCGGCGGGTTGGTTCGCGCGGAAATCCCTGATTGGGTGCAGCAATATCGCCCTTCGGCGACCGGGCCTACCGGCGTATCTTCGCCGCTGGATCTGGTGGTAGCAAGTCCTCCCGAAAGCGAGGGGCCGCTTTCAGGGATTGCGGGCTTGCTGCCGGCGTTGCCTATAGTAGACGCGCCTACGACTCCTGCTCCGGCTGCGGCTTTTGCCTTGCCCCAGAGCGTGGTACAAGAGGCGCAGCTGTGGCAACAGCTCCTGGAACGGGCGCCCAGTAGTATCCCGGCCAAACCCAAGGCAGCCAGGCGCGCTGTCTGGCCGGCGGTTTTGGTGCGCATTATCCTGGCCGTGGTGTTGGCGCTGGCTTCGGTATTGAGTTTCTCGGAGACGCCGTTGGCGCAACCGCCGGAACAACCCGGTGTGCTTCCGCTATATACTGCGATAGATGCGCTGGCGCCTGGCGCGGAAGTGTTGATCGCGTTTGAATATGGGCCGGCGGAAGTAGATGAGATGAGTTTTATCGTCGAGGCGCTGTTGGAACATCTGCTGAGTCGTGAAGTGCGAATCGTGGCTCTGAGCACCTTGCCTGAAGGCCCTGGACTCATCGAGGAGCGTTTCGCCTGGGCGCTCTCGCGTCCTGATACTGTGGCCGAGAATCTGGTGAACAGGGGCTTTGTCGCTGGCGGCGCGGCTGGAGTTTCTGGAACGCTGGCTAATCTGGATCCGGAAACGGGGCCGCAATTGCTGCTGGTGGTGGCTTCCCGTCCCGAAAAGCTCAAAGTTTGGGTGGAACAGAATGCGGTTGCGAATAGCGCGCGCCGGTTGTCGGCTGCTTCGGCGCTGCCACTGGTGGTGGGCGCCAGCGCGGCAACCGGGCCGCAGATACGCCCGTATCTGGAGGCAACCGATATTACGGGATGGTTGAGCGGGTTCCCCGGAGTGGCGGCTTACTGGCAGGCGCGTGGATTCCCGCCGCGCGAGGACATCAGCCGCCGTCTCGATGCGTTGTTGTTGACGCAGTGGGCTGCGGCAAGCTTCCTGCTGGCAGGCGCGCTCTTCTACCTGCTTGCCGGTAAACAGAGGACGGTGTAGGGCTATGGATTTGAATACGATGACCCTCATCGCGGGTGTGGTGGTCACCCTGGCAATTTTTAGTTATCTGCTGGGGGATAATCTGCTCTATCGTTGGGCGTTGGCGTTGCTGGTGGGGAGCGCCACGGGCTACGCTCTGGCTGTGGCTGTGCGGTATGTGTTGCTGACCCGGCTTTCTGGCGATTTGCGCGAGCTTTACATCGTGCCGCTGATTCTGGGGGCGTTGTTGTTGCTCAAAGGCTTCCCACGGCTTTCGCCCGTGGGCAATATCTCCATGGGTTTCTTGTTGGGGGTGGGCGCGGCAGTGGCGGTGAGCGGCGCATTGCTGGGGACATTGATCCCCCAGACACAGGCGGTTGGCGCGGGTGTGACGCTGCGGGCCGGTCTGGCGCCGTTCCTTGACGGGTTATTGATGCTGATCGGGACTATTTTGGCGCTTTTTGCCTTTTCCCCACGTGTACGGGTGGGGCGCGCGGGAGAGCTGCCTGGCGAAGGTGATGATTCACGGCGGGGCCGCATTGGCGCTTTGATTCAACAGTTGGGGCGCGTCTTCATCGTGGCGGCATTGGCGGTGGTTTTTGGCGGCGCGTTGATCTCGGCGTTGACGTTGTTTGTGGGACGGTGGTGGGCGGTGGTCAGTGTGATTGTGGACACCGTATCCAGGCTGATGGGGAGCTGACCGATGGCCGATGAGCAGACCATAGAGTCCATTCTGGTCGCCGATTGCGGCGCCGTAAGTACCAACTTGCTGTTGTTGGAGCGTGTCGCTGATAGCTATCGGTTTGTGGCGCAGGCAGAGACGCTCACTACCGTTGGCCCGCCTTGGAATGATGTGAGCGAGGGGGTGGTTCATGCTCTGGGCGAGCTGGAACGGATCACTGGACGGACTTTCCATGCTGGTGGGCGGGTGGTGGCGCCCCGCGAGGGGTTGACCGGGGTGGATGCTTTTGTGGTGATTTTGAGCGCGCCGGAGCCGTTGCGGCTGGTGTTGGCAGGATTGGTGCCCGAAATGAGCCTCGAAAGCGCACATCGCGCCGCCGCGGCGATCTATGCCTCGGTGGAAGCGGTGCTCTGCCGCGAGGGCAGCCTGCGTTCCCCGGAGGAAACATGGGCGCGCACGATCCGCGATCTGGCGCCGGATGTGGTGCTGCTGGTGGGCGGCGTAGATGGCGGCGCCAGCCGTCCGGTCATGGAACTTGCCGACGCCATCGCGCTGGGGGCTTCGATGTTGGACGGTGGACGCCGCCCGCGCCTGGTTTACGCTGGCAATGCCAAACTGCGCCCGCTGGTGACGAAATTGCTTGGCGAGATTACCACTGTAGAAGTGGTCGAGAATGTGCGCCCCACAGTGGATACCGAGCGTCTGGCTCCAACGCAGGCATTGCTGGAGGAAATCTACATTGAGCAACGGCTGCACAAACTGCCGGGCGTGGATACGTTGTCTGCCTGGAGTCGCTTGCCGCTGCTGCCCACGGCCACGGCGTTTGGGCGGGTCGTGGAATATCTCTGGCGCCGCGAGGGGCGTCAGGATCGCGGCGTTCTCGGCGTGGATGTGGGCGCTGCCAGCACTGTCATTGCCGCTTGTTTGCAGGGAGAGCTGGCGCTTTCGGTGCATAGCCGGCGGGGCAGCGTCTATGGCCCGTTGACGTGGGTGGAGGCGTCGGCCTCGGTGCAGGAGCAAGCGCTCGCGGCTGTGCAGCGGTGGCTTCCTGAAGAGGCTGCTGCGGATCAGGTGTTGGCGGTGCTGTATAATCGCGCCCTCCGACCCTGGACGGCGCCCCAGCAATTGTTGGAACTGTGGGTAGAGCAGGCTGTGGTTCGAGAAATGTTGCGTGCGGCGGTGGCTGCGGCGCGCCCTACCTGGAATGGCGTGGGCAATGCGCCGATGCCCAATTTCGATCCGATCCTGGTCTCTGGCGGCAGCCTGGTGCATACGCCTCGACCTGGGCAGGCGCTCTTGACTGTTCTGGATGGGCTTGAGCCTACGGGCATTTCTACCGTGTTGTTGGATGCCAATCGCGCGGCGGCGGCTCTGGGCGCTGTGGCGGGGATCAAACCGTTAGCGGCGGCTTCGGCGTTGGATGCGGGTACTCTGGTGACTTTGGGAACGGTAATCTCGCCGGTGGGCAAAGCGCGGCCAGGGGAGACGATTCTGCAAATGCGGATTGTGTACGAAGACGGCAGCACGCTCAATGTGGAGGCGCGCTATGGTGAATTGGAGATCTGGCCGTTGTTGCCTGGACAGCGGGCGACATTGGATTTGAAACCCAACCGCCGCTTTGACCTGGGACTTGGCGGGCCGGGGCGCGGCGGCAAAGTGCAGGTAGTGGGCGGCCTGGTGGGGCTGGTCGTGGATGCTCGTGGCCGTCCGCTGATATTACCTGAGGATCCAGAACGCCGCCGCCACCGGCTGCAACGTTGGCTCTGGGATGTGGGAGGCTGAGATGATTCTGCCGTATAGCATTGTGAATCCCCTGACACGAATTGAGGTGTTGCGTCAGCTGCCCCAACCGGGGACGGTGTTGGCGCGCGAGCGGGATACGGTGGAGTCGTTTCATACTGTAGCGGAATACACCCCGCCGCCGCAGTTTGCCATCATCAATGTGAGCCGTGATCTGGCGGTACCGCCCAAAAAACTGGCCCGTTATCTGGATGTGGCGGTGGGCGATGCTGTAACAGAAGGCGCAATCCTGGCTTCGCGCGGCGGGTTGGGTGGACGCGTCTGTCGCGCGCCCTTTGCTGGTACGATTACCGGCTCTGGCCGCGGACGGTTGCTGTTAGAAGCGCAATCTCGCCCAGTGCAACTTAGCGCGTTGGTGCCGGGTATGGTGGGGCGGATCTTGCCCGGCGAGGGCGTCGTCATCCAGGCCTGGGGCGCTTTCATTCAAGGGATTTGGGGCAACGGCAAAGAGATCTTTGGTGTGTTGCGGGTGGCGGTGCGCGGCGTGCGCCAATCGCTGCGCGCCAAGAAACTGGATGCCTCCCTGCAAGGGGTCATTGTGGTGGGCGGCGCCGGGCTGGATGAAGAGGTGTTGGAGCAGGCCGTGGAAATACAAGTGGGAGGGATCATTGTAGGCGGCATCGCCCCGCAACTCATGCCGCGCCTGCAACAAGTCTCTTTTCCTGTAATCGCAACGGAAGGCGTAGGCAAAGCCAGCATGTCCGAGGCAACGTTCAAATTGCTGCGTTCGCTAGAGGGACGCGAGGCTGCCTTGTGTGGCCGGATGCCCGATCTGCGTAACGGCCTGCGGGTGCGGACAGGATACGCCGAACGCCCATTCCTGGCGGTGCCGATGCCTTCTCAGAGTGGGACGCCGGTGGGCCGGGGGGCGCCACTTACGTTGGGCAGTCGTGTGCGCGCGTTGCGCCAGCCGTACATGGGCATGTCGGGTGTGGTGGTAGAGATTCCGCGCGGTCTCACATTATTGGAGACCGGCGCGCGGCTTCCTTGTGTCAAGGTGGAGTTTGAGGGCGAAACCGCATTCATCCCGGCTACGAATTTGGAATTGTTGTTGTGAGTTTTTGCGCTTTGTGGTATAGTAGATGCAATTGAGTACAACGGCGCGGTCTTTTCATTAAGGTATTTCTCAAGGAGAGCGAGATGGCTGACGACCTGCGGGACACTTTCGGCGAAGATGTCTTCCTGGATGCAGAAGAGGAAGAAATCGAAGAGGAAGGGGGAGAGAAGCAAAACCGCACATTCCTCATTGGGGTAGCATTGTTGGGAAGCTTGTTATTGCTGGCTATTGGCGCTTTTGTGGTTTGGGCCTTGGTGCTCAATCCCCGCCAGGCGGAGCGGCAAGCTGATATGAATGCGCAGATTATTGCGACCAATGAGGCGGTGCTGATTGCGATGCAACAGACCCAAACGGTAGAAGCGATGCCGACTGAGACGCCGACAGCGACGCCGACGCAAGTGGTCGAGCCGACTGCCACGCCGACGCCGGTTATCCGCGCTACCAATACCCCAACGCCCGAAGACGATGGCGAAGATGGCGAGAATGGCGATACGGGGGCCACAGGTGGAACGCCAGTCGGAGAGGGCACAGCAACCGTCAGCCCGCGACGCACTGAGACGCCGCGCCCGGTCACGCCGGCGGCGCCCTCTACCCTCGCTACCACACCGGATACGGGCTTCGGCGAGGTGTTGCTTATTGCGGCGGCGGGTTTGTTCATGGCTTTGATAGTTTTCGCTCGACGGCTACGGCGAGCGTAGGTCGTTTCGCGTTTCAGTATCGGGACACGGGCTTTCTTCAGCCGTGTCCCGTTTTTGGTGGATGCTCGGATGGCGAGGTATGTATCCTGGCAGCCGTGCGCAATGGAAAGGTGAGGTATGGAAGGTCTTTGTGGTAAAGGCGTCTGGTTAGCGCATTCTTATGACCTGCAACGGGCTATTGAGATGGCGACCAGAATGGAGGCCACGCATCTGTTGGCGAAGACGGGACATGGCCCGCACTATTTCCCCGAATCAGCCCGGGGGCTCTTGGGGCGGATCCGGTCGCTTGGATTTCATCCCTTGGCCTGGATTCATGTCACTGATCGAGTGCCAGAGGATGCAATCTGGGCTATTGTTCAGTCGCTCGATCTGGGATACGAAGCGGTGGTGTTATACTTGGGGGCGGCGTTGCTCACGGGGAATCAATTGCAGCCGTTGGCAGAGGCGTTGCAACATTCTGAAGCGCCGACAGAGCGGTTGTTTATTGCCACGCCGCCATTGCCCCATCTACCTGATCGCGCGGCGTTGGAAGTGCTGGCGCCGTTTTGCCAGGGCGGATGGTTGCCATTGTGTTTTCCGCTGTGGGGCCGGACTGCCGATGAGGTGGTGGAGCAAGACGTTTATCAGGGCTTGCCGGAACTGAGTTTGATGTGGGGGCGCACGCCAGAAGTTTATCCGGTGCTTTCACCGCAATTCTCGCGGCAGGCGGATGCGCCTTTCTTGCCGGAAGATCTCATTCCCTGGATCGAAGCGGTGATGCGGCACGGTGTAGATTTTTTCAGCGTCTACCATGCTGCAATTGCAGAAAAGGCCTTGTGGCCCATTTTGCAGACGGTGTCTGTGCGCTGTCAGGCGACGGCAGTTTCGGTAACGGCGCCCGAAGATCCGACCGCGATCGTGCCGCAGCCGGTATACATCACGGTGAACGCCAATGACACGGTCTGGGGTATCATCTCGCGTCACGGTTTGACCCGGAACAAGTTCTGGGAATGGAACGGGCATCTGTGGGACAGTCGTGGGATGCCGCGCGACCCGGATTATTTGCAGGCTGGGTGGCGCATTCGGGTCAAATAGCGCCGATGTTGCTTGCGCCGCGTGTGAAACGCGCGTTGCCTTTCTTAGGGTCTGTGGTATAATCTCAAATCGCTGCCGTTTTCGAGCAGCAAATTTGTGGGGAGAAAGTAACATGAATCTGGTTGAATCTTTAGAGCGCCAGTTACAGCCTAATCCAGCGATCCCAGAGCTGCGTCCCGGCGATACCGTTAAAGTGTTCGTGCGCATCGTGGAAGGTGGACGCGAGCGGGTGCAGCCCTTTCAGGGGACGTTGATCCGTATGCGGAAGGGCGGCGCGAACGCCAACTTCACAGTGCGGCGTATCGCTTCACATGGCGTTGGGGTGGAACGCACTTTCTTGCTGCATTCCCCACGCCTGGAAAAGGTAGAAGTATTGCGGCACGCGAAAGTACGCCGGGCGCAATTGTATTTCCTGCGTGATCGTCGCGGTAAAGCCGCGCGACTGAAGGAACTGCGCAAGTAGCACCTGCCTCTGCGAGCAAGATGCGGCCAATCATCGGAATTACAGGGCGGAAGGACACTTCCGCCCGTTTGCTTAATAGCGCGATGTATTCCGTGGGCGAAACGTATGTCCACGCCATTCATCGGGCCGGCGGTACGCCGCTCATTCTCCCTCCCATGCTGGCGGAAGAGGATTGGGCGGCGCTTTTGATGCACCTGGATGGCGTGTTGCTTTCCGGCGGCGAGGATATTCATCCACGCCATTACGGGCAGACGCCTGAAACCTGGCTAGGAGGCGTGGATGAGGTGCGCGATGCAGCGGAGCTGCACCTGGTGCAGCTGGCTCTGGCAAAACGCCTTCCTATCCTTGCTATCTGCCGGGGACATCAGGTGCTCAATGTGGCTCTAGGTGGGTCCCTGTATCAAGATTTGGCGGCGCAAGTGCCGGGGGCTTTGGATCATGCCTATCTGGTGACCCGCTCGTTGGAACAGAACGTCCATCCCGTGACCCTGGCGCCGGAGAGCGTGTTGGCCGAGGTCTTGGGGGGGACGACCTTCGATGTCAACAGCGCCCATCACCAGAGCGTCCGTACACCGGGAGCAGAGCTGCGCGTTGTGGGTCATGCGCCTGATGGGGTGGTTGAAGCGGTGGAACTGCCGGAGTATCCTTTCTGTATCGGCGTGCAATGGCATCCAGAGGCAATGGTGCGCCGCGACCCGACAATGCTGCCTTTGTTCACGGCATTGGTGGATGCTGCGCGCACGTCGCGCCAGGGCTGTTAACGCATTTGAATGACACACGGCAGGCACTATAGCCTGCCGTGTTGGTTTTGTTCAATTACTGCATGAGCGCGCGGGGGCTGCTGCGGCCCCCGCGCGTGCTTGTGTTTTTATTGCGGTGCGCCGCCGCCCAGGGGCTTCCCTTGCTTGAAGGCTTCGAGTTGTGTCTCCAGCTCTGCCCGGCGCGCCTCGGCAGCGGCCTTTCCCTCTTCGATGAGCCGGTTGACGTATTCCTGCACCTGGTTTTGCAGTTTGGGGCCTGACAGGGGGGTGAGTAGCAACATCAGGCTTCCTCCGGTAACGACTCCAATCAGCAGTCCCGCAATGAATGAGATGGCCTTGCGCATATTGTGCCTCCTTCGCATGATGGTGAATCCATACTGCTATTATAATCTAATGTTGTAGCTGGCGCAATCAGGGTTCTGCCGCGGCGGCTTTCAGGATGACCAGCCACGCGCTCCAGCCATTCTCCCCTTCTGCTGTGACGCAAGGCGCTACCTGAAGGGTTGCCAGAGGGGCGCCGGTTGGTGTTTCGATGTAGAGATTGTAGGACTGCTGCGGCTCGACCACGAAATCGGCATAGCCCAGACCTTGCGCCGGGCGCAGACCGGTGAAGGCGCGATCGGCGCCGCCGGGCCAGAGCAGCCAGACCTCCCGCCCCGGTAGCCCTACGACCTGGCGTTGCTCGCGCCCGCGAACGGTGATGGTGATGTTTTGGGTCAGCGAGACGGCGATGTGCGGTTCGGGCAGGCAGGATTCCAGGGTTTGGGTGATGGTGTAGGGCGGCGGCAACGGGGTGGGGGTGGGCAGAATGACATGCGGAATGGGGGTGAGTATAGGTTCTGGCGTAGCGGTAGCCGTTGGCCCCATCGGGGTGGGTGTTGGCGGAGGGGCAATGGCGGGGGGCGTGGCGGTAGGCGATGGCGTAGCCGTGGATGTGGGCGCGGGTGTGGGCAGCCGCACTTCTTCGGCGGTGTAGATGCGCACGGCGGCGCTATCCACGCCGTAGTCGCGGGCCAGCGCCGCCAGACGGCGCAGCACCGGCAGCGGGCGTCCAGAATCCACCGCCGCATCGAGCGTTTGCGCCAGGGCGTCTTGGATCTCGCCGCGTGACAGGTCTTTCAGGCGCAGCCGGGCGCGCTCCAGGTCGCCGTCGTTGCCATAAGCCAGGCCTGTCATGCGGATCCAGTCGCGGCGGAAATCTTCGCGCATGAGCGGTGGATAGGTGTCGTAGAACTCCACCGGGTTGAGCACCCAGGTGTACACCAGCCCGGCAGCCAATCCTAACGCCAGACCGATCAGTAGCCAGATACGGGGGCCTTTCATGGCTGCGCTCCTTCGAGGAAGGGGCGCATGACGGGGGTGTCCACGCCGAGATCGTGCGCCAGCTGGATGAGCGGTTCGAGCGTGAACGCGGTTGCGCCATCTGCAATCAACGCTTCGATGTGTGCGACTAGCTGTGAAAACGGCGCCGCATCGCCCATGGCGGTGAGCCGGACCCGCGCTTGTGAGAGATCCCGATCCACCTGGTAGGCGACTGCTACCAGCCGGAGATATTCGTCCCGATAATCTGCGCGCAGTTGGGCTGGGGAGGTGTCGTAATACTGCACCGGCCAGAGGCCCCAGCCGAAGAGCAACCCTAATCCCAGGCCCACCAGGCCGCCGATGAGGAGCAACAGCCCGCCGCGTTTCATCCCTGGAGCGCCTCAGCGTAAGCAAAGAGCGCCGGCGCGCCGCCGGTATGCCAGAATAGCACCCGCTGCCCCTGACCGAATTCCCCCTGGCGGATCAGCGCCATCAAGCCGCCGAGCGCGCGCCCGGTGTAAACGGGATCCACGAACAGCCCCTCGGTGCGGGCGGCGATGTGGATGGCTTCTCGTTCGACCTCGGTGACGATGCCGTAGCCGGCGCCGAGAAAGGCGTCGCGCACGTCGAAGTCGCCGGGCTCAAGGGTGAAATCCAGGCCCAGCAGGGCGGTGGTTTCGGCGGCGAGGCGCGCCAGGTCGCGTTTGAAGGCGCCCGCCGGTTCGGCGATGCTGATGCCGATGATGCGTCCGGGGAAGTTGAGTGCGCGCGCCCCGATAGCCAGCCCTGCTTGCGTGCCGCCGCTGCTGCTGGCGAAGACGATGGCGTCGAAATTCAGCGCCAACGTCTGCATCTGCGCGGCGACTTCGGCCATGGCGGCGACGAAGCCGCAGACGCCAAGCGGCGAGCTGCCCCCATAGGTGATGACGTAGGGGCGCCGCCCTTCGGCGCGGAGGCTCTCGGCTTCGGCGTAGAGCGTCTTCAGCGGGGAGCGTTCGCCGGCCCAGCGCACTTCGGCGCCGAGCAGCTGATCCAGGAGGTAGTTGCCCTCGGCGGCGGCAGGCGCGGCGCCGCGCAACACCAGCACGCAAGGCAATCCTAGTTGCGCGGCGGCGGCGGCGGTTTGCCGGGCGTGGTTGGATTGCTGCGCGCCGGTGGTCATGATGACATCGGCGTTCTGGCGCAACGCTTCGGCGAGCAGGAAGGTGAGTTTGCGCACCTTGTTGCCGCCCAGGCCAAGGCCCGTGAGGTCATCGCGCTTGATCCACAGTTCGGGGCCGCCCAACGCCTGTGTGAGGCGCGGCAGCGGCGCGAGGGGCGTGGGCAGATGGCCCAATGACAAGGGTTGCAGGGCTTGTAGCTGCTGCTCAAGTGTTTTTAGATCCATGGCGCTCCTATGAAATTGTAACAGGTGAGCAGTGAATAGTGAGCAGTTCGAGAATGGCAAACTACGGACTACTCACTGCTCTCTACGAACTATTTTTATTATCGGGGCTGTTCCACAGGTTCGGTAGCACTCCTTATTTTTCAACCCTTATGATACATCGGAACACGAAGAGGACAACAAGCCCGGCTGCATCTTTTCCTACGGCTGGCTTGGAGTATACTAATCATGGCGGCGCGGTTGCGACGTATGGCGCGCGTGATGCAAATCCAATCGGTTTCTGGGGAGATGGCGCTTGCGGGTGCTGATGCTTTCGAAAGCTTGTATTGTGGGAGCCTATCAGCGGAAGTTGGAGGAGATGGCGGCGGTTCCCGGCGTGGAGCTGACCGTGGTTGTGCCGCCGTATTGGCGCGACGAGCGCGGTGTCATCCGTTTGGAGCGTGCGCATACCGCGGGCTATCGTCTGGAAACATTGCCCATGGTTGCCAACGGCAACTTCCATCTGCATTTCTATCCCACATTGGGGCGTTTGCTGCGGCAGGTGCGCCCCGATATTGTTCACATTGATGAAGAACCCTACAACCTGGCAACTTTCCATGCCAATCGTCTGGCCCGGCGTCTTGGAGCGAAGACGTTATGGTTTTCGTGGCAGAACTTACTGCGACGCTATCCGTGGCCGTTTTCGGCGCTGGAGCGTTACAATTTGCAGCAGGTGGATTATGCGCTCATGGGCAGCGCCACAGCCGCACAAATCTGGCAGCAGAAGGGGTACACCGGCCCGTTTGCGGTCTTGCCGCAGTTTGGCGTTGATCCAGAGATCTTCTGTCCACCGGCGCTGCCGCGCGCCGCTGCGCCCGTCCATCTGGCTTATGTGGGGCGTCTGGTGCCCGAGAAGGGCGTAGATCTGTTCCTCGAAGCGTTGTGCGGGCTGGCAGGCGATTGGCGGGCGACGATTCTGGGCAGCGGCCCGGAGGCGGCGCGATTGGCGGCGCAGGCGCACGCGACGGGTCTCGCTGACCGGGTGATGTTCTGCGCGCCGCTGCCTTCGATGGAGATGCCCCGCTTTTACCAGACGGTGGATGTGTTGGTTTTGCCATCTCGCGCGCGGCAGAACTGGATGGAGCAATTCGGGCGGGTGCTCATCGAGGCGATGGCTTGCGGCGCGGCGACGGTGGGCGCGGCAACCGGCGAGATTCCGGCGGTGATTGGCGATGCGGGGCTGCTTTTTCCAGAGGCGGATGTAGCCGCGTTCCGCGAGCATTTGACCCGGCTGGTTGGAGAGGCGGCGCTGCGTCGGGCGTTGGCTGAGCTGGGGCGAGCGCGGGTGCTGGCGCACTTCACCCAACAACACATCGCGGCTGAGACGGTGCGCGTTTATCGGGCGATGCTGGCATGATGGGGACAGCGCTCAAGCAGTGGTGGCTACAGCGTGTGGCGCGCTGGTATCATTTGCGTGGAGCAGCGCATCGGCATTTCGGCAATGCGCGCGGCGATAGGTGGGAGTATTGGGCCGCCGTCGAGGATTTTACCCGCGCAGTGACGCTCGATGCTACGTTTGCGCAGGCGTATCTGGATCGGGGCATTCTGTACTGGCGCGAGCTGGATCACCCGCGCAAGGCGATTCAGGATTTGACGATGGCTCTGACGCTGGCGCCGCAATTGCACGAGGCGCGCTTCAATCGCGGCGTGGCGTATCAGCAGCTTGGCGAACACGAGGCCGCGGTGGATGATTTTCGCGCATATCTGGCGACAGGTACGCACGCACATTGGCGCGCGTATGCGGAACGGATGATTGTGGAGCTGGAAACCTGGCCGGTAAAGGAGGGGACATGAGGTTACGGCGGTTGGCGCACTGCTTGCTGCTGGGGCTGTGGTTGGCCGGTTGCACTTTTATGCCGGCAACGCCGTCGGCAACGCCGTCGGCAACGCCGATGCGCGCTCTGGCCTTCCCCGAAGTCCAATTGCCTGCCGCGCCTGCAGAGCTCTGCCGCGAAGCCACACAGTTACGGTTGGAGCCGTTGCTCAAAGGCCCGTGGCCGGCGGGCGCTGTGGCGACCTGGCAGCTGACATCGGTAGACTCGGAGACGGCGTTGACGGCTGGGGAGTGGACGCCCATCCAACGTGACTTGCTCATCGCGTTTCCACAAGGCGCGCCGCTGCCGCCGGGAGAGTATCGTGTGACGTTGCATACGGATACGGCAGTTTTGATGACGCACAGGTTCACGATTCTGGCGGATGAACCGCAGTTCCGCGAATTGGAGCTGCGGCTGACGCCGGATGGCCCGCTGGTGGAACGCCTGCCCGATGACACGCGGGTCTTCTATGTGGCTTATCGGTACACGGGCGTCTGCGTTGGTACACCGTTGTGGCTCTCGGTGAGTGATGGGGCGGAAGTGGTCTGTACGCAAACGCTGGCTCTACCTGCAATGCGCGGGCAGGGTGTGGCGGCGTGTTATCGCGAGCAGGGCGCCCCCTTTGCTGCCGGCGCCTATCGCGCCACGCTCACGCTCAATGCGCCGGAGCGCTGGACGCTCGACTTTGGCGTGGGGACGCCGCCGCAGCCGCCGCAGTTGCCGCCGACGTATGCAACACGCTGCGAAGCGCCTTTTGTCGCGGCGGCGTTGGATCCTCAGGGGGCGCCGCTGTTGCCGGGAGATCGCTTTCAATGGTACACACAGGCTGTCTATGTGGGCGCGGTGTGTTACGAGATGCCGCCCAACACATCCTGGACGGCGCAATGGTATCGAGAGGGTGCGCTGGTGCGTGAGTTCGAGGGGGTATGGAACGGTGCATTGACGGGCGTCATCTGGGATAGTCTTGCGGGGACGCCACAGGCGCCCTTTCTGCGAGCCGGCGCTTATGCCGTGACGCTGACCATTTCCAATACCGCGCCCCTGACGACCACGTTTCGTGTGGTGGCTTATGTCCCGCCGGCGACCAATCCGTAAATGTTGACAATTACCGCCGCTAGCGTTACCCTAAAAATGAGACCCGCCGTCGGATCAGGGACACGGGGCCAGAAAATTAACCCACAGCAGGCGATGTGTAGACCACGGAAAGGGCGTCACTATGAAAACAGTGATTACGATATCCAGACAGTTGGGGAGTCAGGGGAGTTATATTGCCGCCGCGGTGGCCCAGAAATTGAATCTGCGTTATCTTGACCGGGAGATATTACATCGGGCAGCAGAGATGGCGGGGTATCCTGATGATGAAATGGTCGCGCAGCTGGAAGAGCGCGAGCGCGTGCCGGGGTTCTTGGGGCGGATGTTGGCGACCTTGGAGACCATTCCGCCGGTGCCGGCAATTCCCAGCGCCACGTTGCGCGAGGGTTATGTGTATGATGAATTCGTGGCGATGTTGATGCAGCGTGAGAATCTCGACCGGGAACAGGCGATGGCGCAGCTGGCCGCACAGCAGCAGCGGGCGGAACTGGCGGGTGGTTATGCGGATCTGGTGCGGCAGGTGGTCCTCGAGTGTGCCCAATCTGGCGATGTCATCATTGTGGGGCGCGGCGGGCAGGCGATTCTGCGCGATATGAGCGGCGTGCTCCATGTCAAGATCATCGGCTCAGAGGAGATGCGCTGCCGGCGCTTGATGCAGCGTCTAGGGGTGGATGCCAGAGAAGCGGAGCGGCAGATCCATCAAAGCGACCGTGAGCGCGCGCGCTATCTCAAGCATTTTCATGGCTTGAACTGGCAGGATCCGTGTTTGTATGATCTCATACTCAATACGGATCGGCTTTCGGTGGATATGGCTGTGCAGTTGATTTCCGAAGCTGCACAGCGGATGCTCCTGCCGTTGCCTTAACGTTCTAGGGAGTGTACCGAATCTGTGGTGCAGTAAAATAGTTCGTAGAGAGCAGTGAGCAGAACGCCATTCTGCGAATGGTGTGCGCTGCGCCCAAACTGCTCACCACTCACTGCTCACCCATTACGATTGCAGAGGAGCCCCATGAAAACAGTCATCACGATTTCCAGGCAGTTGGGCAGTCAGGGGAGTTACATTGCGGCTGCTGTGGCTCAAAGGCTCAACTTGCGCTATCTCGACCGCGAAATTCTACATCGCGCAGCAGAAGTTGCTGGACATCCAGATGAGGAGATGGTTTTGCAGCTGGAAAGCAAAGAAGTGGTGCCCGGCTTCTTGGGACGAATGCTGCAGGCGCTTCAGAACAGCGCCGCGGCGCCGGTGGAGCCGAGTGTCACCCAACGCCAGGTATACGTCTACAACGAGCTGGCGGCGATGATGATGCAGGCCGAGGGCATCTCGCGTGAGGAAGCGATGGCGCGCACGATTGCGCGTGAGCAGCGTATCGAGAAAGCATCCGATTATGCGGAGCTGGTGCGCCAGGTGATTTTGGAGTACGCAGAAGCGGGCGAAGTCGTGATTGTGGGGCGTGGCGCGCAGGTGATTCTGCGTGATACGCCGGGTGTGTTGCGCGTCAAAATCAACGCTTCGGAGGCGACGCGCATTCAGCGGGTAATGGAGCGTGTTAATGTAGACTTCAAAGAGGCTGAACGGCAAGTGCAGCAGAGCGACCGGGAGCGCGCGCGCTATTTGAAGCATTTCTATGGCGTAGACTGGCAGGATCCCACGCTTTATGATTTGATCCTCAATACCGACAAGCTCTCGTTGGAGAAGGCTGTGGCGCTGATCATCACCGCGGCGCAGCCCTGACTTGACATTTTTCTATTCGCTCGTTATAATATGGGCAAGTTAAGAGCGTTAATGCGTTGAGCGGGACGAGTACCCGGTGAAATGCGCCAGGGAGAGGGGGTCGGCGACTGAAAGCCCCCTTCGCAGGCAGCCGGCGAAAACCCCCCGCGAGCGGAATCTGGAACGGCAATTGCCCAGTATAGAGTCCCGGGTAGGCCCGTTATAGCCGTAAGAGTGCCGGCAAAGCGCGCTGTGTGCTTTGTCTGGAACTTGGGTGGAACCACGCAACGCCCCGCGTCCCAAGAGGATGTGGGGCGTTTTGTATGGAGGAGGTCTACCATGAAAACGATGAGTCCTGAAGAATATCACGCCAGTCAATTGTATCGGATCCGGCACTCGGCGGCGCATGTGATGGCGGCGGCGGTGCTGGAGATGTTCCCGGAAGGGAAGGTCGCCATCGGCCCGCCTATCGAGCACGGCTTTTACTATGACTTCGATTTGCCCCGTCCGCTGACGCAGGAAGACCTGGAGCAGATTGAGGCGCGGATGCGGGAGTTGCTTGCCGCGCGGCTGGATTTCCAGTACCAGGAGATCACGCCGGAAGAGGGGCAGGCGCTCTTTGCCGATCAGCCGTACAAGCTGGAGCTCATCCGCGACATTCTGGAGCGCGGCGCAGATGAGTACGGCGAGAAGACGGAGAATCCGCAGCTCTCCATTTACAAGAGCGGCGCGTTCACCGATCTGTGCCGAGGGCCGCATGTGGCGAACTCGCGCGAAATCCACCCCAAGGCGGTGAAGCTGCTCAACGTGGCGGGGGCGTACTGGCGCGGCGATTCAGATCGCCCGATGCTCCAGCGCATCTACGGCACGGCGTGGGAGAAGCCGGAGGAACTGCGCGAGTATCTCGCCTGGCTCGAAGAGGTGAAGAAGCGCGATCACCGACGGCTGGTCAAAGAGCTCGATCTGGTTTCCTTCCACGAGGAAGCTGGACCCGGGTTGGTCTACTGGCATCCGCGGGGTGCGATAATCCGCAAGACCATCGAGGATTTCTGGCGCGACCGGCACATCGCGGGCGGCTATGATTTCGCCTACACGCCGCACATCGGCAAGGCGTGGCTCTGGGAGACCTCCGGGCACCTGGATTTCTACCGCGAGAGCATGTACGCGCCGATGGAGATTGATGAGCAGGAGTATTTCATCAAGCCGATGAACTGCCCGTTCCACATTATGATCTACAAGACGCAGACGCGCTCGTACCGCGATCTGCCGCTGCGCTGGGCGGAGCTCGGCACGGTGTATCGCTTCGAGAAGAGCGGCGTGTTGCATGGGTTGCTGCGCGTGCGTGGCTTCACCCAAGATGACGCGCACATCATCTGCACGCCGGAGCAGATCGAGGATGAAGTGTTGCGGGTGCTGCGCTTCTCGTTGGAGATGCTGCGCGCCTTCGGCTTCGAGGACTTTGAGGCGTATCTGGCGACACGGCCCGAAAAGGCAGTGGGTGAGCCGGCGCGCTGGGAGCAGGCGCAGGCCGCGCTCCAACGCGCTATTGACGCCGAAGGCTTGCCCTACGCGATAGATGCAGGCGGCGGCGCGTTCTATGGGCCGAAGATTGATCTCAAGATCAAGGATGCGCTGGGGCGCGAGTGGCAGCTCACCACGATTCAGTTCGATTTCAACCTGCCGGAGCGCTTCGATATGACTTACGCGGGCGCGGATGGGCAGGAGCACCGGCCCTACATGGTGCATCGCGCGCTGCTCGGCTCGCTGGAGCGCTTCTTCGGCATTCTGGTGGAGCATTACGCGGGTGCGTTCCCGGTGTGGCTGGCGCCAGAGCAGGCGCGGCTTATCCCGATTGCGGATCGCCATGTGGAGTACGCGCAGCAGGTGGAGGCGCAGCTCCGCAAAGCGGGCTTGCGCGTGAAGACGGATGACTCCTCCTCGCGCATGAACGCTAAAATCCGTGAGGCGCAACTGATGAAAGTGCCGTACATGCTTGTCATCGGCGATCAGGAGGTTGAGGCGGGCGCGGTGGCGGTGCGCCTGCGCAGCGGCAAGAACCTCGGCGCGCTGCCGGTAGCGGAATTCATC
>CAZDSF010000055.1:0-28232 GCA_964508025.1 uncultured Anaerolineales bacterium
CGGTATCAGACCAGAACTGGACGCCATCGTAATCCGAGCGGAATCTATAGTCACCGACAGGTAACGTGAGCGTCACCTTGCCGTCCGCGTCGGTCTTGCTGTTGTAGCCAGTGTAGGTGATGACCGGCTCAGTCAAGCCGCTGGCCGGGTCGGGCTGCGCTACGCTGAAGGCATGCACAGGCAAGTCGGGGTATGGATTGCCTGCTTTGCCCTTCACAGTGATCGTCACCGGCAGTGTCGTACGGATTTCACCAGATTCACAACCAGGGATCTCGCAAGCAATATCGCTAGCTGTCCAGAAGTGGGTTGTACCCAGGTCACTGCGGAAGCGGTAACTGCCAAGCGGCAGGGTCAGGCTGGCCTGACCGTTCACGTCGGTGCGGGCGGTATAACCGCTGTAGGTCTCGCCGTTGAAGGCGTAGACCGGCAGATCAGCCATTGGTGATCCATTCGAATCAAGCACGGTCACGGTCATCGGCTTGGTCACGGTCACAGCCGCGGAATCGCAGGTGACGGCGCCGCCGGAGGTATCCGAGAGCACCGCGCAGGCGTCATCCGCGCTGGACCAGAACTGGGTGGAATTGAGGTCGGAGCGGAAGCGGTATGCGCCTTCCGGAAGGATCATGCGCACCTGTCCGTTCGCGTCCGTGCGGCTGGTATAACCGGTATAGGCCCCGCCCGAGAAGGCGTAGACCGGCAGGTCGGCCGCCGCGGCGTCATCGGTATCGCTGACGGTGATGGTGACCTGTCGGGTGATCTTGATTTCCACGCTACCGCAATCGGGCAAAGTGCATAATGCGTCAGCATTACTCCAGAACTGGGTCGAGCGGCTGCCATCCGTCCAGCTTACATCCGCGCGGAAGCGGTAGCTGCCCATTGCCAGCGTCAAAGCAGCCTGCCCGTTGCTGTCAGTCGTAGCGCTGAAACCGGTGTAGATCCAGGCGTCTTCACCCTCGCCACCAGGTCGGAAGGCATACACCTTCACACCTTCGGCCGGATTGCCGTCAGAATCATCAAGCGTAACCGTAATGATGTTGGATTGCGGGTTCTCCTGCTGGGTCGCCTGCTGAGTCGCTTGAATTGTCTCCTCTGGAGTCACTTGCAGGGTTTCCTGCGGGGTCGTATCCTGATTCATAATTCCGGGCTTCACGAGCGCGGCTAGCTTGACCGACCCGTATTTATCGATCCAACCGGAAGTTGTCGGTTCTGGGGTCGCCTCGGTGGTTGGTTCAACGGTGGGTTCGAGGGTGGGTTCTGGTGAGGCTGTCTCCGTCGCGGTTGGCAGAGGGACGGTCGTTTCAGTTGCAGTCGGAATGGCTGTATCCAAGACCGACGTGGGAGAAGGTGGAACTCAGTTGAAAGGTTATCCTAGACTATGTTGGGGAAGCCGGCAACTTATGGATGCAAGTTCAGGCTGGTTCAAGCTTTTCACTAAATTGAGAAACATTAAGAAAACCAACGCTGTTCAGCAATGACACACTTACTTTTGGCTTATCAAATGCAATAGTCTGATTCCCTTGCATTTTTTTGGGTATGGGTGGATAATTCAAAAAAGTAATATAGAACTTTACCAATTGTATGTCAAGGTGACCCGATGCCCGGATGCCAGGGCTTAATAGGTGGAAGTTGGTGAAAGTCCAACGCTGTGCCGCAACTGTAACTGGTGGAAACCAGAAGCCAGGAAACCTGCCTTGAATTATTATTCACGTTTATCCTTCTCGAGCAAGAGGGTGGTGTCATCCGGTCTACAAATTGACTAAATGATCAAGCTCCTAAAGCTCAATCCCAAAGGATTGAGTTTTTTATTTAAGCCTTCTTGCGAAAGAAACCCTATCTCTCGTTACAGGAGGCTTGTATGCAATTTCAAAAGGTTCGTATTCAATTCAAATCTGTAGCTCTGTTGTTGCTGGCATTGTTGTTGGGTTTTGGCATCCAACCTGTGCTGGCAAAGCCCCCCCAGATGCACATCATGGAAGGTTTTCTACCCCCAGTTTGGGCAGCAATCTGGTTCGCGGTCGCCATTCCCTTCTGGGTGATTGGGTTCATCCAGATAAGACGCCTGTTTGCCCAAAAGCCAGAAAGCCGCCTGATGCTGGGCCTGGCGGGTGCTTTCTCTTTTGTGTTGAGCGCGCTTAAGCTCCCCAGTGTCACCGGTTCTTGCAGCCATCCCACCGGCACCGGGCTTGGTGCAATCTTGTTTGGCCCATTCGTTATGTCCATTTTGGGAAGCATTGTCCTGCTCTTTCAGGCGCTGCTGCTGGCGCACGGCGGGCTGACTACCCTGGGTGCCAATACGGTCAGCATGGCGATCGTAGGCCCGCTGGTTGCATGGGGCATCTGGAAATGGTTGAAAGGGCGTATGCCGGATGCCTGGGTGGTGTTCTTGGCGGCGGCGATGGCCGACCTGTTGACCTATGTTGCAACCTCGATCCAGCTTGCCCTGGCCTATCCCGACCCGGTGGGAGGTTTTGCGGCTTCATTCGCGAAGTTTGCGACGATCTTTGCCATTACTCAGGTCCCGTTGGCGGTCAGTGAAGGCATTCTCACCGTATTGATCTTCAATGCGCTGCGCAACAATGCCGCGTCCGAACTGCGCACGTTGGGTGTGGAAGGAGCATAAAATGAAACCTTCGAATTGGATCCTTATACTGTTGGTTATCCTCCTGGCGGTGGTGCCGCTCTTCGTGGCTGCCGGTTCTGAGTTTGGCGGCGCGGATGGTGAAGCTGAAGCCCTTATCACCGAAATCCAACCCGATTACCAACCCTGGTTCTCGCCACTTTTTGAGCCGCCTAGTGGTGAAATTGAGAGCCTGCTGTTTTCCTCACAGGCTGCCCTAGGCGCCGGGTTCATTGCTTATTTCCTTGGGTACAAAAAAGGTCAAAAACAGAGCAAAAATCAATAGATGCACCTCCTGGATCGTTACGCGTACTCTAATCGAATCCGCAAGCTGCACCCGGCTTATAAAGCCGGATGCAGCTTTAGCGCACTTATTTTATGTCTGGGGATCAGCCGCTTCGGATTAAGCCTTTTCGTTCTTGTTGTCATGCTCGGACTGTCCATATTCTGGGCAAGACTGCCGGCCCGATTTGTCGTGCGGTTGACGTTTGTGGAGGGCGGCTTTCTGTTATTCGGCGTGCTAGGCGTGGCGATCAGCGTCAGCGGTATCCCCAGCCCGGGGGCGATAGCTATGGGTCCGTTGTGGTTCAACCTGAGCGCCGCATCGGTTTGGAGTGCGACCAATTTGTTGATGCGCACGCTGGGCTGTGCGGCGGCGATGAATTTCCTGGCGCTGACTACGCCGACAGTGGATTTAATCGATTTGCTGCGCCGGATGCGCGTACCAGCGATGCTGATCGAGTTGATGAGCCTGATGTATCGTTTTATCTTCGTCCTGCTGGATTCGCTGGATAGAATGATCCTGGCACAGGAAGTGCGTTCAGGATTTCGAAACTGGCGTAGCAGCATGTACAGCGCAGCCCAGATTGGGACGAACTTGTTCATCGAGGCCTTCCGGCGCAGCCAGAGGTTGGAAATTGCGCTGCAAGGCCGCGCCTGGGACGGGAATTTGCGCGTGCTACCGCAAGAATATGAGCATCCGTTTTCCAGACGCGCTGATAGATGGAGAAACCGTCATGTTGATTAACCTGGCCAGCCGGATGATGCGAAAGAGCATGGGCAAAATTCATTATGAGTTTACCCAGGCTCCGCTTGTGGTAATGACCGGCGTTTATGGAATTTATCTGAACGTTCCCTTTTGTTTTACCCGCTGCAACTACTGCCCGTTTTACAGCGAACCGTTCGCGAAGCATGCCAATAATATAGACGAGTATATCGAAGCAGTAAGGATGGAAATCCAGCAAACAAACCTGCGAGGCAAACCAAAATGGACCTACGTTGGCGGCGGAACACCGAATGCCCTCAGCCCGGCGCAGTTGGGTGAGCTTGTCAATGAGATCCGCAAGCAGGTAGACCCCGGTCTGTTGGGCATCGAGCTACTGCCAGCGCGTATCAATGACGCTTATTTGCGCGATCTGCGTGCTTTGGGTTTCAGCCGGATTAGCATGGGCGTGCAAACCTTCGATAAAGAAATCATCCGCAAGACGGGCCGCACCTCTCAGACAGAGGATGGCTTTGAGCGCAAGATCCGGCTGGCGCAAGAATTGGGCATGTGGGTGAGCCTGGATTTGATGGTCGGGCTGGAAGGACAAACTCCTGCCCGCTTCCGCCAGGATGTTGAGCAAGTCATCCGCCTGGCGCCCAACCAGGTCGCCATTTATCCCATTGTTCACGTCAAAGGCGTGCAGTATGGTTTTACACCTTCGATGAGCACGCTCGACCAGTACCAGTGTATTGAAGGGGTGAACGAATTGATGCAGCAGAATGGCTATCGCCGCAGCACAGCCTGGATCTTCTCCAAGGCCGGCGGTGAAGTTTATGATACTTCCGGCAGCGAGCTTGGCGCCGAATACATCGGTTTTGGGGCGGGTGCTTATTCCGTTTTCGGACAGTGGCGAGTCCAGAATCTGCCCATTTTGCCCTATTTGCGCGCGATGCAGAGCAGTCAGCGCAAGGCGTTTGTTAGCCTGCGCGAAGGCTCCAATGAGGATATGCGCCGAATCTCCAAGATGATCTACCGCATGCGCCTGGATGATCGTTCTGGTCTGGGACTGATGCCGCGTCTCGCTCTTGGCAGTCTGGCCTTGGCCGGGTACTGCCGGGGTCAAGAGTTAACGGCCAAGGGCAGAATGCTGGCTCATGAAATCAGCCGCGCCGGAATGGAGGCGTTACCATTCGCCATTCAATACCAGGACTCGGTGGATAACCTGGCGGAATACCAGGCATATTGCCAGGCTGACGTGTAAGCTCATGAAATTAACTTTAGTCAATGTTCATTACTCCTACCCCGGACTGGATGATCCGGCGTTGTGTGGCGTGAATTTGGACCTGTCCACCGGGGAGCGAGTGGCATTAATCGGGCGCAACGGCGGCGGGAAGTCCACCTTGATGCTGACAGCCAACGGGGTATTACACCCGCAGCAGGGTGCGGTCAAGCTGAACGATCAAACGGTAGCATACGACCGCCGCAGCTTGCTGGAACTGCGCCGTAATGTCGGGATCGTGTTTCAGAACCCGGAAGACCAGTTGTTTAGCGCCAGCGTGTACCAGGATATCAGCCTGGGACCACTCAACCTGGGATTGAGCCAGACCGAGGCGCGCCAGCGCGTGCTCGAAACTGCCAAATTTTGCGGCCTGGATGGTCTGCTTGAACGCCCAACCCATGCATTGAGCGGCGGCGAAAAGGCGCGCGCCGCACTGGCTGGCGTGCTGGCGATGTCGCCGCGTTTCCTGTTTGCCGACGAACTCACCAACAGCCTCGATCCCTGGATGCGCCAGCAGGTGCTGCATATCCTCGAGCGCCTGACTGATTCGGGCTGCGCGGTGATTCTTGCCACGCATGACTGGTCAATGGCCCGCCAATGGGCGAAACGCATTATCTGGATGGAAGCCGGACAGGTCTTCCGCCAGGGTCCGCCGGAGGAAGTTTTCGTAGGGCAGGAGTATTAAGTCATCATGTCAAAAAAAGCCATCCTTGTCATCAGTTTTGGCACCAGTTATGCCGGTACGCGCCGAAAAACGATCGAAGCCGCCGAGCAGGATCTGGCGAATGCCTTTCCAGGTTATGAACTGAAGCGGGCATTCACGTCGCATATTGTCATCCATAAGCTGCGCAAACGTGACGACATGCAGATTGACAGTGTCGCGCAAGCCGCCGAGAAACTGCTTGCAGAAGGTTACACCGAAGTACTGGCGCAGCCGCTGCACATTCTCAACGGCACGGAGTACCACCAGGTGCTGGTGGAACTGAAACCTTACGCGGCGAAGTTTGCGCACCTGTCCATCGGCAGCCCGTTGCTGACCGACCTCGATGATTATCACTCGGTGGTGGAGGCCCTGCGCCCTGAACTACCGGTTAGCGGTCCCAGCGAGGCGGTGGTGTTGATGGGGCATGGTTCGCGCCACCCCGCCAACGCCGCCTACTGCCAGTTGGATATGGTGCTGAAAGAAGAGGGGCTGACGCACGTTCACCTCGCTACGGTGGAAGGCTACCCGCCGCTGGAGGTAGTAATCCGGCGGCTGGAGGCCGAGCGAATTCAAAAGGTCACGCTGCTGCCCTTTATGCTCGTCGCCGGCGATCATGTGCTCAATGACATGGCCGGTGATGAACCAGACAGTTGGAAATCCATCCTGCAAAACAAAGGCTATGCGGTGGAAACCCGGCTGACCGGATTGGGCGAAATCGTTAAAATCCGCCAGATGTACGTGGCCCACGCCAGCGCCGCGTTGGAAAAGGATCAGCGATGAAAAAAGGAATGGTGACGTTTATTGGCGCTGGCCCCGGTGACCCTGACCTGCTGACAATTAAGGGGCAGAGGCTACTGGCGCATGCAGACGTGGTTCTGTATGCCGGTTCGTTGGTGGCGGAGGAGATGTTGAAGTATGCTTCTCCCCAGGCGGAACGGCACAACACCGCCGGGATGAAGCTGGCCCAGCAGGTGGAGATCATGACCGCCGCTGTGAAGCATGGCAAGCAGGTCGCTCGCCTGCACACCGGCGATCCGTCGGTCTTTGGCGCGCTAGCCGAACAGACTGCCGCGCTCACGGCGGCGGATGTTCCGTGGCAGGTCATCCCTGGGGTAAGCTCGGCCTTTGCTGCGGCCGCATCGTTGGGCATCGAATATACCCTGCCTGAAGTCACCCAAACCGTGATCCTATCGCGCATGGCCGGGCGCACGCTGGTGCCGGAAGCCGAAAACTTGCGATCCCTGGCGGTGCACCGCTCCAGCCTGGTTCTTTTCCTCAGCACCGGGTTGATCCGCGAAGCGGTGGGTGAACTACTGGCCGCCGGTTATGCCCCTGAAACGCCGGTTGCACTGGTGTACCGCGCGAGTTGGCCGGACGAACACGTTGTGCGCGGGAAGCTGGCGGAGATTGCCAACCTGGCGGAAGCGGGCGAACTCACTCACCAGGGACTCATCATCGTCAGCCCGGCGCTTACCACGGGCGGGCCGGTCTCGCACCTGTATGGCGGTTTTCAGGAAACTCTGGCGCAGCGCAAAGGCACCGCGATGTTGACCCTGACAGCCCCTGCCGTGCGTCTGGGACGTGTGCTGCTGGCGAATCTGCCCGGTTCCACCCTCTACCTGCCCAAACGACTGATCGACCCCAGCGATGCACAGCAGGAGCGGGTGCGCCCCTTCCAGGAATCGATCCGACAGGCGCTGCAAAGCGCTTTCAACGAACACGAGGCGCTGCTGTGCATCATGGCTGCGGGGATCGTGGTGCGTGAGCTTGCCCCGCTGCTCAAGAACAAACACAGTGACCCGGCGGTGGTGGTGATGGACGCCGAAGGGCGTTTTGCCATCAGTTTGCTCAGCGGTCACGAGGGTAGAGCAAATGCCCTGGCGCGCCAACTTGCCGCAATCACCGGCGGGCAGGCGGTCATCACCACCGCCAGCGATGTGCAGAACATCCCCGCCCTGGACCTTCTGGCAAAAGAACGCGGCTGGAAACTGCACCCGAACAGCCAGCCTGCCACAGTCATGGCGGCGCTGGTCAATGGCGAGCCGGTAGGCTTGATGATCGAGCCGGGTTGCCACTTCCCGCCCCGATTTTCCAACCAGAACGAAATGCTCGTCGCGGAATTGCAGGCCGTGCAGGAGCGCCACCTCGCCAGTATGGTATTGCTCACCTACCGCCGCCCGCCCGCGAATATTTGGGAGGAATTTCCGAAGATGGTCGCGTATCACCCACCGCAGTTAGTGGTTGGCGTGGGCTGTAATCGCAATACGCCTGCTGCGGAAATCAAGCAGGCCATCCAGGCCACCCTCGACGAAGCGGACCTGGCACTCGAAAGCATCGCGTGCATCGCAACCGTCACCGCCAAAGCAGATGAAGACGGGCTGCGGCAGGTTGCTACCCAATATGGCTGGCCGCTGGAGATTGTCACACCAGAACAGATCCAGACGGTCAAAGATATTCCCAATTCATCGCCCGCCGCGCAAAAAGTGTTGGGTCTGCCCGGCGTGGCTGAACCGGCGGCATTGTGGGTATCGAGAAGCAGCGATTTACTGGTAGAGAAACGCAAATTCACCAACGTTACCGTCGCCGTTGCGCTAAAGGGAGAATGCTGATGACCGGTAGGATTGACATCGTGGGACTTGGCCCTGGCTCGACCGATTGGCTGGCCCCGGCTGTGTACCAGGCGATCGAAAGCGCTGGTGTGATCCTGGGTTATCACACCTACCTGGAGCAAATCGAGGCCATTGCTCCAACTACCCCGCGCGAAGCTAGTGGAATGCGCCACGAAGTCGAGCGCGCCCGCCGAGCTATCGAGCTGGCACAAAGGGGCGAGCAGGTAATGGTGGTTTCGGGCGGTGATCCCGGTATCTATGGCATGGCCGGGTTGGTGCTGGAAATGTTGAATGAACAGGAGGCTGACATTCCGGTGACGGTTATGCCGGGGATTTCTGCCCTCAATGCGGCCGCTGCCCTGCTGGGTGCTCCGCTGATGACCGATTTTGCCACGGTCAGCTTGAGCGATCACCTGATGGCACTGGACGACATTCTGCTGCGCGTGGAAGCCGCGGCCCGCGCCGGGTTTGTATTGTGCCTGTACAACCCGCGCAGCCATAAGCGCACCGAGCCGTTCGAACGCACCTGCCAGGTGCTGCTCCAATATTTGCCCGCGCAGACTCCAGTGGGGGTGGTGCAGGCTGCGTTTCGTCCTAACCAATCGGTGCGGTGTATAGCTCTGGAAGATCTGCCCACGCTGCCAGTGGGCATGGATACCATTTTGATCGTCGGCAGATCAACCACGCGTATTATGAACGACAAGATGGTCACACCGCGCGGCTATCAGAAAAAATACGACTTGAGGGACCCATCATGAGACCAGACGAAATCGAAGGCGAGAGTTTCTGCATCATCTTGCAAGAATTGGGACTGCATTCGTTCTCGGCGCGTGAGCTGCCCATCATCCAGCGCGTGATTCACGCCACCGCCGATTTCGAGTACACCGGTCTCCTGGCATTCTCGCCGACTGCCATTGTAGATGGAATCCGGGCGCTGAGATCTGACTGCCGGATCTTAACGGATGTACAGATGACCGCTGTTGGCATCAGCCAACCTTACTTGCAGCGCTTTGGTGGATTGGTGCGCTGCGCCGTGGCTGAACCGGAAACCGCGGCCCTAGCGCAGGCAGAGGGTATTACCCGCTCAGCGGCAGCCATCCGCCGTTTGGCCGGGGATCTGCCCGGTGCAGTCGTGGCGCTGGGCAACGCCCCAACCGCCTTGTTAGAGGTGCTATGCCTGGCGCAAACAGGCTGCCGCCCGGCGCTGGTGGTCGGCGTACCGGTGGGATTCGTCAATGCGGCAGAGTCAAAGGCCGCTTTGCAGAAAAGTGACTTGCCGTACATCACCGTACAGGGGCGCAAAGGCGGCTCGCCGGTGGCGGCGGCCATCGTCAATGCCTTGCTGCGGCTGGCAGCGGAGGAGACGAATGCGTAGCGGTATTTCGACCAGCGCGTGCGCGGCTGCCGCGGCATCGGCAGGTATCCAGAGTCTGTTGACGGGCAAAACGGTGACGGATGTGACTGTTAATTTGCCAGCCAAACAAGGCGTGACGTTTGCGCTGGTACGTTGCGAACGCCAGGGGGAAGGCGTGTTGTGCGGCGTGATCAAGGATGCCGGTGATGATCCCGACGTGACCAACGGCCTCGAAATTCAAGCCCTGGTGGAAAATGCTCCTAATCCCGGCCTAGCCCTGCTGGGCGGGCGGGGCGTGGGTGTTGTGACGCTGCCGGGTCTGCCGGTGGATGTGGGCGAGCCGGCCATCAATCCGGGGCCGCACCGTTTGATCCGTAAAGTGGTTCAAGAAACGCTGGTAGAGCTGGGGGCGGCTGCTGACCTTGGGCTGCGCGTCACCGTCATCGTGCCCGAAGGCGAGCGCGTGGCCGTGCAGACCATGAACCCCAAGTTGGGCATCATCGGTGGGATCTCGATTCTCGGCACAGACGGTCTTGTGCGTCCCTATTCGGCTTCTGCCTTCCGTGCCAGCATCCACGTGGAGATGAACGTGGCCCGCGAAGCCGGTTACACAACCATTGGACTGGCGACCGGCAAACGCAGCGCGGCGTACCTGACCGCCACCCTGAACGACGAGCGCGGGCTGGGCGTGGTGGATGTGGGCGACGAATTGGGCTATCCCTTACAGCAAGCCGTCAAACTCGGTTTTCAGCAGGTGGTGTTTGGAGGCATGATCGGCAAATTTTCTAAGTTGGCGCAGGGGCGCTTCCAGACCCACGTGCAAGAGGGTGAAGTGAATTTTGAGTTCCTGGCAGAGGTGGCTGCGTCTGAGGGTGCGCCTGCAGAACTCTGTACCCGTATTCTGACGGCACGAACGGCCCACCAGGTGCAGGGCTGGCTTAAGGAAATTGGTATTCGGTTAGAGCCGGAACTGGCTCTGCACTCGGCGCAAAAAACAGCCCAGTTCACCGGTGGAAAGGTCATCGTGCGGGTATTGATTTTCTCACTGGACGGCGAATTGCTTGGAGAGGCGTACCATGCGTAATCCTGTGGTTGTGATTGGCGTGAGCGTGGATGGTTTGGCTAGCCTGACTCCGCGCGCAAAAGCGTTTATCAAAGAAGCCAACCAGCTTTGGGGCAGCGAGCGCCTGCTGGAACTTATTCCGGAATTTGCAGGGCGGCGCACGGTGCTTTCTAAGGGCATCGCTTCGGAGTTGGAGACCCTCAAAGACCGTGGCGCGGGCGTAAATGTTGTGGTGCTGGCTTCCGGCGACCCAGGTTTCTTTGGCGTAGGCAGCAGTTTGCTGAATGATTTGCCGCCCGATGAAGTAGTCCTGATCCCACAGGTGACCAGCTTGCAAGCGGCATTTGCCCACGCGCGGCTCTCGTGGCAGGATGCGCACTTAACCAGCGCCCATGCCCGCCCACTGGCGGAGGTGGTCGGCTTGGCGCGGCGCTTCCGCAAGCTGGGCATCCTGACGGATCCGCGCCACACCCCGGCGCTGATTGCCGAAAAACTACTGGCGTCCGGTATTCCGGACTGCCGCGCGGTTGTGTGCGAAAACCTGGGCGAGCCGGGCGAGGCGCTGACGAATCTTCGCCTCAATCAACTTCCCGAGCATGCTTTCTCGAGCTTGAACGTACTCATCCTGGTTCAGGATGACGACTGGCGACCGGCCCCATTGCTGAGTCCGCGCCCCGATACGGCTTATGCGCACCGCAACGGACTGATCACCAAAGTCGATGTCCGCGCCCTGTGCCTGAGTCGTTTGGCGCTGCGCGAAACGGATGTGGTGTGGGATATTGGCGCGGGCAGCGGAGCGGTGAGCATTGAGATGGCCGAATTGGCCTGGCGCGGGCAGGTGGTTGCCATTGAGAAAGACGCGGAATGCCTGGGTTATATCCATGAAAACGTGGCTCGCTTTGGCGTTTTAAATGTGGAAGTCGTCGCCGGAGAAGCGCCGGCAGCGCTGCGCGACCTGCCGGCTCCCGACGCGGTGTTCATTGGCGGGAGCAGCGGACAACTGTGTGAAATTCTTGAACAGGTGAACCAGGCTGCCCGGCCCGGCTGCCGGTTGGTGGCAACCTTCACCATTCTGGAAAATATGCTTCAGGCCAACCACTGGCTGAAAGATGCCGGTTGGGAACCCGCCCTGGCGCAGGCGCAAATGGCCTACAGTGCGCCGCTCGGCGAAGGCACTCGCCTGGCGCCCGCGAACCCCATTTTTTTTGTGAACGGTAGGAAACCATGACCCACTTTGGAACGCTTTGGGGCGTCGGCATTGGGCCAGGCGACCCGCAGTTGATCACCTTCAAAGCCGCGATGATCATGCAGCGAAGCGCGGCGATCGCCTACGTCGTCGATGACAACGGTAATAGCTATGCGCGGTTGGTTGCGGCGGAACACATCCCGGCTTCTGCCCGCGAACTGCCGCTGCATTTTTCCATGTCGCCGCGCCGCGAAGAACGCATGTCCGCTCGCGCCAACGCCGCCCGTCAGGTCGAGGAAATTCTTTCCACCGGGCAAGACGTGACTTTTATTACCGAGGGCGACCCGCTCTTGTACAGCACCTTTCAGCATCTCCTGGCAGCCCTCCCAGCGGACGTTCCAGTGCAGATTTGCCCTGGGATTAGCTCGCTCACGGCAACTGCTGCGGAAGCCTGTTTTCCCCTGGCAATCGAAGGAGAGCGGATGCTGGTGGCAGACGCCAGTCGAGAAGCAATTGAGGGCCTGGCTGGCTGGTTGGAGACGTTCGATGTGGTAGTGCTGTTCAAAGTCCATCGTCATGCAGCAGCACTGCGCGACGCATTGCAAGGAAATGACCTTCTCGACCATGCCGTACTGGTTCAGCGTGCCTCGCTCGCCGGGCAGGCCGGGGTTGTCAACCTGGCAGACTGGGATGGCGCGCCGCTGCCGTATTTCTCTATGCTTCTGATCCGCGCCAGGAAACCGGTATGATAACCATCCCTCGACTGATGTTCGCCGCCCCGGCCAGCGGCAGCGGGAAAAGCGTGATCGCCTCCGGTCTGATGGCCGCCTTCTCGCAGCGTTTCCCGGTGCAGGGCTTCAAAGTGGGACCGGACTACATCGATCCGATGTACCATACCGCGGCCACCGGGCGGCCCTCTCGCAACCTGGATACCTGGATGCTGCCGCCGGAAACGGTACAGCGCATATTTTTGAGTGCGTCTGACGGCGCTTCGTTAAGCATTATCGAAGGCGTGATGGGCTTATTCGATGGCTATGGCAGCGATCCATTTCTGGGCAGTTCGGCCGTCGTAGCCTGCTCGCTGCATGTTCCGGTGATCCTGGTCGCTGACTGCTCGAAAATGTCGGGCAGCGCGGCGGCGTTGGTGCATGGATTTCACACATTTTGTGACTCCTTGCGGCTCGCTGGGGTCATTTGCAACCGGGTTGGGAGTCAACACCACTGTCAGTGGCTGACAGAAGCTATCGAAAAACGGAACAATCTCTCCGTGTTAGGCTGCGTCCCGCGCCTGCCAGCGCTCCAAATTCCGGAACGACACCTGGGATTGTTTACGGTGGCAGAACGCCCCGCTGCTGTAGCGGAATTTCTGCAGCAGGCAGGCAAGGTGCTTTCCGAATACATCGACCTGAACCGGTTGTGGAAGATTGCCAACGGGTCGAATTCGCTGCCGGAGATTGTGGCAGAAAAGCTTCAGCCTCCAACGGCGGGAGTTCGTGTGGCGGTAGCGCGCGATGAAGCCTTCTGTTTTTACTATGAAGACAACCTGGAGGAACTGCGGCGCTGCGGGGCGGAGATTATTCCCTTCTCTCCACTGTCCGATGCATGGCTGCCAGCGGGAGTCAGCGGCATTTATTTTTGCGGCGGGTATCCCGAATTGTACGCGCAGCGTTTGAGCGAAAATACCGCCATGCGCCAGCAGGTGCTGGCAGCCCACCGCTGCAATATGCCCATCTATGCAGAATGCGGGGGATTGATGTACCTGACCGAGGGAATTCGCGCGGAAGACGCTAGCCACCCGCTGGTGGGCGCAGTTCCGGGCTGGTGCCGGATGGGTACTAAGCTTAATATGGGCTACCGGGAAATCGAGGTGCGGCAACCCAACCTTCTAGCGGAAGCCGGAACCCAACTGCGCGGGCACGAATTCCATTATTCCGATTGGGAGCTTCCCGGTGCTGACAGCACGGCGTACCAGGTTAACCCGCGCAATCAGGCTGACCAGCCCAGACCAGAAGGGTTTATGGCAGGGAACCTGCTGGCTTCCTACATTCATTTGCATTTTGCGCAAAACCCATCCCTGGCTGACCGGGTTGTGAACAATTGTCAGCAGTGGTGGGCGAACCATACGGAAGGAGTCTCTTTTAATGCTTAAAAACATTGCCCTTATTAGTTTGCTGATCGTGATACTTGTGGGATGCACTGCCGCGCCGTCAGCGCCCGCGGAGACGCTGCCCGCCGCCACGCTGCCACCCGCTGAAGTAGAAGACTTGTTTCCTGTCAAAACGGAACTGCGTCACGCCAAAGCCTTCACTGTCACATACCACGAAACCTATAAAGTGGTGACGGTGCTGCAGCCCTGGCGCGATGCGGATATTACATTCTCTTACATCCTGGTGCAGCGCGGGACGATGCCGCCCGCGGATACGGGCAACGCGCAGGTAATCGAGATCCCCATCCAGACTGCCGCCAGTCTGTCAACCACCCACCTGCCATATTGGGATGAATTGGGTCAACTGGATACCCTCGCAGCCGTTGGCAACAGCAACTACATCAACAACCCCTCCGTACTGGATCGCCTGAAGGAAAAGACCATCGAGCCGGTTGGCAATGGGCCAGACGTCAACCTTGAGGCGCTGCTGGCGCTGCAGCCGGAAATCATCACCACCACCGCGCTGGGCAACTCCAAAAAAGATGATTACCAGCTTCTTCAAGACAAAGGCTTCCATGTGGTGATCGTCTCGGACTTTATGGAAGAAACCCCATTGGGCCGCGCTGAATGGGTCAAGTTCATCGCTTTGTTTACAAACCAGGAAGCCAAGGCGGAAGAAGTCTTCGCGGGGATCGAAAGCCGCTATCAAGAAATGCAGAAGCTGGCGCAGGATGCAGAAGGCTGCCCAACCGTGCTGCTTGGCTATGAAATCAACGGCACCTGGAACATGCCAGGCGGAAAAAGCTACCAGGCAGCCTATATCCGCGATGCCGGGGGGTGCTACCTGTGGGCGGAGGATGACACGACCGGGCGTATCCCGCTGAGTTTTGAGGAGGTTTACGCAAAAGGCGCGAACGCCGAATACTGGTTCAACCAGTCGTCGAGCTGGCTAACCGCCGCCGACGTGCTGGGCGCTGATCCGCGCTATGAGAAATTCAAAGCCTTTGTCCAGGGAAACACCTATAACAACAATGCCCGCGTCAACCCCACTGGCGGTAATGATTACAACGAAAGCGGTCATGCCAACCCCGACCTGGTTTTGGCTGACCTGATCGCCATCCTGCATCCCGAACTGCTGCCGGACCATTCCTTGATCTACCACCGCCTGCTCGACCCCGGAGCCAGCCAGCCGTGAACCGTTCCGCACGCACGCGTGGATTGTGGTTGGGGATGCTCGCCGCGCTGGCGCTGGCATGGGTGTTAAGCCTCAGCGTCGGGGCGGTGCGCATCCCGTTAGCCGAGGTGGTGAACATCATGCTGGGGAAGGGCGCCAGCCAGCCGTCCTGGCAAGTCATCATCCTTGACTTCCGCCTGCCCAAGAGCCTGGCAGCGCTGCTGTCGGGCAGCGCACTGGCAATTGCCGGGCTGCAAATGCAAACCCTGTTCCGCAACCCGCTTGCTGATCCATACATTTTAGGGATTAGCTCGGGGGCCAGCCTGGGCGCTGCGCTGGTAATTTTGCTGACCGGTGGCGGCGGGGTGCATTTTCTGGCAAAGCTCGGTTTCCTCGGCGATGCCGGGGTGGTTATCGCATCGGCGTTGGGGGCGCTGCTGGTCTTTGCCGGGGTGACGTTGCTAGCTCGCCAGGTGCATACCATCACATTGCTGGTGTTGGGCGTGCTGGTTGGTTACCTGGTCAACGCCCTGGTGCGCATTTTGATCCAGTTCAGCCTACCCGAACAGGTGCAGGCCTATCTCTCGTGGACGTTTGGCAGTTTTGGCGGGGTCTCGTGGCCGCAGTTGGCCTGGTTTGCACCCACTGCGGCGCTGGGGATCCTGCTGGCGGTTTCGTCGATCAAATCGCTCAATGGCTTTTTGCTCGGGGAAACCTACGCCCGCAGCCTGGGAATCTCACCACGCCGGGCGCGCTGGATCATCATTCTCAGTGCGTCCCTATTGGCCGGCGCGGTCACGGCGTTCTGCGGCTTGATCGGCTTTATTGGAATCGCCGTGCCGCACCTGGCGCGCAGCCTGCTGCGCAGTTCGGATCACCGCGAAGCGCTGCCGGCCTGCGCCGTTTTGGGCAGTACGGTGGCTTTGCTGGCGGATATGCTGGCGCAGCTTCCGGGCAGCGCGGGTATTCTGCCGCTGAACAGCGTCACCGCCCTGCTGGGCGCGCCGGTGATTATTTGGGTGATCCTCAAACAGCGCAATCTGCGCCAGGCGTTTGCCACATGAGCGCCACTTGCCTGGAAGCACATAACCTGGCAATCGGCTACCACAGCCGCATCGCAAATGTCGTTGCCGGCGGCATCAACCTCACTCTGTGCAGCGGACAGCTTACTTGCCTGGTCGGGCCAAACGGCAGCGGTAAATCCACGCTGCTACGCACGCTGGCAGGGTTGCAAAAGCCGTTAGCGGGAAATGTTCATCTAAACGGTGTGCCGTTGCACAGCCTGAGCGCCAGCCAAATGGCCCGAAAAATCAGCGTGGTGCTGACCGAGCATTTTCCACCCAGCAACCTGACGGTACGCCAGGTGGTTGCGCTGGGCCGCCTGCCGTATACCGACTGGCTCGGCACCTTGACCGAAGACGATGAGCGCATTGTCGATGATGTTTTAGGCAAACTCGAAGCCGAAGCGCTTGCCGGGCGGTCCTTTCACCAGTTGAGCGACGGCGAGCGCCAGAAAACCATGATTGCCCGCGCCCTGGCGCAGCAGCCAGACTTAATGATCCTGGATGAACCAACTGCCTTTCTGGATTGGCCCAACCGGGTGGCGGTGCTGATGAAGTTGAAGGAACTGGCGCGAACCACCGGCGCTGCATTTCTGCTTTCTTCGCACGATCTCGAACTGGTTTGCCAGATCGCCGATGCCCTGTGGGTGATGAAGCGCTCCGGCGCGTTGACTTGCGGCGGCCCGCGCGAATTGATCGAAAGCGGGCTGCTGGCCCAGGTATTCGCCACCCCCTATGGCGAATTTCCGGCGCACCGTCTTCTAATGGAAAGGTGACCGTTATGGCAATTCCGATCTCCTGCCCATACACGTGCGGTGAGTTGTTCCAGGGAACAATCGATGGTTTCTCCTGCCTGGTTTCTTGCCCGATCAGCATCTACAGCACTGCGCTGCCCACACCAGGCCGGCCGCAGCCGCCGCTGCCTCCCAAAGCACAGCGCGCATTGGTCAGTTTGCCTTACGCGGCCCACCTGCCGGTGGAACTGCGCCAGCGCCTGCCCGCCGGGCGGGGATATGGAACCAGCACCGCCGACATTGGCAGCACGTTGTTTGCGGCGGCGCGTTGGGCAAATATTCCACTCGATCCAATCGAAGCCTCGCGCCTGGCGGTACGGATCGAGCCAACCGACAGCTCGCTCCTGCCGGGGCTAACGCTGTTCGACCACCGCCAGGGCGCGTTGGTGGAGTACCTGGGCGCGCCGCCGCCTGTGACCGTCGTGATCCTTGACCCAGGCGGCACGGTGGACAGCGAAGCCTTCAACGCACAAGACTGGAAGGACTCGCTGCGAAAAATCGCTTCGCTCCACCGGCAGGCGTTTGACCTGCTCAAGGACGCTATCACCCGGCAGGATATCGACGCGATGGGTGAAGCGGCCAGCCTCAGCGCGGCAGCCCACCAGGATATCTTGCTCAATCCCTGGCTGGAGCATGCCCTGGCGCTTGCCCGACAGGTTGGAGCCTGTGGGGTATGCCGCGCGCACAGCGGCTCGATCCTGGGGATGCTTTTCCCGAAAAACGCGTTTGATCACCAGTCTGTGATACCCTACCTCCAAAAAAGACTCCCCAAGCGGATTCATCTGCAGGTGACAGAAATCACCGGTGGTGGATCTGTGATGGAAGCGACTGCATTGCAATTTCAGGATGAAATCCAATGACTGCAAAAACCCTGATGGTACTCGGCAGTATGTCATCCGCGGGGAAAAGCCTGCTGGTCACTGCCTTATGCCGCATCTACGCCCGGCGCGGACTGCGCGTTGCGCCGTTCAAAGCCCAAAATATGTCGAACAACGCCGCCGTCTGCCCGGATGGCGGCGAGATTGGCCGCGCCCAAGCGCTGCAGGCCGCCGCGGCGGGTCTTGCGCCCACGGTGGAAATGAACCCGGTGCTGATCAAACCCGAAGGCGACTCGCGCTCGCAGGTGATTTTAATGGGCCGGCCCTGGTCGACCCTGCAGGCCAGGACCTACTACGAGAAAAAGAAGATTCTGTGGGAATACATCACCGCGGCGCTGGACCGGCTGCGCGAGGCATATGACCTGGTGATCATCGAAGGCGCGGGCAGCCCGGCGGAACTCAACCTGAAACGCGGCGACATCGTCAACATGGCGGTAGCGCGCTACGCCCAATCGCCCGTGCTGCTGGCGGGCGACATCGACCGCGGCGGGATTTTTGCGCAGCTGCTCGGTACGCTCTGGCTGCTGGAACCCGAAGAACGCGCACTGGTACGCGGGTTGGTGGTCAACAAGTTCCGCGGCGACATCACCCTGTTCGCCGATGGCATTCAGATTCTGGAAGAAAAGGGCGGCGTACCAGTGTTGGGCGTGGTGCCGTACCTGCGCGGTCTGAACCTGCCTGATGAAGATGCGGTTGCGGTGGAGCAAGCGCAACAAACATCCAACCCCGCCGCGCAGATTGACCTGGCCGTGCTGGCTTTTCCACGCATCGCCAACTTCGATGATTTCGACCCGCTCAATGCCGAGGAAGGCGTGCGCGTGCGCTATGTATCCGCGCTGACAGAGTTGGGCCAGCCGGACGCTATCCTCCTGCCCGGAACCAAAAGCACCCTGGCCGACCTGAAATGGCTGCGCCAGACCGGGCTCGCGGATGCGGTGCGCGGCTTTGCCGGCGCGGGCGGCGCGGTGGTGGGCATCTGCGGCGGCTACCAAATGCTCGGGACTTACATCGATGACCCGCAGCACGTCGAATCGCCGCTGGATACACTGCCTGGACTGGGACTGCTGACAGGGGTCACTCAGTTCCAGGGTGAGAAAGCCACCTATCAAGCCCAGGTCATCGTGCGCGGCGGGGTGGGCTGGCTTGCACCGTTGGAAGGCAGCACGGTGAAGGGCTATGAAATCCACATGGGCGCAACCGGCGGCGCGCCGGCCTGGCTGGAAATTAACCAGCGCAACGGGCAGGCGGTTCAGGTGCAGGATGGCGGTATATCCGCGGATGGCAAGGTTTGGGGCTGCTATCTGCATGGGCTGTTTGCAAATGATCATTTCCGGCGCGCCTGGCTCGATAGCCTGGGCTGGCGCGACACGGGAAACACGCGCACCCAGGCGGAAGACTTCCAGCGCTCGCTGGATGCGCTGGCCGATGCGGTGGAAGGTGCGCTGAATATGGATTTGCTGGAGGAAATCGTGTGGAAGAGCTAAGTTCACGCTCCTTGCGGGTGGCTTTCTTGCATATGGCTCCCCGCTATGACAATCTGACGGATAACCTCGACCTGCTGGAGCGTATGATCCGGCGAGCGGCAGACCATCAGACAGACCTGGTTTTAACACCCGAACTGGCCGTCAGCGGGTATGCGTTTCATTCCAGCATCGGCGCGGACTGGATTCAAGGTGATATTCCGGTTGTGTTGGAGCGCTTTGGCCGCCTCTGTAAAGAATTGCGGATCGCCCTGCTGCTGGGTACGCCGGTATACGATCCGAACAGCGGGAAACATTTCAACGCGGCGATCTTGATCGCCGAAACCGGTCTGGTTGCCGGAATGCATCATAAGATTCTGGTTTTGCCGGGCAGCTACGAAGGCTGGTCGACGCCGGGCAGCCAGGCGCTGCCGGTGGCATGGCGCGGATACAAGCTCGGCTTGATGATCTGTGCTGACGCTTATTCGGCGCGGCTGGGAGGCGAACTGGCGCAGAACGGCGCGCAGGTGCTGCTCAGTCTGGCGGCCTGGGCGCCGGGCGAACACGCGCCCAGCGGCGAATGGGAGCAGCGCTCGCTGGAAACCGGGCTGCCGGTGCTGGTCTGCAACCGCACCGGGCGTGACCTGAGCATGAACTTCGAGGGCAGTTCGAGCGTTGTGGTAACCGGCGGGCGGCGCGTGGCGGAATACAAAGAAACGTCTCCGGCCATCCTGCTGATGGATCTTGATGAACGCTGGCAGTCGCTCAACCCGGATTTCACCGTTTGTACAATCGAAAGTGAGAAGTAAGGAATATGCCCGGACCAGGTGCTTCAGCTGACTGGCACGGTATTAAGGTAGGAATATGAAGACGAAAACCTGTCCAATCTGCGGCGCTACATTTTTGTGCGGGTCGCAAGCCGAAGATAAACGCTGCTGGTGTTCTGTCTACCCATCGATTATGCCTCTGGATTCTCACCAGGACTGCCTTTGTCCTGCATGCTTGAAAGCAAAGATTAAGGAAAAAATCACCGAGTATCTTCAAACCATTACCCCCGAGAATGCGCAAGAAAGCATCGCTCCGCAGTACGCTACCAATGGTCCGCTAATCGAAGGAATTGATTACGAGATCAATCAGGATGGCAAATTCGTCTTGTCAGCCTGGTATCTCCTGAAACGCGGGCACTGCTGCGAAAATGGCTGCACGAACTGCCCGTATGGTTATCAAAAACCATGAAGATTCGCAAAACATCCCAATCGGAAAAAGGGGATCATGATATGCCAACCCAACCCAAAGGATTATTGATCGTCAACACCGGCAGCGGCAAGGGCAAATCCACTGCCGCGTTTGGAACGCTGCTGCGCGCCTGGGGGCGCGGGATGCGCGTATGCGTGATCCAGTTCATCAAGGCCGAGACCGGCAGGTGGGGCGAGGTGCGCGCCGCCGAAAAACTGGGCATCGAATGGCACACCAGCGGCGACAGCTTTACCTGGCGCTCGAAGGATATGGATGAAACGGTTGCGCGCGCCCGTCACGGCTGGGAGCTGGCGCAGGAGAAAATTGCCAGCGGCAGGTACGACCTGATCGTGCTGGATGAATTCACCTACACCCTGCACTACGGCTGGCTGGATACGGACGCGGTGCTGGACTGGCTGCGCGAACATCGCCCACCCGCGCTGCATATCATAATTACAGGGCGCAATGCGCCAGTGGCGCTGGTCGAATATGCCGACCTGGTGAGCGAGATGAACGTGGTCAAGCACCCCTGCCAGCAGGGTATCAAAGGCCAGCCAGGAATCGAGTTTTGATTATGCCTGTTTTCTTTGCACTTCTGATTGATTTAACCCTGGGCGATCCACCCAATCTCTTCCATCCGACCGCCTGGATGGGCATCCTGATCGCCTTCCTCAGCCGCCATCGCCCGCGCGGGCGTGCCTGGGCCGAACTGCTCTACGGTGGGATGTTGATGCTGGTGGGCCTGACGGTAACTACCGGAACGGGTCTGGCGCTGGCATGGCTGTTCGCCCGGCTGCCGCTGCCCGTGGATTGGCTGCTGAACGCCCTGATCCTGAAAACGACATTTTCGCTGCGCGGCCTCGATCGCGCTGCCGGAGAAGTGCAGGCAGCCCTCGAGCAGGGTGACCTGTCTGAAGCCCGCCGCCTGCTCTCCTGGCATCTCGTCAGCCGGGATACTTCGCAGCTCACCTCGGGTCAGGTTGCTGCCGCGGCGGTCGAATCGGTGGCCGAAAACGCCTCAGACAGCCTGATAGCGCCGCTTTTCTTCTACGCCCTTGGCGGACTGCCTCTGGCCCTGGCATACCGTTTCGTCAACACCACCGACGCCATGCTGGGCTACCGCGATCCAGAGCGCGAATGGTTCGGGAAAATCCCGGCCCGTCTAGATGACGTGTTAAATTTCATTCCCGCACGTCTGACCGGGCTGCTGCTGGTGTGTGGCGCGGCCTTGGGCGGCAGCTCGGCGGGAAAGGCATGGAAGATCATGCTGCGCGATGCCCGCCTGACCGCCAGCCCCAACGCCGGGGTTCCGATGAGCGCCATGGCCGGGGCAATCTCAATTGAGTTGGAGAAGGCCGGCCACTACCACCTCGGCGCGGGGCTGAATGCGCCCCAAATCACCGATCTACGCCGCGCCCGGCGTATCTATGCTTTCACAGCTACGCTGGCCGCGCTGCTTTTTTCCATTCTCGCTTTTTTGATCAGGTAGTCCAATGGATTTCTTTCGTCCCGATCTTTCAAGTACCGCCCCAGACACGCATGGCGCGCTCGACTTTGCCGAACTGGAATGCACCGGCCTCAACCCCGATGCTGTGCTCGATTTCAGCGTTAACAGCAATCCCTTCGGCCCTTCTCCTATGGTGCGCGCAGCTATCGCAAAGGTGCCCCTCGACCGCTACCCCGACCGGGAGTGTCTGGCCCTGCGCCGCACCCTGGCGGACAGGCTAAGCGTCTCCCCGGATCAGATTGTGGTTGGGAACGGCACGGCGGAACTCATCTGGCTGGCGGCCTTTGCTTTTTTCAAAACAGGGGAGGATGTCCTGATTTTAGGCCCGACTTTTGGAGAGTACGAACGGACAGCGCGATTGATGTCGGCCAATCCTGTGCAGTGGAAGGCGCTTCCGATCACTGGTTTTACCTTAGATGTCGCCGAAATCACTCGGATGCTGGATGCTGCCGATTATCGGGCGGTATTTCTGTGTAACCCGAACAATCCAACCGGGCAAACCCTCCCACCTGAAACAATTCTCTCCTGGGCCGATACTCACCCGCGTACGCTGTTTCTTGTGGATGAAGCTTACCTGTCTTTCGTCGCCGGTCAGGGATCTGTGGTGCCAACCCTGCTTCCCAACCTGCTGGTGCTGCGCTCGATGACCAAAGACTTTGCCCTGGCGGGTTTGCGCCTGGGGTATGCGCTAGGCGATGAGCGGCTCATTCAAGCCTTAACAACCGTCCGCCCGGCGTGGAACGTGAATGGCCTGGCTCAAGCCGCCGGTCTGGCTGCCTTGGCGGACGAGAATTATTATCAGGTCACCCTGGCTCAACTCCGGCAAGAAAAAGATTTCTTACAGAACGGGCTGGTTGCTCTGGGTTTTACACCGGTTCCCTCCCAAACGCACTTTTTCTTGCTGCCGGTACATAATGCCGCACGATTCAGGCAAGACCTGCTGCCGCACGGCATCCTTGTACGCGATTGCACCTCCTTTGGCCTGCCAGAATTTATCCGCATTTCTCCACGCACGCGGAAACAAAACCAGCGATTGCTCAATTGTTTACAACAAACGGTTGAGAAGAAAACTGATTACCAGGAGTAAAAGAATGTCCATCGAAACCCTTACAGCCCGCATCAAACCGCTGGATATTGAGATTATGGCTATTGCCCGCGCTCAGCAAGATACGCTGACCAAACCGCAAGGCAGCCTCGGCCGCCTGGAAGCTCTTTCTATCCAGATTGCTGGGATCACCCGCCGATCAAAACCTCAACTGCAACATAAAGTAGTCGTGGTGATGGTAGGGGACCACGGGGTCGTGCAAGAAGGCATCAGCGCTTATCCGCAGGAGGTGACCCCACAAATGGTTTCCAATTTCCTGACGGGCGGCGCGGCGATTAACGTCTTATCTCAGCATGTCGGCGCGCGTGTCGTGATCGTCGATATGGGCGTTGCCTGCGATATTCCTGCCCACCCGGATCTCCTAGTGAAAAAAGTCGCTTACGGTACTCAAAATATTGCAAAAGGCCCGGCCATGAGCCGTCAGCAAGCGGAACAGGCCATCCTGACCGGGGCAGCCATCGTCGAAACGGAAACCGCTCGCGGCCTAGACATCCTCGCTACCGGTGATATGGGGATCGGCAACACCACCCCCTCCGCCGCGATTGCTGCCGCGGTGACCGGAAAACCTGCCAGCAAAATCGTTGGGCGGGGCACAGGCGTGGACGACGAAGGCTTGAAACGGAAGATTTCCGCCGTCGAGCGCGCATTGCAGATCAACCAGCCCATCCCCACCGATGGCCTTGACCTGCTCAGCAAAGTCGGTGGCTTCGAAATTGGCGGATTAGCCGGGGCCATCCTCGGCGCCGCCGCGCATAGCCGCCCGGTGGTGATCGATGGCTTCATCTCAACCGCTGCCGCGATCATTGCCATGACGCTTGCCCCACAGGTAAAGGATTACCTGATCGCCGCTCACGCCTCGCAAGAGCTAGGGCATCACCTGATGACCGAATGGCTTGGTTTGACACCTTTGCTTGATCTACAAATGCGGCTGGGAGAAGGCACAGGCGCGGTATTGGCGATATCACTTGTCGAAGCCGCCTGCAAAATTTTGAACGAGATGGCAACTTTTGGAGAAGCTGGCGTGAGCGAGAAAGAATGAAATATCTTCGCGTTGCGTTCACCTTGCTCACCACTTTACCGGTCCGAGCTCATGCTGATTGGCAGCCAGGCGACAGTGGGCGCGCCGCCGGATGGTATCCGTTGGTTGGGTCGGTCATTGGGCTGTTGGTGGCTGCGGTCTGGACGGTATCATCCTGGGTGCTCCCGCCGCTGGTTTACGCCGGGCTGACTCTGGCAGCGTGGATCCTTCTCACCGGCGGCTTTCACCTCGACGGACTTGCTGACTGCTGTGACGGATTGTTCCATGCCAGCAACCCGGAGCGCCGCCTCCAGATCATGAAAGATCCGCATCTGGGTGCGTTTGGCGCAATGGGTTTAATCCTCATACTACTGCTTAAATTCGCGGCGCTGGCCTCCCTGCCGTCCGAACACGCGATCCTGGCTATCTTGCTGTCTGCCAGTGTTGGGCGTTGGATGATTTTGCTAGCCGGGACTCAACCCCTTGCCCGCTCCGATGGAATGGGTGCGGACTTTTCTTCCGGCCTGAGCAAATCGGCTCTGGTCTGGGGCGCTATCATCCCACTCGGTCTGACTTCGCTTCTCGGCCTCCACAGTCTGCTCGCCCTTGCCGCAATTCTGCTGGCTGCCATGGGTCTCCTGCGCCTCGTGTGTTCCCGGATCGGCGGCGTTACTGGCGATGTTTTTGGCCTGTTGGTCGAACTCACAGAAATCACGGTACTTCTCGTTTTTTGCATTCAGGGGTGAACGCCATGTTGAAGAGAAAGCTTCCCTTCCGCATTGGAACCACTTCTTACATCATCCCGGATGAGATCGTCCCCAATGTTCGTTTTCTGGCCGAACAGGTGGATGACGTTGAACTGGTGCTTTTTGAGATGGACGATGGCCCCAACAACCTGCCTGGTGAAGCCACCTTGCAGGAACTGCGGCGACTTGCCGGTCAATTTGGCCTCACCTATACGGTACACCTGCCGCTGGATCTACGGCTGACCGGTGAGGAAGGGCAAATGCACGTTTCGTTGCAGAAAGCCAAAAAGGTGATCGACTGCACGCGCACGCTCGATCCCTACAGTTACGTTCTACACCTCGATGGACGTGAATTGCTTACTTTGACAGACCCGCTGGTAAAGATAGAATGGAACCGCCAGGCGCGTCAATCGCTTCAAGCCGTTTCTGAGTGGGTGGGCAATGGGCGCCGGCTGGCGGTGGAAAACCTGGAGAATTACCCGCCATCCACCTGGGATGAAGCCATTCGGACCAGTGGTGCCGGTCGTTGTATCGACATCGGCCACCTGTGGCGCGACGGTCATGATCCGCTGGAATTTTTGGCTGCCCACCTGGCCGAAACGTGCGTAATCCATATCCATGGTATCGATGAACGCGATCACAGATCATTGACGCATATACCACGAGCAGAGCTGGGGCGCGTGATAAACTTTCTCGTGCAGGTAAAGTTCAACGGCGTTGTAACCATCGAAGTTTTTAATGACGAGGATTTCCGTTCCTCGGTAGAAAGTATCGAAGCGGTTTTAATATAATGGAAAGGTAGGAAACATGGGAAAACAATTGACACTGGTCCTTGGGGGGACGCGCAGCGGCAAATCTACATATGCACAAACGATGGTGGAAAGTAGCAGGCAGCCTGCCTTGTTTGTCGCTACTGCTACTGCTGAAGATGATGAAATGGCCGCACGCATTGCCGCTCACCGCGCCAGCCGCCCAGCCCATTGGCTGACGCTCGAAGCACCGCTGCAGGTAGGGGATGCCATCCGAATGGCCGATACAACACCCTGGGTGCTGGTAGACTGCATCACCCTTCTCACCAGCAATAATTTGCTCTCTTGCCCTGAACCCATCCAAGAATGCGATTTTCGGGGAAAATTAAAGCAAGAGATAGAGAATCTCATTGCGGCATATCACGACCATCCGGGGAACTGGGTCATTGTCAGCAATGAGGTTGGGCTTGGGCTGGTACCCCCATACCCGTTGGGACGTTATTATCGTGACGGATTGGGATGGGCTAACCAAAAACTCGCTCAAATATCGGATCGGGTCATTTTTATGATTGCCGGCATTCCCATGATTGTCAAGTGAAGTGAATCATTAATCATGCAAGCTTCACATAACGAGAAAATCGTAAAATTGAGGACTATGGGGCTAATGAGGGCAATGTGAAATATTGACGCCATCGACCCTAATATAAATATTGTTATAACTGCTCAGAGGAATGAGTCAAAAGTCCTTAATAAACTGGAGGAATGATTGTATTCAAAGGGGGAAAAATAGAGGACAATCAGGAAATGGAACCAATCCGGATTGTGAGCGATGAAGAGGCGAGAGCGATATACCAACAGGGGGAAGAAGCTGTCGTAGCGTTGATCCATTCAATGAACAAGAACTTCATCCTACTAGCCAAACGAATACAAGTCTTGGAAGACCAGTTGGCGAAAAACAGCAGCAATAGTGGAAAACCGCCATCCAGCGATAACCCATTTGACAAACCAGCGCCCAAAAGTCAGCGAAAACGACATGGTCGAAGCACAGGTGGGCAACCGGGCCACGAAGGGCATACGCTCAAAGCGGTAGCCGATCCAGATCACGAAGTGATTCACCGAGTGACAAGCTGTCAGCATTGCCAGAGATCGCTGGAAACAGAGCCAATAACCAGAAGGGACCACCGTCAGGTGTTTGATTTACCTGAAATACGAATGGAAGTTACCCAGCACACAGCAGAAATCAAGGTATGCCCGGTATGTGGTTGCGAGAATAAGGCTGAATTCCCTGCCGGTGTGGAACAACCAGTGCAATATGGGAGCGAAGTCAAAGCCCTGGCTGTGTATCTGAACCAATATCAAATGCTGCCACTGGAACGAGTTAGAGAGCTCTTTTACGATTTGTTTGGGCAGCCTCTGGCTGAAGGGACCATTCTCAGCGCGAACCAGGCTGTGGCTGAACAGGTCCAAGGAGTAAATGAGGCCATCAAGGTGCATCTGACCGAGAATGAAGATGCAGTCCACTTTGACGAAACGGGAGTGGGGATCAATGGAAAGTTGCATTGGTTACATTCAGCCTCCACGGCCCACCTGACCCATTACGCCGTGCATGCCAAACGAGGTCAGGCTGCGATGGAGGAAATTGGAATTCTTCCAAATCTGAAGGGGATAGCCATACATGATGGATGGGCATCGTACTTTGCTTATCTTCAGGTTTCACATGCCTTGTGTAATGCCCATCACCTGCGGGAACTGCAATTTCTGATAGATCGTTATTCGCAAGGATGGGAAAGCAAGATGATGTCACTACTGCGAGAGATGAAAGAATGGGTAGATCTTTCCCTTACGCAACAAACCCTGCTATCAGCCGAACAGGTTGAACAATTTGTGCACCGTTATGATGCATTGATCGAGGAAGGTTTGATTGCTAACCCGTTGACAGAAGATGATCCGACTCAGCCCAAGAAACGGGGCGGGGTAAAAAAGAGCAAGCCTCGTAATCTTCTTGTAAGAATGAAGGAACACAAATCTGCTACATTGGCATTTCTGTACAACTACAAAGTACCGTTCGACAATAATCAGGCCGAACGTGATATTCGCATGGTCAAAGTGAAGCAGAAGGTGTCTGGCTGTTTTCGTTCAGTAAATGGTGCTGATGTTTTCTGTATGGTTCGAGCATATATTTCAACTGCTCGTAAGAATGGTCAGAGTATTTTGGCCGCGTTACGCAGGGCCTTAGCTGACAACCCTTATCTGCCCTCATTTGTCGCAGTTGGTGACTGAGTAGTTACCAAAAAATTTTAGTATTTTACACATGCAGACATTTATCAACTCATCTCATTCTTGCATGGTTTACGCAAGCCTTGCGAAAACCTATAAAAGAATATAGCAAAAACAAAATCCATTTTTGTTTTTCCAAAATATTGGTTGGTTCCGGAATATAGCAAGAATGCCTGGAGATCAAGAATATGGAATGATTTGAAATAGATGGCCACAATAGTCGCTTTTCGAATGATTTACCAGATATCAAAAATGAACTGAATGGGAATTATTTTTTGCTATATT
>CAZDSF010000056.1:0-19608 GCA_964508025.1 uncultured Anaerolineales bacterium
CGACATTGGTCAGCTGGTGTTCCTCGCACACGTAAGCGTTGCAGAGACGTTCGCTATTGCCATCTCCTGTGGCGTTGTTGAGATGGCGTTCGAGATAGTCCTGTATTAGCCCCACTTGCCGGAACCGTTGGATCATCTCCGGCGTGCAAAACGCGACCGTGTTCAGATCAACGTACAGCGCGCGTTTGATGCGTCGTCCGCCGCTTTCCGCCATGCCGCGCCAGTTGCGGTACGGCGTATCCATCAGTTTGTGGGTGGGGACGACGGTGATCGTGTTGTCCCAGTTCTGCACTTTGACGGTGTGAAGGGCAATGTTTTGCACCACGCCATCGGCGTCGTAAGCCTCCATCTCGATCCAGTCGCCTTCGCGTACCAGATCGTGGGATTGGATTTGCAGGCTGGCAACGAAAGACAGCAACGTGTCGTGAAAGATGAGGAGCAGTATCGCCGTCACGGCGCCGATGCCGCTGAGCAACACGACCGGCGATTTTCCGGTGATCTGGGAGATGGTGAGGATGATGCCTATCGCGATGATCAGCAGCTTGCCCAAATCGAGATAGCCCTGGATCGAGACCCCACGAAAGTGTGGCCCGGCCTCGTAAATCTGGTTGATGGCGGTGAGCAACCCGGAAAACGCGAGCACTATCAGCCACACGACGCCGGTTAGCATGAGCATCTGCAATGTCGCTGTCCATGCTGGCAACCATGTGGCGAGGTAGTACGTGAGTAACAGCGGCGCGATCCAGGCGATGCGGTAGGGGTGCATGTAGCGCACGAGCATATCATCCACCTGATTTTTGGAGCGCTGGCTCAGGGCGATAAGACCCCGCGCCAAGATGTTGCGGGCGATGAGCAACGCGGCGCCATTCAGCAGCAATGCGGCGCCCAACACCACCCAGGGCGCGATCACGGGATTAGCCTCAATCCAGTTCTGCAAAGTTTCTGTTGTCATCCGCGGATCTCCTGATCGGAATTTGAATGAATAACATGATACTATTATACTTTATAATCCAAGATGGCGCAATGCTCCCCGGCCGATTTCGCAGTTTTCCTGTCAGGCTGTACTTGACAAAACATCTTCTTAAGGTTATAATTTCAATATTGAAATATTTAGACTGGAAATAAAGGAACTCATGCCGACGCATTACACTGGCGATCCTGAAGAAGTCCGCGCGTTGGATGCGTATGTGAAGCTTACGCGCGCGGTGAGCGCGTTGGAGGCCCGGCTATCCGCGCGCGGCGCTTATGGCGAGCTCACGGCTACGCAATTTGGGGTACTGGAGGCGCTCTATCATTTAGGGCCTTTGTGCCAGGGTGAGCTCAGCACCAAACTGCTTAAAAGCGGCGGCAACCTAACTTTTGTTGTAGATAATCTGCTGAAGCTGGGACTGGTGGCGCGACAACGCGACGCTACCGACCGGCGGCGGGTGGTCGTGACGCTGACCGAAGCAGGGCGAGCCTGGATTGCAGATCGCTTTCCGCAACACGCGACCAACATCACCGCTGAATTTGCAGTGCTCACAGCAGAAGAGCAGCAGCAACTCGCCGCGTTGTGTCGCAAGCTGGGAAGAGCAGAGCGCAGCTAAGTTATGTATCACGTAATACGCATTACGTGTTACGTGTTCCCGATAACCAATTTCATATCAAGGAGTGCCCTATGTCTACCGTAAAGTTGTTGATCGTCTATTACAGTTCTACCGGTACGAATTATCAGATGGCGTTGGCTGCCAAAGAAGCGGCGGAGGCGCTGGGCGCTGAAGTCCGGCTGCGTAAAGTGCGTGAACTTGCGCCCGACGCAGCGATTGATTCCAATCCGCGCTGGCGTGCGCACGTGGAAGCCACCCGCGACATTCCCGAAGCCACCCTCGATGATCTGGTGTGGGCAGACGCCTTTATCTTTGGCGCGCCGACGCGCTTTGGGAATATGGCGGCGCAGATGAAGCAGTTTATTGACACCACCGGGCCGGTGTGGGCGCGGGGGCAATTGAGCAACAAACCTGTCGCCGCGTTCACCAGTGCGATGAATGCCCACGGTGGGCAGGAGAGCACGCTGCTCGCCTTCTACAATACCTTTTACCACTGGGGCGCCCTGATTACACCGCCGGGTTACACCGATCCCCGACTCTATGCGGCGGGCGGCAATCCCTACGGCGTCAGCGCCTCTGCGCCGCAGGATCAGACAGAGGTCCCCGCGCCGGTGTTGGATGCCATGCGCGTGATGGCGGAGCGCGTTGTTACCGTAGCGGGGTGGCTGCTCAAAGGGCGTGCAGTATAAATTAGCGCGTGCGGAGGTTTTCAGCCTTCTACTTGTGAGTCAGGCGTCTCTCTGGGGTAATTTGTGAAAGGAGTTTCTCATGGTCAAGCAGCGTTCGATTGCGCGGATTGTCGAGCCGCAGGTGGTTCGAGAGGGGGCAGGCGTGTGGCTGCGGCGCAGCATCGCCTTGCCAACGCTGGATAACGTAGACCCGTTCTTGCTCTTCGATGATTTTCGCTCGCACAATCCCGCCGATGTGCTGGCAGGATTTCTCATGCACCCGCATCGCGGCATCGAAACGGTGACGTACATGCTCGCGGGTAATGTGGCGCATCGGGATAGCATCGGCAATGCAGGTGTGATCGGGCCGGGAGCGGTGCAGTGGATGACGGCGGGGCGCGGCATCCTCCACGAGGAAATGCCCCAGCCCGTCGAAGGCATCCTGGAGGGCTTTCAGCTGTGGGTGAATCTGCCCGCGGCGCTCAAGATGATGCCTGCGCGCTACCAGGAACTCCGCGCCGAGGAGATCCCGGAGGCGACGCTGGATGGCGGCGCGCGCGTGCGTGTGATCACGGGCGCGATAGCGGGCGCGCGCGGACCGGTGACGGAGATCGCCGTGCAACCCACCTATCTCGATGTGACACTGCCTGTGGGGGCGGTATTTGCGCTTTCGACGCCGGCAGAACACAACGTGCTGCTTTATCTGTTCGAGGGCGAGCTGCGGATGGATGGGGAAACACTTGCGGCCACGCGGATGTTGGTGCTGGGCGAAGGCGAAGCTGTGGAAATCCATAGCGGCGCCGTTACGGGGCGTTTCCTCTTCATCGCCGGTAAGCCGTTGCGCGAGCCGATTGCACGTTATGGTCCCTTTGTGATGAACACCCGTGAGGAGATTCAGCGGACGCTGCAGGAACTGCGCGCTGGCGTCTTCCCGCCGGTGTAAAGCGTTGGCTGCCGTGCGTGGGTGCGGCTGTGCGGAGACCTGCCTGACTACGGATGCAGATCGCGTCGTGTAAGGGTAGGCTCCGGCAGCCGCACCCCTGCTTTTGCCAGCACCCAGGCCCCGGTCAGCGTCGGGATGAATTGCGTTCCGGGGATGAGGCTTTCGATCACGGTCAACATTCGCAGCCGCTCCAATCCCAGATGGGTGAGGATGAGCCAGCCTATCGGCGCAGAGAGGAAATCGAGCGCGAGGTCTAGCAAATCCAGGATGATGACCAGCGTGATCGGAACGTGGCGCAAGGTAGTGAAAAAATCCGCATTTGGCGGTACCTGGATGCGTCTGAGGCTGCGATAGGCGAGCAGAAGCAGGGTGACTGCCAATGCCAGCGCGATGACCATGACGCCCAGCGTGATTAAAGCAATTCTGCCCCAGTCAATACCGCCAGACATGCTTCGCTCACCGCATCAGGATGCGCCGGAAGGCTTCCGGCAGGGCGCGCGCCACATCGCCGGCTGCCAGCCCGGCTTCGCCGAATTGTTCACGGGTGAGATCTCCCGCCAGCCCGTGGAGATATGCGCCGGCCGCTGCCGCCTCAAAGGCGCCCATGCCCTGTGCTCGCAGGGCGACGATAACGCCAGCCAGCACATCTCCGGTACCGGCAGAAGCCAGCCCCGAATTGGCGAAAGGCAACAGCGTCGCGCGTCCATCTGGCGCCGCGATGACGGTGAAGGCGCCTTTGAGAACCACCACATGACCCCACGTCGAGGCATAGCGCAGGGCGCTTGCGTACCGGTCCGCCTGTAATGTTGCGACCTCTTGCCCTGTGAGGCGGGCCATCTCGCCGGGGTGTGGGGTGAGAATCGTTTCCGGCGGCAGCTGGCGCGCCCAATCGGGTATTCGACTGAGGCAATTGAGGCCGTCGGCGTCTATCACTAGCGGCGGGAAGGTCAGCGTGTGGTTGCCATCGCCAGCCTGCGTCACAAAACCTGCGCCGCGTTTCTTGCCGGCAGCGCCAAAGAGTCGTTGGATGAAGGTTGCCGTCTCCGGGGCCTGCCCCAGCCCCGGACCGATGAGGAGCGCGGTAGCGTTGGGGAGTGCTGCTTTGAGGATGCCGATAGCGTCCGCCGTCACCGCGCCCAAGGCGCTCGGCAGCAGCACGTAAGTGGCTTCGGGCGCGAGTGGGACGATGGCGGAATGTAGCGCGCCGGGAATGCCCAGTGTTACCAGCCCGGCCCCGGCCCGCACAGCGGCGCACGCGGCGAGCGCTGCCGCGCCTGTGTAATTGACCGATCCGGCGACGATGAACGCGCGCCCAAACGTGCCTTTGTGCGCGTTGGATGGGCGCGCAGGCAGCCAACCGCGCACTTCTTCGGCAGTGAGGACTTGTCCCCACGGTGTAGGCGCGGGAATGGCGTCCGGAATGCCAATGTCGGCAACGAGGAGCTCGCCCCGCAAATCGGCGGCGGGGAAGCGGAAATGTCCAACTTTGGGCGCAGCGAACGTCACGCTCACATGCGCTTTGAGCGTCAGGGGATCCGCCTCGCCGGTATCGAAGTCCATCCCCGAAGGGCCATCTACCGCAATGATATAGGGCCGTGGAGCGGCGACTTCGGGCAGCCCGGTGAGCGTGATGAGCGGCGGCTGTCCGTTGCGAAGTTCCAGCGCCGCCCGCACCTCGCTGAGGATGCCCGCCAGGTTTTCCCGCAAGGGTGGGTGTGCGCCAGTGCCGAGCAAGGCATCAATCAACACGTGAGCGCGGGGCGCCAGGCGTTTGAGCTCGGCGCCATCGGCGTCTGCTTCGCGGGTGATGATGGCGACGCCCTGCTTTGCGGCGCGGCGAAACACTGGATCATTTTCGGCATCGCGGGGGTGGCTCAGATAGGCGGTGACGTGGGCGCCGGCTTCCGCCAGGCAGCGGGCAGCCACCAGCCCATCTCCGCCATTGTTGCCGGGGCCGACCAGCACGAGCACCTGCCGTCCGCGAGCAGATTCGTGCCGCAACGCCGTGCGGGCGACGCCTTGTCCGGCAAGCTCCATCATTCGCTCGAACGAATGTCCGGCGGCATCAGCAGCGGCTTCCAGTTTACGCATGGCAGCAACGGTAAGGATGTGCATAGGCTTCTCAGGCAGTGTGGATTCCGGGATGGCGTCCGGTTTCGCCGGCGGGCATTTCGCGTAGCAAGGCGATAGCGTGGGGCAGGACCGGCAAAATGGCGCGGAGGCTCTCTGTGGCGCCGCGTGGGCTGCCCGGCAGGTTGATGATGAGCGTGCGTCCACGGATGCCGCAGATAGCGCGCGAGAGCATGGCGTGGGGCGTGTGTTGTAGCGCCGTCATCCGCATGGCTTCCGCGAGGCCCGGCGCCTCTTTTTCAATCACGTCGCGGGTGGCTTCGGGCGTCACATCTCGCGGCGTGAAGCCGGTTCCGCCGGCGACGAGGATCACATCTACGGGGGCGCTGTTGGCGCCGGCGTCGGCCCAGGCGCGCAGCTGTGCGGCGAGCTGTTCCCGATCATTGGGCAGGATGCGGGCCGCAACGACGTGGGCGCCCAGGGCGGCGCCGACCAGGGCGCGGAGTGCAGGCCCGCTTTCGTCGGCATAGATGTCGGCGGCGGCGCGGTCGCTCACGGTGAGGATCGCCATCTGCGGCGGTGGGATTGGGCTTTCCATGCACGCCTACTCGCCGATGAGGGCGCTCCATGGGCCATGCAGCCCTTCTTCCGTAACGCCGTAGTAGACGCGCAGACTATCGCCGACGCGCTGCACCAGGTCGAAGCGGGTGAGGTTGCCGTGTTCGCGGCGTTTCCACAGCCCCACATCTCCCATCCAGCGCACTTGCGCGGGGCTGACCGGGTTATTTTGGGATTCTTCGATGGCATAGCGCCAGAGGCGGCGCGCGGAACGCAGGGTGACGTTCTTGACCAGGTTGCCGTTACGCAGATCGCGCATGGTGTAGTAGTGGGTCCCTTGCCGCACTTCCATATCCGCAATTTCGACGCCGGTGCGGGGCGGCGAAAGCGTCTCAGCGGCGGCGGGCGACGGCGCGAGCAGGGGGTTTTCGGTCGCCGGCGGCGTGGGCGGTGACGCTGGCGTCGCCGGCGTTACCGCCCCGGCGAGTTCCAGGCTGCGCTTGACCATGGCGACGATTTCGTCGCGCACGGCGAGGGTGGTTTCGGATTCACTGCGGAGGTAGATCTTGCTGTCGTCCACGGTGTAAGGTGTGTCGTTGCCACGCGGCACTGTGATGCGCGCCACTTTGACGCCCAACGTTTCCTGCAAATCTACGGTGAAGGCGAGGGCCGGGGTAATCCGCATTTCGAGCTCGCTGCGCAGCTGGTTGAGAACGCGAGTCGGCGCATTGCCCAGACCGGTGGGCGGTTTGCGGGGGTCTTCGGGCACGCCGATGTAGAGCGTGCCGCCGTTGGTGTTGGCGAACGCGTCCACGTCGGCGACGATGGCGTCGAGAAAACCGCCGCGTTTGCTGTACCGCTCGTGGAAATCCTGCACGATGTTGGGGCCTTCTTCGCGGGCAGCCTGGATGTAGTCGAAGGGGCGGGCCTCAGCGCGATAAGGGCGCGTGCAGGCGAAATCGTCGCCAGTGAAGACGCTGTACAGGGCTTCGAAGCTCAGTTCAGGCAGCAACACTTCAGTAATGCGGTCGCCCAGGCCCAGATTTTTGGGATTGTGCGGGTCGCGTGTGAGGCGGTGGGAATCCGAGCCTTGGATGCAGCGCATGCGGCGCGGGTATTCGGGCTTGGTACCGTCGAAGAAACGCGCCGTGGCATTTCTGCCTTGCTTGTCGAGGTCGGTGACTTCCAGCGCGTGCAGGTTTTCGTCTTGTGTGAAAGCAATGCGCGTTTGCCCGCCAAAGCGCAATCCCTGCAACGCCACGCCGTGATTGGAATTGGCATGGGCGCCGATGACGATGCCGCCAGCTTCGTTGATGATCTGGTAGGCGCTCAAGACATCAGTTGTCGCGCCGACATCTGTGGCGCCGGTGTCGAGTTTATCCGGTGGCAGGTTGAGCTGCAACAGCAGAAATTCCAGATCACGGATGCTCATCTTGGGGGGGAAAATGCCCAGGATGTGGAAGCCGAACGTGGCGGTGAACTCAAATCCTTTGAGGTCCAGAATCTTCTCCAACAGCCGGCGATATTCTTGCAGGCGTTGTTCCTCCTCGGTCGTTAGCCGTCCCAGGCGTTCTAGCAGCTCCAGGTCATCAATCTCTTCCAGCATGACCTTGTAGCCACTGACGGTGTTGTGATCGGTGAAGGCGATAATGTCCAGATCTTTGCGTTCTGCTTCTTTGAGCAGGTCTAGAAAGCTGACGCCCTCCTGTTGAAAATCGGAGGAAGCCGGCGTGTGCAAGTGCAAGTCCATCTTATACCACTGGTCTTTGGGTGGACTTTTTTTACGTCGTTTACGAGCCATAATGTTCCTGTTCTACGGTATAGTTAGTATTGGCGACATGGCTTGTCGCTGGTATGACGCTCACTCATGTTGTGAAGGCGCCTGGAGGGAGGTTGCTGTGGATGTAGCAGCAAAGAGCGCGCTAATTTTCGCAAGCAACATATCAGGGCGAAAGGGCTTGAGCACAAAATCATCGGCGCCGAGCGCCCGGCATTGGGCTCCGAGATCCATTCCAGAGATGGCAATAATTTGAATGCTCTGCAAATTGGGATCGCTTTTGAGGTCTTGAAGGATGGTGAATGTGTCTTGTTCAGCCAGATGGACATCCAGGAGGATTACTTTGGGCTGCTCGGCCTGCGCAGTCGGGATGATGTCTTCGAGGCGTGATACGGCAATGGGATCATAGCCTTCGATTTCTAACAGGGTGGTCATAAACCCTAACATGACGGTGTTATCGTCAACCACCATCACCTTTAGCATGGAATTTTCTTCATTCTCACTCATTGCGCCCTATGCCCGGAAATTGCTTACGTAATTTGGTTAAATTGTACCACAAATCCACGGATTCTGAAAATCCTCTGGCGCTGCAATTGTCCTGAACGGTTACGGCAAGTTGTAAAAGAGGAGTTTTGTGACGGGGCTTCGTCCGCCACAAAACTCCTCTCTCAAAAATTGCTTTAGCGGTAATGCAGGGAACACAATTTAGAAAGAGCTTCCCAAATGCGATAGCCCTCTCATTGCATTTGGGTTCGCCGGGTTTCAGGCCATCATTGTCGAATTTCCACCTGGGTGATGAGAATACTGTTGTCGCTGACCTGGGCGCGGCCCGAATCAATGACTTGCAGCCGTGTGTTCCCGGTGTATAGGCCTACCCGGAGCTGGTAGATGCCTGCCGGTGTGCCTGGTGGAATGGTCAGCTGATGGGGATCCACGATGATTTCGCCGGTCTGCCAGCTGGTGGTGGGGCTGAGGCCATTCACCGGCTCGCTATCCTGCTGCGCGATCATAGTCATATTGGGAGCGAGCAGGTGTACGAAAACGGTATAACGCTGCCCGATGGGCTGGAGGGCGCGCCAACGCAAGGTCAGCGGGAGCGTGTTTCCGGGCCGCAGGGCGGTTTGCGGCACACGGGCTTCTTCCAGGATGACGAGGTTGTTCAGGTTCACTTGTAGCGGGATGGGTTGTTCGATGCCGCCGCTAAGGGTGAGGGTGAGCGTCGCGCCAGCGCGAATCTGGACGTTGGGCGGGGGCTGCTGCGTGAGCACTTTGCCGCGCATTTCGGTGCTCCAAACCTCTTCTGTGACCACCAACAGCCCTTGCGCTTCCAGGTCGCCGATGATGACTTCGTATTGGTACCCTACCAGATTGGGCAGGATGAAAGCGCGTCCTTCGGCGACAATGACGTTGATGGCGCTGCCGTTTGGGACGAGTGCGCCGGCGCGCGGTTCTTGTTCGAGGATGGCGCCGGGTAACGCCTCGGTGGTCTCGCGTTCTCCAGCCACGTTGAGTCGCAGATCATAGCCTTGTAGCAGGCGTTGCGCTTCTGGCGCGCTCAGGTTGATGAGGTTGGGGACGGCGACGATTTGCGCGACCGGCTCCGGAGTGGGGGTGATGGTGGCGACTGCTGCGGGCGGCGGCGTTGGGGTGATGGTGTAAGCCTGATAGACTCGCCACATCAGCGGAATCAGACCCAGCACAGCGACCGCTGCGACTATCCATAGCACCCATAGCAGCCAGTCAGGCTGATCTTCTGACGCTTTTTCTGGCGTCTGCGCGACCGGGGCAGTCGTCGGAGGCGGGGCGACTGGCGATAGCGGCGGCGGCAAGGGCGCAACCGGCGCCGGCGCGGGCCGCGAGAGGGCCGGCTGCGGTGTAGGTATCGCCGGACGTGAAGGGACCGGCTGTGCGGGCGCAACGAGCGGCGGTTGGGGCATCGTTCCCTCATCCGCGCTCTGACGGTACGCTTCAATCGCCATGCCGAATTGCTCGGCGTTACGGTAGCGGGCGGCAGGTTCCTTGGAGAGTACCTTGCGGATCAGCCATTCCAAGCGTGGGGGCACGCGCGGGTTGAAGGAGGTCATCGGTGCAGGCTCCTCGCGTAGATGCTTCAGCGCCAGCTCGGTGGGATCATCGGCATGGAAGGGCGGGACGCCGGTCAGCATTTCGTAGAGCACTACTCCGATGCTGTACACATCGGAGGCGGGGGTGGGCGGCTGTCCCTGTACTTGTTCCGGCGCGATGTAGTGCGGGCTGCCCCAAATCACCTGTTCGGCTTCGGCTTCGGTTGGCTCTTTCTGGAAGGCGCGGGCGATGCCAAAATCCGTCATCTTGATCTCGCCGGCCGGTGTTACCAGGATGTTCTGCGGCTTCACATCGCAGTGAACCAGGCCGGCCCGGTGTGCGCGGCCCACGGCGGCGCAGATCTGGCGCGCGAATTCCAAGGCTTGCGCCACCCGCAACGGCGCTTCCTGGCGGATCAGCGTCTTGAGATTGAATCCATTGACCAGCTCCATGACGATGTAGGGGCGTTCCTGGTTGACGCCCATTTCGTGGATGCCCACGTCGTAGATGTGGACGATGTTAGGATGATCGAGGCGCGCTGAGGCGCGGGCCTCGTTGAGAAAGCGAGTACGGAAATCTGGATCACTGGCGTATGGCTCGCGCAACATTTTGATGGCGACGGGGCGATCCAGGAGGGTGTCGTGCGCTCGGTACACGAGCGCCATCCCTCCGGCGCCGAGCAATTCTCCCAGACGATAGCGGTTGTTCAATATCGTTGAGTCCATAGCGTGGTCTCCCTCCCATAGATCAACGATATTCTACAGCAATGAGCCGAAATGACAATAATGTCCGCTACTGGTGCTTGTCACAAAGGCCAGATGTGTTAGAATGACCCTTTGGAGACTGCAATGCAATCCGACTATATTCTATTGATGATCACCGGCGTGGCCGGTGCTTTGTTGTTGTTAGGAATTGAGGTGTTACCGGGAGTGCGGGCCTGGCGCAAGCCTTTGACCGCGCTGCTGTTGAGCTTGGTGACGGCGCTTTGGGCGTTGTTGCCATCGGAAGGGCGGTGGATGCTTTCCGTCTGGGCTCCTTCGACGGCGCTGGGCGGTGTGCTCGTATGGGATCTGAGCGTCTCGTTGTGGCGTCTGGGGCTGGCGCTAGGTATCGCCTTCAGCGGTGTGGCCTGGGTCGAGGCTGTGGATTCTCGCCCCGCGTTGCCGCTCTCTGGTACCATCACCCTGGCCGCGCTGATGGCTGCCTGGCATGCGCTCGCAGGCGGTTCAGTGTTGACCACGTTGGCGGTGTGGGCTGTCTTTGATGTGTTGTGGGGCGTAGCTGGTTTGCTGTCTGGCAACGATGGCGAGCGCGTGGCGTTTGGTCTTTTTGCTCATGGCAGCGCTTCGTTGGGCTTGTGGGTCGCTTTCCTGCTGTTGGCCCGCGGCGGCGGGGGGACCCTGTGGTGGTTGTTGTGGCCCTCTTCTGCTGTTTCGACGCTTCTGGTCGCCGTTGCATTTTTGCGGATTGGTCTTTATCCTTTCCAGATTGTTTTTCCGCGCCGTTTGCACATTGTCGGTCCGATGGTGTTAGTGGCATTGTTGGGGCCGGTGCTGGGACTCGGCTTGTTGTACCGCATTTTGTTGCTACCTGATGGAGGGACGCTCCCTGCGATTGTGACAGCGATGGGGACGCTCTCGCTATTGTGGGGAGGGGTACGCGCGTGGCTCGAACGCGGTAAACCTGCGCTTCTGTGGGCGAGTTATGGGTTGCTGGGGGGGATTGCGGCCAGTACGGCGGCGACCGGGCTGACGATGTTGCTACCTGCGGCGTTGGGTATCTGGCTGTTATGCCTGACGTTGCTGCTGGTGCTGCGGCGTTGGGATGTGCGGGCCGTCTTCTGGGCCTGGCCTGGTGTGCTTGCGTGGTTGTTATTATTGGGAGCGCCGTCTTCGCCGCTGGGGAACCTGTTCCGCGCGGCTCTAGCGACGTTGCCGTGGGGTTGGCGTCTGCTGTTTTTGTGTGGCTGGGCTTTTACCTCGGCTGCGTTGTTGCAGTGGGTCTGTCGTCCGGGAAGTCGGAGCGCTGCGCCTGCGCTGGAGGGGGCGGTGAGGGTGACGCCGATGCGCGCGTGGCAACAAGCCGGGTTGTTTGCAGGATTTGCATTGCCTCTGGGTGGAGCGCTGTTCTCTTTCCGCTGGGAGCAGGGCGCCGGCGGGTTTGCCTGGTCGGGTTTCTTGCTGTGGGTATTCATGCTGGTGTTGATGCTGGGATTGTTCTGGGCTGCCTCCTCCAGAGTGTTGCGCCAGGCTTTCACATCAGGCCCACAACGGCCCAAATCTGAATGGCTCAGGACGGTTGAAGGCGTGATCGAAATTCTCGATTTGCAGTGGCTCCATCGCGCGCTCTGGCGTGGGCTTGAGCATCTCCTGAGCTTTGTGCGGGTGTTTTTCGAGGTGGTAGAGGGCAGCAGCGCGCTGTTGTGGTCGTTGCTGGTGCTGCTGGTTGTTTTTCTGGTGGTGATCAACCGATGACGCCTTTTGCACTCTGGCTGGATCGCATCAGCGGCGTTACCACCACCACGGCCGTGTGGGGACTTATCCTCACTGGCGCAGTCATCTATCTGATTGCGGAATGGCGGCTGCGTATCCTGGCGTTGTTCGCGCAGTATATCTTCATCGGGGTGTTCTTCACGCGCGTCTTTGTTGATCGCCCGGAGATGTCGCTGTTGAAGGTAATGGTCGGCTGGCTAGTCTGCGGCGCGTTGTTCTTGAGTGCGCGCATTCGACAAAGCGCGACCGACAAACCACATTTCCACTGGGCTGCTGATCTGCCATTCCGCACGCTTTCGTTGTTGATGATGACCGTGGTGGCTTACCTGGCTTCACAACGGTATACGCTGCCTTTTGTGCCGCCGGATCTGGCGTTGGGATCCATTATGTTGGTGGTGCTGGCGCTGCTCTTTATCAGCACCGAGGAGGACGCCGGTGTCGTGGGGGTGGGCGTGCTGAACTTGTTGGCGGCGCTGGATCTGTTCTACTCGGCGCAAGATCCGGGTCTGGTGGTGACCGGTTTGCTGATCATGGTCAATCTGTTGGTGGGGCTGGCGATCTCCTATCTGACTGTGGTTGAGGTGGAAGCATGACGTTCGCCGGGCCGATGTTGGTTTTGGGGCTGCCGTTGGCTGTGGCGGGGCTGCTGCAAGTGTTGCGCCGCTGGACGTTGATTTCGGTGTGCTTCTCCGCTCTGACTGCGGTAGGCATGGGACTAGCGCTTGCCCTGTTGCCGCTCGACCGCGCGTGGGTTTTCCGTGGTGTGGTGATTGAGCTGGGCCGTCCGCTGGTAGTGATGGGCCGGATTTTGGTCATCGAAGCTACGGACACTTTTGTCTTGCGCTATATTTTCTTCACTGCGGCAGGACTTTTCCTGCTTGCGTGGCGTTTGTTGCCGCACTCGAACTTCTTCCCGGCGGGATTGGCGGCGGCGGCGTTGTTTTCCGGCGCGTTTATGGTGGAGCAAATCGTATACGCGGCTTTGCTCATGGTGATGGGGTCTTTGCTGATGGTTTTTCCGCTCCACGAGTCGGGCGGCGCAGCCAAAGGCGGTCTGCGATACCTGGTCTACATGACGCTGGCATTGCCGGGTTTGATGGTGACGCAGTTGTTGCTAGACCTCTTTACAATTTTCCCGAACGATCAGGGCTTGCTCACCACCTCAACGGTGTTGCTTAGCGTTTCCTTTGCGATCCTCTTCGGCGCGGTGCCGTTTCAGAGCTGGCTCTCAGCCGTATCTTCCGATGGCTCGCCGCCGGTAGTGACGTATCTGTTTACGGTGAACATGGGAACGGTGTGGTTCCTGCTGCTGGCATACTTCCGCGCTTATCCCTGGCTGAGTCAACAGGCGGCGTTCTCGGCGTTGTTTACGGCGCTGGGCTTGTTGATGATGGCGACCGGGGGACTACTATCGGCTGCACAACGCCGTTTGGGACGCCTGGTAGGCTACGCGACCCTGGTGGATAATGGCGCGATGTTGCTCGCATTGGGCACGGGGCGGACTGAAGGGTTGGCGTTAGCAGCGTTGCTGTTGTTAGCCCGCCCGCTCTCGTTGGGGTTGATGACATTGGGCTTGCAGGGGTTGCGGCGGTTGACCGGCGGCGCGGATGCGTATGAGGCTCTGGAAGGGGCGGCGCTTCGCGCGCCCTGGAGTGCTTTGGCTTTCCTGGCTGGGGGAATTGCTCTGGCTGGATTCCCGCCATCTCTGGGTTTTGCAGCGCGCTGGGGCCTGTACCGCATTGTTGCGACCGCAAATCTGCCTAATGCGTTGCTGGCTCTGGGTGCGACTGCCGGCGTGATGCTGGGCCTTGTTGGCAGTATGCGCGTGCTGTTGACGGCGCCTTTGTCGCGTGTTAAGACTGCTCAGACGCCGCCCGCGCCTGGAACGCGCTTCAGGGAAGATCGTGTGGTTGTCGGCTCGATTCTGCTGCTGTTGTTGGCGACCTTGGTGCTGGGTTTTGTGCCGCAGATTGCCAGCGGGCTTGCTGTTGAAATGGCGCAGCGGTACATGTTCTTCAGGTGATGATGCTCGACGCGACAAACCCCATGCTGTTGTCTGACTATCGTGTGCGTCAGTGGGATTACCTGCTGCGTATCACGCAGGCATTGGTCTCGCGCCTGGAACTCAAAGCGGTGCTGCGGTTGATTCTGCAAGGCGCGGTGGATCTGCTGCAAGGACAGGCTGGTTTGATCGCGCTGCGCACCTCGGTGCCGTTTGCGGGACGCCGCAGCAGTGAAGGGCGCTCGCCTGGCGAATTTTCGCCTGGCGAATTTTCGCCCGGCGAATTTTCGCCCGGCGAGTTTGTCTTCTGGGCCAGCTACGGTCTGCCGCCAGCGATGGTCGAAGCTTTTGATCCCCTGGTTGAAGACCCGCCGGATACCTTGGAGACCGGGGAGCTGCTCATTCCCGACTTGGGCGCCAAGCTGGGCCGGATTGCTGAGGCGACGGGCTTGTTGTTGCGGCAAGTGGTGGCGCTGCCGATGGTAGCGGAGCGGCAGGCGCCTTCCTCCACGAGCGGCACAGCGCTGGCGAAACTTGCGGAACGGCGCCCACGCGAGCAGGACTTGTTGGGCATCGTCTTTGTATTTCGCTCGCATAGTTTGCGGTTCTCGGCAGATGAACGGCAAATTCTGGCGACGTTTGCGGATTATGCAGCGATTGCGGTGAACAATGCCCGGCTCTATGAGACCTCGGTCACGGAGCGCCGCCGCCTGGACGCGCTATTGGAAGCCAGCGCCGATGGGATCATGGTTCTGGACGCAAATCTGCGCATTGAACGGATCAACCCGGCGTTGGAGACGCTGACTGGCTGGCATTTGCATGATGTCGTTGGACGCCCTCACGATGCGCTGATCGCCTGGAATCACATTGACGCGGGTCAACCGCTGCCCCAAGCCGTGGCTGCTGGCTGGCCCCTGACCGGGCTAGAAGCGGAAGGCTACCAGGGGCGGGGACGTCCATTGCACGTTGAGGGTGAATTGCTGCGCCGCAACGGCAGCGTGGTGAGCGTGGGGATCACGTATGCGCCTTTGTTGGTGCGACCGACGCGCCTGCTTAACATCATCGGCATCGTCCACGACATCACGCGCTTTCGAGAGGCGGATGCGCTCAAGGATACGTTCATTTCTGTGGTATCGCATGAGCTGAAAACGCCGGTCGCAATCATCAAAGGTTATGCTGAGACTTTGCGGCGGCCTGAAGCGCGCCGCAATTCCGCCCTCGCGGACGAGATGCTGGCAACGATCATCGAGGAATCCGATCGTTTGGCGCGGTTGGTGGATGATCTTCTGGATGTTTCGCGGTTGCAGGCGGGGGGGCTGCCGTTTCAGGATGTGGAAAGCGTGGATTTGCGCACCATTGTCCGCCGGGTTGTGGATCGTTACCAGCCGCAGACCCGCCGCCATACTTTGATAGCGGAGTTCCCGGATGACTTCCCGGCGGTGGATGGGGATCCGCGCCGGCTAGAGCAGGTGTTGGATAATCTGATTTCCAACGCGATCAAGTATTCGCCGCAGGGGGGGCCGGTGCGCATCACCGGTTCGATGACGCCCGCCGAGATTCTGCTGGCGGTGCAGGATAGCGGTGTGGGAATTCCCTGGGGCGAGCAGGAGCGCATTTTCGAGCGCTTCTATCGCGTTGAAGGGCCGACGACGCGGGCTGTGGCGGGTACGGGGTTGGGGCTGTACCTCACCCGCGCCATTGTCCAGGCGCACGGCGGCCGTATTTGGGTGGAGAGCGTTCCGGGGCACGGCGCAACGTTCTTCGTGGCTTTGCCCCGCGAGACCGGGTTGGTTCTCTGGCGCGGCAATGGGCGCGAGAAGCCGGCTGCCGGTGAGAATCTGATCCCTGATACCGATATGTAATTGTTTGTTGGACTCATTAGTACAAGACTATTTCAAAGGAGTATGATAATGCCATCTGCTATTGCGCGTGTTAGCTGTCCTGTGTGTCGCACGGAATTTCAAACGTACATCGAGCAAATCCTCGATGCGCGTGTGGATCCAAGCGTGAAGAATCGCGTGCTCAGCGGCGCGGTCAATGTGGCCGTTTGCCCTCGCTGCGGGAACGGCGGGGCCCTCAACTTGCCCTTCATCTATCACGATCCCGAACACGAGATTGCGATGCTCTACCTGCCCATGGAAGCCGGACGCACCGAGATGGAGCGGCAGCGCTTTGCCGGTACTTTGACGCAGCAGTTGATGAATACGTTGGCGCCAGAAGAGCGCAAGGGCTATCTCTTCCAACCTGAGACGTTCATTACGATGGAGAGCCTGGTGCGCCGAGCGTTGGAAATCGAAGGGGTGACAGAAGAGGAGATGCAGCGCAGTCAGAATCAACGCGCTTTGATCTCGCGCCTGCTAGAGGCTGAGCCGGAGAGCTGGGATGCCCTTCTTGCCGAGGAAGCCGATCTGGTGGATGAACCCTTCTTTGGCTTGCTGCAATATCTGTTACAAATGACGGGGGCAGCTTCCGAACCGGAGGCGGATGCTGCTGACCCGGCTTCACTCCCGCAGGAAATTCAACGCTTCCGCCAGTTGTATCAACATCTCATTGAGACCCATCCCATAGGGCAACGGCTGTTGGCGCGTACTGAGATTGTGCGGGGATTTGCGGATAGTCCTTCTGCTGAGACTTTGTTGGAGGCGCTTGTCGCCGCGACCGATGACGAGACTGTGGATGTGCTGGTGCAGATGGGGCTGCCACTGATGGATTACGGCTTTTTCCAGGCGCTGTTGCGGCGCGTGGAGATGGCTGAGACCCCTGATGAGCAGGCGCGACTAAAGGCGTTGCGCCGGCGGGTGCTCGATGCGCGGGAGACGCTCAACAAGGCGGGGCAAGACCTGGCGCGGGAGCGGATGGGCTTGTTGGAGAAGTTGATCTCCAGCGAAGATCCGCTGAAACTGGCGCGCAGTCATCTTTCGGAACTGGATGAATCGTTCGTGTACTTGCTTCAGACTCAGATGCGCGAGGCGCAGCAGCAGGGCAACCAACCCTTGTTGCAAGCGCTGAACCGGGTGGTGGCGGTCCTGAACCGCCTCTCAGAAGAATCTATGCCGCCGGAAATGCTTTTTGTGCGTCGCGCGCTCTCGGCGCCCGATGAGGCGCAACTCGTCGAATTCTTGCAGGAGAATCGCGCCGTCTTGCAACCGCCGCTCTTCCAATTCCTGGAGGCGTTGGAGCAGGAGACTCGCGAGCGTGGGGAGACGGAAGTGGCAGATCGTCTGGCGCTGGTGCGCGCCAAAGCCCAGGAGCTCGCTGCTCCGGCGGAATCGCCGTCGCTGCGCCTGGATCTGCCGACTGCGCCGAAAGCCTCCGCCGCATCGGAGCCGGGCGAAAAGCAGACGCCGAGCGGGCTGATCATCAGCCGTCGCTAAGGAGCCGTGTTGAGATGAAGATGCGTCCTGCGTTGCGCCCCGCAGCGTTGGACGCATCTTGCTGTATTTGTGCTTAGCGTCTTCATAGGATTTTGAAAGGGGGCGGCAATGGCCTCGAAGAAACTGGTTCTGGTAGATGGGCACTCCCTGGCGTACCGCGCTTTTCACGCGCTGCCGCCCGATTTGCAAACCTCCAAGGGTGAATTGACGAATGCCGTGTTCGGTTTTGCCTCGATGCTGCTGACCGTGTTGCTGGATGAGCGCCCTGATTACACGATTGTCACCTTCGATAAGGGGCCTTCTTTCCGCGTCCGCGAGTACGCTGACTACAAGGCGCACCGGGAGAAGATGCCGGAGGAGATGCGCGGGCAGATGCAGCGCGTGCGTGATTTTGTGGCAGCTCTGGGCATTCCGTTGGTGGAGCTGGAGGATTACGAGGCTGATGATTTGCTCGGCACGCTGGCCCGGCAAGCTGCTGCGGCCGGTATTGCGGTGGTGATTGTGACCGGCGACCGCGACGCGCTCCAGCTGGTAGATGCGCAGGTGACGGTGCTCACTTCTGGGCGGCGCTTCTCCGATACGCTGCGCTTCGATCTGGCAGCTGTGCGCGAGAAGTACGGGCTTGATCCCACGCAGCTCGTGGATCTCAAAGCGTTGATCGGCGATAAATCGGATAACATTCCCGGCGTGCGTGGCGTGGGTGAGAAAGGCGCAACCGCTCTCTTGCAGGAGCATGGTTCGCTCGAGGGCATCTACGCGCACCTTGAGGCGCTGGCGCCGCGTTACCGGCAGGCGTTGGCAGCGGGGCACGAGTCGGCGCTGCTGAGTCAACGTCTGGGGCGCATTGTGTGCGACGCGCCGGTGACGTTGGATCTTGCGGCGGCGGCAGCCTGGCAACGCGCTGACCGGCGCCCGCTTGTGGGTTTGCTGCAAGATCTTGAGTTCCGCTCGCTATTGGGGCGGGTGGCGGAATTGCCTTCCGCCGCATTACCGGAGGGCCAGCTGACGCTTTTCGGCGCGCTGGAAGCTGCGCCCGAGATTGAAGCGCCGCCCGCATTGGGCGATTATCATTTGGTGAGGGATGAGACAGCGTTACAAGCCCTGGCTGAACGCTTGCGCGCCGAGGCCACGATTTTGAGCGTGGACACGGAGACGACCGGCGCCGACGCGATGCAGGCGGCATTGGTGGGATTGGCGCTGACTCATCGTGAGGGCGCGGCCTGGTATGTGCCCTTGATGGCTCCGGCTGGCGAACCGGTGCTGTCGCTGGCAGCGGTGCGCCAACACCTCGGCCCCTTACTCGCGGATGCGACGCTGCCCAAATGCGGGCACAATCTCAAATACGATCTCAAGGTGCTGCAACGCGCCGGCTTGCCGCTCGCAGGGTTGGCTTTCGATACCATGCTGGCGGAGTGGTTGATCAATCCCGACTCGCCGAATTTGGGCTTGAAGAATCTCGCGTGGGCGCGGCTAGGCGTGCAGATGACGGAGATCAAAGCCCTGATTGGCGCCGGCAAGGATCAGAAAACGATGGATGCGGCGCCTCTGGCGGAAGTGTTGCCGTATGCGGGCGCTGATGTGGACATGAGCTTGCGCCTCAAGGCGCCGCTTGAGGCTGAACTGGCGGCGCGGGCGCAGGATTCGCTATTGCACGCGCTGGAAATGCCGCTGGTGGCCGTGCTGGCGGATATGGAGACTGTTGGCGTGTATCTGGATGTGGGGTGGTTGCAGGCGCTCTCTGAAGAGCTGGCGACGCGCTTGGAACGCCTCGAAACTGAGATTCATGAGCTGGCGGGTGAAGCCTTCAACATCAATTCGACGCAACAGCTCTCCGTGATCCTCTTCGAGCGCTTGGGCTTGCCTGCGCGCGGCGTCAAGAAGCTGCAATCCGGCCACTACTCGACGCGCGCGGAGGTACTGGAAACGTTGCGCGGCGCACATCCGATTGTGGAGCGCATTCTGGAACACCGCGAGCACACAAAGCACAAAACACCTTATGGGTAACCCCTCACTCCCGTTTAAAACCCATAACCGGGCCCCCCAAAAACTCTAAAAACCAATTTTCCCCGTTTCG
>CAZDSF010000056.1:19618-28125 GCA_964508025.1 uncultured Anaerolineales bacterium
GGGCGCGTCCATACTTCGTACAACCAGATTGGCACGGTGACGGGGCGGCTCTCCTCATCCAATCCTAATTTGCAGAACATTCCCATTCGCACGGAGGAAGGGCGTCGCGTGCGTCGCGCTTTTGCGGCCGGCCCGGGCTATGTGCTGGTCGGTGCGGACTATTCGCAGGTGGAGCTGCGGGTGATGGCGCACGTTTCCGAGGATCCGGGCTTGATTGGCGCCTTCATGCGCGGCGAGGATGTTCACGCCAGCACTGCTGCCGCAGTCTTCGATGTGCCGCTGTCGGAAGTCACCTATGACATGCGGCGAATTGCCAAAGCGGTGAATTTTGGCCTGATCTATGGGCAGAGCGCCTACGGGTTATCCGGGCAGATTGGCGTGAGTGTGCCGAAGGCGGAGGAGTTCATCACGCGCTATTTTGCGCGCTTCCCGCGCGTGCGCGCGTACATGGAGCAGGTGCAGCGCGACGCAGCCCAACGCGGCTATGTTGAGACGTTGCTCAATCGGCGCCGCTACTTCCCCGAGCTGGCGCCTGGCAGTACGGCGGGTGCAACGCAACGCCAGGCTGCACAACGCATGGCGATCAATACGCCCATTCAGGGAACGGCGGCTGATATTATCAAGCTGGCGATGCTACGTCTGCACGCGGCGCTGCGTGAGGCAGGGCTGCGCGCGCGCATGATTCTACAGGTGCATGACGAATTGGTGTTAGAGACGCCTGAGTCGGAGCTGGATACTGTGGCGCCTTTGGTGCGTGCGTGCATGGAAGGCGCCTTTGTGCTCCGCGCCCCGCTGAAGGTGGATATCGAAGTTGGCCCGAACTGGGAGGAAATGCAACCCTGGAAGGAGGGCTGAGCTACGGGGCCGGGTTATGCCGTTCCAGCCAGACTTGTAGCGTGCGTCCAACGGCTTCTAGGCTCGCGGCGGAAACTTTGTCCGGCGTGTCCTGGGTGGTATGCCAGTAGGGATAGTCGAAATCTATAATATCCACAGCCGGAATCCCGCGCTTCAAAAAGGGAACATGATCATCGAGGATCGTGTAGCGCTCTTGTGGGATGAAGCGGTCGCCGTAGCCCAGCTCTGCGGCCAACGCCCATAGCGTTTCGCGTAACGCCTGGTCGGAGTGGCCCTCGTAATAGAGCTGTTGGTCGGCGTCGCCCACCATATCTACCAGCACCATCGCCTGGAGCGGCGGCTCGCCTGCTTCGCCCCAATAGGCGGCCATATAGGTGGAGCCGACAATCCAGTCCCAGCCATCCAGTCGGCCATTGTCCTCAGCATCGAAGAACGCCAGGTACACGCGGGTGTTGGGCGCGCGCCAGTCGAGCACGCGCGCCAGTTCCAACAATACGGCGACGCCGCTGGCGCCATCATTGGCGCCGAGCACCGGGACGCTGGGATCTTCCATGTCGGCGGCGCGACGGGTATCGTAATGTGCGCCCACCATCACCGCCTGCGCGCCATTGCCGCGCCAGGCGAGCAGGTTGCGCACCGGCGTGTCGCGGTAGGTGAAGGTCTGTTCGGTTGTGGTCCATCCTTGCGCCTGCAACTCAGCCAGAATCAGATCGCCCGCTTGACGATTGGCCTCGCTGCCGGTAATGCGGTAGCCCAAGGCGCATTGCTTGAACACCCATTCGTAGGCGCGTTCGCCATCGAAATACTGCGGCACAGGCGTGGGTGTAGGCGAGGGCAGGCTGGCTCCGATATGCTGTGGGGTTCGACAGCCGGTCAACAGCAGCGCGATGAGCGCCATCACAAAGAAGTATCTGCGCATGATAGTCCCTTTACGTCTTGGAGGTGCGGCGTAAGCCGCTGTGAAGCACCTGAAGATAGGCGCCGATGCGGGCGCTGCGCAGCGGCCTGCGGCTGCCAAGTAGCCATTTGAGCGCTTCGAGCGCTAGCTGCCAGCCATACTGCCCCAGGAGCCAGATGCGCAGTAGTTCTGCGATGCCCGCTCCATGATATTTGCGTGTGTAGCGCACCTTGCTGGATTGGAAGTGGATGTGTCGGGCGGCCACAACTTGCTCGCTGCTTTTGCCCTCGTGGTGGATGATGCGGGCTGTGGGGACGTAGTGGATTTCCCAGCCGGCAGCTTTGATGCGGCGACACCAATCCAGTTCCTCAGAGTACATGAAAAAGCCCTCGTCCATGCCGCCTACTTGCGCTACCACTTCCCGCCGTGTGAGCATCGCTGCGCCGGTGATCCAGTCCACCGGCTGTTGCTCTTCTGCAGAACGGTCTTCGATGTAATAGCGCCGCAAAATTCTGCGCGGCGCAAGCGGCTGCAGCCAGGTGCTTTCGAGAAACAGCACCGGCAATGAGGGGAAACGTCGCCGCGAGGATTGGAGCGTGCCATCTGAGTTGCGCAGCTGCGGCCCGATCATGCCTACAGTTGGATTGCGCTTCGCGTAGCCACAGAGCGCGTGCAACGCATCATCCACAATCTCCGTATCGGGATTCAGGAGCAGGAGCAGCTCGCCGCGCGCCGCTGCCAATCCCTGGTTATTGCCTCTGGTGAAGCCATAATTGTCGCTGTTAGCGATGCACAGCACGTCCGGGAAGTGGGTTCGCAGCATCGCCACGCTATCGTCGGTGGATGCGTTATCCACGACGATGACTTCCAGTCCAGGGTGGGCGCCCCACGAGGCATAAATCGAAGCGAGGGCGCGCTTCAGGAGCTCGCACACATTCCAGCTCACGATGATGATGGAGAGCTGGATTTCAGTAGGGGCGGTTGATGGCAAAAGCGGCGATCTCCTCTATCGCTTGACGATATGGCGAGGGGGGGAAGCGTTCCAGGATGGCGAGCGCCTCCTCAATTTGCTGTTCGGCAACGGTCATTGTGGCCTCGATGGCATCGGATGTGCGTAGATCTGCAACAAATGCTTGCAGCAGCTCGGTTTGCCCCGGCTCGCGTAGCAGTGTTTGCAGGCGTGTATCCTCAGGGTGCCGTTCCAGATACAGCAGCGCCGGTAGTGTCACAAGCCCTTGTCGCAGATCGCTGCCGACGGGCTTGCCTAATGTAGCTTCATCGCCGACGAAATCCAAAATATCATCGGTGATCTGAAATGCGTTGCCCAGCAGCGCGCCAAATCGCCGCAACGCCGCGATGTGTTCTGGCGCAGATTCGGCGAGCTGCGGGCCAATTTCCAACGCCAGAGCAAACAACGCGGCGGTTTTGGCAAAAATGCGACGGTCGTAAACTTCACGGGTGGGGATGCTGTTTCGACCCAGAAAGAGCTGCTGCAATTCGCCGCCGCAAATGACCTCCAGTGTGGCAGAGAAGTGTTGCATTAAGATGAGGTTTTCACCCTGCGCGGCAAGCACGGCCGCGCGCGCAAAGGCCAGATCACCTGCGAGCACAGTCGTTGTAGCATTCCAGTGTGCGTTGAGGGTGGGGCGTCCCCGCCGTGTGGCGGCATTGTCAATCAGGTCATCGTGGATGAGGGTGGCGGTGTGAAGCATCTCGATGCCGGCGGCGACTGGAATGGCGCGGGACAGCGGTGCGGCGCAAAGATGCGCCGACAGCAGCGCCAATGCCGGTCGTAGGCGTTTCCCACCGCTGTGGATCACATTGTGTAACGCCGTTGCCACGAGCGGGGGAATATCCGCTGTGATCTCCAGGAGTTGGGCTTCGACCTCTTGGAGCTCCGTCTTTAACAGACTGCAATATTGAAGTTCCTTATGGTTGTTCACTGGCTTGTTCAGATCGCTCGCTTTTGGCGCTATTATACCAGAACAGCGATGAGACGCTATGCCGGATTGGGCTGAAGGCAGGGTTTACGTGTTCTCAGTAGCGTGTCCGGCGAATTGGGGTAGAATGCATCTGGAAAGCGCCCGCAGAAGGCGATTTTCCACACCTGTGGTACAGCCCCGCTAATGAAAATCATTAACGCAGAGGCGTAGAGGTGCAGGGGCGTGGAGGAGCAGAGGTTTTCTTCTTCATCTTCTCCGTCTTCCGCTTCATAATTTCCAGAGGAGGCGATGATGGCGCGCGATCGTGTTTGGCACGCTATTGGGATCATCTTGTTCACGCTGGGCATGGTGTTGGGCGTGGCTTTTTTTGGCAGCGCCGTGTGGGCGGATATTGAGGCTTTCTTGTTCGATTCTGCTCTAGGCGCGGATGCGTCTTTGCCTTCGCTGCGTTGTCCGGTTTTGATCACCCACGATGAAATCGGCGAGGTGAGCGCGACATTCTCCAATCCTCTTGACCGTCCGGTGCGCAGTCGGGTCTATATTCGCGTTACTGATGGCTTCATCACGCTGATGCGCGAGGAGACGACATTTCTGCGGCTGGGACCCGGCGAGACACAGCGGCTTGCCTGGCCCATCACCGCAAGCGATGCAGCCTGGGGGTATTTCATCCTGGCGCGCGTCTATTTCCAGCGCTCGTATCCGTTGCCCTCCCGCACCGCAACGTGTGGCGTTCTCACGCTGAATGTACCATTTTTGTCTGGCGCGCAGCTGGTGTGGCTGATCGTTGTTGTCACCCTGATTTTTCTGGGACTGGGATTCTATCTCTGGTATAAGGCATATATGCCCCTGGAGGGCCGCCGACTTCAGGAAGCGTATGGGCGCGCTTTTATGATGGGCCTGGTCGTGGTGGGAATGGGCCTGGGGATGTTGGGGTGGTGGTTGCCGGGGCTGATTTGTTTGATTGTGCTTGTGCTGTTGGTGGCGCTTATGTTGGCGCGCGCTGCGACCGAGGCGGCATAGCGGCAGATTATCTCGAAGCGGTATCCGCGTCGCGGAAGCAGTCTTCTGGCGGTTCAGCAGCGAGGGCCGTCTGCGGCAAATCAAAAAGCTGCATGGCGTTATGGGCGCTGGCTGCTGCGATGGCTGTTGGCGCATCTTCTCGCAACTCGGCGATGCGCTGCGCGATTAGCGGCAGATACGCGGGTTCGTTGCGCTGCCCTCGGTAGGAGTGCGGCGGCAGGTAGGGGCCATCCGTTTCCAGTAACAGGCGCTCCAACGGCGCCTGGCGTGCAACCTCGTGCAGCCCGTGCGCTTTGCGATAGGTGACCGGGCCATCCATGCCGATGTAGAATCCCAATGCCAATGCCTCATGCAACCGGGCCGGCCCGGCGGCGTAAGCGTGCAGCGTCCCCGTGCGCGCCCGATCCTCCCGCACCCACGCTGACAGGATGGCAAGCGTGTCGTCGTGGGCGTCTCGGTCGTGGATGATGACGGGCAGTTGGAACTCGGCTGCCAGAGTCAGTTGCCATTCGAGGGCGGCGCGCTGTTGTGCGGGATCGGCGCAGGGCCATGCACGGTTGGATTGCTGGGGCCAGTAATAGTCGAGGCCGATTTCGCCGATGGCGACGACGCGCGGGTGACGCGCTAACGTTCGCAAGGCGGCGCGCGTCTCGTCGGTGAGTGTGTCCGCGTCGGTTGGGTGAATGCCCACAGCCGCGAAGACGGCGCATGGGCCATCGGCAAAGCGCTCAGCCAGGGCGACGGCGGCTTGCGCATCCGGCAGCGTGCTTCCGGGCACAATGCACGCATGCACACCGGCTTGCGCTGCACGGCTTAGCGTCGCGGCAAGATCCTCGGTGTACGCCCGGCTCTGAAGGTGGACGTGGGTGTCAATGAGTGTCATCTTCAAAAATTCTAATTCAAAGCTGCGTGGTGGCAAGCGGGCAGGCAACTTGGGTGCGAGATCGGTAATTGGTCGCTCGCACTGATGCATTTCTAATATGTTAGTGTTATAATACCCCACAATGCTGGCCTTGCTGTGCGCCGAAGGGCGCCGGAATGCCGGTTCATGTAAAGGAGGACGGGGCCAATGATACCCTGGTTCAATATGCAAGATCAAAATTTTGAGTCGTTATTGCGTGAAATTCCGGCAGAATTGCCTATCCTGCCGTTGCGGAACACGGTGGCATTTCCGTTTATTGTCATGCCGTTGGCGGTGGGGATTCCCCGTTCCATTGCGCTGATCGAGGATGTGGAGCGGGGGAATCGTCTCGTTGGCCTGGTGGCGATGAAGGATCCTACTGTGGAAATTCCCGGTCCCGATGAGGTCTATCAGATCGGTACTGTGGCAATCGTCCATCGTGTGATGCGCGGTCAGGATGGCACGTTGACGGTGTTCATTCAGGGCCTGGAGCGTTTTAAGGTGCGGGAATGGACTGCAAACTCGCCCTACCTCAAGGCCCGCACGCAGCTGGTACCCGATCTGGTCGCGGATACGATTGTTGAGGAGGCGCTGCGGCGTAGTTTGATTGACGTGGCAACGGAGCTGGCGGAAATCATCCCGCAGTTCCCGGAGGAGGCCATCCGCTTCATCCAGCAGTTGGAGGATGCGCGGTTATTGGTGTACTTGCTGGCTTCCAATCTGCGTGTAGGCATGGAAGATGCGCAGAAGATCCTGGAAATGGACGCTCTGGCGGACAAGATGCAGTATCTCAGCAAGGTGCTGGCCCGCGAACTCGAAGTACGGCAGGTGGGGCAGCAGATCCAGGAAAAAGCCAAGGAGGAGATCGAGAAATCGCAACGCGAATACTTCTTGCGCCAGCAGATGGAGGCTATTCGTCAGGAATTGGGCGAGGGTGACGAGAATCGGCGCGAGGTGGAGGAGTATCGCCAGAAGATTGATAGCTGCGGTATGACGGATGAGGCTAAAGAGGAGGCGCTGCGCGAGCTGAGCCGCCTGGAGAAAATGCCGCCGCAAGCTGCGGAGTATTGGGTCATCAAAACCTATCTCGATTGGCTGACGGCGCTGCCCTGGCAAGAAGCGACGGAAGATCAGCTGGATATTGCGAACGCCCGCCAGGTCCTCGATGAAGATCACTATGATCTGGAGGACGTGAAGGAACGCATTCTGGAGTTCCTGGCGGTGCGCAAGTTGCGCGCCGAACGGGAGAATCATGCGCCGGTCGAAGCCTCCGAATCTACTGCGGCGGATGCCAAGAAGAACGATGCAAAGGATAAGGAGCACGCCACTGACCGCGATTTGCAGGGGCGGATGGAAGATGCGTTGGGCGCGATCCTGGTGCTGGTGGGGCCTCCCGGCGTGGGCAAAACGTCGTTGGGGCAGTCGGTGGCGCGCGCGCTGAACCGCAAGTTCACGCGCATGAGCCTGGGCGGTATGCGCGATGAGGCGGAGATCCGCGGGCACCGGCGCACCTACATCGGCGCCATGCCAGGGCGAATCATCCAGGCGGTCAAGCGCGCCGGCGTGAAGAATCCCGTTTTTATGCTGGATGAGGTGGACAAAATTGGTGCGGATTGGCGCGGCGATCCCTCATCGGCGTTGCTGGAGGTGTTGGATCCGCAACAGAACCACGCCTTCCGGGATCACTACCTGGATGTGGACTTCGATCTGAGCCAGGTGCTCTTTATCTGTACCGCCAACACGACCTCTACGATTCCTGCGCCGTTGTTGGATCGCATGGAGATGCTTTATCTCGATGGCTACACCGAGTACGACAAGGTGCGCATCGCTCAAGAATATCTGGCGCCACGCCAATTGCGCGTCAATGGGCTGTTGCCGGAAGAGATCACGTTCACCGAGGAGAGTCTGCGCGTGATGATCCGCGACTACACCCGCGAGGCGGGCGTGCGCCAATTGGAGCGCGAGATCGGCAAGGCGTGCCGCAAAATGGCGACGCGCGTGGCTGAGGGGACGGTATCCGGTTCGGTGCAGGTGACGCCGGAGTTGGTGCGCGATTATCTGGGCAAGCCGCGTTATCGCTTCGAGGCGGCGCTGCGGACGGAGCGTCCTGGCGTAGCGACGGGCCTGGCGTGGACGCCCACCGGCGGTGAGGCGATTTTCGTCGAGGCGGCTTCGATGCCCGGCAGCGATGGGACTCTGATCCTCACCGGCAAGCTGGGCGAGGTGATGCGCGAATCGGCGCGGATTGCGTTGAGCTACGTCGAGGCGCACACTAAGGAGCTGCGGCTCTGTGAGGATGCTTGCCGGGGAAAAATCCACTTGCACGTGCCCACGGGGGCGGTGCCCAAGGATGGCCCCTCTGCCGGCATCACGATGGTCACGTCGCTGGTGTCGTTGCTTTCCAAACGCCCTGTGCGCGCGCACGTCGCAATGACCGGCGAGGTTACATTGCAGGGGCAGGTCTTGCCCATCGGTGGGCTGAAGCTCAAGATCTTGGCGGCGCATCGCGCAGGGATCAAGAAGGTGTTGTTCCCGAAACTGAACGAGATTGATCTGGACGACGTGCCGGAAGAAGTGCTCAAGGATCTGGAACTGGTGCCGGTGGAAGATATTCTGGAAGTGCTTGAACACGCTCTGGAACCGGCTGTGGAAGCGGAGCCGGAGTCATCTTCTCCGCCGGCTGCTGAAGCGCCGAAATCTCGGCCCATGATTGTCGAGTCGTCAACCGATACTGAAACCGCTGAGGAAGAGGAAAACGAACCCTTCGTTCCTGAGATCGAAGCGTAGTAAAGCCTCACTGCGAAAATACGCTTTAACCTCAAGGGGTGTTTCTGCGCAGAAGCCACGCTTTGGCGCAGAGACACCCCTTAAACGTGTGTTTTTCTCTGCG
>CAZDSF010000057.1:0-8953 GCA_964508025.1 uncultured Anaerolineales bacterium
GTGGGCGGAGAGGGGAGCTGGAATTTGCCATTTCTGCGCCGGCGTTTGTAACATTCTTGAAACGTAAGCTTACGGTTTTGGAGTTTGCTTTTCGCTATCTCTTCTGTATAATTATGGTATGGTATAGTCGTTGTGATAGCTTCCCGCCCGAAGTTGACGGTAAACAGTGATGATTTCATCAATGCCTGACACGTTATCGCCGGAAAAACAATCTCAGATCTACGGAGAGCGTATCCATCAGCTGCGCGTGATGGCGCAGGCCACGTTGATTGGCACACCGATTCTGGCGCTCGTACTATTTGCTTTGTTGACCACGTCCAGCACTGCCTATAATTTTGCTGATCGGCTGCGCGGGTTGGTCCCCGTATTGCCTATGGTCTTTGGCGCTCGACTTACCAGAAAATTGCTGGACGAAAAGCAGGATTATGATCGGGCGGCACTGGTCTATGTGGCGTCCTTGGTGGCGGCAGTGGCTACAGCGATGCTGTTGGGACCTCATGCCATGCGTATGGTGGCGCCGTTTGTTATGGTGCTGATCGCTTCCATCGCAGGGCTGTTATTATCCCCGCAGCAAGCTCTCTGGGTAACGGTAGCTGGCGGCGTGTGGATTTTGTGTTATGCCATTTTCGTCCGTGATTCCAGCTATGATATTGCCGCTTTGTTCCTGGTGGCTTTGGCTACCGCCATCGCCAAACTCACCTCCGGCAGTCTGTATGATTCGATGTGCTGGTCGTTGGAGAATTACCAGCGCGCGCAAGAACGCGCCGAAGAACTGTGGCGTAGCCGCGAGGACTTGCGCAAAGCGTTGGCGGCGCGGGACTGGCTCAACGAGCAGTTGCAGACGACCAATATCTCATTGGAACAGGCTCGCGAAGCCGCCGATGAGGCCAATCGCCTCAAAACCCAGTTCGTTGCCAACATGAGCCACGAATTACGTTCGCCGCTCAACGCCATCATCAATTTCACCCGCATCGTGAGTGATGGCTATGCCGGGGAGACCACTGAGGAGCAACGCACCTATCTCGAATATGTTCGCTTGAGCGGTGAACATCTGCTGGGCCTCATCAACGATATTCTGGACCTTGCCAAGGTCGAAGCAGGCAAGCTGGACGTTCATCCCGAAACGCTCGACCTGTATCCGGTTTTCAAGGGGGTGATGTCTACAGCGGTGGGGCTGACCCGCGATAAGGGGGTGGCATTGGAGCAGGATATCGCCGAAGCCCTGCCGCCGGTGCTGGCAGATCCCAAGCGCGTGCGCCAGGTGTTGCTCAATCTGCTCAGCAACGCAGCGAAGTTCACCGATGAAGGCCGCATCACGTTGCGCGCGCATCGTTATGACACGCGCGAGGTCTGCATTGCAGTCGAAGATACCGGTGTGGGTATCGCCGCCGACGATTTCGATAAAGTCTTCGAGGAGTATCAACAGGTGGGCGATGCCCATCATGTCGGCGGCACCGGCCTGGGCATTCCGTTGAGCAAGCGCCTGATCGAGATGCAGGGCGGGCGAATATGGTTTGAGAGCACGTTGGGGGTCGGAACGCAGTTTTTCCTCACTTTGCCCGTTGCAGAAAGCCCGCCTGGGGATTCCGTGGAGGAAAGTTATGCTTGATATTGGGGATGTTGTGGTGCTGGTGGTTGAAGACGATCCGCTGAATTCCATCCTGATTCAGAAGTTGCTCATGATTACCGGTGTGGGGGAGATCGTGTGCTGCAAAACGGGAGAGGAAGCGCGCGCCGCAGTACAACGAATGCCCCGGATTGATCTGGTGCTGTTGGATTTGCAGATGCCTGGCGAGGATGGCTTCTCCGTTTTCGAGTGGTTGCTGACGCAGCCCAAGCTCGCCACGGCGCGGATTGTCGCTGCTTCAGCCAACGTTATGTCCAAGGATGTAGATCGCGCCGCTGAGATGGGTTTCGATGGTTTTCTGGGCAAACCCTTCAATTTTGATCGCTTCCCGACGCAGATTGTGCGGTTGCTCAATGCTGAGCGCGTCTGGGAACCGCGCTAGGAGTGCTGCTGATGTCCCCACGCCGTGTGTTGATCCTCGATGATGATGAAGGCAATCGCGTTTTGCTGGATGTCGCTATCCGTACCCGTGGCTTTGTAGGCGATTGCGCCGGCACCGGCAAGGCCGCGCTGGCGCTGGCAAGCCAGAATTCTTACGATGTCGCCCTGCTCGATGTGAACTTGCCGGATATGAACGGGCTGGAAGTTGCACGCCAGTTGCGGGAGCGCGACCCAAACGTGGTGCTTATCATTGCTACCATCGAAGATGATGATACCACGCTCAAACGCGCGCAGGCGTATGATTGCGACGTCTACATGGTCAAGCCCTTCGACCTCGACAAGTTGCTCAATCTACTGGCAACCCTGGAGCCTCAAGAAGTGCGCCGCCGCCGCGAGTTCGTGGTGGTGGATAACGCCGGCTTGCGGCGGCGGGGATAAAAAAGCCGGGGCAACCTGCGGCCTGTACGTGCGTTAGCCCCACTCACCTCGCCCGCGTGACGGTGATGACGCCATCTGCCGTGACGCCGAGGCTATGATACCGCCCCGGTTCGCTGCGCCAGCGCAGATTGTAACCCCAGCCGTGCCAGTCCCACACGGAGAAGGTGCGCCACACAGCGTCCGGGCCATCTCCGATGCGCGCCGATTCTAGCACGAGCAGTTCTGCCACGCCGTCGCCATCTACATCGGCCAGCGCCGCCTCGTGGATGCCGTGCACTACCGCTGAGCCGCCCCAGATCACTTTGACGGTCCCGCCGCGATGCCCGATGATGAAGGGATGGCTGGCAAGGACGCCCGCATCATCGGGTTTCCAGAGCGCGGCGAGGATCTCGTAGCGTCCGTCGTTGTTGGGATCGCCCAGGGCCGCATCCACCACCCGCCACGCGGGATCGCTGCGCCAGATCTCCACATCGCCTTGCAAGATGCGCAGAGACTCACCCTCGCGTAATACCGTTTCTGGGTTGCCATCGCCGGTGAGATCAAGAATGCCGGTGATGAAGGCCCCACCGGCGGCGTCACTTGGCGGCGCGATGGGCCAGCACGTCCGCCGGTCGCAGGCGAAGCCCACCTGCCGCGCCGGCGGCAGGTGGGCCAGTAACACACTTCCCAACGTCGCCAGGGCCAGTAGCGTTGCCAGCAGCGCGCGTCGTTTCACCAGGCAGGTCGCGCGTTGGCGATGACGATGCGCGTGACCACCCAGTTCTCGCCGCTGCGCTCCAGGGTGTAGGTCACATCCAGCGTGTAAGGGCCGCGCTGCCCGAGCTCCCGCATATCGCTCTCTTCCAGCGTGACGGCGGGATGCTCCGCCAGGCTGTAGGCGTAGAGCGTATCCTGCCAGGTCTCCCGCACCGTGACCACGGCGCGGTCGGCGGATTGCAGATCGAAGGAGCGATAATCGGTTCCGACCCACTGCCGCCCCTCGAAGCGTTTCTGTGCTCGCAGGGCGGCGATTTCGGCGCTGATGAAGTCCAGCGCTGCGCCGCGCGCCAGCTGCCGGTAGTCGGATGCCACATATTGTGGATCGAGGTAGAAGGCGGCGCTGACCCAGCCGCGTTGGAAGGCGTAGAGCGCGCTTTGCAGCGCGTGATATTCTCCGGCGGGGGTGTAGAAGCTGGCGATCCAGGCGGGCGGCGCGGGCGCGGTTCCGGCATCCAGCATGGCTTGCCACTTCTCATCCGTGAGACGATCCTGGGCGGGCCAGGGGAACTCGTAGTATGAGAAGATGCCGCCTTTGGCGACCTGCAAGCGCAAGCTGCCATCTGCTTCGACCAGCGGGACTACGACGTGCAGCTCGTTGATGCGCCCGACGCCCACTTGCAGCACCGCCGGGCCAGAAAAGCTCATTCCCATGGGAGCGGGATCGGTGGCAACATCGGCGATGATGGCGGCTTGCGGGTCCTCGTCCATGTAGGGAATGGCATAAGGCTCGCCCTTCGGCGCGTCGGCGGAGGCCATCACCAGATGTTCCAGTTCGCCGCCATAGAAGCGGATGCGCTCGTGCTCCGCTTCGGTGAGCGGTGCGCCGGTCAGCTGCTTCTCCGCCATCTCCTTGAGCGCGAGCGCCAGAGTCTCGATGCGCGAGAGGCTGTCGGCGTCCTGCGCGCCAAGCAGGCTGCGGGAAGCCAGCCCCTCGCGCGTCATCGCTGCCAGCGCCGCCAGGCGGGCGTAGAATTCGGGGACCGGTTCGACGTAGCCGCGCGCCGGCAGCGGGTCGGGAGGGGTGGGGAACCAACCGGCGCCCATCTCGGCGTAGGTCTGCTTGGCGTAGAGGATGGTGTCGTGCTTGAGCTCCGCCCAACTGCCCAGGCAGGTGTGCAGCTGCTTATCCAGCCACGCCGTCGAGCGCATGAAGGCCGGATAGCCGCCACCAGGTACGTCTAGCAGCGGGTAGAAGGTGTACAGCCAGGTATTGTATACCGTCTCCGTCCAATCGTCCACGGTGAGACTGCTTGTCCAGGCGCGCATCTTCTCCATTTGCGAGGTGTAGTTCAGGTATTGGGTGTCGCCCATCTCCTTCAACAGCGCATAAGCGCGTTCGGAACCCATTGCGGCGAAGAGATCCAGGCCCTTGGGCAGTCCCCGGCGTTCGTCGCGCGTGCCCACGTTGCGGTAGATGAGCTGGCGGAAGATGTAGGCGTCTGGCACGAAGCGTTGGCCCATGAAACGCAGTCCCTTGGTCTGCTCGGTCTCGTCGTCGGTGTCCTGAATGACCAGGCCCAGGATGCGCGGCGGCGGCAGCCTGTCCGTGGCGGCGATGAAGGTATCGAGTCTGGCGTCATCCGTTATCGCGGCGAGCGCGGGATTCTCGCCGTAGATCGCAGCCATCACGGGGAGATAATCCAGCGCGGTGAGATCGTCGCTGCGCCCGACGAGGAAGGCGGTGGGATCATAAAGATCGGCCCAGACTTCCAATGCGGGGCGACCGTCTACCTGGGTGTTGCGCAAAGCCTGCACCAGCAGCAGCGCAGAGCGGGTCTCAGCGCGCCCGATATCGGGATCATCGGTTTTGAGGCGGAAAGTCATGCGTCCGTACCACATCATGCTCTTGAAGTAGGCGCGCAGGTCCTCGCTGCGGGTGTAATGGCCGCGCGGAATGTATTGGGTGTAGTCCTCGCCGAATTCCAGACCGGGGAAGAGCAGGGAGGGGATGATGCCTGCCGCTGCCTCGATGTTGGCGATTTCGGCATTCGTCAGCGCGGCGGCGTAGGCGGGGACGGGGAAGGCGGCATCCGCGAGGCGTCCGCTCACGGCAATGAAGGCGACGGTGCGCAGGGCGGCGTCTTCCCATGGCGCGCCGCGCAGCTGCTGGTACTGCGCGTCGGCTTCGACGATCAGCGCGCGGTTGAGGGAGCGCAGCAGCGGCAGGAAGTATTCGACTTCGGCGGTGCGCAGGGTCTTGTCGAACATCAGGTGATAGACATGCAGCAGCGAGTCGCTGGTGATGAAGATGGGGACGTTGGCGTAGCGGGCCTTCTCGTAGAGGGTGAAGAATTCTTGCTCCTGCATACCAGGGCTGGCGACGACGCCATCGCGGGCCAGGCGGGCGAGCTGCTCTGCCGAGAGCGGCATAGCAATGTGGACGTTGCTGAGATCGGGCGCGATTGCCGGTTGCGCCAGCGCGGGATTGATGCGCACCGGTTGCGGATTGTATGGCGCGAAGACCGATTTGGCGCGTGGTGGAATGGCTGGTATATCGGGCGGCGTGGGTGTTGCTGGCGTTTGGGGCGTGGCTTGCGTGGGAGCGGGCGTCTCCGGTGTGGGCGTGGACGGCGTTGCGGGTGTTAGCAGCTGGCAGCCGCCCGCGATCAGCATCAGTGCTAGTATAATCAGCGCCAGGCGTGGCTTGTGACCGACATAGCTGGGTATCATGTTTCCTCCTGAAATCGTAATGGGTGAGCTGTGAGGGGTGAGCAGTTTGGGCATGGCGAACTGCGTTCTGCTCACTGCACTCTGCGCTCTATGAACTATTTTCTTTCATCCATGGGGCTGTGCCACAGGTTCGATAATACGGTTGAGGCTTCTTATCTCCATTATATTCCTCAGCGGTGATTGCGTCAATCGGCGCGAGGCCAGTCAGCTTTGTAACTGTTCAACGCTATTCCGTTTGCCGCGACAAAGAGCGGTCAAAGCCGCAGATTCCAGCTTTTCCGACTTGGCAGCTATCAGGCAAGAGGGTATAATCCACCGTAATGTGGTGGTCATCTTTTTTCACCTGCGCCGCGTGTGGTGCGGATTGATCCAAGGTGCTGTTTCCAGATTTGTTTATTGGGTTTGTTTTCGGTAAGTGTCACGTCCTCTTAACACAACAGTTATTCTAAAACTGCGGATTCAACCTGGTAAAATTTGGTAAGGAAAGCGTTATGGTGTATAATTGGAACAACTTCCAAACGAATGAGGGCTACTTATGGGCGTGAAAATTCTTTATGTGGAAGATAACCCGGATAATCGGTTGTTGGTGCGGCGTATTCTGACCGTCGAAGGTTATACCATCGTGGAGGCATTCGATGCCCACGAGGGGATTGACTTGGCGCGACGTGAGCTCCCCGACCTCATTCTCGTGGACATGAACTTGCCGGCAATGGATGGCTATACGCTCACCCGGCATTTGCGCGAGATTCCCGAACTTCGACGTGTGCCGATTGTGGCGATGACGGCGAACGTTATGCACGGCGACCGCGAAAAGAGCCTGGAAGCTGGTTGTGATGGCTACATCCCCAAACCGATTGATGTAGATCTGCTGCCCGAACAAATTGCGCGTTTCCTGCGCCTGGAGGTGGGCCATGAGGGGTAAGCCCAAGCAACCCTGGGATGCCGTAATCCTGATTGTCGAAGACAACTTCAATAACTTCCTGTTGATGACGCGCTTGCTGGCATTTTTGGGCGTCAAGAAGTGTGAGTGGAAAGCTTCGGGCTGGAAAGTGCTGGAATTTGCCGAGACCCTGGGGGAAATTGACCTCATTCTGATGGATTTGATGTTGCCTGATGCTGATGGCTTTGAGTCGTTGACTTCGCTGCGTTCGCATCCCCAACTCAAGGACGTGCCCATCGTGGCCGTGACCGCCAATATTGCCCAGCCCTTCCTCGACCGCGCCCGGCAAGTGGGCTTCGATGGCTTCATTGGCAAGCCGCTGGACCCCGACCGCTTCCCTGAGCAGATTCGGCGCATCCTCATGGGCGAGGAGGTATGGGAACCGGAATAAAGGCGCTTGCGCCGTCGGCAGCGTCCACGCCGCAGTCGGCATCCATTCCGGCCGCGGCGCGGACGATTCCCACCACAGGTATGCGCGGGGGGCTAGGTCGTACCCTGTTGACTGCCTTTCTGACTTTGACCATCACTCCCCTGGCCTTAATTGGATGGTACGTTGTCGAGCAGAATCGAAGCAATCTCCAGTTAGAAGCGGCAAACAAGCTGCAACTGGTAGCGACCTTAAAAGCTGAAAATCTTGAGTCGTGGTTGCTGGATCGGGTGTTGCTGTTTGACGCTATTTTGGAGACCACGTCGGGCGCCGCCTCCCCGCCGACTCTGGATGCTCTATCTTGGCCCTTTGTGCAGCGCAAAATTCCCGAATTGGAGGGGGCTATATGGCTGGAAGATGCCGGTCATTGGGTCTGGGGCGCCTGCGCGCCGCCGGAGGTTGCGCCAGCTCGCGCCTGCGACTTGGAGGCGTCTGAACCGGCGCTGACATCGGCGGCGGTGGCTTTTTCGCAGAGCGCTGAAACGCTGGTGCTGTGCTTCGATGCGACTGCGCTGATGCAGGGGCTGCAACTTGACCTGACCCTAGGACAGACCGGACATCTGTATCTGGTGCGGGATGGGCGCGTCTGGCTCGCGGATTCGACGGCGGCTCAGGCGACAGCCCTGCCGCGAGGGGCCTGCACCACGTTGGCCGGCGATCACGCGCAGAACGGTTGGTATCGCAATGCGCACAATATTCCGGTGGTGGGCGCTTATTTCCCCTTGAAAGGCTTCGATGTGGGAGTGTTGGTGGAGCAGGAGCAATCGGAGATCCTGGCCTCCACCGAGCACATTGCCGCGACGCTGATCGGGGGCTTGCTGTCGGTGGCCTTGCTCACGACGGTGATCTCGGCTTTTGTCATCCGCCAGATCACAGGCCCCGTGATTCGCCTCACTGAATCGGCGTTGGAGATGGCGGAAGGCAACCTGTCTCAGCATGTGCCGGTGGCTTCGCGGGATGAGATTGGCATTCTCACCTACGTTTTCAACCAGATGGCGCTGGAGTTGAAGTCGCTGTACGAGGATCTGGAAGCTAAGGTGGTCGCGCGGACCCAGTTGCTTCAGAAAGCCAACTATCAGATTCAACGTCGCGCCCTGCAGCTGGAAGCCAGCCTGGAAGTGAGCCAGGCCATCACCTCGATTCGAGAACCGGCAGCGTTGTTGGGACGGGTGGCGGATCGCATCCGTGACCGCTTCTCCTATGTCTCGGTGGCTGTGTATCTGGTGGATCCTGGCGGCGCCGAAGCGCGGCTCCATGCCCAAAGTCCGGCGGCAGCGGTGTGGCCCGAGCTCGTCCATACCGGAGACGGCACGGTCATGGAGCGGGTGCTGCGCCGGGGCCGTTCTCAGATCATCAACGAGACGTTGGAAGATGGGCCGGAGTGGTATCGGCGCATCCTCTCGCAGGTGGGAATGCCGTTGCGGATGGAACATCGCGTGCTGGGCGTGCTCGCCGTGCGCAGCGCCGAGCACGAAGGCGTCCAGGTGGATGATCTCAAGGTGTTGGAGCATTTGGCAAATCAGGTTGCCATTGCGCTGGAGAACGCCCGCGCTTACGAACGCGAACGCTTAGCCGCGCAGCAGCTTGAGGAGAATGAGGCTTTCAAGGCGCGGTTCCTGGCTAATATGTCCCATTAACTGCCCGGCCCGAAAAAATCTATTTTGGGTTTTACGGGTTTTTTGACAATGTTATACTTGGCCCCCTTTATTTT